>JBLLNP010000001.1:0-388535 GCA_048058975.1 Balneola sp.
GATTTCCACACCTACTTTGCTATCCGGAATGGCAGGCAAAAAAATTATCAGAATGTCTGCGAGTGCAGAACATGTTATTCTTGAAACAGATGAAGGAGAGTTCTGGGCCTTTGGGAGAAATTCTAATGGAGAGTTGGGGGATGGTACTCAGATTCCAAAGTTATCTCCATTTCGTATTGATACCATATTTCCTGATACTACCGAAACGATAAAAAAAGCGATAGCGGGCAGAGCGATAAGCCTCATTATTACAGAGTCAGGTAAAGTATTTAGTTTTGGATATCGAAACGGACCTCTTGGTTTTGATTCTGCTCCTGCCAGTGATGTATTGGTCCCGACTGAAATCACACATTCCAACTTAAGCGGGAAAACGATTGTAGACGGCGTGTTTTACGGAGTAAATGATGAAAATGCATTATTATTAGCATCTGATGGCAGCATATTTAGTTTTGGAAGTGCAGGTTATGGATTAGGCCGACCAATAGTTAACAATCGGGTGCCCGTTCAGGTCATCCATTCCGGTTTATCCGAAAAAACAATTGTGGAAATCGCAAGTGTAGGAGCTGCTTATGTTTATGCGAAAGCATCCGATGGATCAATATTTACGTTTGGAGGGGATAGTTCGGATGAAGTAACAATTATCTACACAAGTAAAAGCTCGGGAACAGGCAGGTGGGGAGCGCAGGAAAAGTACCCCAGAGAAGTAAATGTATCCCAGATGGATGGGAAAACCGTAGCAAGGATGATCCCCGGATTAAATTATACCTATTTTATAACCACAGACAGCCTGCTGTATACCTTTGGCGCAGCCTCTGGCGACACTTATATTGGTCCGGTGGCATTAAGGTCCAACTATCCGTCTGTAAATACGCCCACATTAATCCCTCCCTCAGCAATTGGAGGGTATCCTGCAAAAAACGTGTTTGCAGGAGGTAAACAAACCTATGTGATCAATACCCAGAATCAGGTTTATCAGTTTGGAAAAAACAGTAAGGGTGAATTGGGTATAACAGATAGCCTGGATCAATATACACCGGTGTTAATGGATGCCTCTCTCATTGATAATAAAGTGGCCTCACAGATTGCAATCGGTTATAATGACTCAATAGCGGTTACATTTATTGTTACGGAAGATGGATCTGTGTATGGATTCGGGGCAAATTCTTTTGGTCAGCTTGGATTGGGCGATAATGTTAAACGTGCTCAACTTGTTCAGTTAACTCATGCGAATCTGTCCGGTAAAACAATCATCCATGCAGCAACCAATGGCATTGCCAGTCTGTTAGTAGCTTCCGACGGTACAGTCTTTACATTTGGATACAACCTGAATGGAACCTTAGGTCATGGATCAACCACCAATCTTAACATTCCCACTCCTTTAACCCACGCAACGGTAACAGAAGAAAAGATTGTTTCGGGAAGTGTAGGGACGCAAGGCCTTGGTGGTAGTTTTTTCGTACTACTCCGTGCTGATGGGAAAATCATCACCTTCGGCGAAAATAGCGATGGCCAACTGGGACAGGGAGATAAAGTAGATAATAACACTCCCAGAATTGTCACTCATGCCAGTATTAGCAATAAAAAAATAATTAAAACACAAAGCGGGACCAGAGGCACACTTATTTTAACGGATGATGGAGAGGTATTTGGGTTTGGAAATGCGGTGTATGTTGGGTTTAATATAAGTTCATTTACAGATTACATTGTTCCTACAAAGATTAATTCAACCAACGTGTCAGGCAGATACATTAGTGATATCGCATTTACTTATCAACATACACTATTACAAAGACAAGATGGGACGGTGTTAGCTTCTGCAGGCAATGGAAATGTTTCAGAGTTATCAGTAAACCGGGGAGTGCTTGGTACCGGAGATCCGTCTCAAGCCCAAAAAGAACATGTAGAAATTACTGACTTTAATACGTATCAATCACCCATCCCTACCACTAACCTTGCCTTGCATCTTAATGCCGCCCGAACCGGGTTTGTCTCATCTAATGATTCCCTGAATACCTGGGGAGATTTGAGTAGTTCTGACAATGACGGAACTCAAACCATTCTTGCCCAACGCCCGGTTTTAGTGGATAGCGCGATTAACAATCAACCGGTAGTTCGGTTTAACGGAAGTAATTCCTATGTGACTTTGCCAACAGCATCCGATCTTGGAATTCAGAATTCCGATTATGAAATGTTTGTAGTCGCTAAATCAAGAACGGTAAATTCAAATATCAGTTTTTTGGTAGCCGGATCAGCTGAGCGATATGAACTTCACTTGAACGGAACTTCGGGAGCCCGGTTTATTCCAACTACTTCAACCTACATAGATAATGGATCAGTTGGGGATTTTTCTGATGCCACAACACAATTATATAACGTACGGGCTACATCTACCGAGGCAATTATGAGTGTAAACCGCAATGCTACTGTTTCAAGTGTAAACGCGCAAAGCTCAGATAATGGGACCATTATATTGGGAGCACGCACCGGTGGGTTTTTCTGGCTGGATGGCGACATCGCCGAAGTAATCATTTACAATAACATTTTAAGTGAAAACGACCGCCGTGCAGTAGAAAGTTATCTGTTCAAAAAGTACGCGATTCAGAATTACAAAGAATCGCAGGCACAACTAACCGGAACCGAAGGCTGGAGGATTTTAACTAGCCCCGTTGCTGATTCTTCCTTTGCTCCATTATTAGATAATCTTTGGACTCAGGGGTTCACCGGTGCAAAAACAACGTTTGGTTTCCCTAACGTATATCGTTGGCCTAATACAGCTACCAGTTTATCAGATACTAACTGGACGGCAGTAAGTAGTTTGTCAGATTCGCTAAACCCGGGCGAAGGAATTCTTGTGTATGTATTCAGCGATGACAATGGTCCCGGAGTAGCAGGGGATGGAGGCTTTCCTAAAACACTTAAGCTGGAAGGTCGCGAGCCAAAAGGAACCCAGTCTTTAACCTCACTTTTAAACTCTAACATAAACGGCTGGGCGTTGGTAGGGAATCCTTTCCGCAATGATATCGACTGGGACGGATTCACGAGGTCAGGACTATCGAATTCGGTATATGTCTATGATACCAATTCTTCATCATGGAAGAGCTGGAACGGATCGCTGGGAAGTTTAACCGATGGGGAAGTAGGGGCTTTTAATGCCTTCTTTGTACAAACAATAAGCGGAAGTCCGAGTCTGGAAATTCCCGAAAGTGCTAAAAAAGACTCCGCGAAACGATTCCTTGGCAAAGTTTCTCCTGTTTCTAATCCATCGTACTTCTCCCTGGAATTCAAGAGCGATTCGGGCTATGCCAACAAAGCCTGGTTCCAGTTTTCCGAAACCGGGGAATTCGGTATCGATGCCTCTGATGCCTACCAACTTAATCCACTTTCCAGTAAGTACGTTACAATTGCATCGGCTCTCAACGATTCCATTCATCTGGATATTAACAGCCTGCCGCAGATAAGTAAAGCCTACGAGGTGAAGCTTGCCTTGCAAACTACTGAAACTGGAGGAGCACATCGCATTTCTAAAACGGATTTTAATCTGCCCGAAGGATGGGAAATAAGCCTGCACGATTCCGAGTTGGATGTGACTACCAACCTGAGTGAACCATACGTATTTACGATGGCTTCTGTCAAAGCAAAGATGCAAAATCTTGCCTCTCCGCCAAGTCTTGAGTCCATTGTCAAACACGCGAAACAGAAACAGGCCGAAGCACGCTTCACTCTGACTATTACTCCGGCAACCACTGTGAATGGGGAACCTTTTTCTGATCTTCCCCAAACCGTTGAACTGGAACAGAACTACCCAAACCCGTTTAATCCAAGTTCGGTCATTCAGTTTGGAGTGCCAGAACTAAGCAAAGTACGCCTGGAAGTCTTCGATATACTGGGACGTAAAGTAGCCACTCTGCTTAATGATGAAGTAACTCAGGCCGGTCGTTACAACGTACAGTTTCATGCCGGAAATCTGGCTTCGGGCATGTATGTATATCGGTTACAGGTGGGCAACAAAGTACTAACCAAGAAAATGACTCTCATTAAATAATCGAATATGAGAATTACGAATTAGAAATATCCTTATTCGTAATTCTCATATTCTTAATTCCTAATTCAAGCAAATGAAACCAACGTATCTCATTCTCCTCACGATCTCAATTCTTCTCATAACAACAAGCCTTCTTCTTGCCCAACCTGGACTTCCTTCAGCGCCTTCACAAGCCCCAATTGACGGCGGACTTGGATTGCTTGCTGCTGCAGGTGGAGCGTACGCCCTGAAAAAGTTGCGTAACAAAAAGAATAAGGGAGAAGAAGAAACTTCGTTGTAACACGTGATCTGCACCGATTCATTCACGATCCCGAACTTGCTGATGGATTCGTCTCCCCTCTAGGGGAGATCCTCCTTCTTGATTCAATGATTAAACCTTTCCGTTAAAAGCATTAAAAGTCATATTTGACATATTTGCACAGAAAGATGACACGTTTGCGCAGACAGGAAATCATAGATTGTAGGTGTTCAATCAACTCACTTCAAATTTATGAAATTCTTATTAACCCGTTTTTTTGGGGTACTTTTTTTCTCCTTTACTTTTTTATTGGCACAGGCTCAAACCATTGCTCCCAAAATTGCAGTTGGTAGTAATCAAAGTCTCGTTTTAACCGATGACGGTTCGGTCTATACTTTTGGCGATGGAACCTATGGAACGCTAGGGCAGGGCAATGACGGTAGGGTCGATATTGCCATTTCCATTACCCATGCTAATCTGGGAGGAAAGAAAATAATTGCTTCTGACACCAATAAGGGAGCATCTGGTAATAGTTTTACTTTATTAATCGCTGAAGACAGTACTGTGTATAGTTTTGGAGCAAACGATGAGGGGCAATTGGGCCATGGCGATATAGTTGACCGAAGAGACCCCACCCAAATAACCCATACCAATATTACAGGCAAAAAATTTGTGGCCGTTGCTGCAGGTCAAGAACGATCATATTTATTAACTAGTGATGGTTTGGTATTTAGTATGGGAAGTAACAACGATGGATACCTGGGTATTGGGTCAACTTCTCCCTCCAGAGTGTTGGTTCCTACTCTTATTGATACCACCAATTTAAGCGGCCATAACATTGTACAGATTTCAACTGGAGCAGAACACACGTTAATGCTTTCGGACAGCAATTATGTATTTGGGTTTGGATTAAACAGCAATGGACAATTAGGAGATGGAGCAACAATATCATCTAGATTAGCCATAGAAATCCCAAAAGCCAATTTTGGCAACAAAACCCTTGTTGATATTGAAGTAGGGGTGCTTTCAAGTATGGCGCTTGCCGATGACGGTACCGTATTTAGCTGGGGAAACTTCGGAACCGGCCTGGGGCATGGTACGCTAAGTGCAGATTTACGAACCCCTACTGCAATAACACATGCCAACCTATCCGGCAAAACCATTACGAAGATTTCAAAAACACATCAAACCGCACTCATGCTGGCTTCGGATGGAACGGTATTTATCTTTGGAGATGATGTCGCATTTGACCTAATGGATTTCCCCACAGAATTTACCAGTTCGTCAACTTTAGGTAAAACTATTTCCGATATATCCATTGGGTATGAACACGGATTAATCCTTGCCGATGATGGAACGGTATATGGATTTGGGAATGGTGGTAATGGAAGAAACGGGGTTGGAACACAAGCAACAGTAAATACTCCCCGATTAATTAACGATACCTTTACCACTGGGAAAAAGATTACACATCTTTCAGCAGGTGTAGATCACAGTATAATCATTGATAGTGCGGGTGTAGCCTACAGTTTTGGAGGCAGAGATGTTGCAGATTTTGGGAATAGTACGATAAATTATTCCCTTGGCAGAAGTTTTCACCGAATCGCGGATACCCCAACGGAGCTCTCCCATTCCAACCTTTCGGGAAAAACCATTGTAGAAATTGCAGCCGGGGGAAAACAATCGTTTCTGCTTACCGATCAGGGAGAAGTATTTGTCTTTGGCGAAGGACTTAAAGGGGCGTTAGGATTGGTGGATAGTGTGGATGTGTACATACCCACGAAAATAGATCATGCCAATATAAGTGGGAAAAAAATAACCAAAGTAGCTACGGGCTGGAATGGGGGAACTGGAAGCACAGGCACATCACATACCTTACTATTAGCCGAAGATGGGAGTGTATTTGCGATGGGAAGTAATGACTCAGGTCAGCTTGGATTGGGCGATTTTTTAAACCGGAGAGTGCCTACAGAAATTACCCACGCCAATATAAGCGGCAAAACCATAACAAACATAGCTGTTGGAGCACAGCACAGCATGCTTATTGCTTCCGATGGAAGTGTTTTCCTCTGGGGAAGAGGTGGAAACGGGGAAATGGGGTTTGGAAATACGGACACCTTACATGTGCCTACTCTGGCTTCTCACCTAAGTGCATTGGGCAAAAACTTTATAGATGGTGCAATTGGGTTTAGTAGTAATAATCCACACTTTTTGTTACTTGCAGATGATAACAGCCTCTACAGTTTCGGTGAAAACTCAGACGGCCAGTTGGGCCAAGGCAATAAAACAGACAATTACGTTCCCACACAAATCATCAGCACCAATATTTCCGGTAAAATAGTGAGTGATGTAATTGCAGGAGAAAAAACAAGTATGCTTTTGATGAATGATGGACCGGTATTTAGTTTTGGAAATACGCATACAGTAGGAATAGAAGGGTCTTCGTTTACTGATTTTTCCGAACCTACCTTGTTGAGCAATGCAGCGATTGTAGGTAAAAGGGCAATCGCAATTGCAGCTAATCTGAGGCATGGGTTAGCCATATTGGACGAAGGAACCGTACTTAGTTTTGGAAGTGATGTTAGTAATTCATCGAGATTAGGAGCACTCGGAAATGGTTTGCCTGAATCGGGCGATGAAACTCCGCAACCCATAGCCAATTTCAACTGGCTCACTTCCCCAATCCCAACCACCAACTTAGCCATTCATCTGGATGCCGGTCGCGGGCTTACCACCTTTGGGGATTCAGTGAATACTTGGAATAACTTAAGCGGTTCGGGATTTAATGCCACACAAGGTGAGTTAGCTATTCGTCCTCTTCGCGCCGATTCGGCAATCAACAACCTGCCGGCACTTCGTTTTAATGGTACAAACACCTACTTTAGATTGCCGACAACCACCAATTTGGGCATTCAAAATGCTGATTATGAGTTATTTCTTGTAGCCAAAACATCAGTAGCTACCACAGATATCGATTATCTGCTGTCGGGTGAGCCGGAACATATTGAACTATTCACCAATGGGTCGGCTGGCGTTCGATTTGTTCCATCAAATAGTCAAATCGTAGAAACAGGTTCTGTAAATCAATTCTCCGATGGAACCGCTCATGTGTATAATCTTCGTGCAACCGATACCCAAGCCACCCTGTCTGTAGATCGGGGATTTACAAGTTCAAGTGCTATCAATGGCCGGTCAACCACAGGAAATGGAATTGTAATAGGTGTTCGCCAAGGAGGAACGAACTATTTAGCAGGAGATGTGGCCGAGATTATCATTTACGATGAAGTATTAACTGATAATGATCGAAGAGCGGTGGAAAGCTATCTGTTCAAGAAATATGCCATTCAGAATTACAAAGAATCCTCCGGCCGACTTACCGGAACCGAAGGCTGGCGGTTGCTCACCAGCCCGGTGGCAGATTCTTCGTTTGCCCCGCTTCTCAAAAATATCTGGACGCAAGGCTTTACCGGTGCAAAAACAGCCTTTGGAACGTCGAACGTTTACACTTGGCCGAATACGTCTACCACACTTTCAGATACCAACTGGACTGCCTTAACCAATATGGCGGATTCGTTGCACCCCGGTCAAGGCGTGCTCGTGTACGTGTTCAGCGACGACAATGGTCCTGGTGTAGCCGGAGATGCGGGTTTCCCAAAAACGTTCGCTTTAGAAGGCAGAGAGCCGCAGGGCGCTCAAAGCTTAACGGCAAGGCTAAACCCGAATGTAAATGGCTGGGCGATGGTAGGCAATCCCTTCCGAAACGATATTGACTGGGATGGGTTCACCAAGTCAGGTCTTTCCAATTCGGTATATGTGTACGATCATAACGCTTCGGGCTGGAAAAGCTGGAATGGAACATTGGGTAGTTTAAGTGAAGGGGGAATTGGCTCGTTCAATGGCTTTTTTGTTCAAACGTTATTAGAAAACCCAACCCTAGAAATCCCGACCAGCGCGAAATCAGATTCCGCCAATAAATTCTTGGGAAAACAGGTTGCCAAAGCCAACCCTCACTATTTCTCTCTTGAACTAAAAAGTGACTCTGGCTTCACCAACAAAGCTTGGTTTCAGTTCTCAGAAGAAGGTGAGTTCGGTATCGATGCCTCTGATGCCTACCAACTCAATCCACTTTCCAGTAAGTACGTTACAATAGCATCGGCTCTCAACGATTCTATTCATCTGGATATCAACAGCCTTCCGGTGATAAGTGAAGCCTACGAGGTGAAGCTTGCCTTGCAAACTACTGAAACTGGAGGAGCACATCGCATTTCTAAAACGGATTTTAATCTGCCCGAAGGATGGGAAATAAGCCTGCACGATTCCGAGTTGGATGTGACTACCAACCTCAGCGAAGCTTATACGTTTACCATGGAGGCATCAAAGTCCAAGATTGCACAGACACAGCCCCTTACATCTCCACCAAGTCTGGAGTCCATTGTCAAACCCGCGAAACAGAAACAGGTCGGAGCCCGCTTTACTCTGTCAATTACTCCGGCAACCACTGTGAATGGGGAACCTTTTTCTGATCTTCCCCAAACCGTTGAACTGGAACAGAACTACCCAAACCCGTTTAACCCAAGTTCGGTCATTCAGTTTGGAGTGCCAGAACTAAGCAAAGTACGCCTGGAAGTCTTCGATATACTGGGACGTAAAGTAGCCACTCTGCTTAATGATGAAGTAACTCAGGCCGGTCGTTACAACATACAGTTTCATGCCGGAAATCTGGCTTCGGGCATGTATGTATATCGGTTACAGGTGGGCAACTCTGTACTAACCAAGAAAATGACTCTCATTAAATAATCGAATATGAGAATTACGAATTAGAAATATCCTTATTCGTAATTCTCTTATTCTTAATTCCTAATTCAAGCAAATGAAACCAACGTATCTCATTCTCCTCACGATCTCAATTCTTCTCATAACAACAAGCCTTCTTCTTGCCCAGCCCGGACTTCCTTCAGCGCCTTCACAAGCCCCAATTGATGGTGGACTTGGTTTGCTGGCAGCTGCCGGAGGAGCGTACGCCCTGAAAAAGTTGCGTAACAAAAAGAATAAGGGAGAAGAAGAAACTTTGTTGTAACGCGTGAACCGCTACGGTTGAGCGATTTCTTTCCCACTCAGTAATCTCTCACTTGATGCGCAATTAGCCCAGACTCTCTTTTATGAGATCATTGATATGCTGAATCTCATCATCGTTGACAAGGTGCCCCATGCCCGGATATAGCTTCTTTGTGACCTGAGCATTCAGCTTTTCGAAAACCTTGGCTGATTCATGTACTCTTTCCTCAGGAATGTGTGCGTCAATATCGCTGCAGCCCATAAAGATCGGAGTCTTTCCAAGATCCCCGGAATAAGAATTGAAATCGATAGACTCGCCGATTAAGCCGCCGCTTAAAGCAATTAACCCAGCGTATTTCGATGGATTTCTCGCAACAAATTCTGAAGCAAGGCAAGCTCCCTGTGAGAACCCAAGCAGGAAAATATGCTCATCAGATATTCCTTGTTCATTCAACTTAGTAATGATATCAGAAATAGCCTGAAGGCCGGAGTTTATTCCCGGTTGATTATTTTCTGTTGGGGCAAGAAAGGAATACGGGTACCAGGTGTACCCATTTGCCTGTGGGACAAGAAATACAAAGTCATCGGTATTCTTAAATTCTTTCGAAAGAGCTAAAATACTTTGAGCTGAAGCACCCCGGCCATGAATCATAATCATAGCCTTCGATGCTTTATCGATATCAGCTCCGGTAACTGCTACCGGTTGGTTTTGATGTGGATTGTTCATTTTTACACCTCAATTTTTGGGAGAATGCTTTCGATATATTCTCGTCTAGGCTCCAGCCAGGGGGTGAGAATCAGCTTTTCGCCCAGATGTTCGAAATCTTCATCAACTGCATAACCGGGGTCATCGGTTGCAATCTCAAAAAGTACACCACTTGGCTCTCTGAAATACACCGATTTAAACCAATGTCGGTCGATGACTTCGGTTGGATGGAGTCCTTTTTCCAACACTTTTTCACGTAGGTTTTTTAAGTCCTCCAGGTTTTCTGCACGGAAAGCAACATGGTGTACAATACCTCTTCCACCACGACCAGAATCTTCATCAGAAGATTCAATAATCACTGAGCTGCCAATATTCACATCTGTTTGATACAGCGTATGATTTGCGCTCGAATCCTTCTCCTGAAATTCAAACACATCCTCAAGAATACCAACAGTGCTGTCTGCACGATGTACTTTTAATCGGGTAGATTCAAAGCCCTGAATCGAATATTCATGGGGCACAGAACTTTCGTAAGTGCTTTTCTTTTCTTTCGCACTTCCATCAAATACTAAATCCAGTTCCAATCCATCCGGGTCCTGAAAACGAAGCACTTGTTTACCGAACACATCCAAAAAATCCGAATGTTTGATATCAGCAAAATTGAGCTGCTCAATCCAGAAATCCTGCGATCCTTCCGGTACTTTAAAAGCAACATTTACTGCCTCTCCTGAACCTTTGGTGCCTTTATGAGCTCTTGGCCATGGAAAAAAGGTAAGACTTGACCCAGGTGTGGCAGCCTCGTTTCCGTAAAACAAATGGTAAGTACCTGGATCATCCTGATTAACCGATTTCTTAACCATCCTCATACCTAGTTTGTTAATGTAAAAATCAGCGTTCTGTACTGGGTCACCAGCTAATACGGTAATGTGATGTAATCCTTTTTGGTGTTTCATAATTACTCCTTTTTTAAAAGCTGAACCAAGGTAAAAAATAGTTTAACATTAAACTATTTTAAGTTCTCTATCGGCTGTATTGCTTTAGACTATTTGTGGTAAAAGCATCAATAATCTAGACCGAATGTTATACTCGGTAATAAATCAATATTAAAAAGAACTTATTTAACGGTTGCTGAAGCATAAGTCAGATTTTTTTGTTTAATTAGAAAGCGCTTTCAAAGAAGTTAATAGAATAAAGGGGACAGAAATGGCAGAAAAAAAATGTAGCCATTGTATGGTTACGGAAGGACATAAAAGGCCGATAGGAAGTTATATCGTAGAACTTCATAGTTTTGAGTTTATGGGTGAACAGCTCGAATTATGTATTACTTGCTACAAACATTATCGCCGAAAGTTGGAGTTGAAAACCGAAGAAGTACGTTCTGAGGATAAGAAGGGGTTCTATTCAAGTTTTAAAAAATTCTACAGAGAAGCATTCAATTTGCAACAGACCGATCAATATTGAAAAGATTAGGTAATTAACAGACGGGAAAGGTATTTTCATCAGCAAACATTAGTACTAATGAATATATACCTGATTATTATTTTAACAGCCATCGCTGTCGATTTTATACTTGATGTAAGCTCAAACTGGCTCAATATTAAATCCCTTTCAAAGAAGCTTCCGGAGGAATTTCAAGAAGTATATGACGAGCAAACCTATGCAAAGTCTCAAGAATATACCAAAGTAAGAACCCGTTTTGGTTTTCTTACGGGGATATTTGATTTGATACTTTTATTAGGATTTTGGTTTTCAGGTGGTTTCAATTGGCTGGATCAGATAGTGCGTTCCTGGGGTTTTGGCGAGTTGGTAACGGGATTATTCTTCATCGGAATTCTGATGATCGCGAAATCCGTTATTTCACTCCCTTTCAGTGTTTATTCAACGTTTGTGATTGAAGAGCGATTCGGTTTTAATAAAACTACTCCTAAAACTTTTGTGCTCGATTTACTAAAAGGTCTTTTGCTTGGTGCTTTGATAGGTCTCCCTTTACTTGCTGGAATTCTGGCTTTCTTTATGTACAGCGGGGAGCTCGCCTGGTTGTATGCCTGGCTGGCTGTAACAGCTTTTACTTTGGTGATGCAGTATGTAGCCCCAACCTGGATTATGCCCCTTTTTAATAAATTTACTCCGCTTGAAGATGGTGAATTACGAACGGCGATTGAAGAGTACACTGAAAAGGTGAGCTTTCCGTTACAGGGATTATTTGTAATTGATGGTTCTAAAAGGTCGAGCAAATCGAACGCGTTCTTTACCGGGTTTGGAAAAAACAAACGTGTGGCTCTGTACGATACGTTGATTGAAAATCATACCATCCCTGAATTAGTGGCTGTACTTGCTCACGAGATCGGGCATTATAAAAAGAAGCATATCATCAAAGGAATGGTGATAAGCATTCTCCATACCGGTGTCTTGTTTTTTCTTCTTTCTTTTTTCTTATCAGAAGAAGGTTTATATGATGCTTTTTATATGGAGCAGATGTCGGTCTATACCGGGCTTATCTTCTTCGGAATGTTGTATTCACCAATCGAAATGATACTTTCCATTTTTATGCAGATGTCTTCCAGAAAACATGAATATGAAGCCGATGAATTTGCCGCGAAAACCACAGGCAAGCCGGGCGACATGATTTCTACATTAAAAAAGTTATCGAAAGACAATCTCTCGAACCTTACACCCCATTCCTTCTACGTATTTCTCAACTATTCGCATCCACCGGTGTTACAACGAATAAAAGCGATCCGCGAAATCAATGAGTAAAAAGACTGAACAAAATATTGAAACCATTGCCATTCATTCGGGGATGGAACACAACTCCGGCTCTCGTTCAATAAGTCCACCATTGGAGGTATCTACCAACTTTGAGCATGACGAAAGAGGATTTCAGGAAGGAGATTATATTTACACAAGGGATAGCAACCCAAACCGGGATCAGTTAGAGAATGTGCTAACGAAGCTTGAAAAAGGTGAAGCCTGCGCGGCTTTTTCTTCGGGCATTGCCGCAATGAACGCAGTGTTCATGAACGTGGAAAAAGGTGCACACATTCTTATACCTGAAGATTTATATCACGGCTCAAGAGCTTTGCTTGAAAATTATAGTGACCGAAGGAATATAGACTATTCGTCAGTTGACACCACTAACCTTGAGAAGTTTGAAGCGGCTTTTCAATCCAACACCAAACTGGTTGTACTGGAAACGCCCTCGAACCCGCTACTTTTGATTACAGATTTAAGAAAAGCTATTCAAATAGCACATTCAAAAGGTGCTATTGTATGTGTTGATAATACCTTCGCTACTCCTTTTAATACCAATCCTGTTGAATTTGGTGCAGACTTAGTTATGCATTCTACCAGTAAATATTTGGGCGGACACTCGGATATTCTGGGCGGTGCGATAATTTCTGCGAAAGACGATCCTTTCTTTCAAAAAATTCAAACCATTCAGAAAAGTCAGGGGGCTGTTCCTTCTCCAAGAGATTGTTGGTTGCTAACCAGGAGTATCCGAAGCTTTCCTTACCGTATGAGAGGGCATAATGAGAACGCCCAAAAGGTGGCTGAGTATTTAGAAAATCATCCCAGAATATTGAAAGTGAATTATCCCGGATTGAAAAATCATCAAGGGCATGAAATTGCTGCTTCTCAAATGAAAGGATTTGGTGGAATGATCTCTTTTCTGGTTGATGGGGACTATGCGGAAACACTTAGAATAGTTGCTCGATCAAAAATAATTCGAAGAGCTACGAGTCTGGGAGGTATTGAAAGCCTTTGGGAGCACCGTCGCTCAACCGAAGGAGAGCCCTCACCCACTCCTGAAAATCTGGTTCGATTTAGCGTGGGCTTAGAGCATATTGATGATTTAATTGAAGACTTAAAATCTTCCCTAGGCGAATAACTTACTATATAGTAAGTTACTTTGTATTTAGCTCAGAACTGACTAATTAGTAAGTGTTGAAACCGCTTTTCTGAAGCCTCAGGGAACTTTCTTGATTTTGAACTAATTGTATTTATCCTGAACTTTACTCTCCTGTTTTAACTGATAAAAAACTGCCGTTCAGGCACAAAAAAATAAATTATGGCTAAGGTTGAAGTAGTAATGCCCCAGATGGGCGAATCGGTAATGGAAGGTACTGTTATTGAATGGTCCAAAAGTATCGGTGATACTGTTGAAGTGGATGAAACTCTTCTCGAAATTGCTACCGATAAAGTAGATAGCGAGGTACCATCACCGGAAGCAGGAGTACTCGTTGAAATTTTAGTTGAGGAAGGAGATACAATTGAGGTTGGAAAACCCATAGCCATTATTGAAACAGACGCAGATTCAGCTCAAGCAGCTCCTGCAAAAGAAGAAGAAACTAAAGCCGGGGAAACAGAGGAAGTAGAAGAAGTTGATGAGCCTGAACCAGAGGAAGAAGAAGTTGAAGTTGAAGAAACTGCCGAAGTAGAAAGTTCAGGGAACGAAGGCGAACGTATTGAAGTGGTAATGCCACAGATGGGTGAATCGGTGGTGGAAGCTACCATTATTGAATGGAGTAAAAGCGTAGGCGATTCGGTAGAAGAAGATGAAACATTGCTGGAAATTTCTACCGATAAAGTGGATAGCGAAGTTCCTGCTCCTGCTTCAGGTACGCTGGTTGAAATCAGAGCAGAAGCAGATGATACGATTGAAGTAGGCCAGGTAATAGCTGTTATAGCTACCGGAAAAGCTGCTTCGGGTTCAGCTCCAAAAAAGGAAATTAAAGCTCCTGCAAAAGAAGAAACTAAAGCGACAATGACCAAAGAAGATGTCGCAAGAATGACTCCCGAGCAACTGGCTCAAAACGGTAACAAAGCAACCAGTTCTTCTTCGAATGGAGAAAGTATTCCACGGGAAAGCAGTGATGGAAAATTCTTTTCTCCGTTAGTTCGATCTATTGCAAAAGAGGAAGGCATAAGTGTACAGGAACTGGAATCAATAGAAGGTTCTGGTCAGGGAGGACGTGTTTCAAAGCATGACATTCTTGCTTATGTAGAAAATCGTAAATCTGGGAAAGCAGCGCCCGCAACACAAAGTAAACCCGCTCCTGAAAAAGCATCAAGTACTTCATCCAAAGAATCTATTCATGCGGGAGAATTGGATGTTCAGGCTCCTAAAGGAGATGTGGAAGTAGTAAAAATGGATCGTATGCGTAAGATGATCGCTGAGCACATGGTTCGCTCGAAGCAGACATCAGCGCATGTAACTACCTTCGCTGAAGTGGATGTGACCAATATGGTGAAGTGGAGAAACGCGAATAAGAATGCTTTCCAGAATAAAACAGGAATTAAGCTCACATTTACGCCTCTTTTTGTTGAAGCAATCATAAAAGCGATGCTCGAATTCCCTCTCTTAAACAGTTCTGTTGATGGAGATAATATTCTTATTAAGAAAGACATCAACTTCGGGATCGCTGTTGCGCTTGGTACCGGTGGAGAAGGCGGGTTGATTGTTCCAGTGATGAAGAAAGCACAGCAGAAAAATCTTGTTGGTCTTGCAGAATCAGTAAACGAAGTAGCAGATAAAGCAAGAAGTAAAAAACTTAGCCCTGATGATTTAGTAGGAGGAACCATCACCTTAACCAACTATGGAAGTGTTGGAAACCTCATGGGGACTCCTATTATAAATCAACCACAGGTGGCAATTATTGGTACAGGTGCAATAGTTAAGCGCCCGGTAGTGATTGAACAGCCTGAGGGAGATGTGATTGGTATTCGCCAGATGATGTTCCTTTCTATGAGTTACGATCACCGAATCATAGATGGAGCTCACGGCGGTGCTTTTGTAAATCGGGTTAAGGAAATCCTGGAAGATTTTGATATGAACCGGGTGGTTTAAACAGGTTGTCATTTCGAGCGGAGCGAGAAATCTAAAAAGTTGCTTGTAAGTTTAATTCTAGATTTCTCACCTGATAAATCAGGATTCGAAATGACAAACAAATAAAATAAACACTGAGACGCAGTATTTAGCGTCTCTTTTTATGTAATGATAGTTGTAGAAACCATACAAGAAATCAGGCACGCTGTAAAAGGACTTCAACAAGAAGGCAAAACAGTAGCGTTTGTACCAACGATGGGTGCGTTGCACAATGGCCATTTATCGCTATTCCGGCTGGCTAAGAAGCATGCGGATGAAGTAGTGGTTTCCATTTATGTGAACCCGGAACAGTTCGGCCCGAACGAAGACTTTGGGAGCTACCCACGTACACTTGAGCGTGATTTAGCTTTTTGTAAACAGGAAGGAATATCCATTGTTTTTACTCCTTCAGATGAGATAATGTATGGCGTAGGAAAGAAATTTCTATCCATCGGAATAGAAGAGCTGAATACCTTTCTGGACGGTGGGAGTCGCCCGGGATATTTTCAGGGGATTGCTTTAGTGGTTAATAAACTCTTCAACATTGTACAGCCCGATGCCGCTGTTTTTGGACAGAAAGATTACCAACAGTTTCAAATCATCAATCAGATGGTCAAGGAATTTAATCACGATCTTAAGTTGATAATGGCACCAATTGAGCGAGCTGAAGACGGGCTTGCTTTGAGTAGCAGGAACGCATATCTGAGCAATGAAGAAAGGCAGCTTGCTCCGTTGATGTATCAAAAAATGAAAGAAGCCGTTACCAAAATCCAAAGTGGATTGTTGGTGCCAAAATTATTGTTCGAAGAGCAGCAGCAAGAGCTTGAAGCAAAAGGCTTCAAAAATGATTATCTTAATGTGTTTTCCATGGACAAAATGGCTCCTGTCTCTCAATTGCAAAAAGGAGAGACCTACCTATTGGCGGGAGCTGTTTATCTTGGCAAAACAAGATTGATTGACAACATAATTTTTGAGTGTTAGGCGATGAAACTAACCATGTTTAAATCTAAGTTGCACCAGATGCGGGTTACGGAAGCGAACCTTATGTACGAAGGGAGCATAACTATTGATCAGGATTTGCTGGATGCAGCCAATTTACTTCCATACGAGAAAGTGCAAGTTGTAAATATTACCAATGGAAGCCGTCTTGAAACATATACCATTCCCGGCGAGAGAGGAAGTCGCGTTTGTTGTTTGAATGGAGCCGCAGCCAGACTTACACAAATTGATGACAGGATTATTGTAATCAGTTATGCGGAAATGACACCGGAAGAAGCGAAAGAGCATAAACCAAGAGTAGTTATAGTGGATGAAAATAATGATCCCAAAAAGGTGCTGGATTATTCTCAACCCGCTACGAAATACAACCTGGAAACAGGTCTTCTTGATTATTAGAAATTAGGTTAATAATCGTAAAGCAAATTTTTTTGTAAAACTATTTCCTTTCGCAATCGTCTTTCTTGCAAAACAGTATATTCTATACTGTTATTAACACACTTATCGTATGCAAAAGAAAATAGTTATTCCCATCATCGTAATAATTTTGATCACAGTTTCCTGGTTTATAACCAAGGGAGGCTCCTCTGAAACTGTAGAGTTATTTACTAAGCCAACGGTGGGCGAGTTTGTGGTTGATGTTACTACCACAGGGGAACTCAGAGCAAAAAATTCGCAGGAAATAAAAGGCCCGCAGGGGGTTAGAGATTTTCGTATTAACAATATGCGAATTCAAAGGCTGATTCCTGAAGGAACTATTGTAAAGAAAGGTGATTTCGTAGCCGAACTGGATCGTTCAGAAATTATGGGGAAACTTCAGGATGCTCAGTTAGATCTTCAATCCGCACAATCTCAGGTAACGCAAGCACAACTCGATAGTACCCTGGAGCTCTCTCAAGCCCGGGATAATCTCATCAACTTAGAATTTGCACTGGAAGAGCGTCAGATTGCCGTTGATCAGTCAAAGTATGAATCACCAGCAGTTCAAAGACAGGCGGAAATCGATTTAGATAAAGCAAGGCGTCAATTAGCACAGGAGCTGAAAAACTACGAGACTAAAGTAAAACAAGCAGAGGCTAAACTGAGTGAAGTAGAAACTGAACTGATTAAATCTCAAAATGAAATCCAGAAAATTCGAGATTTAATGACCCAATTTACGGTATATGCACCCGATCAAGGGATGCTGATTTACAGAAGAAACTGGGACGGATCAAAAATTACCGAAGGGGAACAGATAAGTGCCTGGAGTCCGGTAGTTGCAGAGCTTCCAGATTTCACAATTATGGAATCTGTAACCTATGTGAATGAGGTTGATATTCAAAAAGTGGAAGTAGGTCAAGTTGTGGAAATTGGCCTAGACGCTGTTCCAGATAAGCGACTTACTGGAAAAGTTACTGCTGTGGCAAATATAGGAGAGCAACGTAAAAATTATGATTCCAAAGTCTTTGAGGTAACTATCGAGATAAACGAAAGCGACAGTCTCCTCAGACCAGCTATGACTACTAGCAATAATATACTAATCAGTCGCACCAATGAAGCTCTTCATGTTCCGCTTGAGGCGGTGCATGCGGTGGATTCATTGAGTTTTGTATTCAAAAGAGATGGCCTTTCACCAGTGATGCAGCAGGTTGAGCTTGGCCTGATTAATGAAAACTCGGTAATTATTCATCAGGGAGTATCTATTGAAGATCAACTATACTTAACAGTTCCAAGCGATACTACTGGTATCCAACGAATTATGTTGAGCGAACAACTCACTCAAAACTAAAGTCGTGCTTCAAAAGCTTCTCTATAACTTTGATATTGCTGTTGAAGCAATTCAGCGGAATAAACTACGCGCATTTCTCACTTCTTTAGGGATCATTTTTGGCGTGGCGTCTGTTATCGCGATGCTCGCGATCGGAACCGGAGCCCAGCAGGAAGTACTTGCACAAATGCAATTACTGGGAACTAATAATGTAATTATCCAGCCTGTATTTGAACAGTTCGAAGGAGCAGTAAGCGAATCTGATAATGGTCAGGGAGAAACTCAGAAATACTCACCGGGACTTACTCTTCATGATTTGGAAAGCATCAAAAAATTTGTTCCGGAAGTTGAATTCATTAGCCCGGAAATCATTTTTGAAACCAATTTTATACGCAATGCCAGAATGAGAAGCGGCAAGGTAGTTGGTGTAAATGACGAATACTTTTTTATCAGTAGTTTTAATATCCAGGATGGGAATAATTTTACGAGTATACAGATTGAAAATGCAGAACCGGTAGCCATAATTGGAAGTGATGTACGAACGAAGTTTTTCCCGGGAGAAGAGCCAATCGGTAAAAAAATTAAAGTCGGGAATCTCTGGCTAACTGTAATCGGAGTTCTGGAAAAGAAAGAACTTTCTACCGAGAATATTGAGAGCCTGGGGATAAGAAATTACAACCTCGATATTTTTATGCCGGCTACAACTTTACTGCTTCGTTTTAAAAATCGGGCTTTGGTTACAAAAGACGACATCGATCAAAGTGCAGGAGGTTTTGGCGGAAGGATGATTATTTTCGGAGGTCCTGGAGAAGAAGAGGAAGAGGTAAATACGAATTATAATCAATTGGATAAGTTGATTGTGCGCGTTACTGATTCCCGCTTTAGCGTTTCGATAGCTGAAGTGCTTTCCCGAATGCTAAAACGTAGGCATAACAATGTGGTCGATTTCGAGATCATCGTGCCCGAACAGCTCCTGGCGCAGGAACAGCGAACCAAACGAATATTTAACATCGTACTTTCCTCCATTGCTTCCATTTCTCTGATTGTCGGAGGAATTGGAATTATGAATATCATGCTTGCATCCGTAGTTGAGCGCTACCGCGAAATTGGGGTGAGAATGGCGGTTGGAGCTCAAAAGAAAGACATCGAACTACAGTTTTTAACGGAAGCTTTAGCCATCAGTATAACCGGAGGCATAATCGGCATATTGCTTGGCATGGGCTTTAGTGTAGCCATTGAGCTTTCCGCTGAAATAGCCACTATTGTAACTCCATCATCCATCTTTATTTCATTTGGTGTAGCTCTGATTATAGGTGTGGTATTTGGATACTTCCCCGCTAAAAGAGCCGCACAACAAGACCCAGTACACGCATTACGACATGAATAAAAGTTTGCAAAATAGAATAATGAACGTCTTTGCGAGGAGTTTAGAGATTAATAAGAGAAAAGAAATGATATCTACGAAGCAATCCCGGAATTACAAAGCTCAAGTTCAAAACTTCAAGTTACAATTTGTGTTACTTGGACTGTTAACACCATTTCTTTTTTTTAGTACCGATGTGAACTCGCAGGTTCAAACATTTACGCTCGAACAAAGTATTGAGTATGCCAAACAAAATAGTCCGCTTTCCAGAGCAGCCAGATTTTCTATTCTCTCTGCAAAATGGAGATATAAATCCTTTCGAGCAGATTTACTTCCAAGCCTTGAACTCGACGGAAATGCTCCGGGATACAGCCGTGCCTTTACTGCTAATCGCCTTGATGATGGTACAACAACCTACCAGGAAGAAAGTTTAACACAGTCCTCGGTAAATCTATCTGTAAATCAGAATATCCTTCCTACCGGGGGTTCTTTATCACTTTCAAGCGGATTAAACAGGCTCATTCTTTTTGAAAGTGGAATTAATGGAGAAGACATTACCCGATGGCAAAGTACTCCTTTGGTGGCAAGCCTAAGGCAGCCTCTTTTTCAATTCAATGGCTTGAAATGGAGAAATCGTACGGAACCACTTAGATACGAAATCGCGAAAACGCAGTATGTTGAGGACATGGAGGAGATCGCGTTTACGGTAACGCAAAATTACTTCGACTTACTGCTCGCCAAAATCAATATAGAAGTGGCCGAGTTTAATGTTACAGTAAACGATTCTATTTATAACATTTCACAAGGCCGTTTTCAGGTGGGAAATATTGCTGAAAACGAATTATTACAAAGTGAGTTGGAATACCAGAATGCACGCACATCACTAACAACTGCGATACTGGAATACCAACGGGCCGAAGAAAGCTTTAAGGCATTACTTGGCATAGACGATAATCAGCAAATTGAAATTGATGTGCCTTCAGTTGCTCCCCAGGTAAATGTTGATGTGGATAAAGCGCTTGAGCTTGCGAGAGAAAATAATAGTACTTCACTGGAATTTGAATTGAATGAGCTATTGGCTGATCAGGCCTATGAACAGGCTAAACGGAGTACAGGATTTTCCGCTACTGTTCAGGCAAGCTTTGGCTTGAATCAGACCTCAGAAAATTTCGAAGACGTTTACAAAGATCAGCAAAATCAGCAGTTCTTTACGGTAGGCTTTCAAATTCCCTTATTCAACTGGGGACAGAATCTGGCGGAAGTCCGATCAGCCCGAAACCAACAAATGGCAACAGCAAATAATATCGCCTACCAGCGCCTCCAGTTTGAATTGAGCGTAAAAAGTACGGTAAGGGAATTTCCGCAATTAAGAAGTCAGGTTGAACTGGCACAGGTTTCTGATGAAATTGCAGCCAGGCGCTACGATGTTGCCAAAAATCGCTACCTGATCGGGCGAATTGATGTTACCGATCTATTCATTGCTCAGAATCAAAAAGACAGCTCCCGCCGAAGTTACATCCAATCCCTGAGAAGTTACTGGATCGGGTATTACAACCTGCGCCGTCTTACCCTCTACGATTTCGAGCAAGATATTCCGATTCTGTATGCAACAGAGTTTTAGTTTACTCCCTAAACCCCGGCAACAACTCAAAAAATTTGGCGGAGGTTTTAATTCCACGGTGGAAATCTTCCACGGAAAATTTTTCATTTGGAGAATGGATCGCGTCGCTGGTTAAGCCGAATCCCATTAAAATTGACTCTACGCCAAGTACTCGTTTGAAGTCTGCCACAATTGGAATGGAGCCGCCTTCACGGGAGAATAGAACCTCTTTTCCATATACTTCTTCAAATGCTTTAGCTCCGGCTTTCAATCCATAAAAATCCAAATCTGTGATAGAGGCAAAGCCACCGTGATGTTCATTAACGGTTACTTTTACCGTATCGGGAGCTATGGATTCCACATAGTCTTGAAATAACTTCGCTATTTCTTTAGGGTGTTGATCAGGAACCAAGCGCATACTCACTTTCGCTCCTGCTTTAGATGGAAGCACCGTTTTAGCTCCTTCTCCCTGATAACCGCCCCAAATTCCATTTACGTCCAGTGTTGGTCGGGCAGTGGCTCTTTCTAGCGTGGTATATCCTTTTTCGCCATGAACAGCATCAATATCCAGTGATTTCTTGTATGCTTCTTCATCAAATGGAAGTGTTGCTGAAGCTTCGCGATCTGCTTCAGTAAGAGGAATTACTTTATCATAGAATCCGGGCACCTGAATTACACCGTCTTCATTCTTCATTTTAGCAATGAGTTCACACAGCACATTCAGTGGATTCTCAACAGCGCCCCCATAAACTCCGGAATGCAAATCACGGTTCGGGCCAACCACTTCCATTTCCATATAAGCCAGCCCACGAAGTCCATAGGTGATGGAAGGTTGGTCTTTCCCAAACATGGCGGTATCAGAAATCAACACCATATCGCAGGCCAGCAAGTCTTTGTGACTTTCCAGGAATGGAACCAGATTTGGGGATCCGATTTCTTCTTCTCCTTCCAGAATGAACTTCACATTCACAGGGATAGGAGTTCCGGATTTAACAAAGGACTCAATAGCTTTTACGTGAGTAAAAGATTGCCCTTTGTCATCGCTGGCACCTCGCGCATAAATGTCTCCATTTTTTACTGTCGGCTCAAAAGGAGGAGTGTCCCAAAGGTGGTCAGGATCGGAAGGCTGTACATCATAATGGCCGTAAACCAGAACTGTTGGTTGGTCATCATAAGGACAGTGCTCACCATAAACAATCGGATTTCCCGGGGTTTCAAAAAGTTCAACCCGGGTAAAGTTCAGAGATTTCAGCTGACTAATCAGAAAGTTTGCGGCTTGCTTTATCGCATCTTTTTTGGAGGAATCCGTGCTTATGCTCGGAATCCGCAACAGCTCAAAAAGCTCATTCAGAAATTTGTCTTTATTTTGGTCGATGTACGATTGCGGTGAACTCATATATACTCCGTAATTATAAAATTTTGATTCCCTGGTTTTCAATCCATCCAAATTGCCCGTTCCCCAAACGGATGTATAGCCACCCGTCAAAAGAGCTACTGGTACGATGATCAACTGTAATGGCGTATCCTTCGTACCCAAGGCTAACAAGATCGGCAGACTCTGCAGCAGCTTGCCGTACCTGAACTTCTGAGGTGATGATTACTGCTTCAGAATATCGTTGGTCGATGTAATCAACATAAAAAGAAAGCAGAACAATGAGAACCCCCGATATTATAAAGGTAGAAAGAGTGGCATTGAATTTTGGAATGACGAAAATATTTACCCACTTCAAAAGAAGAAGGGTGACAGCGATAAGGATAAATGAAAAACCAATTATAAAAACCAGAGCTGCTCCAGGACCGTCTTTCAACCAATCCACCGCCCTGTCCCATGGAAGCTTTGGTAAAGTAGCAGATTGACGACTGAACTGTGATTCCACATACTCCAGAGCCTCATTTGCAGATTGAGTAGTGAGTTCAAATTTTGCCGATTTCAAAAAATAGTATTTGGCTAAGCCCATGGAATCAAGCTGAGTGGCAGTAATTCCCATGTTCAAAAACAGCGCTCCTGAAACTGAACCGGCTTGTTCAATGGAACGATACATTTTCATTGCTTCGGAATATTCGTTATCCTCTAACAAAGTGTTTGCCTGGTCGAAGAGTAATTGAGCACTTTCCTGTGCCTGAATCCCTGAAAAAAGTAAAAGAGTGAGTAGTAAGCTCTTCAGAATAATCCTCATACTACTTTGTTAATCTGTTTAATGAGTTCACGGGCCTTCTCAATATCAGATTCCAACCCTTCTATGGTAGCATTCGGAGCGTATGATATAGTATCACACTTATCCAGTAATCGTTTCACTTCTTCTGAAATCGTTGAACCAGCTTTTTCTTTTAAAGCATCAGAAAGTTGCTGAATAGATAATCCCGCAAGCGGCAAATTCAATTTGTCTGAAATAAACTGGTTGAGAGATTTTTGAATGTGATTATAACCGGTCTTTAAATCAGACGTTCCCTCAGCTTTTTTTAGTTCTTCAAAAGCTTTTTCCTTTGCTTTTTGCGATCTCGCAAAGGCGGTATCACCATTCATTTTGTCATGATAAAGTTTAAAACCATAAGCACCGCCTAAAATCAAAAGAGGCAGTCCAAGCAGCATCCAAACCCATGTTTGAGTAGTCAGAGGAACATGTTCAGCAGATACCCAACTGGCCAATCCAGTGATAGGTTCTACGTTAAAACGTAATTCGTTATCTCTAATCGAAGTAGCCCGGGGGTCACGTTCTGATTCTAAAATCAATGCAGGTAGTGCAATGGTATTATAACGGTTTTGGGCAGGACTGAAATAGGCCAGCCTTGCTTCCGGTATTTCAAAACGCCCTTCATTTCGGGCAATAAGGATATCCGTAAAAATCTTAGTTCCACCAATTTGTCGGTTAGCTCGGGTAATAGTTGAGTTTTCTTGTGGATTATATAGTTCCAGCGTTTCAGGATATTCATACTCAGGCTTAATAATCAGCGGAATGTTTCCCTGGCCGGTAATGGTGGTAACCACTTCCACGCTTTCCCCAACATAAGCTTTGGTTGGATTGATAGTGCGGGTAATCGAGAAGCTCCCAACCCCTCCGGAAAACGTTGCGTTGTTTAGTTGAGGTAATGGTGAAACATTAATGGTAACGGGAATAGTGGAAAGCTCCTTGCGCTCCTGACCTAATCCAAAACTAAAGATATCTCTTCGTTGATTGCGCTGACGAATCTGAACCACTACTTCAAAAGGACTAAGAGTAAGTTCGCCGGATTTGGTGGGAAATAATGCGTATTGCAAAAGTACCGCTCTTTGATATCTTACTCCATTGATTATAGTGGAAGTAGTTCGGGCTTGCTGTCTGTTTTCCAGTTCCTCTTTCCAAAACCCTTCGGCTTTCCATCCGGGAGATGCCTGGTAGGAGGAAACTTCTACCGAATTTTTGAAATACAAAACAATGTCTGCGATCACTTGCTCCCCAACTACCGGATTTTCTTTTGTAGGCTCCAGCCGTACATAAATATCCGGAGAACGTTCGGCTTGACCGGAATCAATAGTTTTAGGATCGAGTACTTTAAATGTAAGTTCCGGGGTAGTGTAAGTTTCTCCGTTTACTTTTACCTCAAGGGAAGGAAAGGTATAAGTGCCGGGTGCCTGTGCAATAAACTGGTATCCATAGGTGTAAGAAACAGAAGGGCGCCCATTTACATAGGTGAAATTTTGAGAAGTATTGGTGCTTCCACTCAGCCAGCGCAGTCCGTTAACATTGGGTATTTCCGGTCGATCGATTGAGTTAATGGATTGTCCAGACACTTTTACATCCAGCCGAACACCTTCTCCCGAAAAAATATTGGTTTCGGTGAGGGATGCGTCAACAGTAATATCCTGAGCAAAACCACCCTGAACGTAAAACAGGGAGAATAAAAGAATGAAAAAAATATGGAGACTATTACCAGTCTTTAGCATGAGTGGCACTTCCCTGTGTTTTTTTCTTCTTAAACTCTTTTAAGAGTTCCTTTTCTTTTTGAGCTAAGGCCTTCAATATCTTTTCAGCTTCCTCTTTACTTATCTCTTTAGCTTCCTGAGGCTCACCTTCCTGCTCTTCCTGGGGTTGTTGTTCCTGATTCTGTTCTCCTTCCTCTTGCTCCTGCTGTTCCTGATCTTGTTCTTGTTGTTCCTGGTTTTGCTGATCCTGATTCTGCTGCTCTTCTTGTTCCTGCTGTTGCTCCTGATCCTGCTGTTGTTGCTGTTGTTGTTTCTCTTGCTCCTCTTCCAGTTTTTGAAGCAGCGCATTCAGCTTTGGATCATTGGGATATCGCACTAGCCCTTGCTGAACCTGGGCAATTGCTCCCTGTAAATCCGCATTAATAAAAGATTGTGCTCCACCATGGAAATAGTCATTAGCAGATTGTGCCATCGCGGCAGATCCCATCAGTAAAAATGCCAGAAAAAGCATATTTCTGATACCATGCTTAAGAATCGATTTCATCTACATCTCCTATTCTTTGAATGAAGTCATTAAAGTTCTGAACGGTTTGGTCAACTTTCAGTGCTTGCTGCATCACATCAAAAGCCTCTTTGTACTTTCGTTCGCTCACAAGTTGTTCAGCACGTTTTTTCATTGCTTTAGCATATTCACTGGGCGGCTCTTGCTCCTGATTCTGTTGATCCTCTTGTTGTTGCTGCTCATCTTGTTTATCAGCTTCTGCCATAGCCCGCTCATAATTATGCTTAGTCTCCATATCATTTGGATTAAGCTTCAATGAATTTCTGAAATGCTGAGCAGCTGGTTTCCATTGCTCGCCTTCAGCCAGAACTGAACCAATATTGTATTCTGCAAGAGCTTTTTTTTCAGGAGATTCAGTCAAAGCTCGGTATTCCATAAAAGTTTGAATGGCTTCTTCCGTTTTACCTTGTTTAGCTAGGGCGTTCGCTAGATTAAAATAGACATCCGCATTTTCCGGGTCGGCTTCGATAGATGCACGGTATAAAGTTTCGGCCTCCGCATATTCACCTTTTTCATAGGCTTCGTTTCCTTTTCGAGCCTCTTCGTTTCCTGAGGCTACAAAAAGCAATAATGCCAGACAATATGTAAGTAACTTCAACGTCATTATGCGTTTTAAAGAATCAGAATGTTTACATCTAAATTTGATTGAATAGTAATGAAACTGAAAGCGAATCATTTAAGTTTCTGTACTATAAAGACTCTAAATATACCAAATACAATAACGGTTCGAAATATTTAGGTAGTATGAAAGGTGTTAAAGGATGTTTTAGGGCGTTCAAAATCATCAGCCGAATGATTACTTTACAAATTATTAAACAGCAGGAGCATTTGTAGATGAATATTGGAATTGTTTGTTACCCTACCTTTGGTGGAAGCGGTGTAGTAGCAACAGAACTAGCTAAAGTACTTTCAAAAAAGGGTCACAAAATCCACATTTTGAGTTATTCAAGGCCCGCCCGGCTTGATAGCTTTGATACTAATATTAGCTATCACGAAGTGTCGATAAATTCATATCCACTGTTTGACTACCCCCCTTATGCACTCGCGCTTGCCTCTCAAATGGTGAACCTCATAGAATATGAAAACCTGGATTTATTGCATGTGCACTATGCGCTACCACACGCAACCAGTGCCTATCTTGCAAAGCAAATTATGATTGAGCGGGGCAAAACGGTTCCCATTGTTACCACACTTCACGGAACGGATATTACACTGGTAGGAAAAGACCCGAGTTATAAACACGTGGTGGAGTTTTCGATAGATAAAAGTGACGGAGTAACCGCGGTTTCGAATTACCTGAAAGAGGAAACCTATCTTAATTTTGATATCAAACAGGATATTAAAGTCATTCCAAACTTCATCGATTTGGGTCGCTTTCAGAAATCCAATAAAAGTCATTTTAAGAAAGCCATTTGTCCCGATGGCGAAAAGGTTGTCGTTCACGTTTCAAATTTCAGGAAAGTGAAGAGAGTACCGGAAGTAATCACGGTATTTTCTAAAATACTGGAACACGGAATCGGTGCTAAACTTTTGCTGGTAGGAGATGGGCCGGATCGCCAAAAGGCTGAACAACAATGTCGGGACCTGGGAATTTGTGAGCACACCCGTTTTCTAGGTAAGCTGGATGAAGTGGAAGACGTGCTTTCTATTGCCGATCTGTTTTTAATCCCTTCAGGTTCTGAGACGTTTGGTCTGGCTGCTCTGGAAGCAATGAGTTGCTCTGTTCCGGTTATAAGTTCCAATATAGGCGGACTCCCGGAAGTAAATATAGATGGAGAAACCGGGTACTTGTGCGATTTGGACGATGTGGAATGCATGGCAAAACATGCGGTAAACATTCTTTCAAATCAGGACTTACACGACCAACTTTCAGCAAACGCCAGAAAAAGAGCCGAACTCTTCAACCAGGATTTAGTGGTTGAGATGTATGAGTCGTTCTACAAAGAGGTGAGTGAACAAGTACTTCCGGTTCACTAATTAAACCTCTTAGTTTGTCATCCCGGACTTGATCCGGGATCTGATATTGAAACAGATGCTGAAACTAGTTCAGCATGACTACATTGCATCTAATCGGTTTAAGCCAGTACGTTAGAAACTTCCTGAGCGGCTTCTTTAAGTAGTACCGCAGAAATCACATTTAACCCTGAGTTGTCGATGATTTCTTTAGCTTCGGCTGCGTTGGTTCCCTGTAGTCTTACAATGATTGGTACATTCTGAACTTTTTCAGCGATCTCCGGATCTTTAACCGCTTCAATTACTCCGTTTGCAACACGGTCGCAGCGTACAATTCCACCAAAAATATTGATCAGGATGGCTTTTACGTTAGGGTCATCAAGAATAATGCGGAATCCGTTTTTTACCGTTTCAACGTTAGCTCCACCGCCTACATCCAGGAAGTTAGCAGGCTCACCACCGGAAAGCTTAATAATATCCATGGTTGCCATTGCAAGTCCGGCTCCGTTCACCATGCAACCTACATTACCATCGAGTTTGATGTAGTTCAAGTTGTACTTTTGGGCTTCCAGTTCATACGGGTCTTCTTCCGCTTCGTCTTTCAGTTCGGCAAGATCTTTATGACGGAATAAAGCATTCCCGTCGAGAGTTACTTTTGCATCCAGAGCAAGAATATCATTTTCTGGAGTTAGGATAAGAGGATTGATCTCAAACATGTCGGAATCAATTTCCAAATAAGCATTGTAGATGGCCATGATGAACTTGATTCCTTTCTTGAGCGCTTCGCCTTCAAGTCCCAATGCAAAAGCTAGATGTCGTGCCTGATTTACCTGGAGGGGCATACCCGGCTCAACCCATTCTTTAATGATTTTCTCAGGAGTTTCTTCTGCTACTTTTTCGATTTCAACACCGCCTTCGGTAGAAACCATAATCACGTTTTTTGAAATGCTTCGATCTAATAGGATTCCCAGGTAAAATTCTTTCTCGATGTCCACCCCATCAGTAACGTATAAGCGCTGTACCAGCTGGCCTTCTTCCCCGGTCTGGATGGTTACCAAGACATCACCTAACAGTGACTCTGCTGCGGCTTTTACTTCTTCAACCGATTTGCAAAGAATAACACCTTTGGCATTGTTCTTTTTTGTGCGACCCTTTCCACGTCCACCGGCATGAATCTGAGCTTTTACAACAAAGAGAGTAGCCCCGTTTGCTTCAAGTTCTTTGGCAGCATCAACTGCGCCTTCAACCGTTGTAGCGGCAATTCCATCAGGTACAGGAACGCCATATTTTTTTAAAATTTCTTTCGCTTGATACTCGTGGATTTTCATAAGAAAAGGTTCTTAAGTGCTTTAACTGATGGTAAAATTTTAGGACGCAATAATACCCAGAATAGCGACTAAAAGAAAGGATAAGAAGTGGAAGGAATTATCCAAGTTATTCATCAAATGCCTTTTAATCACAGCGATTAAATTTTACCTTGTACGATTACAGAAGCCCTTATGCATCCAAAAAAATCAAAAATCCTCATCGTATTCGGAACCCGCCCTGAAGCCATTAAAATGGCTCCGGTTGTGAAGGAGTTCCAGAAGTTCCCGGAGGAATTTGAGACCAGAGTGTGTGTAACTGCTCAACACCGTGGGATGCTGGATCAGGTATTGGTTTTTTTTGAAATCGAACCTGATTTTGATCTGGATTTGATGAAGCCAAATCAGAATCTGTACGGTCTTACGTCCGCTATCATTGAGTCTTTTGGAAAAGTAGTCGAAGAGTACAAACCGGATTTTGTATATGTTCATGGAGACACTACAACTTCGTTTGCAGCCTCACTTTGTGCATTTTACTCTGGAGCGAAAGTTTGTCATGTAGAGGCAGGTCTTAGAACAAACAACAAAAGAGCTCCTTACCCTGAAGAGATAAACAGGCAGCTTACAAGCAGGCTTACGGACATTCATTTTGCTCCAACTCAACAAGCCAAAGAGAATCTTCTCAAAGAAAATGTTGATGAAAGCCAGATTGTTGTAACAGGAAATACCGTAATTGACGCCTTGCATCTTTGTTTAGAAAAGTTGAAATCATATTCATCGGAAGAATTAGATTCAGTAAAAAAGCTGATCAATCCAGGAAAGAAACTTATTTTGGTTACCGGACACAGGCGCGAAAATTTTGGAGATGGATTTGTCCAGATATGTAAAGCTCTGGAAGAAATAGCTGTACATGAGGAAGTACAAATCATCTACCCAGTCCATCTCAATCCAAATGTGCGAAAACCAGTATTTGATATTTTAGGACAAGTGGAAAATATTCGATTAGTTGAGCCACTGTCTTATGAAACGTTTGTTTGGCTGATGAATCAAAGCTATCTGATTATTACCGATAGCGGCGGTATTCAGGAAGAAGCTCCTTCATTAGGAAAGCCGGTTTTATTGATGAGGGAGGTTTCAGAGCGTCCCGAGGCGTTAGAGGCAGGAGTGATTCTGGTTGGATCAGATAAGGAAAAAATCGTGAAGGAATGCCTTTCTTTAATTGATGATAGAAACCGATATACATCACTGGCTTCAGTTTCAAATCTTTATGGAGATGGAAAGTCAGCAATAAAGATTGTTGATTTTCAAAAAGGCTGTCAGATTAATCAATCCAATAACGTTTTTTGATCAAAAGGTTTTATATTTACCGACTGATTTCAAAGAAAAGGAATGCCTCGCTTGAATAAAGCTAAAATCATGACAGAAGAGGATCTAAATCGCACCTACCTGCGATTTGCTCATCAATTCCTTGAATCTTATGATGATCCATCCCGACTTGCAATTATCGGTATGCAAACCCGGGGAGTTTATATGGGTAAGCGGATTTTGGAAAGCATTGAAAAAGAGTTTAGCACGCCGGTGGATTTCGGAATTCTGGATGTTACTTTTTACCGGGATGACTTTCGTTCTAAATTAAAAATGCCGGATGTAAAGGTCACAGAAATTCCGTTCGACCTATACGACCGGGATGTTGTGCTAGTAGATGATGTGCTTTATACGGGGAGAACGGTACGTTCTGCTATGGATGCTCTCATGAGCTATGGCAGGCCAAGAAAAATCCAATTCTGTTGTATGGTTGACCGTGGCCACAGAGAGCTACCTATAGCTCCGGATTTTACAGGAATCTATATACCCACTCATGCTAAAGAGGAAGTCCGGGTAAAAGTAAAAGAACTGGATGGAGAGGATGCGGTTTATTTGGTAAATGGCGAGGAAGAGGATGAGTAAGCTTTCCGAAAATTATGAATTTAAACAAAAACACCTGCTTGGATTGGCTGATTATTCTGCTGAAGATATAATGTATGTGCTGGAGCAGGCCAAATCATTCCGGGAAATTTTGGAACGACCGGTTCCCAAAGTACCTACCCTGCGGGATAAAACGATAGTAAATCTGTTTTATGAAAACAGCACCCGAACTAGACTCTCTTTTGAGTTGGCACAGAAAAGGATGGGTGCGGATGTGGTTAACTTTTCTGCAAGTACTTCCAGTACAAAGAAAGGGGAATCTCTTAAAGATACTATTCAGAATATTAGCTCCATGAAGATTGATATGGTGGTAGTAAGGCATAAAAGTCCGGGTGTGCCTCATTTCCTTACTCAATGTGTGGATGCGGCAATTCTTAACGCTGGAGATGGAGCACACGAGCATCCTACTCAAGCCTTGCTGGATATGTTCACTATGCAGCAGCTTTATCCTGATTTGAGGGGAAAGAAAGTTGCTATTATAGGCGACATATCTCACAGCAGGGTAGTCCGCTCAAATATTATCGGGCTGGTAAAGTTGGGTGCAGAAGTTGTGCTATGCGGTCCCAAAACATTTATGCCTGTTTTTGTAAAAGACCTGGGAGTTGACGTCTCCTATAATCTGGATGAAACCCTTGGCTGGTGCGATATAGCTATGGCGTTGAGAATACAGCTGGAAAGGCAGGATGAGGGAACGGAACTCTTTCCTTCTCTAAGAGAATACCACGAAAAATTTGGAATTAAACTGGAACATCTCGAAAAATACCCTGATTTTAAAATCATGCACCCAGGACCAATAAACAGGGGGGTAGAAATGGAAAGCGAAGTCGCAGATAATGATCGGGCTGTAATTCTTGACCAGGTAACGAACGGGGTGGCCGTTAGAATGGCTGTGCTGTACTTATTAAGTGGTGGGAATAGGGTTTAATGTGTTTTAGTCAATGAATATTTTATTTGTTATACCTCGATTTCCAAATCCTCCATTAAAGGGTGACCAGCTAATCGTATATAACAGATTAAAGGGACTAGGTGCGAACTTCAAAATTACTCTTTTACTTTTCTACGAAAATGATAAAGACCTGAAGCAAATTGACGACTTGCACTCTTTATGTGAAGAAATTATTCCAGTCAAACTTACGAAGCTACAATCCTGGATAAATGTTGCCAAGGCTTTTTTTTCAAATGAACTTCCATTTCAAGTAAATTATTACTCATCAAGGGCTTTCGAAAACGAGCTTCAAAAACTGATTCTCAAAAAAAAGTTTGACTTGGTTCATGTTTTTACTCTCAGGTTGGCAGAGTTTACAAAGCCGTTGAGAATCCCTGTAGTATATGAGTTGATAGACTCAATGCAATTAAATGTGGAGAACATGGTCAGGGAGGAAAAGTTTTTTAAAAAATGGATCTATAAGAAAGAGCAAAAGCGAATTAATAAATACGAAAAGGAATTATGTAGAGATCAAAAGTATCTATGTGTTGTTTCTGAGAAAGACAAACAAAGGATTAATGAACCTCATATTCATGTAATCCCGAATGGGGTTGATACAGAAAAGTTTTCAAAAAAAGGGATGTATAAAAATGGGGAAATAATTTTTACCGGCAACATGGGCTATTTACCAAATGTTCATGCGGTAAAATGGTTTGCAAAAAAGTGTTTTCCAATAGTTAAACAAGCGATTCCGCATGCAACATTTCATATTGTTGGGGCAAACCCTACATCCTATGTTAAAAGTATGGATGATGGTCATTCTATATTTGTTACTGGATTCGTTGACTCAATGGTTGATGAGCTAAATAAAGCACAAATTGCGGTAGCTCCTATGCGTTCCGGGTCAGGAATGCAAAACAAAATTATAGAGGCCATGTCCTGTGAGGTGCCGGTAGTTACAACTCATAATGGTTTGGAAGGTTTATTTGCAATACCAGACGAAGAAATACTTGTTGCTGATACTCCTAATACGTATGCACAAGCTGTAATTGATCTGCTTAGCGATCAAAAGCTTAGTGATACTATTGCCATTAATTCTAGAAAATATGTTCAAAAATATCATTCTTGGACTATGAGTAACGGAAAAATATCTGACCTATATATTGAGGTTTTAGCGGATAAACTCAGAGAGAAAAAAACTTTGATTTCATAAGGGAATGTTTTTTTGAATAAAAAAAAAATAAAAATTGTTCAGATTTCTTCCGTTCACCCTTCAAATGACACAAGAATTTTCTACAAAATTTGTAAGTCTCTTGTTGGTAATGGCTTTAGTGTTGATTTAATTATTCAACATGAGAAAAATGAAATTAAAGAGGGTGTTCAGATTTATGCTCTACCGATTGCAAATAGTAAGATCGACCGTCCTTTAAAAATCATCCCGAAATTGATAATTAAATGCCTAAAGTACCCAAGAGGAACCATTATTCATTTTCATGACCCGGAGCTAATCCCTTTTGGTTTATTTCTTAAACTATTTGGATATAGAGTTATTTATGATGTTCATGAGGATATGCCAAAGGATATATTAACAAAAAAATGGATACCTACATTTTTTAGAAAGGGTTTGTCAGTGCTAATAGATAAATCGGAACAGTTATCATCGATTGTACTTGACTCCATAATAACTGTAGTTCCAACCTTAACGGCTCGCTTTAAAAGATCTTCTGTAGTCGAAATACGAAATTATCCCGTTTTGGAAGATTTGAATATCAAAAGGGTGGATACATCAGATAATGATGACTCATATGTCATATATATAGGTGACTTCACATCAAGAAGGGGGATACCGACTTTAGTAGAAGCAATGGGATACGTTAAAGGTAACACTAAACTATATCTAGGAGGCCGTTTTTCAGAGCCAGGGCTTGAAGAAAGTTTAAAAAAATTTGATGGATGGGAAAGAACAAGATTTTTAGGATGGGTGAATAGAGAACAAGTCTATGAGATTATGAGTTCTTCTGTAGCGGGTTTAATAGTAAGTGATGATGTGCCAGGACACAGTGATAGCTTACCGGTAAAAATGTTTGAATACATGACCGCAGGCGTTCCTGTTATAGCTTCCAATTTCGCGTTGTGGAAAAACATAATTGAGGGAGAGAAATGTGGTATTTTGGTGAATTCAAACAACCCAAAAGAAATTGCAGATGCTATTTCTTGGCTAGAAGAGCACAAAGAAGAAGCAAAAAAAATGGGTTTAAGAGGTCAAAAAGCCGTACTGGAAAAATATAACTGGGGTACAGAAGAAAAAAAGTTACTTAAACTGTATGAAGAGTTAGTTACTTCCTGAGCCAAATCCGGCATAAGTTTGGAAATAAATAGTAAGACTTAGTTCTAAAAAGCTTTGAAAGTACATAATAGAGAATAGAAAGAAGAATTGGAGGAGATTCTTTCCAACGATTCGAGTAGTTGTATGGACTATAGAATGGATAAGAGTTTTTCCAGTTAGGATAGGAGTTAAAGGTTAATGTTTTGCTGACCGGTTTAAATTTTTTCCTAATAGGATTCAACCTGAAGGGACTCACAAAGTCATTTAGTGGTTTATTCTTAACACCAAATAAGCCCGTATAAAACTTTCTGTATTTCTTTGGAATCCAATGGCTGAAAGGCACTTTGTTATCGTGCAAAACTAGAGGAAATAATTTATTTGGGGTAGTTAATACAACCATTTTTTTTGCAGTATTTGATATTAGGTTGATACATGTATCAATATTTTTTTTTCCAACATGTTCCAGAGTTTCAACAGATGCAAATATATCAAATTCATTTTCTTGAAATGTTAAGTTTTCCATTGGTCCTGCAATGAAACTACATTTATCCCTTATTCCCAATATCTCAGAAATTTCTTCTGCTGCCTTCAATCTTGGTACATCAATATCACAAAGAGTAGCTGATTTACCACCAGAAAGAAGGTAGCCGAAAGCCAGCCAGCCAAAGCCTGCACCACAATCAACCAGCGTAGACTCTTCAATATTAAGATATTCAGATATAGGTTCTATATATCTTTTTACGATATACTGTAGGGTCTTTTCAAAATCCAGATTATAGTATTCTGTCTCTCTGAGATATTCCAGCTTTGCAATTTGCCGGATTTGTTTAGAAGTAAGTGAAATTAGTTGATCAGCCAAGAGTATTTTTATAATTCCATATTAAGTTTTTTTGAAAGCTTTCAATCCCAAAACTTTTAACTACAGTTTCCCGGATACTTTCTGAGTTAAAATTATGACAATTCTGGGACATCTTGCGAATACTTTTCTCTAGAATCTCAGGGTTTATATTAGGAATCAGAAAGCCGGTTTCCTTTGTGACAAAATTCCGTGCAATTCCTGTTTCACTTGCAATAGAAGGCAAGCCTGTGCAGGCGGCTTCTATTAGTGAAAGTCCAAATCCCTCTTTCCGGCTTGGCATGATATAAACATCAGCAGCGTGGTAATAATCAATAAGTTCAGATGGTTTTTGTGGAGGAATAATATCTACTAGCACATTGGGAACAAGCTCTTTTATTGAAAACTCATCCTCAATGTTTCCAACAATATGTATTTTAATTTTATCTGCTAAGCCCAATAAGTTTTTTGAAGATTTAAAAAGTAAATCTATTCCTTTTTCAGGGCGGTTATTCCCAATACACAAAAAGTGAATCAAACCTTTTTCCCACCCAAGTTTTTTCCTTGCCTCTGCCTTTTGATTCTTTGATGGTAATGTATATGCATTTTCATCAACAAGATTTCCTATTTCATAGATCTTATGATTTTCGGAAGGGTATTTTTTCTGAAGATCATGTAAAAGTTCCGGGCCAACAGAAAGTATTCTATCAGCAGAGGAAATAATATCATTTACATAGGGGACTAAGTTTTTATTCTGAACTGTTCTGTAGTAATCTCCTCCATGAATAGTAAGAACAGTCTTAAATCCTTTCTTAGCGAAAGAGGGAATTGCTAATCCGCTTGGATATGCAAAATGGAAATGGAACAAATCAAAATCACAATTTAGAGCAGTTAAGAGTCTTTTTGAAAGCGACTTTTGGATAAGAGATGGAAATCTTTTTTGAGGGAAAGAAATATAGTTTATTCGTTGTTTGATTGAATTTTTTGCCAGTAAATCACTGCTATTGTTTTTAAAGCGGTTTGTAAAAGGTATTGAAAACGGAGTGGGGGTAAACAGTTTTACAGATTCAATTTCTTCAGTACTCGCTAAAAGTTCCAATTGGTCTTTAATAAACTTACCTTGGAAAGGATTACGTTTAGTAGGAAATAAATGACTAACAACTGCAATTCTCAAACTGGGCTTTGAAATGTATTATTGGAAATATAACAATTATAATTCAATGCGAAATTAAGTAGAAAGTATGAAAAACCTATCTGAAAGGTTACCTGAAGGAGCGAAAAATATTGGTACTCTTATTTTTGGTAACAGCTTTGGAGCCTTATTTCCATTACTTCTTACACCATTTTTAACCAGGATATATTCAGAATCGGAATTTGGAATCTACACTACCTACGTAGCTATTGTGGGTATTTTTTGTTCCTTTTCAACTGGTAGGTATGATCTGGCGATTTTAGAATCTCCCTCCAAGTTGATTGCTAAACATCTTGCTTACCTGGCAGGTTTCATTTCCATCGTTGTTTCATCTATCTCATTTGTTCTTCTAAAAAGCATGACTTTTTTTTCCCCGGAACTTGGTGGTATAGGGGAATTGAACAACCTGATTTACCTGGTTCCAGTTTCAATCGTTTCTATTTCTTTGATTCAAATAACCACCTATTGTTTAAATAGAGAAAAACTGTATAAGAAAATAGCTGTCGCAAAAATAATAAAGTCGGGCTTCGGTAGTTCCACCCAGCTTGGGTTAGGTATTTTAAACATTCCAAATTACGGCTTGGTATATGGAAAGTTAGTAGGAGAGGTGAGCGCATTTCTTTATGGAGTTGTAAAGATTGTTCACGAAGAAGTGTTTAAAGGAATAAAGTTGAAAACAAGGAACTTCATATTCGTTGCAAAAAAATACTCAAAGTACTTAACTATTAATTCAATTCACTCTTTCATATCCGTTAGCACAATAAGTTCTATTCCATTAATGTTAGGTTTCTTTTTTGATACCGAGATAGTTGGTTATTACGGCTTAAGTTTCAGTGTATGCTTTTTACCAGTTACGTTGATATCCCAAGCAGTTTTTCAAATTTTTAGTAGAGAAATCTCGATAAAAATTGATGTTCAAGGAGATTATCTTGCATATTTTTATTCTACAGCAAAAAAATTAGTAATTGTATCCTTTCCCATTTTTACAATTCTATTCTTTTTTGGTGATATAATCTTTGAGTTTGTTTTCGGAAAGGATTGGTTAGTTGCAGGACAATTTTCACAAATACTTTCACCATATCTGTTTACATCCTTCATTGTGTCTCCTTTTACATTTGTGGCTTTAAAAATCAATCGCCATGAATTCACTTTAAAGCTTGAACTAATTGGTTTGTTTCTGAAAACATGCGCTGTTTTTTTCGGGTCCTACTATTTTAATGAATACTTAGCACTTAGCTTTTTCAGTATGATAGGAGTGTTTATGAATTTATATTTATTATTCTGGGTTAGAAGCGAGCTTAAAAAACTGTGAGTTTGATTTATGATTTGATTCTTTTGCATCAATTTCTCCTAAGAAAAGAGCTAATAAAACGATCCAAAAATCCATAGTTTGAATATTATGAAGAATGCTGTTTGTTAAACATGTGATTAAAAAAGTGATTATTGCTATAGAAATAATCAAAGATTCTGGGGACATCCTTTTTTTCATAGATTTAAGTGCAACGTAAAGGGGATATAAGAAAAGCATCAAATAGAATATGAAACCTAAGATACCATAACGCCTAAGTATTAATATATATTCACTATCGACGATGGTAGTGTATAAATCTTTTGCTGGTCCCCAACCAAGAAAAGGTGATTCCAAAAAAAGCTTCAGATTAAGAAACCAAATAATAACTCTCATCCCAAAGCTTTCGTCTCCTAGAATGTCTGTACCTGATTTTAAACGTAGTATAAATTGATCTGATAAAGTAGAGATTACTCCAAGAGTAATAATTATCATTATACCAAAAATGAAAAGTAAATACCGAACTTTAACCCCCCTAAAGTAAATTGCCGCCAAAAATAGAAGTGATGTTATAAATAGATAGGCAGCAATCATTGTTCTGGAATTCGAAAACAAGAGACAGATCAAGAAAAAAACTATAAAAAAAATGAGGAATACTTTTTTTGATCTATTTTTTTCGAACATTAAAAGTACGGAAGCTATTACATGTCCAAGGACGAGAACAACGGAATATGAGTTCGGATTCTTAAATGTACCAGTTAATCGGTCATTTACTATATAAGCTCTTTCAGATAGATAAATTGGGGCAGTAAATTCGTCTATACTTAAAATTCCAAAATATTGTACTAATCCAAAAAGGCCAGAGAAGGCTATAAGTATTAAGATAATCCAGAAAACATTACCTAGTTCTTTCTTTGTTAAAGTGAAGTTTGAAACAACTATATAAACTAATAGGTATTTAGATAAAGTTATTAGTTCAAAAAAATCTCTCATTCCTACAGGCACGTTTAAAAAAAACTTACCGTATGTGGTCGAAAGTAATGTGGTAAAAAGAAAAAAAAAGAAAATCCATATGAAGTTCAGGCTAGAAGTATTGAATTTCATATGCTTCAACTGAGTTATCAATAGAATAGGAAAAAGTAAATAAAAGAAAAATTCTTCCGGTCTAATTTTTGGAAAGCTAGTAGAAATTTCAATTGGAGGGGCTAATAAAGAAACAATTAGAAGAAGTATTACTAAGTGAAAGTGATTCAAAGCGAAATTGTTTACGATTAAATAATAAAGCGTAAAAAAAGCAGCGAGAATCAATAATAAAACTATATGTTCATCAATGATAAAAGCAACGGAAACCAAAAAAAGAAGAAAGACAGAAAAACTAAATGTCTTTAAAAAACGGAATGATTTTAATTTGCTATCGACCACTTAGTTGGTGTTATTGCGAAGTTGCTTTATGATGTAGCTCATCTTCTCTCTGTACAAGCTAATAATCAACACGCTCAAAATCGTAATAAATGTACCGGAGCCAATAATAAGTACAACAATAATACTTCTTGTAGGGGCACTTCTTTTCGTGGGTATTTGAGGTAGATCAATAAATTGAAGACTTGGGGAATCCTTAGCCTCTTTTAATTTGAGTTGTTCATATTGTTGGGTAAGGAACTCATAAATATAATTTTGAACTTCAAATTCTCTTTTTAATCGGAAATATGTTAAAGAGTATTCAGGAGTTTTATTTAACGCAGGAAGAACACTTTTACTTTCGGAATTATTAATTCTAAGATTTTCTAGTTCGTCTTTTAACCCTCTAATGTATTTCCTTTGCTGAACAACTTGAGAGTTACTCTCACTTGTGCCAAACTCTAATAAATTCAATTTCAGCTCTTCAATGATTATTTGGCTTTCAAGTTCAGAAGTCACCTTAATAAGGGCTTCAACTTGATCTGGTAATGAAAGAATCCCTGTTTCTTCACTAAATGAACGAATTTCGTTTTCTATCTTTTTTATATCCTCAATATTTTGATTATATCTTTTTTCTATTTCCTGAAGTTCATATCTCGCTTTTTGAGTTCCTAATCTCGTGTACGAAGTATCCAATTCTTTAACTAAGAATTCGGCAATATTTTTGACCAGTTGTCGAATTTCTATTTCATTTTCATCTGGATGAAAGAAATCTGTTTTTAAGCTTACTGATATATTAATTATCCCATTATCATCTGATGAAGTAGAAACTACTTTTGATAATGATTCTAATGCGTCTTCAATTGTAGGTGATTCAAATCTTTCGATTAAGTCAAACTCAGAGAGAATCTTTTCCCGAAATGTACGGCTATTTAGTACAGCTAATACTTTCGTTGTCTCCCCATCCTGATCAAAGGCTCCTCCTCCAAGAGCTCCTGCCAATCCTCTGGTTAGTGATTGAGGTAGAATAGAATTCAATAAATTACTTTGTCCAGGAGGTAATATTGTGGCAGATGAAGTATAAGTCTTAGGTAATGATAAAGCCAGTAACACAGAAAAGACACAAAGTAGTATAATCTGAGTAATTAGAAATGCTTTCCATTTAAGAAGAACAGAGATTATATCAAGCAATGAAAAGCTGTTATTCATCTTGGAATTCATTAATTCAACCTCCTAATAGCGACATAAGCTGTAACTAAACTCGAAATAGTACCAATCCCGGTTATAATTAACTGAGTTCTTGTATTCCTTAGCTGCTGAATTTGTACTTCGTAATTTCTACCCGTACTCACATCCTCAAAAGGATCACGATCTACAAAAATAATATCCCCGGATTGGACTGTCGTTTCATCGGGTTTGTACCAGGCTTTACTCCCTGCTTTTATTACAAAAATACGATCCTCATCCGCTGCGATGGTAGTTCCACTTGCAAGAGAAATATAATCTGAAGCTGAAAGGGAAGTGTTAAAGGTGTAAAACCCAGGTTCATTAACCTGTCCTAATAGTGAGATCATGTTTTCATCTTTGGGAATGAAGATGCGATCACCATTCATAAGAACGGTTCTTTCGATAACACTAGACCTAGACATATCCAGATTCATTTTGTTAGGATCCAGGGCTTGTTCTAATTGCATGTAGTCAAACCCCTCCAGAAACTGGTCGGAGCCACGTGTTAAGGAGTTCATGCTTATGGATGAAACCGAGGCTACTCCTCGGTTGTCTAAACTTCTGCGTATCAAATAGGCAGCATTAGGAAGTGCGTTTTTTGTAAATCCTTCAGCTTGTTGAATAAGGGTTTCCAGCGTAGTTGCACCCGGAGTAATGGAGAAAATTCCGGGAAGGTTAACTTCTCCTTCAATAGAAACAGTACCGAAATTTTGTTCTGCTTCGGTATAACTTACAATAAACTGATCACCCGGTAATACTTTAAAAGATACAGCTTCTTCCATCGATAAGATTTGTTTTTCCGAACTACCATTTAAAGAGCGTAAAACTCGTATGGAGCTGGAATCTGCTTCTGGTGAAAAGCCTCCGGCAGCTTCAAGCAGGGTGGGCACAGTATCATCCATTCGGTATGATCCTGAAAAAGGGCTGTTTACTGCTCCAGAGATACCTACCTTTTGCCTGTTTTGTGAATGCTCAATTAAAGTAACTCTGTCTCCATCTGAGATGTATGGCGCAAAATTCTTATTACCACTATTAAAATATCCGCTGAGATCTACAAATTTTTCAATACCATCTTTAGAGGTTACTTTAAGAAGGCGGAAATCATACGTTTCACTTAACCGGTTGTAAATTGAATTCGCTTTTTCCGCGTTTATATTTGTTTCAGCAGAAATACGGTCAAAATTTAAACCACTAAAAGAGGGCCGTGCGGCAGAAGCTTTTACTGCTTCCTGTAACTCGGTATCATAGAGAGGAAGAACAAGTTCTTCATTGATAGGAAAGCCTGTAACTAAAGCATCAAAGCGTGTTCCGGCAGGAACCACATAATGACCGGGATTGGGGATATTTCCCCCAATATATACATTTACAGGCCGAAGACGATCCAGGGTTACTTCTAACTGAACATTTCTAAAACTTTCATTGAAGGTGCCTTGTAAAGTTTTTTTTGCTTCGGCGAGTGTTAATCCACGTAGAGATATCTTACCAACTACAGGTACAACTATATCTCCCGTTGCATTGATTGTCAAAGCCCGGTAAGTAAATTCTGTGTTTCCACTTCCATAAATGGTGATGATATCGAATGGCCCCAAAAGATAACTTTCAGGATCAATGAAATCATCCATTGGCGTAGTACCTAAGGCAATTTGAAGACCTGCTTCATCAACAAAATAAGGAGAAAGTAAAGAGCCTTGAGAGGTAGAAGAGTTTGAAGGATTATTCTGAGCATAGGAATTCATCGCGGAAGCGACAAAAACCAACATACAGAATACGGTTAAACTTATACGATTTAAAGTCATAAATCTTTAGACGTGAACTTATTGAGAAATTGTAACAGTAGCGTTTAAGCGTATAGAAAAGTTATTTTCGTGTCTGAATGATGCCAATGATAACAAATATGGAGCCAATATACTGCAATAATGTTAATGCTTCATCTAAAATTATCACGCCGAATACCAAGCCTAAAACCGGGACTAGGTTTTGATAGGCGGCAGTGCGGACGGCACCGATCTTATTAATTCCGTTATTCCAGATCAGGTATGCGATTCCAACTGAAAGTAATCCGCTGTATATAATTCCACCGTAGCCTGCGGCACTAATAGAGGATAAGTCAGCTTTGATTAAAAAGGGAAAACCAACAAGAAAAAGAGCAATCACACCAACTATCGACATGAAAGCTGAGTATTGGGTTGAACTGTAAAACTTCAGATACTTCTTAGAGAGAATGGTGTAAACTCCCCATGCAATGGCAGCAAGCAATGTGATGATATCTCCCTTAAAAGTATCAGATGCAAAACTAAGCTCCCCTTTTCCTCCGGTAATAATCAGGCTTACACCAATAAAGGCAAGGAATATCCCAATGGATTTTGAAAAGGTCAGTTTCTCTTCCGTAAAAAGCTGAGATAGTAAAGCCACCCAAATCGGAATACTTCCCAACATTACAGCGGCATTTGCAGAGTTTGTGAGATTCAATCCGATGATAAAAAGTAACTGATAAACCAGATTACCGATAATTCCTATCCCAACCAGTTTCCAGAAATGCTCTTTTTTTACTTTTAAACTGAACCCTTTCCGCTTTGCAGCGACTACTAATAAAGCAGATGCAAGAATATACCGGAGCGCATTGAAGCTGTAGGGATCAATTTCCTGTAGGGTAATTTTAACTATGCTGAAATTCAGAGCCCAGATAACGGCGACCAGAATTAAGCTTGCGTCTGTAGGACTGAAGTTTTTCAAGTGCTGAATTAGATGAGCGACAAAAATAGGTATTCAATGAACAAAAAAGCAGAAGTTGTTTACCCTTTGTTTACATGAAATTAATAGGATTTAAAAATTAGAGTTCCTAACTTTGTGACCTTAATTCAAAAAATGACTAAAAGTCAATATATGGGAATTACTGAACGTAAAGAACGAGAGCGGGAATTAAAACGCTCAATCATGTTAGAAGCTGCTGAGAGTCTGATTCTTGAAAAGGGGCTTGAGCACCTGAATATGGATGAAGTGGCAGAACGTGCCGAAGTGAGCAAGGGATCGTTGTATCAGTATTTCAATAATAAAACGGATTTGGTGTTAGGTATTTGTCATAAGGCTTCGAACATGATGAATGATATGACGGCCAAGGTGTTACGGGAAGATAAAACCGGGTTGGAAATGGTGTATCAGATTGGGATCAACTATCTGACTTTTGCAAGTGAGCATCCGGAGTTTTACAGAGCGATGCGCTTTCTGGAAAACTATAAAGACACTGACCAGGCAAAGAATAGTGAGTATTTATCTATGTGCGGCCAGAACCGTCAGGAAAGTTTCCGGGTAATGGTTCGTGCCATCCAGATTGGTATGCAGGATGGATCTATAAACTCCACATTCGATCCTGAAGAGCTGGCTATATTACTTTGGTCAACCTCTCATGGAGTAGTTAATATGGCCTATATGCATCAAAATGCCGATCACTTTAAGCTGCTTGATCATTTAGGAATAGATCTTGGGACCATGTTCCAGGGATATATGAAACTGATTGGACAAGGTATTGAGGCAAAAGAATGCTGACTCCAAGTCATTTTTTGAAACACAACCGGCAGAACAGCGTAGCGGCTTGCCGATAATAAAATGAGTATCAAAACAAAAAAGAACTACATGGTACGTAGAGAAAAAAGCAAAGGGCTATTCATCTTTGCAGTTTTAATAATAGGGGCATTTCTTTTCGGAAATGTACATGCGCAAACTCAGGAAACAGAGCTTATTTCAGATTATGAGCTTACCCTTGATGAAGCGATAAAAATAGCGGTGGCAAACAGTCCGCAAGTAAAGCGCGCACTGTTGTCTGTTGAAGATGCAGGCGAGCTGGTTAAAATTGCCTACAGCGAGATTTATCCTAATATTTCTTCCTCGGCTACTTATTCAAGAGATATTGAGCCTCAGGTTTTCTTTATCACAGATTCGACTGGAAATGTTAACCAATTACAAGTTGGAGCTGATAATAGTTGGCAGGCATCAATATCTGTTAGTCAAACGCTTTTTCGAGGAGAGACAATTGTAGGGCTCAGTTCGGCTACTGTTTTTAAGACTGTGCAGGAAGAAAACCTCAGAGCGACGACTCAACAGCTTATTACCCAAACACGAATTGCCTATTACTCAGTACTTGCAGCTTTAGAGCAGCTAAGACTTCAGGAAACACAAATTAAAAGACTGGAACAGAATCTGAAAGAAAACGAAGCCCGCCAAAAAGCAGGGTTGGTAGATGAATATGCAGTACTTAGTTTGCGAGTTCAACTAAGTAATCAAAAACCACAGCTAATTGAAGCAGAATATGCTGTGGAAGAAGCTTACAGGGTGTTAAAAATTACGCTCGGTCTTCCATTAAAGTTTGAGTTTGATGTTCTTGGAAACCTCAATGAATTCGATATCCTTGGAGATGGAACCAATCAGGCAGTAAATGGGCACATTGCTTTAGTTGACCAAATGAACCCTTATATTTTTCAAAAAGAAGGTTTTGATTCACTAGGGCTGGAATTAACGAGAGGAGATTTAAGAATTTTAGACGCCAGTCTTGCATTAAATCAGAAAGAAATAACTGCAACAAAAAGCCGGTTTCTGCCTACTATAACTGCCAGTTATAATTTGAGCTGGAATTCTCCTGATCCAGATCCAATTGAGTTTTTTCCTGATCCAAGAGTCAGGTTCCAAACTTTAGGGGTGAATGTAAGCCTACCGCTTTTTCAAGGATTCAAAAGGATAGCAGATGTCCAGCGGGTTCAAATTGCCAGAAAAGATTTGGAAGAGCAGAAGCGCGCTGTAATGCTGAATGCACAGAATGAAGTGGCTTCGGCAAGTGAGGATTTAAACCGTGCCTTCGAAACCGCTGAAGCTAGAAAGATTGCACTACAGCAAGCTACTGAAGGATATGAAAGAGCTCAGAAAAGATTGGAAAACGGATTGGGCTCTCAGCTTGAAGTAACCGATGCAGAAGTACAGGTTCGTCAGGCGGAAGTAAATTATGCCCTGATGGTATATCAGTACCTCACGGCAAAAGCACAATATGATTTGGCAACCGGTAAGGTGCCGTATGTAGATACAGAAATCGAAGAATGAAATTAACAAACAAGACAATCACAGTTAACATGAAAAAAGTAAGCCTGTTTGCTTCGCTATTAGTATTAATCGCTTTTGGAGCATGCTCCGGAGGGGAAGAGGCGCAAACATCAACAGAAGAAGAATTAGTTAAGTCGGTAAACATTACCACCGAGACGATATACCCTTCTACCTTTGCAAGTTACGTTCGGGTAGTAGGAACGGTTGAAACCTCAAACGACATCATGATTTCTGCAGAAGTCAGCGGAAGAGTGGTTTCTCATAATGTGCAAGAAGGTGATGCTGTTCGTAAGGGCCAAACAATCATAAAGATTGATGACTCAAAGTTAAAGCAGGAAAAAGCACGTCTAGAGTCTATGACTGACCAGGCGAAAGATAACTATGAGCGACTCAAAACAATCTATGAAGAAGATGGAATTGGTTCAGAAATAGATTACCTGAATGCAAAATACGCCTACGAACAAAGCAACTCTGCGCTGGAGTCTATTAAAGTAGATTTGGCAAATACCAGTATCAAGGCACCATTCAACGGAACGGTTGAGTCTAAAATGGTAGAAGTTGGAGAGATGGTTGCGCCGGGAGCTCCTGTAGTTCGTATTATTGGTTCAGATGATTACATTATTTCTGCCGGTGTGCCTGCCCGTTATGCGGATGTTATTTCGGGTGGTGACAATGTAGATGTATGGTTTGATACTAATACAAGCGATACTCTGAGTGGAACCATAAGTTTTGCAGCAGGTAGTATCAATCCTCAGAACAGAACTTTTAGAATTGAAATCGATCTTCCCAAAAAAGAAAATCAGTATAAAGTAGATATGATTGCCAATATCCGCCTCAAAACAAATGAGCAGGAAGGGGTTTTGGTGATTAGTGAAGAGTATGTATACTCGAAAGAAAATGGCTACATCGTGTATGTACTTGCCCAGAATGAAGCAGGTCAGGCGGTAGCTGAAGAACGAAATGTACGTCTTGGACTTTCTTATAAAACCGATGTAATTATTGAAAGTGGCCTAAGTGCGGGTGATCAGTTAATCACCCTTGGCTCCGCTTTTTTGGATGACGGTATGAGAGTAACACCGAAAGACCAGCAAGACTCAAATCTAGCCTCTAATTAATTAAATCCGGAAACGGTTATGAGTACCGAAATTCAACAAAACGGAACATCAACAAACGGATCTTCTCAAAAGGGAACAGGAGTTCGTAAAGAATTCTGGCTGTCTTCTTTTTCCATCAACAACAGGATAAGCGTACTTGTTTTATTAACGCTTGTAGCTGTGATGGGGATTGTTTCGTACATCACCATTCCTAAAGAGAGCTTTCCAAGCATCAACGTGCCCAATATTTTTGTGGTTACGGTGTATCCCGGAGTATCCCCGGAGGATATGGAAAGCCTGGTGACCCGAAAGCTGGAGGATGAACTTGGAAATATTTCTGAAGTAAAGAAAATGACGTCCACTTCTTCAGAGGGGTATTCCAATATTAACCTGGAATTCGATCCCAATGTGGATATGGAAGACGCCCTCCAGAAAGTGCGCGAAAAGGTAGATTTGGCTAAACCCGAACTGCCGGAGGATGCGGAAGAACCGGTTGTTCAGGAAATCAACTTTGCAGAATTCCCGATTATGAACGTGAACCTTTCAGGGGAATACGATGAGGTAATTCTTAAGGAAATCGCCGAAGATTTGCAGGACAAGATAGAAGCGATTCCTTCTGTACTTGGCGTGGATCTAACCGGTGGACTTGAGCGCGAGGTGCAGGTAGATGTGGACCTGGCTAAGATGAAGTATTACGGAGTTACCTTTGGTGATATTATCGCGGCTATCTCTCAGGAAAACGTGACTATTCCGGGTGGGGACATTTCGGTAGGAACCAAGAAATTCCTGCTTCGTGTGCCTGGTCAATATGATGATACCGCACAGCTTGAGGATATAGTTGTTAAGGGAGAAAATAGAAGCCCGATTTATGTGCGCGATGTAGCTTCTGTTACATTTGGATTCAAAGAAAGGGAAACCTACTCTGAGTTAGAAGGTGCTCCGGTAATCACTCTGGGTGTGAAGAAAAGAACAGGGGAAAACATCCTTGAGACTGCCCAGCGAACAAAGGCAATACTTGATGCAGAACTGGAGACGCTTCCCCCAACAACCACATACAAGATCACTAACGATCAAAGTATTGATGTGGTAAGCATGGTGAGCAACCTGGAGAATAACATTATCTCCGGTCTTACTTTAGTTGTTGGCGTATTATTGTTCTTCCTAGGGGTAAGAAACGCTTCTTTTGTAGGGATTTCCATCCCTCTTTCCATGTTTCTTTCCTTCATTATTCTTGGCGCGGTAGGCATAACCATGAACATGGTAGTGTTATTCTCACTGATTCTTTCTCTGGGGATGTTGGTGGATAACGCCATTGTGGTGGTAGAAAATATTTACCGATACCTGGAAGAAGGCTACGACAACTTTGAGGCAGCCAAGAAAGGAACCGGGGAAGTTGCTGTTCCGATTATTGCAGGAACCATGACAACCATCGCTGCTTTCGCTCCAATGGTGTTCTGGCCGGGTATTGTGGGACAGTTTATGAGCTATCTGCCTAAGACGTTGATTATCACTCTGGCCAGTTCTCTGTTCGTTGGGTTGGTTATCAACCCGGTAATTTGTGCCTTGTTTATGCGTGTGGATGGCCAGGAAAAGAAAGCAGTTCTTACCAGAGATGGAAAATTGATACTGATTTTCTTTGTTTCTGTAATCCTATTTTTCTGGCTATTAGTATCAGGGGTGATCTCTGGGATTTCTGCTGCTGCAACTAACCCAGAATTATTTGGTCCTGCTTTTATGGGTGGTATAATCGCTCTTTTGAAAACTTTTTTAATGCTTGGAGTCCTCGGGTTCATATTCTGGCTTTTAAACAAATTCTTGCTAGAACCTATTGGAAAATGGTGGCAACGTGATGGCTTAAATAAGTTTATTGTAAACTATGAAAGGACATTGGTTTGGTCCCTTAATCATAGAATACTTACAATAATTTTAGCTGTAATAGTTCTTGTATCAAGTATAGGATTGCTTAAAAAATTCCCAACAGGAGTTGAATTCTTCCCGGAAGATATTCCGCCTCGGGATGTATATGTTCAAATTGAAACCCCAATTGGTTCTGACGTTGCTTACACAAAAACCATTGTAGATGAAGTACGAGATCGTGTTCAAAACCTTCCGAACCTTGTTGATGTAAACAGTGTACTGGCAACTTCCGGGGCGTTAATTACAGCCGATCCGGGTTCTAGTGGTGGTGGAAATACTCCAAACCGGGGAACGGTGGCTCTAAATTTTGTTGACTTCCAGGAACGAGAAGGCGATGTATTTGAAGCGATGGAATTCCTGCGTGATCACATGAGTGAAAACATTGTTGGAGCTAAAATAACGGTAGAACAACCACCAAATGGTCCGCCTACCGGTAAGCCGGTAAACCTGGAAATTTCCGGGGATGATATGGAGCAGCTAACCATCATTTCCAATGATATTCTGAAGAGGCTAGAGGCAGATTCCGTATTCGCTAAAATGGATGGACTTGAATCAAACCTGCCCGAGCCAAGGCCGGAAATCAGAATAGAAGTTGATCGGGAGAAAGCTGCTCTTTATGAGTTGAATACCAATACTATTGGGATGACGATTCGCCAGGCAATTAATGGAGTTGAGGCTTCCAAATTCCGTGATGGAAAAGAGGAGTACGATATTGTTGTACGCTTAAATGATGAGTACCGGGATGATATGAGTACACTGGGTGATTTGACTATTTTCCACGAAGGGAATCAGATTCCACTTTCTGAAGTGGCCACCTGGGAAGTAAGTGATGGCTTGGGAGGAATCAACCACAAAGAAGCAGTTCGCGTGATTACCATAAGTGCGGATGTACGTGCCGGGTATCAGGCAAACGCGGTGCTTGCAGAAGTACAGGGAGTGTTAGATACCTATCTTCAGGATTTACCTCCTGGATATACTCACAGTTGGACCGGCCAACAGCAGGAACAGGATGAATCGTTTAACTTTCTCGGAATTGCTTTCTTGATCGCCCTGTTTTTGATCACGTTTATTTTGGTATCTCAGTTTAACTCCATTGCAAAACCTCTGATTATTCTTAGTTCGGTAATAATGTCGATGGCTGGAGTATTCTATGGTCTGGTTACCTTCCAGATGGCCTTTGGGTTGATGGCTTTCCTCGGAATTATTTCTCTGGCAGGAATTGTGGTAAACAACGCCATTGTGTTAATAGATTACGTAGATATTCTTCGTGAGCGTGATGGCATGGACTTAAGATCTGCCTTAATTCAAGGAGGTAAGGTACGTTTCCGTCCGGTAATTCTTACGGCAACTACAACCGCTTTAGGTCTGGTTCCGTTAGCAATCGGTTTCAACTTCGATTTTATCGTGTTGGTCGCTACTCCGCTGGAGTTCTTTAGTAATCTGGGCTCATATATCTATATGGGCGGTGAGCAGGCAGCATGGTGGGGACCAATGGCCATCGCAGTAATCGTTGGATTACTATTCGCTACTGCACTTACATTGATTTTGGTGCCTGTGCTTTACAGTATCATTGAGCGTAGCCGACGTGGCTTGAATAAAGTAATGTTTGGCAAAGAAGAGCCGGGGATTATCAAAGACCAAAGCTCTTTGAATGGAGAAGAGAGGAAACTTCAGGCCGAACCGGCTTAATATGATTCAGTAGTTTGAGTTTTTTCTCGGGCACCAGTTGGGGCGGATAGCCATCCGCCCCACTTAAAAAATCATTCCCGCGAAGGCGGGAATCTCATGCTGGTTCTATAAGGAATCAGCAGCCAATACTTAAAATCCCGAAGCAAAAATAAGCCCCGGCCTTTTTTATATCTAGGAGAGAACCTTTGTGATAGTTTCTCAGTTGGTTATACCCCAAAACCAGTTGGGGCGGATGGCCATCCGCCCTTACAGGATACAAACTCAGAATTTAACCCCGAGCATTAAAAACTAGCAAACAGGACAAGAATCCCAATTGAAGTAAATCTTCTAAAACTCCTATCTTTACTGAAATTTCAAAACTAACTCAGTCAAATTGATTCAACGAATTCAAACTGTTTTTCTGGCACTCGCGGCAATATCAAATCTGGCAGTGTATTTCACTCCTATTTATACACGAGCAATGGAAGACCCACAGAAATGGATCGGTTTCGGGTTAGCCATTTCTCTTGTTGCAGCTGCTATTTTATCTGTCTATGCCATTTTTCTATTCAAAAACAGGAAAACCCAAATAAACTGGGTAAAAAGAGCCGCTTTTGTACAGGTGATTTCATTGGGTTTTGCGATAGGAGTATTTTTCTCACTTGGTGGTATAGGAACCTATCTTTGGGATGAAGCTATTGGAACAGGCTTAATTGTACTTGGATTTATATTTCAGTTTTTGGGAGTCCGATTTATTAACAAAGACGATAAGCTGGTCCGCTCTATGGATCGGATTAGGTAATGGAGACAAATCAACCGGCTGCTTTTTCTAAAGTAAAAGTCTATTCACTACTCGTATTTGGTATTACAGCCATTGGGGTTTCTCCAATTTTGGTAAAAATTGTTACAAATGAGTCTGCCTTTTTGGTAGCTGCCGTCCGCACCGTTTTCGCATTTTTGCTACTTATTCCTTTGTATTATTCCTTGCAAAACAAAGAGGCAGAAAAGCGAAAGGTTTCAGTAAAGGAACATATCTGGGTGGTACTTTCGGGAATACTATTGGGGCTTCATTTGATCAGTTGGATTTCCTCGATTTATTTTACTTCCATAGCATCTGCATCTGTTCTTGTAACCACGCACCCAATCATTCTTATTATCATAGAGCGCTTTGTATTCAAATACCGCTTCCGAATGGTGGTTTGGATTGGAGTATTTACATCGTTCTTTGGCTCGGTTATCCTGGGTTACTCTGATTCCGGAAGTGAGGGAATGTACCCGAATCCACTTCTTGGTAATTCATTAGCGGCCTTAGCATCTCTAATTTTTGCAGGATACTTCCTTATTGGAAAACAGGTACGCCAGAACCGGAACTGGATCGAATATGTATTCCCTGTTTATGGCTATGCGGCTTTAACCTGCGTAATAGCCTTGCTTATTGTAGAAGGATTTACGTTCGAATTTTCGGGATTACTTCTGTTGGTTGGCCTGGGACTAGCGATTGGCCCGCAGATTGCAGGACATGGCGCGCTAAACTATGCGGTTAAATATGTTTCTCCAACACTAATTGCTACACTCATTCTTTTCGAACCGGCAGCTTCGTCAGTTATGGCATATTTTTTCTTTGATGAAGTTCCGCTTCCGCTCTCGTTTGTTGGGATGGCAGTTATCTTATTTGGAATTGTGCTAACCTGGTCTAAAAAGAAAGGCGACTAAAAGGTATAGCTCAGAGTGAAGGTGATATTCCTTCCCATTCCATCAAGGCTGCTGGCGTGCTCGCGGTACGCTGCATCACCTAAATTATCGGCAAGCACTTTGAATGTTAGATTTTCTCTGGCCTGATAGTTTGCAAGAACCTGGATATTCACAAATCCGTCAGTCCCGTTTTGTGAAATTCGGATATCTCCAATTTCATCAGGGGAAATCCTGCGATGTGCAAAAGCGTATCGAGCCTGGGGCCGGATAGAAAGCTTATTATTTGGTTGATAATCAAGATAAAAAATACCGTTTGCGGGCGGAACACGATCGGCCGGCTCTTTGCTTCCACCACTGTTAGTCAGATTGCCCCAGGTATAGGTGAAGGTGAGTCCACTTTTCACCCATTCACTAATTGAAAAGTCTCCCCTGAATTCAACTCCCAGGAGATCCAACGAATTAGCGTTATCGTTGGTAACTTCGTTATATACATCGTTGGTACCGGGCTCTTCTTCTGTTTCTATTATTTGACCGAATTCATCTACCAGATTACCTGTATTCACGCGCTGGATTTTATCGAAGTAGTGAAGCCAGAAAGCAAAAAACTCAGTATGGAATAAATCACTATGGTATTGAAACCCAATATCAAAATTCCCGGTTTTTTCAGGCTTTAATTCAGTATTTGGGGTTTGGAATTGGTCACTTCTTCGAATCCCTACCTCAGATAAATCCGAAACATTTGGGGCCCGGAAACCGGATGAAATATTACTTAGAAAAGTGATTTCAGGATTAAGTTCATAAGTTATTCCAACAGAACCGGTCAGCTGTCCATAATCAGATGTGTATGGATCGTATTTACGATCGGTATTTATCCCTTCAAAAGGAATATGAGCAAATGTGTGTGAATACCGAAGACCATACTCCATACTTAATTCGTCCGAAATCAACTGGTCAAGCTGTGCAAAAATACCTGAAAGAATATATTCAGAACCATCCGGGTATCTTGGTAAAGAAACCATGCCTGTATTTGTATGTCTTTGACTACTTACCCTGTCATAAGAAATGTCAGCTCCCCATTTTAAATATAAATTGTTGGCAAGGGCAGAGCGAATATCCACTGAAAACTGAAACTGATCACTTCTATTCTGGTCGAAACTGGTCGTATCGCTAATTGAGAACGTATTATCTCTGCTGGACTCTAATATAGAATAGGCCGGCGCATTATTGTAAGCAAAATCTTGTTGCTTGCGGAAATCCTTCAACCGAAAATAACCGGTTTTAATACCAATAGACTCAAAAGCATGATTGAATCCGGAAAATCGATACTCAGCGGTATTTCCCCAGAATAAAAGAGGAGAAGTATTTGAGTAATATCCGAACTGAGGTACAGCGCCTTCTGTCTGATCTTCAATGCTGTACCCTAAGGTAACGCGATCGAGACGTGCGGCATCAGGGATTTCTCCATAATAGCTGATCAGTGTCAAATCAGACCGCATTGAAGTTTTGATTTTAGACGAAACCTGGAAAGATTTGAATTGATAATCTGCGTTAGAAAGAGTGCCTCCATAAGGAAACCAAAGAGCTTCATTAGTTTGAGAACTCATCTTATAATAATCGAAATCTCTGAAACTGCCTCCGGCAAACAGAGAAAATCCGGATGATTGATAAGCTAGTTTTCCATGAATGCTTTTTTCTCCATTTCCTTCAAAATTGAACGTGCTTTGAACTTCCCCGGAAAGCTTGGAATCATCTGAATAATCATGTACGATAGGAGAAATATTTACCCCACCTGATAAAGCATCACTACCATAATAGACTGAGATTGGACCCCGATATACATCAAGTTTATTGATAAGAAGGGGGTCAACAGCACCGAAATATTGGTTTTGGCCGGAACGTACAAACGAAGGATTCATTCGCATTCCATTGAAAAGATATAACACATCACGTCCCGCCCGGCCACGAATGTAAACACTTCCCTGTCCCACACTGGTTTGTTGTATAAAAACGCCACTTTCAGCCCGCAGAAGCTCGACGGCAGTTACTGTAGATTTACTGGAAAGCTGTTCAATGCTAACAGAGCTTCTGGCTATAGGCGATGACTGTGTAATTGGGCTTATTGTTCTGTCAGGTGAAACGATAATTTCATCCAGACTGGAAAATTTTTCCTTCATAAAGAATACTAAAGCAGAGTCAGGGCGAAAAACTTCAACCGATCTCGATTCAAAACCAAGGATTGAAAACTGGAGGGTCACCGGAAATTCAAAAAGCGAGAGATAGAATTCACCTTCAGAGTTTGTACTCGTACCTGTTTGAGTACCTTCTACAAGAATACTTACCTCTTCAATAGGCTTGAAGGTTTTCGAATCTTTGATAATTCCGCTTATCTGGGCGTTTGATAAATGAATAATACCGAGTGAAAACAAACACACGAGAACAGCTATGTGCTTCATTTTCTTCATGAACTGTAGATATATATCAAATTGTGAATTATTCTTTAAAAATTAGCGTTTTAGAGTATTAGTTGATTAATTGTTATTAATGATTATCTAAAAAACCATCTAATACTTGTACATTAGAAATGATGTAACGGCAGTATTCAAACTTTATTTAATTGAAGTTCATTTTTGCTAAGTTAATCACAACTATATGCTTCACAAAGATAACATATCGGTTAAAAAAATAAGACTCGTAAACTTAATTTTGGTTGCTCTTTTTTTTGTTAACTGTTTTGAAAAGGAACCGGATTTAAAAGAGAGAGATGATGATGCAATCAATGTAACTATTATAGAGCCAATCGACCGGGATTTAGCTGAAATTAAGCAAACCGGGGTTCTAAGAATGATTACCAGCTATAGTTCCGGAGCTTATTTTTTATACAGGGGAATCCAGGTTGGTTTTGAATATGAACTGGTTCGGGAGTTTGCTAAAAAAAATGATCTTGCTTTGGAAGTGGTAATTCCGGGAATAGGCGAAAACCCATACGACCTTCTGAATAGTGGAGCCGGAGATATAATAGCTGCAAACTATACTATTACTCAAGAACGCGAAGAAATAGTACGTTTTACAAGGCCGTATAATTTAGTGAACCAGATTATTGTGGTTTCGGATGAATTGGGTTTTGAACCGGAAAGTATTACTGATTTAGCAGGTATTCCGATCACAATACGTAGAAACAGTTCTTACTTTCTCCAATTAAAGGAGCTTCAAGAACAGGGTTTTGATATAGAAATAAATCTGGTTTCAGAAGAGATGGATACAGAAACGCTTCTTTTTCAGGTAGCAAGCGGCAACTACGAGGCAACCGTAGCAGATGATAACATTTTCCAAGCCAGTAATAAGTATATGCGAGGACTTGTTAAAGGTCCGGTTATTTCTGAACGGGATGAGATTGCGTGGGCAATCCGGAAAAATGCTTCAGATTTAGAAACAAGACTAAACCGATTTCTCTTCCAGCATTTCAAGTACGATGAAAATGGAGTGCCTAAGCGCTCAACATTTTTAAACGTTCTCAGAAAAAAATACTTTGAGGGCAGCTCTCAAATAGCAGATTACTTCAATCCAGAATATCAAACCAATTCCTTTAGTTCCATTTCGCCCTACGACAGTCTTATCCAGAATGTAGCCGAAGAATTTAATCTTGATTGGGTGATGTTAACCGCAATTGCAGCTCAGGAATCTAAATTCGATCCATACTCAGAAAGTTGGGCAGGAGCCAGAGGTATTATGCAGGTACTACCTCGTTTTTCAGAAATACCGGAAGATTCCTTGTTCATTCCTGAGTATAATATTCGAGAAGGAGCTAGGATTTTGTCAGAACACCTCGAGCATTATTCCTATATGGACTCCACAAATCGATGGCAGCTAGCTTTGGCGACGTACAATGCTGGTATGGGACACGTAGCAGATGCAAGGCGGTTATCTATCGATCAAAATAAAAACCCAAATGAGTGGGAAACGGTATCAGAGTCGTTACTGAAATTAATGCAGCGCAGATACTATCAACATGCGCGGTATGGATTTTGTCGTGGGATCGAAACAGTGCGCTATGTAAATGAGATCATGAATCGCTACAATACCTATCAATCGATTCTGGCTCTTAGTGAAACCCACATTGGACCTCCGGGGATATTCGGAATTAAGACGCTTAATTGACCTTCAAGACAATCATTGTTATATCATCGTACTGAATGTTATCAGAAAAACGGTTGATGTCTTCTATAATAGCTGACATTATACCGGAAGATGATTTGTCCCGATTCTTATTGATGCATTTTATCAAACGTTGCTCTTCATATTCTTCAGTTTGATCAGGGTTCATGGCTTCAGTTACTCCATCGGTGAAGAAAACCAATAAATCACCCTTCTGGAACTGTATTTCTGAGCTGGAATAAGGCATAAGAGTTGGCATTGCCCCTAAAATCACACCTCCCTCTTCTAGTAACTCCGGTTCGTTTTTCCCTTCTCTGAAAAGCATAGGGGGATTATGTCCGGCATTCACATACCTGAAACGTTGGCCGTCAGCAGAAATCTTACCCCAGAAGAAAGTAATAAACTTGTCAGCAGGAGTATTATCGTGGATGATATCATTGATTCTGCCTGAGGCTTCTTCCAGTGTGACCTCTAATGGAGCTAATGCGTGCAACATTGACTGCAGGTTTGCCATGAGAAGAGATGCCGGGATCCCTTTTCCTGTTACATCAGCAATTGCGAGCAGGTGACCATTATCCTCAAGCCTGAGCAGGTCGAAATAGTCACCGCCTACCTGTCGGGAAGAAACATTGATCGCTTCTATATCAAATCCGTCTATGGTAGGAACAGGGTTAGGTAGAAGTCCTTGTTGGATGGTTTTTGCAAGATTGAGTTCTTCCTCCAATCTTTCTTTTTCAATTCGCTCTTCCAATAATAAGGTCTTCTGAATGGTGAGAAGAGCCAGGTTTCCAAGCGACTGAAGAAAATTTACTTCAGAATCTCCGTATCCTTCTTTAGTAGCTCGTTCTCCTACGCCTACAAGTCCGATTTTCTCATTTTGAAATCGTAGCCCAATAACCAGCTTAATACCATTCTCTTCCAGAAATGGGCAGTCCTCCGTTCCATCTACATGGTTTACGTCATCCAGTGCGAAAAGCTTATCCAGTTGTTTTGCATCAGGCTCTTCTTTTATCCCGCTAATCGAAACAATCCTCTTTTCGCCTTGTACATCCAACGCAAAAAAGAACGTGCGAATAAGCATTTGCCCCAACATGGCAAACTTAAAGGTTCGGGCGATTTCATTCTGATCCACCATCAGGTTGAAATCTTTACTTAGCTCAAGCAGCGTATTCAGATCATGTACCTTTCGATCCAACCGACGGTTAATATGTCTTAACTCCTGGAACATCCTGGAATTGGCAATTGCAACAAATGAGATAATGCTCAGGCTTTCAATAAATTCTATTTCGGGATTAGTAAGTGGTTGCTTATTTCCTTTTGGCCCCAGTACCAAAAAACCAAGGTGGTGATTACTTGTTTTCAGATTAAAAAGTACGCTTCCGGGATCAATGCCAATGGTTTCAAAAACCTCTTTGAAATCTTCTCCGTGGATTACAGAAGTTTCGAGTACATAAGTTGGAAATTCCGCTTTAAGCTCATCATTCTCAGCTAACCAACCCCGTCCTTTTGATTTTGAAGCAAAATAAGATTCATCACCGGGTTTATGAATGAGGATCATACCCTTGGGTACTAAAAGTTTCCCCATAGTAATGAGAAGGAGATTATTCAGAACAAAATCAGGGTCCTGAGATTCTATTAAAAGCCTGCTTGTTTCAAGGAGAGTCCTAAGTTCGAACCGACTGTGACGTTCTTCTGTAGAAGGGCTTAGTGGACTCACATCTCAAAGATTTTTGACCATACGGATCTCGTTCATTTGGCCTTTTCTATTATACTGAACCTGATCCATAAGCTTTTGGATGAGGAACACACCCATTCCACCACGCTGCTTATTTTTAATTCTTTTCAGGATATCGGGAGCCTTGTATTCATCAGGTTTGAAGCCTTCACCCTCGTCCATAATTGAAATCCAGAGTTGTGAAGCATTGAAGCCCAGTTCAATAGTAACGGGCTTTGAAGGAGTATTTTTATAAGCGTGTTTGATAATATTCGTATAGGCTTCATCAACAGCTAACCGTATTTCCGAGATATCTTTTTCTGAAAGGCCGATATTCTTTGCGTGAGAAGCAACAAAATCCCTTACCTCAGCCAGATGCTTGGTCGAAGAATCAACCGAGAGGGTATGTATGTTGTTTTTTGTTGCCACTGCTTTCTGCCGTCTGTTAAAATCCGCTTACTGCTTCCTGTTCATCATCGTGTATATCGTATAATGTTGGGAATCCCAACAGGTCAAAAACGTTATACACCCGATCGTTCATATTGGTAAGCTTGATGTCTCCTCCTAATCCACGGACGTCTTCAATATAGGCCATAAAAACGCCTAACCCGGCGCTGGCTATATATTCAAGGCGAGAGCAGTTTACGATAATCTTGAATTGTTTTTCATCGATAAGAGCTTTGAGTGAGTTCTCTAGTTGTGAAGCGGTATGGGCATCCAGTTCTCCACTAATGTCTAGCACACTTATGCTGTCTATTTGCCGCTTAGCGATAGTGAAATTTTTCATTTCGCTTGTTTTATAAAGTTGGTGGTGTGTTTCAATTAGGGATTATAACGTAAACCGGAGAATTAGAAAAATAAAACACCGGCAAACGCTATACGGTAAGAATAAAAAAAGATTCAAAAAAATAGCCCATTACAATTTCCGATTGTAATGGGCTGACTATTCATCAAGAGAGACGCTACTTGAGCGTTTCTACAATTACGTAAATGCTTGGCACATAAACAACTATAAATGTTTAAGTACAAAACGGGATCAGTCTTTGTTTGCTACCCAATATCCGGAATTAATTTCTGCTGCTAAACTGGCTCCAAATTCTTCGGCAGCGTCACGGGTCTCAAAGTTTCCAATACGAACTCTGAACCAGACATCCCCGGTGTCTTCATTTCCTGTTTTCACTACATAAGAGCTGGGATAGTTCCGATCAGACCATCGATCGACAAATGATTGAGCCTTTTCCTCAGAGCGCCATGCCCCAACCTGAACCACATAAGAGCCGGTTTCAGAAATAGAACCACTCATCGCTGTTGATTCCTCTTCTGAAGTTTCCATTCCTTCAGGGTTAGCAGCATTTACGCTGTCCTGATATGCCTGCATCATAGCATCAATTTTCTGTTGTTCAGCAACTCTTGCTGAATCGAGTTTTGCCTGTTGGCGAGCCTGTTTTTCAGCTTCTGATTCTCCACAAGCGGTAAAAGTCATGAAAGTAACTGCTAGCAGTACGGTATATAAACTGAAATTTTTCATGATGATAAAGATGATTGTTAATTATAAGCCATTTATCTTTAAACATACATCTTACCGTTCTGTTTCCCAAATAGTTATTATAATATTAACTACTATTTTATTGCGGGATAATGAAACCTTAGTCATTATATCACGTTTTTCTGGACGAACTCAAAAGAAGAAAGCAAGTATGTCATTTTTCGGATTTATCATATTACTGCTAATTGCCTCAATTTGTGGCGGAATAGGTCAAAGTATTGGTGGTTTTAAAGTAGGCAGCGGTGGTTGCCTGATGTCTGCAGCGGTAGGTTTTGTAGGAGCAATAATCGGACGCTGGATAGCCAATGAACTAGACTTCCCCCAACTCTGGACGGTGAATATTGATGGAGAACCCTTTCCGATTATCTGGTCTATTATTGGTGCTGCACTTCTTACCGCTGGTCTAGGGCTGGTTTTTAAAGGGAATAAAAAAGACTGATCCGGGTACTTTTATTGGAGGTACAAGCGGACGCTTGCATCAGTGCAGGGGACCGACTTAAAAAAGTCTGGATTAGTACAAGTACTCTTTTTACTCAAAGGTAAAAAATTGAGCAGCTGGTAAGGGCGGGTGGCCATCCGCCCCAACTAATCCTGATACTTTTACAGAATGATGTTTAAGTCAGTAGCTTAAAATTATGGAGGAAGACACAAACGGGGTCATTCTGAGGATACTTCCGAAGAATTTGCAAAAACCCACAATTGTGCAGATCCTTCGCTTTCGCTCAGGATGACTTAAAAAGAACTTTTCCCAATTACTTCATATCTGGAAAATATTTTTCTCAAATAGGGTGACACAGGTTGTCACACAAAACCCTTAAGTTTGTTTTGAACATATATTGCACATATAAATATGTTTTACCATATTTGTTGTGAGAATAATGTAAACAAGAGAGTACGCTTCTACAGGCTGGGGTTGGTCAAGAGACACCATCAGGAGAGAAGCCGATCGTGAACGGGGAGGTGAAGAAGCAGTAACAGCTCGAGATGTTCTGTTTCTTTCATCTTTTAAAAAAGTCAGGAGGAAAAGACAATGAATAAACTAATCACGTGGGTAAACCGCGATCCCGAGATTGAAGTATGTGTGTGGTACAACAAAACCAGCGAGCATATCGACATCCACTCGGTAATAGACGACCAGGGATTTCCGGTTACCATAGATATTGAAGAAGAGGAAGGAATCATCGAAGAGATCATTCTATCCGAAAACGGACTGGTGGACGAAGAATACTACTATTACCTGAGAGATAATCTTGGGGCATAGTCGGGTCGTCAGCCAATCCGTATCAAAATTAAACAAGAGCATAAACTATTAATCAAGAGAGCAATGAAAAACTATTTTAAGATTTCAGATTTTATTGTTGACCCGAAAATGAGATCGGAGCATTCCTGTGTTCCGCTGCATGTGGTCGATAAACTGGTGAAATATCACCTTCCAATCCTTAACCGAATTCGTGATAAGCTTGGGTTTCCGGTTCTAATATCCGCCAACAGCGGCTACCGAACCTACGAATGGGAAATCGTACACGGCAGAAGCGGTTACAGCGAACATACCTTTAAAGGGTATGGAGCAGTTGACCTTACCTGCGACAAAACCCATCTCAATGCATTGAAAGAAGCGCTGTTAAAAAGCGAGTATTCCCGGATTGCGTGGTACGAACATAAAAACTTCTTCCACTGCGATTTCAAAGACGGGGAACTGGGTAAACGCTTCTATGAGGTTTGGGAAAACGGAATCTGGCGCGAGGTGCAAGGCCTACGCTGAACAGCAATTAATAATTAATAAAACAGGAGAGAAAAATGAAGAAAGAACTTCATAATGAAAGAGGACTATCCCGTCTGGAAACAGACCTGGAGCAGTTCCTGAAAAGAGAAGAAGCCAAACTGGAACGAACTCACAAAAGCTACAGCTCTGGAAAGCCGCCCGACCGGGGGAAAAACTTTTTTAAAGATAAACCGCTGGGAAGGTTCCTGAGCGGAAGATCAGGAAAGGGAAGGGCTGTGCGAAGAGTAGGGCTGGCCTCCCTTGGTTTTGGTGGAATCAACATCCTGGGCCTGGGACCGGAAATAAACCAGCTCACTACAGATGCACAAGCGCTGCTGGATCAGGTAAATGAACTGATTCTGCTTATCGGAGCCCTGCTAACCACCCTTTCTCACATTATAGACCGGCTGGAACAATACCACCGCATTACTGAAGAGAGAGAAAAAGAAGAGGGGAAAATCCCCGCGATAAAAAAAGTACTGCGGGCGGTATCCCAACAACAACAAAAAGAAAACAAAACAAGAGAATAAGATGATGAACACACACAAGAATTATTGGCTCAAAGCCAAACAAACAACAAGAACGAGCCACCTGCTGGGAGTCTTCCTGGCACTGGTGGTAATGATGATAGCCGGAGAGGCAAGAGGGCAGGATAGTGATTTTCTGAATATTGGTATGCAATCACCAACGGCTGCATCTTTGGGAGAATATGGAGCAATTCCTGTAGGAAAATATACGGGCATACCCAGTATAAAAGTGCCACTTTATAATGTAGAAATTGGAGATCTATCCATTCCTATTGAATTGAGTTATCACGCGGGTGGTATTAAAGTAGATGAACTTGCCAGTTGGGTTGGTCTCGGTTGGTCGTTAAATTCGGGAGGAGTAATAACCCGTTCTATGCGAGGAGGACCTGATGATGATGCATCCGGCTTTGGATATTTAGATATTGTTGGTGATTCTTTATACAACGCAGATTGGCCTTCACCTAGCGCTACATTGAGAGATAGTCTCATAGACTTCGAAATTGATACTCAACCTGATGAGTTCTTTTTTAATGTTGGAGGAAAAAGCGGAAAATTTATGTTTAAAACGGATGGATCAGTAATGCAATTTCCTCAGTCTGACTTAAACATTGCATATGGTAATGGCATCTTTACGATAACAGATTCTGATGGGACCAAGTATATCTTTTCTGATACTGAGACTACTACCCAAACAGGTTCATTCTATGGGAACCCGGGTCCATATATATCATCCTGGTTTTTGAGTAGAGTTGAATCAGCAAAGGGAGAACATTTTGTTGAGTTTAACTATTCAAATCCAACATCGGTTTTACACGAATATGGAATTACTATGGAGAAAAGATACCCGGAACATCCTACTTCATTTCAATGCAACGAAGATGATACTCAGGTTACGTCACTAAATAGAGTTACAAATAGCACTATTTATCTGGAAAGTATAGTCACTGAAAAAGAAACAGTGACATTTTTAAGATCGGATAGAGACGACGCTCTTAATCCAAATAATTCAGCCAAACAGGAAGAACGTTTAGATACAATCAAGGTATTTTCGGATGGAAGTTTATTGGAGCAGCATATATTAGATTATAGCTATTTCAATGGAAGTGGAGACAAATACAAATCCAGGTTACGCCTTGATTCAGTATATAAAAAAAGTGCAAATGGAAACGAACTTCCACCTTATACATTTGAATATAATAGTACCAGTTTACCTTCAAGAATTTCATTTGCGAAAGACCATTGGGGGTTTTACAATGGCGCGGTCTCAAATGAGACCGGGAAATTAATACCAGATTTTATTGGCCTGGGGATTACTTATCTGGATGGCGCTAATCGTGAAGTGAATGATAACTACAACAAGGCAGGTATTCTTACCAAAATTACGTATCCAACCGGAGGCTCCTCAAGCTTTACCTATGAGTCTAACACCTATAGTAAAATCGGAAATCAGTCGCTTCAAGATGATGTTATCATCACAAACGAATCAGAATCGGTACAATCTACTAGTAGTACGGAAGTTGTAAAAAGCTTTACGATTACAGAAAACCAGACTATACGATTAATATATCGTTTTGATGATCCTAATAATATTGGATTTTCCATAGCCTCAATTGAACTAAGAGAAAATGACAATACGGGAATCTATAATGATATGTATAATATTAATGAAGCTGACTCTGATATAACCAGGTACTTTGAGCTTGCTGCAGGAACATATAAAATTGTTGCAAAAGGAGATGCAAATGTAACATCTAACAATTCGGCTTTTTTCTTTACCACTTCAACACAGCCTGTAACAAATAAAAAAGCAGGAGGAGTTCGAATTCAACAAGTAACCACAGCTGATGGAATTACAGGTACTCCGGATATAGTTACCACATACAGCTATGCACTCAAAGATAGTTCTTCGGTATCAAGTGGAGTAATTTCTATGTTTCCGGATTATTATGGATATACCGATGATGGTGGCATACAGGATGTGTGTAGCTACAGTTTTCTTACAAGTACATCATTTGTTCCACTAGGAATTACTCAAGGATCTTATGTAGGATACCGCGAAGTTAAAGAAGAAAAATCTGATACGGACGGATATACCTGGTCGTATTTTAAAGCGGCAGATGAAGTTGGTGATCGTGTAATAGGCGGTGGAGGTTGGCCCTACCTTTCTGAAAGCAGAGATTATTTACGAGGCTACCTGATAAAAGAAGATCAGTTTTCTGCATCGGGGATTCCAAAAAAATCTATGGAAAATCAGTTTGAGGTAGTCCATAGCGAGGATAGTGTTAAAGTACTGAGATACAGAATATTTAACGTTAATACCGATAGTACAGGAAGTTTTGGTGGGGGACTTAAAAAGTTTATCAGGTACGAGGCCTATGCTTCAACCACTTCATGGCTAAAGCAAACCGGGATTGTCAATAAAATATATGACGAATCTGGCGCTAATTATTTCACAACCTCGGTTAACTACGAGTATGACGCTACCTCAACAACATTACAACCTACTAAAGTAACCGAGAAAAACTCAGACTCTACTAAGGTTAGGATAACCAAGTATAAATTCGCCCATCAGGAATATTCCGATATGGCCGATTCCAACATGCTCAGTCAACCCTATTCGGTAACTGTGGAAAACAACACCGGAGATGTACTCTCCAAAAACTGGACTGTCTGGAGCAATCAAACTTCAGGAAATTCTAACTGGAATGTACGTTCGGTTTGGGAATGGGTTGGCAATGGAAGCCCTGCTGACACCACGGCCCCAGCCGACACCACAGGCTCCGAAGTATTAAAAGTACAAGAGGTTACCAAATACGATTCCTACGGCAATCCGCTGATTGTAAAAAATGCGAAAGGAAATGAAACCCGGTTTTTCTTTGGAACCAATGATTCCACATTGGTAAACAGCCCGAATGGAGTAAACGGAACCCCGGGAGTATATCTGACCGGGATTCAGAAATCCCAGAATGGGGCTGATGCCATTCCAACAAGTGGAAACCGCCCATCTTCAGGAGATGACCTGTTTTCAGAAGCTTTATATGATAACCTTGGCAGGCTAATCACAATAAAGGATGAAAATAATAAATCACAGGAATTTACTTATGATTCAATGAACCGCCTGCAAGCTGTTTACAACCAAAATAGAGAACTGGTTAATTCAACTAATTATTTTTATTCATCCGAAGAAACCGGGAATTTTAATTCTAATTCTCCGAACGCAATAACTGCCTTTACTCCTGATGAAAATACTGATTATAGTTTTGCAAGCTCCTCGGGATGGACAAGTAGTGGAGACTTTGCATTCAATATATCTTATCAAGGCGAAACCACCATGAGGCTTGGAGCAAATTCGACTGGCGGGTGGAGTTATGTTCGAAGATATATAGGTACAGATGATTTTTTGAGTAAAGTGGATTTTTACCCTACATCCACAACAGATGCGAATGCGTATGTGCATGAAATTTTTGCAGGCAGCGAACGCTTTATTGTTCGATATAATGGAACATCAGATCGTTTTGATGTATATCATAAATATTCTGATGGTACCAATGGATGGGATTTTAGTGCGTTCGAAATAGACGCGCCTCCCAATACATGGTACACTATAGAAGTAGAAAAAGATAAAAATGGTACGTTCAGAGCATGGGTATATCCCAAGAATGGTACAAGGAATAGCCATGGAGATATGTATGAACTATCTGGTTTTTCTTCAATAGGATCTTATGTACGTTTTTTTAGTAAAGTCGATCATATTTACTTTGCAAACTATAGTGTTACAAAAGGCACCAAATCCATCACCTACCTCGACGGCCTTGGTCGGCCGATCCAAAGTCAGACCCGCGCCGCCGATGGAACAGCCATTGTAACCGGAACGCTGTACGATGTGCAGGGCAGGGCACATATTGCCAGTCGCCCCATTGAGCTGGATGTAAGCAGCTACACCAACGGCTATGTAAACGATTTATGGGGAACCGGCTTTACGGCGGGAGCAGGAGCTGCACTGCCTACGAACAGCGAAATCTACCAATACTACGATACCGGGTTCAGTGGCACCACCGACGCCCAATATGCTTATACCCAAACCCAGTTCGAAAACAGTCCGCTAAGCCGGCCTGTGGCTGCCGGAAATGCGGCTGCAGCGCTTCGGATCGGGCAGAATGATTCAAATATGGAATATGGCCTGAACAGCGGTACCGAAGACTTCTCCGGTTTTATGGATCATCAACTAAGCAAAACCACTTCCATCGACCCGAACGGAAATCATACCTTCAACTTTACCGATGGATGGGGCAATACCATTGCCTCGGGGGTAAACATGGATCCCTCAGGTACTGCGGTTGACAGCCTTACAAGAAGCTCTGCCGACCTGGTAACCGAGTTCCAGTACGACCTGCGCAACCAGCTAAAGCAGGTGAAAGACCCACGCGGACTTACCACCGACTACACCTACAACCAGCGCGGACAGCTGGTAGAAAAGGCCATGCCGGATAAAGACGATCCGGATAATTACCGCTACGATAGCAATGGCAACCTGCGCTTTGTGCAAAGCGCCAAGCATAAAAATAATGGCAGTACAACCTTATTGATTGATCAGGAAGAAGAAGGAACGTACAACCTGACTATGCCCGGTGATGGGGTAGTAGAGTTTGATGTTGCTATGCAGGTAAGCGGAGAGCCGGAAGTACGCTATAAATTCGGTTATACCGATGGAAATGCGCTATACAACAATGTATTTGATGCCTGGGAAACCAGTGGATCAGGAACCATTCCTATTGGGAAAGGGAACTACAAGCTCGAAGTAACCGAAGAATCCAGTGGGTATCCGTTTACATTTCTCCACGACCTGGAGTTTAAACCCTACAAATTCACTTACAGCAACTACGATGAACTGAGCCGTATCACCGAAACCGGGGAATATTATGGTACCTCCAGTTTTTCTTCTGTTAATGCAGAAAACGATATTACCGGAAGTAACATCCCCATGCAGAAATTCCACTATGGAGAGGCCAGCGCCAAAACCGGAGCCAACAACACCAAAGGCCGCCTTTCGAAGGTAGAATACCGCGACTTACACGACGATAATCTATGGGGAATCACCTGGTACAGCTACAACACGCAGGGACTGGTGGAATGGATCATCCAGGATCTGCCCGGAGGTGTGATGGGCGAGAAAAAGATTGAGTACGTATATGATGAACTCGGCCGCATGACGGAAATGAAATACCAGTCAGGCACCGCCAGCGAAGATTACTACTTCCGCTACAGCTACGATGAGCTGGGAAGACTTTCCAAAACCGAAAGCCGCAACGATCCCGCAGGAAGCTGGAATGAAGATGCCACCTATGCGTACTTCGCTGATGGGCAGGTTGAACAAGTAGTGCTTGGGAATTCCCCTGCACAGTCGGTAGACTACACCTATGGAAGTGAAGGATGGCTTGATAAAATCAATGACCCAACTTCCTTGGGCACAGATCGCTTTGGCCAATCCCTGAGCTATAACCATAACGGCAACATAAGTAGTGTTACCTGGAACCAGAGCATGAACAGCGGTGCTAAGACCTATACTTACACCTACGACCGCGCCAACCGTTTAACGGTAGCGAATCAATCTTCAGGAAACGCCTGGGATGTAACCTACGCTTATGACAAAAACGGAGGGATCACCGATATTGATCGCAAGAACAACAATGGGGGAACCGAGAGTGAGTACGAGATCAGTATGGAAACAGGTTCAGGGGCTTCTAACCGTATCGATAATATTATCGATTGGCTCATTCTGGAGCAGGTCTATCCCGAGTACGATGCGAACGGAAATATGACCAAAAATCCGCTATATCCCGTAAAACTAACGAATGCCCGCTACGACTCACGGAATTTGCCATACCTCTTATCAGGAGCGAGCAGTACCGTGTATCATACCTACGATGCCGACGGGCAAAGAGTCTCCAAAAAAGAAGGAAGCACCACTACCTCCTACATTCGCGGAGCAGACGGACAAACCATTGCTGTGTATGAAAATGGGTCCATTGATAAGTGGAACATACTTTCCGTTGGAGATGTGGTAGGAACGGTTACTTCCGGTGGAGCTAAAGAATACTTTGTGAAAGATCACTTAGGTTCTACAAGAACGGTGGTAAACAGCTCCGGTACAGCAATCGCCTACTTTGATTTCTACCCCTACGGAAAACTCATGCCCGGCAGGCACACCACCTCCAACGACGACCGCTACAAATTCACGGGGCATGAACTTGACACCGAAGCAGGACTTGATCTTTCCTACGCCGGAGCGAGATACCTCGACTCGGAAATCGGAACCTGGCTTAGTATTGATCCGCTGGCGGATTCATATCCTGGTTGGAGTCCGTATAATTATACCATGGGGAATCCTATAAACATGATTGATCCAAGTGGGATGAGCCCTAATCATATTGCAACTAATATAATTAATAGAGAGACAAATGAAGTTTACATAATAGATGATGGATATGACTTTGATTTTGAAGTAAGCGATGAGGAGTTTATAAAAATTAAACAGGAAGGAGATATAAAAGCTTCTCCGACAGCTTATACCAGATGGTACTATACTGCTGTTGGCTATGATTTGAAATCATATAGTGGGGATACTTGGTTTGATAGATTTATGCAATCAATATATAACGATGTCGCAGGGGATATATTTATTGAAGCAAGTCAGGGTAATTACAATAGAGCTATAGTAATTACTGCAGAACACTTTTTGAGACTAAAGCAACTCAAGAAAATTATTGAAATGAACCCAAATGGTAAAATTCCAGGAACTGAACAAGGGGGAGGAAAATTTAAGAATCTTGAAGGGCTATTGCCTGCCCAAGATAATAATGGTAATGTCATTACTTATCAAAAATATGATATTAACCCCAAAACAGGCTTAAGAAGAGATGGAGAAAGGATGATTAGAGGAAGTGATGGTAGAGTTTATTATACTCCAGATCATTACAAATCTTTCATGGAAATTAAGGATTAAGATGGAAAAATATTTCGAAAACAATGACTACTACATTGCCTCTATTGATGGCATAAAATGTAAATCTGTAGAAATTTTTTTAACTGAAATTGGTCATGCCTTTAGTTTCCCAAGATATTACGGGAAAAATATGGATGCTTTACATGATTGCCTAACTGATCTAATCTGGATTAAAAAGGATAACTACTTATTGATAATAAACAATTATGAATCATTCCTAAGTGACGATCAAACAATAAAAGAGGAAATCAATGATTTTTTAAAGGAGATTGCTGATGATTGGATAAACTATGATGGAAGTGATAATGATGAAAGTCGGAAAAAATCAGATTTTGTAATAATTCATAATTAGCCCTAACTAGCCCCTAACTAGCCCCTAACTAGCGCAATCGTCCGCTTGTGCAGGAAAGGCTAACAACTAATTAAAACAAAAGGCATGAGGTTTCGATCTTGTGCCTTTTTTTGTTGGTGGTTGGGCTAATTCAACATTCATAATTCAATAATTTATAATTCCCGAAGGGAAAAAATGTGTCCCCTCCGGGACTCGAACCCAGATCTAGAGCTTAGGAGGCTCCTATTCTATCCTGTTGAACTAAAGGGACATCAAATATTCGCGTCTAAGATACGTATGTTGATGTAACAAGGCATCGGTTTTTTAGTAGAAGGCCTCATTTCACTTGGTTCAATAATTATACACTCGGTTATGCAACGTTTTTTATTTCTTTTAGGGCTCACGTTTTTTTTAGGCAACATCACCGGCAATGCACAACAAACAATCAGCGGAAAGATTGTGGATGCAGAAACCAATGAGCCTCTGGCTGCAGCCCACGTCATTATAAAAGGAACCTATAAAGGAACCATTGCTAATGCAGATGGGGAATACACGCTCAAGGTAAACAGCTTCCCGGCAACCATAGTGGTTCGTTTCCTTGGCTACGAAAGTCAGGAAAAGGAAATTGACGCTACCCACGAGGGTCCGCTCGATTTTATCATGAAAGAAGCTTTTCTGGAACTGGGAGAAATCACGGTAACGGGAGAAGATCCCGCCATATCCATCATGAAAGAGGTGATCCGCCGAAAACAAATTTGGCGAGCAAACCTGAATACCTACCAGGTTGATGCCTATACCCGACAACAGATTTTGAAAGACACAACCATCGTTTCTATTACCGAAAGTATTTCCGAAGCTTTTTGGGACAGGGAACGGGGGAATAGAGAGGTGCTTAAATCAAAGCGCCAAACCGCCAATATTGAAGGAAGTGATAATTTTGCCGGGGTGAGTTATCTCCCCAATTTCTATGATGACAATCTGGATATCGTGGAATTTGATGTAGTGGGTGTTACCCATCCCGATGCACTGAAATATTATAACTTCGAGTTGGTCGATTTCACTAAAATCGATGACAATGTAGTTTTCGAGATAGAAGTCACCTCTAAAAGAAAGCTCCAGCCGCTTTTTGAGGGAACCATTTATGTGCTTGATCTGGAATACGCTCTGATTTCCGTCCGCCTGAAACCAAATTCTGTGATCGTGTTTCCACCTCCTATCCAGGAATTCAATATGTACTACGAACAACAGTTCAGCAACTTTGGAGGAGATTACTGGCTTCCTGTGGATTTCCGGATGGAAGGTATGATTGAAATAGGGGTGCCGGGATTGCGTTTCCCGCCAATTGGGTTCAGCCAGATTTCAAAACTCAGCGATTATGAAGTAAATACAGAGCTACCGGATTCTTTATATAAGAATTATAACTGGATCACCGTGGACTCTACCACAATCGGTAAATCCGATTCCCTGTTTGTAAATACCATCGATGTAGTCCCTCTTTCAGAAAAAGAAGAATACGCCTATCAAACAGTACGCTGTAATACCAGTTTGGAGCAAGAATTTCGGCCCAAGGGGTTTTTGGCTCGATTTATAGATTTTGATGAGGAGGAGGATGGCGAAACCGGGAATTGTGTAGAAGAAGAAGTAAAATCAGACTCAACAGTTTCCGGCCGTACAGTAAAAGTAAGGACCAGAAAAGAGCCTTCCGCATTCAGTAAATTTACCAATCATCTTGGTGTAGAAGCCCGGTATAACCGTGTGGATGCTGTTTTTGCAGGAATAAAGCATGAAGATCGTTTTGCGGATCGGAGAGTGCGAACCACTACTAAGCTGGGATATAGTCTGGGTTACGGAGAAGGTACACTGGATGGACTGAATTATGGCTTTGATGTTTCCTGGTGGCCGTTGGTTAAAACCAGGAGGTTTGCCCTCCAGGCAGGATTTCATGGTAAAACCGACACCCGTTATCAGTCCGATTTATATGGAATGGTACTTTCTAGCGGAATGCCTTTGTTTGGCTACGACGATTATTTCGATTATTACCGGCGCGATGGAGTGTACGCGGGAGCACGTTTCCGGCCAAGACAGCTATGGAGAAATACCTTTTCATTGATATACAGGCTGGAAGAGCACAGCTCTATTGACTATAAAACCAGCTATGATTTGGCAGCAAGTTCAAATATCCAGCGCCTCAATCCCCCGATAAATGAAGGGACATTAAGCTCAGTAGAATTGAAGTTGGAACGAGGAGAGGGGAAAGAGGCTCTTGGAGTAATAGAAGCAGACAACGTTTCTTTAAGCATCGAACAATCTGCCAAAGTAATGGGCAGTGACTGGGACTTCACCCGGTTCAAAGTAGATTTTTATCATCGTTTTACCACCTTTTATAAGCGAAGGTTCATTCCAAACGCTCTTGATATTCGTATAAATGCAGGTACTTATTTAGGAGACTTACCCGTTCAACGTAATGGAACCGTAGATGCTGCTTTTGGATATTTCACACCCTTTGGTGGGTTCAAGTCCAAGCGGTATATCCCGTATGAAGGCGCGAGCTATGTGGCCCTTAATGCAGAGCATAATTTCCGCTCTGTTCCATTAGAAGCTTTGGGTTGGAGAGGAGCTGCAAAATCGGGTCTGAGTATTATTACTTTTGGTGGAATCGGAAGAACCTGGCTTTCTGGTAATCAACAGGAGTTCTTTAACACCAACCTTGGATACCTTCCCGCTAATGCAAAAGACTGGCATTCTGAAGTAGGCATTTCACTCAGTAATATATTCAGCCTCTTCAGAATTGATCTGGCGTACCGAATTGATGAGCCCGGTTTTTATCCGGGTGTGGCTCTGGCAAGATTATTCTAACCAAACTAAGGAGCATAAAAAAAGGCGAATCAATGGATTCGCCTTTTTAATTTCATCAAGGATGTATGAATTACATGCCAGGGCTGTACTTAAGGGTACTGATTGGATGTGATTCAGCACGTCTGTTTTTCTCACAGCCGTCGTTATCTTCTTTTTCTGATTCTGAACACTCTACAGGAGCTTTACCAAGTCCTCTTGATTCGATTCGGTCTTCAGATATACCGTTGTCAGTATAGAACTTAACAACAGCAGCAGCACGACGAAGGCTCAAACGTAAGTTGTATTGATCGCCACCAACATGGTCAGTGTAAGCATCAACACGCACTTTAAATGCAGGAGCGTTTTGCAGAAGCTCAACGTTGTCAGCAAGTGCTTGTGCAGCTGCGTCAGAAATGTTAGAACGGTCGAATGCGAAGTTTACAGTACTAAATGCATTCATAGCAAGATATACAGGATCGTCGCCATTTAGAGGATTTGTTCCCATATCAAGTTCTTGTCCATCAGTGAATCCATCACCGTCAGAATCTGCATTTGTAGGATCAGTTCCGTTTGCAATTTCATCTACATCTGATACACCGTCGCCATCAGCATCGCCATCAGCATCATTAGGATCAGTTTTGTATGTCATGATCTCATCATAATCAGAAAGGCCATCACCATCACTATCGGTATTGTTAGGATTGGTATTGTAAGAATTTACTTCGTCACCGTCAGAAAGGCCGTCGCCATCAGAGTCGGAATTATTTGGGTCAGTATTGTATTCATTTACTTCTTCACCATCAGTTAGACCGTCGCCGTCAGAATCAGCAGAAAGAGGATCTGTTTCTGTTTCGTAGATTTCCTGATAATCGTTAAGGCCGTCGCTGTCAGTATCGAGTGTCCTCAATGTTTCTTCATCCAGAGACATCAAATAATCCAGAGTACGTTCTGGTGCTGGAAGCAATTCCTTTGGAGCACAATTGCTTATAACGAAAGCAATTGTAAGCATGAAGAGTGTGAGCTTGGAATATTTCATCATGGTTTTATTGGATTGATATTAATTTTTTTAATTGAGTTTAAAATAGTGGTTTGCTATCGAATTAAAAAAGATTCTTTAGTTGTAAAAGTAATGAACTTTGAACAAAAAATATGTAGTTGGTAGTGATAGCTACTACATATTTTTTTATCTTCAACTTCTTAATGGGGCTATAGCTCAGCTGGCTAGAGCGTCGCGCTGGCAGCGCGAAGGTCTGGGGTTCGAATCCCCATAGCTCCACAAAAGCCTTTAATAATACTGTTAAAGGCTTTTTTTGATTGATCAATTCTAATTGTTTGTAAGCAAACATCGTCTCATATTATCTATTCGTTTAACAAATTGCGAGGTAAGTATGAAAAAATCAGTTTGGTGTACAACCATTTTTCTTTCACTCTTAGTTTCAAGCTATATTTTTGTTCCCGCAAAAAGTGTTTTTGCTCAATCAGAAATACTAACGTTGGATATTAATTTGAGTCCTGCGTTGGAAAATGCGCAGGTATTAGGGCTCACAAGTCTTGGGGTAGATAATAAAGGAAGCGGCCCGGTTTTGTTTTCGGGATCTCTGGTAAATAATACAGACCAGAAATTGAATAACCTTTTCTTTGAGTTTTTGCTACAAGCGGGAAAAGTCGGGGTGCTTGCACATGTAACTCAACAGGCTGCTTATCCATTTTCTTTAGAGCCAAGACAGGTTGTTTTTGGTGATAACAATGACATCGAGAACGAACAACTTCCCGGAATTGATGATAAAATGCAGTTTGATGGTGGTTTAACCCCCGAAGGTGAGGATTTTGTTGAGAGCCTGGGAGGATCAACCACTCTCCCAACGGATATTTATACGTTTACAGTTACGATTTATCAGGTTACCAATGAACTCGGTAAAGAAGTTCTGGCTACCCAAACCATTGAATTAGGAGGTAGTGATGATGGCGCTATTGTTGATGAAAAAACGATTCTTCTAAAAACTCCCGGTGATATTATCGGCGCGGAGGTTAATATTACTAATCCGTTTCCTCAGTTTAGCTGGGAAGGTGAAGCTGCTAACACATACCGTGTGGTTGTGGTACGGGCGAATGGACAAGATAGCCCTGAATCATTAATCGAAACTGCGAAAAGCTCTGCTCCAACAAACGAAGCAGGCTCTTTACAACAATTTGAAAACCTCGATTTAACTCTTGAAGGAAATACACTTCAATATCCTTCTTCGGGTGTACAGCCTCTCACTGCCGGACAAACCTACTATTGGCAGGTAAGTACTGAAATTCAAACTGCCATTGGAACAGAAGAACTAACTTCTGAACTTTGGTCATTTAAATTAGCTTCCCCAAGCGACAATACCACCTTGGTAGAAATTGATCAGGACGCGTTTGATGCACTTATTGCCCTAATCGGGGAAGAAGAATTCGCTAGTCTTACCGAAAGTGGATATTCATTCGAGAGCATTGAAGTAAACAATCAAATAATAACTGGTGCAACGGCATTACAATTGCTCGCTGAAATCATTCAGAAAATAGACGACGGGGAAATAATACTTAATAATTCTAATTGAGGGACATCATGAAAAAGTTAACATCAATAGCAGTATCATTGATTTTAGCCATTGTTTTGGGGTCTATGTTGGCAAGTGACCTGTATATTCCCATTGAAGAGGAACAGGAACGCCCTTTGGCTATTGTAAGACGGTTTAAACCGCAGGTAGAGCTTGCATCAGGTGATAAAGAATTTGTTCTGGATCTTACACAGAACCTTGGAGAGCGGCTTTTTAATGGAGACACACTATCAACCGATAAAGACGGGTATGCATTGGTTGTATTTATGGACAATACAGTTGCTAAAGTTAAGCCGGAATCTATGTTGATTGTTCAAGGAGAAAGCCTTGCAGATTCAAAAATATCAAATCGTAGAATAAGCTTAGAGAATGGAGAGGTTTTTATGGAGGTTGAACCACTGGGTTCAGGAACATTCGAAGTAGCAACCTCACGATCGCTCGCTTCAGTAAAAGGCACACGTTTTGGCACCAGGGCCTATGGTTATGTTTGGGTTCAGGAAGGCCAGGTAGATGTCACAGCTACCAACTCGGGTCAAACGATATCATTATTCGAGAAAATGTTCGCCTCTGTAGATAACACAGGTAGTACAATTCAATCAGGTACCCTAACAAACGAAGAATTGTCAAATCTGGACGAAGGTTTTGATGAATTGGATGAGGAACTGATAGAACGTACCATTATTCTCAAATTCAGAGATGCAAATGGCCAGATCAGGGAAATTCCTGTAAATATCTTTGAAAAGGGAAATTAATACACGTTCTTTGGGTGATTGGAAGGATTGTGTACCTTCCGACTATACTTTAGTTAAAAACTGATAACATGAAGAAAGGGGTGCTAAGTGCAGCATTAGCTTTTTGTTGGGTTATGCTAAGCTCACAGGTTACTATCGCACAGTTTACGGTACAACATCAGCAGCCAACGGTATTAAACCGTAACAGCATAAATACGCTGGAGTTTTTTGTTTCAGGGATTAATGAGAATGATATTCTTCAGGCACTACTTTTCTTTAAAAACGAAGGTGATCTGGGTTATTCGCAAAAAGAAATCGGGTATCAGAACGGGGTATTTACAGCAGTTTTAGCACCTGAAGAGCTGCAGGAACAAGATTTGAATATTATTTCCAACTTAGCCTGAGGAATCAGGATCAGGACGCATTCTTTCCTGAAAACCTGCCCGCTGAAAACCCGGTACAGGTAGATATTGTGGAAGGCGCAGAAGAGGAAGCGCTACCCAAGGCTGAGGGAATTGATTTCTCAGTGCTGTCTCCAAGGCCCGGTATTGGCTTAGCTCAGAATGATGTTTACATTGCTGTAGCTCTTTTTTATGATATCAATGAAATTGAGCCGGGGGAGTTTCAACTGCTCATAAATGGTCGGGATGTAACAGCGTTGGCTGATACTTCCGATTATTTCATTTAGTACGTTCCAAAAGGATTACCTCAAGGGGGATATTTGGTCCAACTGAATTATGTCGCCTCTGGCACAACTTATGGGGTCGTTTCCTGGAATTTTAAGGTTGTTGATCCACGTAAAGCATCTTATCAGGGACTCACTCCTCGCCTAATACCAACCGGAAGGGTAGAGCTAACCGCCAGAAACCAGACAATTTCAGGGGATTTGAATAATGCTTACACAGGGAGATCATTTATTAATGGTTCGTATGGGTTATTTAAATACTCAGCGAACGCATTTATTACGTCTCAGGAATCAAATCGGCTTCAGCCGCAAAACAGGTTTGGGGTAAAACTTAGCTTTGGAAAATGGTGGAATTTCGAAGCGGGGCATGTTTTCCCTACACTAAGTAAGTTTACTATTACCGGAAGAAGAATGTATGGTATTAATACCTCTCTTCATGTGCTATGGGATGTGATTAATGTTCAGTTTATTTATGGTGAACTTGGTAGAAAAGTAACCAACTTATATTCAAGTGTTCAGGTTGATACAGTGATTGCGGGTGGAATTCCACAGGATACAACCTATACGTTAGGCTATGAAGAATCGGGAAGAGGAACGTTTGCCAGAAAAATAATCGGCGGTCGGGTTGGGCTTGGTAACCCAAGGAAATTTCAGTTTGGAGTTCAGGCAATGAAAGTAGAAGACGATACTACTTCAATATTTAATATTATAGATTACACTGATCTGCAGACAGCTCCACAGTTGTTAAGTGGCCTTACTTTTGAAGATCAGGTGAAGCTTCAACAAAACCCGGATTTGTTAAGAGTTCAGGGAGGAAGTCCCCGGCCTAAAGGAAATTTTGTAGCTGGTGTTGATTTGGGTTTCAGGTTGGCCAACAATAAAATCAGGTTTAGAACCGAAACAGTTGCCAGTGCACTGAACAACGATATTTATGGAGGGCCTCTTGATTCGCTCAGAGCTGCAGATATAGGTTTCGAGGGCCTTGAGCAATCTGATTTGGATATCTTAACAAGCTTAGCTCAGTTTATTATTGTTAATGAGAACATGAGTGTAATACCGATTCGTGTTAAAGGATTTGGAACAGATTCGAGCGAGGCAGAAGCCTTTTTTCCAACAGGAATATTAGGGTCAGAGACAGAGCTTTCGGTTGTATATCCGAAAAATACGTTAACGGTTCAATACAGATGGGTTGGGCCGGAGTTTGTTTCCTTGGCTAATTCAACTATAAGAAAAGATATTGCCGGTTTTACTATTTCTGATCGGTTCAGGTTATTACAAAATCAGCTATATGTAACGCTTGGGCTTGAAGCTTTAAATGATAATGTGACAAACTCTAAAGAAGCTACTACAAACACCTTATCATACCGCAGTAATGTAAGTTGGTATCCCATTAAAAGTAATTTACCTAAGGTAAGCGTTGGATTCCGGTACCGAACCCGTGAAAATGGAGTTGTACGATTTAATAGCGAAGTACCCGCCGGACTTGAAACCTCCGCGGTTCAGAACTTGACCATTGTAGATGGAGACACTTTAACTACCACAGTTCCAAGAAGTAACAATACGCTAAATCTTAGCTTTTCTGTGACTCAACAATTTCGCCTGGCAGAAATGGTTCATGATGCAACGGTCAATATTTCTACATTGAATACAAAAGACGACGTATTCGCATACGGAGACGCTAAAAATGCCTCGGTTTCTTTCAATGTAGGTACCCGTTTTGAGACTATGCCGCTTAGAACACAATTAGGTCTTACTTTCAATAAAACGCAATCGGGTAATGGCCAGTTAGATATAGATATTTTCGGTATGTATGCAGGAGGTAGTTACTTTATGCTGGATGGTAAGCTAATATTAACCAGCAGGCTCGCATTTACCAGCAACGATTCAAAAACCCGGTCACTATCTATTGCAAATGGAGAAGACTCAAATTTCTTTAATGACTATTACATACTAAGCGCAGAACAAAACGCCTCCAATTTTGGAACCTATGTATTTATTGCCGGCGCGGAATACCGGCTTGATAATAATCACTCCTTTCTTTTTGACTCAAACTTTACGAACGTAACGGGAGTAAATTCAATTAATGATCGTGTTATTCAATTACGGTACATTTATCGGTTCTAAGGCATGAAACCTTCCTCTCGGAAAAAAAAGGGCATAGGTATTTACCTGCTTATTGCTGCGATTACGTTTTCATTCTCATTTCTTCTCATTCTTACACAGCAGGTTCAGAAAACGGAACTGGCAATAAGAGATACATTATTTGAAATAAGGGGGCCGCTTTCTGTTGAAAACTCTCCCATTGTGTTAGTGGCAATTAGTGAAGAAGCGGATGCGGAAATCCCTGATAAATGGCCCTGGCCAGGCAATATTCATGCAAAATTGATTGAAAACCTGAATCGTGCCGGTGCTAAGGTTATTCTTTTTGACGTTTTATTTTCGCAACAGGATCGTATCAACCCGCAAAATGATACTCTTTTTGCTGAAGCGTTAGCAAAGTATGGAAACGTGGTTTTGGCGGGAGATGTATTGGTGGATGGGAATGAAATCGAACCCATTTTCCCTCATCCAATACTCCGGCAAAAAAATCCGAACCCGATTGGCTTCGTAAGTACCTTTCCAGAGGCAGATGGTTTTGTAAGAACCTATAATATTGGAAGAAGATATCGTGATGTAAATTACTTGATGCTAGGCTTACAGGGACTTAAAATCTATTCAGAAATTGATAGCTCCGAAATAGATGGCTTTGATTCTCAATCAAGCGCCAACTTTCCCACCTTCGATTTTGGACATTACAAAATCAAAAGAGATAATCTCAACACATTCATCATCAATTATTATGGCCCGGAGGATTTGTTTCCAACAATATCGTATGAGCAAGTAGTGGATGATCCAACCTTTACTACGGTAATGGAAGAAGAGGCGTTTGAGATGAATACATTTGATGATCCCGACCTTGGAATTGGTCTGTTATACGATGAGGTTTTCAAAGATAAAATTGTGATAGTTGGGTCAACAATGCCGGTGTTGCAGGATTTTCATCCTACACCCTTCGCCAGTGCAGATTTACCCCGCCCCGGTTTTGAAATTCATGCGCATGCTATTCAAACAGTTCTGGATGGGAACTATATTACTCGCCAGAAAGGAGTTTCAAGACTGATAGTAATGTTGTTAGCCACATTGCTTGTGGTGTTTATTAACCGGAAAGTTGGAGCTGGTTGGGGCTTTGCGTTTATGGCCGTTTTGATGGTTGGATATTATGGGCTGGCCGTTCTTTTATTTCTGAAAGGTCAGTTCTTTCTTCATGTTTCGGGGGTGATAATCGCCATATTTCTAAGCCAGATTGGAACTGTGGGTTACGAGTTTTTGAATGAACAAAAAGAGAAGAGGCGTATAAAAGGGATGTTTTCCTCTTATGTTTCACCACGTTTGGTTGATCAAATGATTGAATCGGGTGAGGAGCCAAAACTTGGCGGAGAAGATCAATTTATAACGGCTTTTTTTAGCGACATTGTTTCGTTTTCAACCTTTTCGGAAAAACTGGAACCGAAGCAACTCGTTACTTTGATCAATGAGTACCTCACTGCGATGACTGATATCATCAACAATCAAGGAGGAACCCTGGATAAGTTTATTGGTGATGCCATCGTAGCTTTTTATGGTGCGCCTGTTCCTATAAAAGACCATGCGCTAAGGGCATGTATTTCTTCACAATTGATGGAGAAAAAATTAATCGAACTAAGAACTAAATGGGAAAAAGAAGACTGGCCGGAGATTGTCTGGAAAATGCAGCATCGGATGGGAATGAATACCGGTGATATGGTTACAGGTAATATGGGTTCTGAGCGTAGGTTTAATTATACCATGATGGGCGATAATGTGAATCTCGCTGCACGTTGCGAAAGTGGCGCAAAGCAGTATAATGTATTTACAATGGTTACTGAATCAACTAAACAGGAAGCCGAAAAATTTGGGAATGATTGCCTGTTCAGATTACTCGATAACATTGTAGTTAAGGGCAGAAGCAAACCAGTTAGAGTATATGAGATTGCAGGTTTAAGAACAGACGCGTCACAAGAACTGTTTGATTGCATCGGTTTGTATGAACAGGGTATGCAGGAGTATTTTAATCAGGAATGGGATAATGCGATCAAACTTTTTGAGCAGGCGCTACCTTTCGAAGCTCATCTGAAAAATCCTTCCCGGTTATTTATTGAGCGCTGTAAAATGATGAAGCAAAATCCCCCTTCCGAAGACTGGGATGGAGTATATGTAATGACTTCGAAATAGCTGTAAACGCGTAGCTAAAAAACTTGATACTTGAAGTCCATAAGCCTTATCTTTAAAGTCTTGGGCAAGTCCTATACAGTCAGCTCCCTTTTAACTCCGTCAGGGCAGGAATGCAGCAGCGGTACATTGGTCGTAGCGACGTGATATAGGTCGCTTGCCCATTTTTATTTTAAGGATTTTGCGATGTGCTCAGCAATCTGATCTGCATGTACTCTTGAGTTCTCAATAAACAACCTGCTGGTATCTAATCCTCCACACACAACACCGGCTACATACATCCCCTTTCTATTGGTTTCCAGGGAATCTTCTTTATGCACCGGCATGCAGTTTTCGTCATCAGTGAGCTCAATTCCCAATGCATCCATTAGCTCGTAGTTAGGATGATAGCCTGTCATCGCCAACACAAAATCATTTGGAATCGTCTTCTCGCCTTCCGGAGTTTCAAGTACAACTTCTCTTTCACGGATTTCCTTTACTTCCGTATTGAAATATGCATCGATTTCGCCAAACTTAATCCGGTTTTCGATATCCGGTTTCACCCAGTACTTAACGGAAGGTTTTATCTCTCCATACCGAACTGCCATAGTAACATTTGCTCCAGAACGGTAACATTCAAGGGCGACATCAACCCCTGAATTACCTGCACCAACAACAAGCACATTCTGCCATGCATAAGGATGTGGTTCATCATAGTAATGTTTTACTTTTGGAAGATCTTCTCCAGGAACATTCATTTTATTAGCAGATCCATAAAAACCAGTAGAAACCACTACTTTTTGGGCTTTATATTCCGCTTTGTCCGTTTTTATTTTAAAATTTCCATCCACCCCATCAACTGCGGTTACGGTTTCATAAAGATTGATAGGGAGTTTATAGTGTTCGGATGCTCTCCGGTAATATTCCAGCGCCTCACTTCTGGTTGGTTTGAATCCATGTGATATGAAAGGAACGTCTCCGATTTCAAGTTTATCAGAAGTAGAAAAGAATGTCATGTTGGTGGGGTAGTGATACAATGAGTTCACCAAACACCCGCGCTCAATAATCTTAAAAGGTATTCCTCTTTTCTGAAGTTGGATTCCGGTAGCAAGCCCAATCGGACCTGCTCCAATAATAATTACCATAACACTTTCTCTGACTTAAAGAATGAATGAAAATAACATGACCAAGATAAGAATCGTTTTCTACGATTGTAACCAGTTAATGATGGTTTCATTAAGCCAGTTTCCGGGCGAGCTGATAAACCCCACATGCCCACCGTTTTCTGTGAAAACTGAAGTTATTGAACGGTTCTCATGTATGATTTTAAAAGGAGCAAATTCCAGCGGACAAAGTGTGTCTTGTTTGCTATGAATGAGTAGCAAAGGAGTTTTTACATCTCCCAAAAAATTTTTGGATGAACAACTTTCATAGTAATGGTCTGCATTTTCAAAACCATGAATGGGAGCAGTAACCTGATCATCAAACCCGTAAATGGTACCGCCATCAAATGACGGGAGTTCAGGATATTGAGCACGTTTCATCTTCAGTTTTTGAGCAAGAGTTCTTAAAAACCGATAGGCATATACTTTGTTAAAACCTCTTTCCAGATTCAAAGAGCCAGCTTTTAAATCATAAGGAGGTGAAACTGCAACGGCTTTTTCCACAGGCTGATTTATCCCACCTTCACCAATTGATTTAATCAATGCATTTCCTCCTAACGAAAAACCTACTGCATAAAGTGGGTTTTTGGGAAATCGGGTTTTTATCCACTTAAAAAAAGTAGCATAATCTGAAGTCTCTCCTGAGTGATAAAACCGTTTTTGTTTGTTCAACCTGCTACCACATCCACGAAAGTTTAGCGCAGCTGATGAAAAACCCACTTTCTTAAGATCGAACATCAGGTTTCGAATATAAAATCGCTCAGAGGATCCTTCCAGTCCGTGAAAAAGTGCAACTACGGGCTTTTCATTGTTCAAATCAACCAGATCGATTTCCAAAAAGTCATCGTCCGGTGTGGTTATTTCAATACGTTCAACCGGTACAGGCTTAGCCTCACTAAAAGAAGAAACAACCGTATGTACGTGGCTGTTGAACGCCCACCATGCGGGTTGAAATGTATCACTACTAAACTTTTGCAATTATTTTACCAGCGTAAGCCGGATGATATCTCTTCCGGAAATACTTTCAAGAACTGCGAAATAAACACCGCTTCCAAAATCATCCAGATTAACATTGTATCGATGGATGCCTCCCTGGAGGCGTGAGTCAATCACCGTTCTTATTTTTTGACCAAGAATATTATAGATTGAAAGTTTAACGTTCGAAATTCTATCAAGATTGAATGATATAGTTGTAGAAGGATTAAACGGGTTTGGAAAATTTTGAAGTAAAGTGGTTTGAGTAGGAAAGCTTAAATCGGGATCGGTATTAATTTCTGAAAGCTCAAAAATAGACAGAGCTCTGGCGGCATTTACTTGGTCCAGAATTTCCTGTTCGCTTCCGCCGAATGTATATACAAAACCAACTGAGATTGAATCTCGAGGGGGAATAAAATAAGGCCCCGAAGCAACTACCGCAGAAACATCTGTATTTAAAGCCTCGGTATTATTCGTTCCGGCTCTAAGGGATAACGCTTTTTCTGAACGAGAGAAACCATCATAAATATTGAATTGGAATTGGTTTCCTGATCCTTCGAAACCATTTTCAATTGCTAGAACAGAAGAGGTATTGGCAAAGTTAGCTACTGCTGCGAAGGGATGTTCGGTTTCACCTTCTTCGAGAATATATAACACATCATTTGGCTGATTGTAATAAATAGAATTATTATTGAAATCGCCTATATCCCAATCATTGAAAAGACCAACATATACATCAGAGTAGGAAAGCGTAGCAGATGTATTTTTTATAATGTAGTTGAGAATAATGGAATTTGATAAGTTTTCTGTTTCAAAAGCATAGGTATTAAGAATAACTTCAGCACCCTGTATTCCACTACGCGAAGAGGGCTTAAATATAGTAGATCCGTCTGCATCTGAGATTAAACCGGGTTGCTTAACCGTATAAAAAGAAATAGGGGTGAAGTCTCGGTTAGCTGGAGCAGAAGGGGCTTCTCTCAGGGTATTCGCAATTTGAGTATTAATCTCAAGCATTAATCCACCTTCAAAGAGTAGATTATCTTCACGAAAGTTTGCTGTTTGAGGGTTAGGAACAAAGCCAATCCCTCCTGATTCATTACCGGAATCATAGAATCCAATATTCCCTGATGGAGTAAAGGACATAGCTAGGTTATTAACTTGCGAAGTATTAAACCTTATTTCGTTGTAGTCGATAAAAGTAAAATCAGAGTAAGAAAGCCCTGCGTCTTCAAACTCGATAAAGAACTGAGTATCTAAAGTTTGCAAAATTCTTTCATCAAGACTTATCGGGATATCTACAATTATCTTTTCGTTTGACAGAATGGCTCCAACTTGTATAGTGTTGTCACCCACAATAGTAACGTTGTCAAAAGTGTTTTCTACATTGAGCACCAAAGAAGAGACGGAAGCTCCAAAGTTCTTTAAATGAAGGCGCATAACACCTTCTTCATTCACATTTAATAGTTCTCCTTTAGCATTAAGAAACTCAACTGAGTCCACCGAAACTCCCGGAACAGGATCCAGTAGCGCCTGTTGCGCATCAATTCTTCCCTTGCCGAGCTTGTACTCAAGATTTGATTTATTAGCTTCTTCAATTGAAACGGACGTAGAACGAATTTGATGCTTTAGTCTCTCAGGTCCCCAGTCAGGATATTCTGTTTTAAGTAAAGCTGCTAACCCGGAGACAACTGGAGAGGCCATAGATGTCCCTTGAAACGTAGAGTATACACTTGTCTCGCTAACGTCAGTCCCTACGGTGCTTCGAACAGTTCCGGTTGCAAAAACATCTACAGAGTAACCAAAATTGGAATAGTCGGCTATTTCGTCTCCTCTGGTACCTAATGCACCTACCGATAAAACGGTTTCATAACTGGAAGGATAATGAGTTATATCTGCACCATCATTACCTGCTGCAGCTACAACTAAAACACCAGCATCATTTGCCATGTTAACAACATCTCGCCCAAATAAAGAAAAGCCCGACCCTCCCCAGCTACAATTTACAATATCAGCACCGTTAAGTACGGCGTAAAGAATGCCTTCATATCCAAACCCGATAGAGCGTGATTCGTTATTACTTGTATTGGGATCGTCAGGAACTCCCCCGGCTTTTATTGCCATATAACGAGCATTAAAACCCGTTCCCGCGATGCCTTTATTATTATTAGGAGTGGCGGTAGCTATGCCAGCTACATGGGTGCCATGAGGATTATTTGAAGAAAAAGGATCATTATCAGGCCTTCTCGCTTCACTGGTGTAACCGCGTTCCCAAAAATCCCACCCGAGGTAGTCATCAATAAAGCCATTGTTATCATCGTCTATTCCATTGTTTGGAATCTCATCTTCATTTACCCAAAGTTTATCCGAGAGGTCTTCATGCTCATAGTTCACACCGCTATCCACAATGCCAATAATAATATCCGAGGAACTGGTACTTATGTCCCATGCCTTATCAAAGTGATGTATATCAACATAATCATTTCTTATTGGGTCAGCGGTATTAAGCGTTGTTTTATAAATGTACCTGGGCTCAGCATATTCCACTCCCGGCAAGCTGGAAATTTTACGAGCCAAAGTAACCGGGTCTATGTCTGAACTAAATTCAAATTCATAGACATTTTTCAGGCGATCGAAACTTGGAAGCTGTGCTACTTTCCCCTTCAACATCATATTATTTCGAATTCGACTTGAGAATTCTTCCTTCCAAATTGAGCGTCCGTAGTTTACATTATGCGTAGTAAACATGGAGGCTTCTGGTGTTGATTTGGATCGATATTCTGTAGCGGCTTGATCATTCTTAAATTTGATGATAAGCGTGTTATCCATATACTCAGGCGAATTTTCCTGAGTAAAACCAGGAAGCGAAATGAAAAATAATGCGATTAGTAAAATTGATGACCTTATCATAAATACAAGAGGATAATGAACAGTAGATGTAACGTAAATTATAGGTAATAATATTTTGGCACAATTGCCCAATCATAATAATTCCAGCACCCCTATAAAAAGAATTGCTGCCATTGATTTGGGAACCAACTCCTTTCATGCGGTAATCGTGGATATCTTCTCAGATGGGAGTTTCAGGAAAGTGGATGATCTGAAAGAGATGGTGCAACTTGCAAAGGGCGGGCTTGGCAAAAGGCTTGCAGATCCGGCTTTTAAAAGGGGGATTGAGGCGCTGAGAAAAATAAAAGTTTTGTGCGATAATCAGGGAGTAGAGAAGATTTTAGCCTATGCAACGAGTGCGATCAGGGAAGCAGAAAATGGGGGTGAGTTTGTTCAAAGAAGTATCGATGAACTGGGAATTAAAATAAATGCGATACCGGGTTCAATGGAGGCCGAACTTATTGGTTATGCGGTTCAACATGGTGTAAAATTAGATGAGAACCCGGTTTTAATAGTTGATATTGGCGGTGGAAGCGTTGAGTTTATTCTTGCCAATAACAAAAAATTTTTCTTTCTGGCTAGTCGTAAAATCGGGGTTTCTCGCATGACAGACATTCTTAAACCCTCTGATCCGATTACAAAAGAAGAGATAAATAAACTTGAATCTCATTACGCTCAAGAACTAAAAGAGATTGAAGATGCTCTCGCAGAGTATCCCACTAAAACCATTATAGGTTCGTCTGGTACTATGCAAAATATTGCATTAATGATTGCAAACAGAAAGGGGTTGCCTACCAATGTCACACTAAATGAGTTGGAATTTTCTTCCAAAGACTTTTCATCATTTTATACAGATTTTATCAAACTGGACCATAAGAATAGAATGAAAGTTTCCGGTTTTGATGTGAAAAGAGTTGATTTTATAAATACCGGAGTTGTTCTAGTAAACTTACTTATTAATAAGTTTGGTATTGAAAAAGTTAAGATTTCCACTCAGGCACTAAGGGAAGGAATTATCATTCGTTATCTCAAAAAAGATATGATTGGGATTCCCTGGTCCGGTGAGTTTTCAGATCCCAGAAGAAGAAGTGTATTTGAATTGCTACGGAAGTGTAACTGGCACGAGGATCATTCCCGCCATGTGGCGAAGCTTTCACTCATTCTTTTTGATGTTTTGAAAGAACACCTTGGCTTGTTAGAAGAAGATCGTGAATTGCTAGAATATGCTTCGTATTTGCACGACATCGGTTACTATATTTCACACTCTAAGCATCACAAACACGCCTTGTATATTATCCGAAACTCCGATTTAATGGGATTTAGGGAAAACGAGATTGAAATCGTTGCTAATGTTTCGAGATATCACCGGCGCTCCACTCCAAAAAAACGGCATGATGAATACTGGAAATTGAAGCCACCTGTCCGATCCAGAATTAAAAAACTCGCCGCTATTTTACGGGTCGCTGATGGTTTGGATCGCAGTCATTACCAGAATGTTCAGAAACTCAAAGTGGATATTCAGGAAAAGGAACTCAATCTTACCATAGAAACCCTAGACGAACCCCACCTAGAAATCTGGGGGGCAATGAGAAAATCCCATCTTCTGAGAGAGGTGGTGGAGAGGAAGGTTGTTATAAAGCGAAATATAGAAATTAAGAATTAGGAATATGTTGCCGCTATTCCTAATTCTTAATTAGTCTATTCTTCATTCTTAGCTGGTCCATCAAAACTACCAGCAGGGCCGGGAAATACGACCGGACTTTCAAAGCCTTCTTTCGAAACGGAAGCCACACCAAAGTAATAGTTATCAATGACTACATTTTCGAGGGTATGTTCGGTTGCACTGGCAGGAACGAATACACTTTTTTCCCATTGATTGGAATCAGTGAGCCTCCAGTAGATTTTATATCCTGAAAGCTGTGGGTTTTCAGTAGAATCCAACGCATCCCAACTTAAGGTTGTACTGGGTCGAACTGCTCCTTGAATTTGCACATTAGAAGGAGGAGCCGGAGCCCAGGCCATTCCTGCCATTACCACGGCATTTAATCCTGTGAGTTTAGCGGCATAATCAAAATCCACTCCGTCTATAGTGTCTCCGTATTTGATGCCATCCTCGGTTCTTAGATCCTGGTGCTGCATCACATAGTTTTCATTGGTTTCCATAATACGAACCGCAGGAAAGCCAACTTCATTAAAAGGTCGGTGATGCCCACCTCGTCCAAATCGGTCAAGACGGTAAATCATCATTACATCTAAATTCGGTATATACAGGTCCGCCATTTTATCTACATAGCGTGCAATATTTCGAGAAGGAGAATCTACTTCACCTCCGGTAAATCTTCTGGTTCTGGCTTCGCGTTCGGTTTCTACATCCCGCGTTCCTTCAGAAAACACACGGGCAGTTGTGTTATCAATCACGCCGTTAATTCCTTTGATATTGCCAATCATGTCATTATTGAGAACAGCTTTGATTTCCCAGCCTTGCTCAATGGCATGTTCGGCTAAAATTTGTCCTCCAAATAAACCCTGCTCCTCACCGGAAAGACCTACGTACATGATTGAACTGGGGAATTGGTATTTCGTAAGCACGCGCGCCGCTTCGATCGCTCCTGCCATTCCGGAAGCGTTGTCGTTGGCTCCGGGAGAATCTGAAGTTCCATCTAAAGCATCAGAAACACGCGAGTCGATATCGCCGCTCATCATTACAAACCGATTTGGGTTTGCCGTACCTCTCTGAATGGCAACTACATTCACAATATTCGTTGGCTCGGGAATTCTGCGTTGCCCTTCAATTACTCCCGAAACATAAAACACTTCCAGGCAGCCTCCACAATCAGCCGAGATACGCTCGAATTCAGCTTTAATCCATCTGCGGGCTGCACCAATACCTCGCGTGTCAGAAACCGTATCGGAAAGTGTATGCCGGGTGCCAAAATCCACCAGAGTCTGAATATCTTTTTGAATACGATCAGCAGAAGGGGCTATTCCAATTTTATGTAACTCATCAGAAGTAATTTGCGCAAATCCTGCTCCAACAAAAAGGAATGCGAAAAGTGTAGATAAGGCGAAAGAGCGTAGAGAAAACATAGTGTTAGTTTTTGTTGAGGTTGTCGTGCGGACGCTTTAATTCATCCGGAAGCTGACCGGTACTTCGCAAATACTCTTCAAGCTGTTGCTGAAACTGTATCTGGGCCTTTAAACCTGCCCTGTGACCAAAATGCGAACCAAGTCCACATCCGAAAGCAACAACAACAGCAAAAACGATTCTAAGAGATTGTTCCAGTCCTGATTCATATACGAATATCCAGATAACAGGAGTAAGAGCTACCAAAGTACCAAAGATGATGGGAGCCAGGCTGGGACCTTCTAATCGCCTCATAAAACGTCGACTGCTTACAAAAACGATATTTGTATAAACCAGCCCAAAGCCAATCAGGAAAGCTGTTCCCTTAAAACTAGGATCGTTAATTAAAAAGAGAAGTTCAGAAGTAAAGAGAGTAAAGGCAGAAGAGACAATAAAAACTCCTGAGGTATAAAATGCGAAACGAGGTAAATTGTCCAAGGTTTGTTTGATTTGATCTGTCAGTGTTAGCTTGGATAATAATGATTTTTGAAATTCTAAATTCCACCTGCCAGATATGAATTTGAAGACCTGGAAATGGATATTTCGGAATTTGAGAATTTAGATGGCAGTAAATCTACTTTGCTTTAAGCCATTCTTCAGGGTTCAGATCGGTATTATTTTTCCGAACCATGAAAAAGAGAGTTTCTCCGAGTTCAGAAGATTGAGTTCCCGATTTTCCTATGAGTGTACCCGCAGTAAGTACAGAAGAGTTTTGAACATTAATCTGGCTTAGATTTCCATACACAGTGAAGTATGATCCATGTTTCACAAATACCACATTTCCATATCCAGGGGTGGGCTGAATTGCAAAAACATATCCATCCGAAACCACTCGGACATCTGAACCCGGATCAGTTACAATATTGATTCCCGGATGCTCCGTTCTTGTTCCATATAAAGGGTTGCGGGTAATCCCGAATTTTTTTGAAACAGTAGTGCTATTTACCGGCCAGCTCAACTTTCCTTTCGAAGCAGCGAAGTTTTGCTCGTACGCAAGCAGGGTTTCATCAGAAACAAAAGAGCGGTTAATAGGTGTAGAGTATTTAGCTACTTCATCGGCTCTTCGGGCAGCATCAGCAATTTTTCGGGCTTCTGCTAAACGGGAAAGACGTTCATTTTCGGTCTGTCGGATGCGGTCTTCTTCGGCGATTAATGATGAGAAACTTTGTTCAAGATTTTCTTTTTGCTGTCGGATACGGCGCAGCTCAGAAAGAAGGTCATTACTTTCGGCTTTAATTTTCTCGACACTTTGTCGTTGAACAACCTGCTGACCACTCAGTTTTACTTTTTCATCCCTTATCTCATCCAATATAAGTTCGTTTTTAAAATGACTTTGCTGAAGGTCTTCTTTTACTCCTTCGAGCTCTTGTTGCCGGACTTTTATTTGGTCTGCCTGTTTAGTTTTTTGGGCTTCCAGTTTCTGGAGATAAAAAGATCGCACCAACATCTGGTTGATTGATTCTGAGCTTAATACCAATTCGAGGTTACTTGTTCTTCCGTTTTTATAAGTATAAAGCAGAATGTCTTTATAGTTCTGAATGAGCTGTTCCAACTCACGTTCCCGAAGGCCAATTTCTTCCTGTGTGATATCAATTTCTTCCTGGATTTGTCGCTGCTCAAGTTCAAGCGTCCCAAGCTTATTATCCTGGAGGGAAATCAGACGATTTATGTCCTGAAATTGTTTGAAGAGTTCTTCGTACTTATTCTGAGACTGATTAACACGTTGTTCATAGGTTTTGATGCGGGCGTCGAGCACGTTAATTTCTGCACGGGTATTGGTCTGCTCGTCCAGAATTTTCTTACGCCTCTCTTCATAGGTTTGCCCAAAAACAGATTCACTAACTGAAGTGATCAGTATCAAAGAAAGAAAAGAATATGTAATCAACGGCTTTATCATATTCGCTCAACAGAAATATCGTTTGGGATTGTAAGACTGAGATTCAGATTACGGGGATTCGTTTCAAGTGATCTGACCTGAAAAATCACTTTAGAAGCTTCGTCCGCACTTAATATGGTGATTTTTCTTGGTAAAGTGTAGCCATTAATGGTTCCATAATTTTCGTACCTGATAGCCGAATAGGGAAGTCCTGTAAAACGGGGTTGTTCTACATATTCGATTTCTTTGTTCTTTTCAGACACTCGGGCATAACCACCGGTTTTGAAAATCACAAAAGTAGTGAAATCAGAACCCTCATAGTGTCGTTCTATACTAGCTACCTGTTTCGGACTGATTTTATAGTTCAGCAGATCAATCAGGTTGATGGAAACGAGCTCATTCAGGCTTGTGAGCCGGTTATCAATTACAGAAACTTTCTGCGCTACTTTATCCACTTTATTGTAGATAAGAATGGAATCCTGATCTACCAGCATTTCTGCTCCTACAATTCCTATTCTGTTTTTTATGATCAGCAGACTAAGAACGGAATCCGTTTCAAATTCAATAGTTACCCGGTCGCTGTGACCCGGTTCACTCACAATAGCGCGACCTTTTCCTGAAACCGCATACAATGAACTCGAATAATCGGGTAGCCTGCTTAGTATAGAATCATACTCTGTTTCCTCTACCTGAACAATGACAGGGTCACCAACATCAGGTCGTGTAGTTCTACAGGCTGAGAGCAGAATCAATGAAAAGGAGAAGCAAAAAATGAGCTTAGAGCAACGCATGGTCTAGATTTTCTCGTTCAGATGCGTTCTTGTACTATCTTTATCCAGTGCTTGTTTCCAGTACTTTTTAGCTTCGTCTAAGTTGCCAAGCTGTTCATACACATCGCCTAAATGTTCAAGTACTTCGGCATCAGGACCACCCAGATCAACAGATGCTTTAATGAACCGTCGTGCCCGGTCATAATCACCAAGTTTAAAATACACCCAGCCAACGGTATCCAGATAGGCAGCGTTTTCAGCATCCATTTCGATTGCTTTGAGAGCCAGTTCTTTTGCCCGCTCCAGATTTTCTTCTCTCACAGAAAGGTTGTATGCATAATTGTTCATTGCATTATGATTTTCACCATCATAGCGAATAGCCAATTCATATACCCGATCAGATTCTTCGTAATTTCCTAGTGCTGATTGGGCATCACCAAGAGTACCGTAAATTACCGATTTAAAAGGTCTTCGGGAGGGCGCTCGGGAGGCTTTTTGTAACCATTCCACCGCATTGGCATGGTCGTCGTTCAATAAATAGGCGCTACCAAGAAAATATTGAATGAAGGCGTCTTCAGGAGCGTTTTTATCTGCCTGAGTTCCTACAACTATTGCTTCATCAATTTTGCGTTGATTAAGTAATAATTGAAGTCTTTGTCGCCATGCAATATCATCTTCAGGAAGTAATTCATTAGCCTTGGCTAAGTTCTCGAGTGCTTTTTCAGGTTCGTTATTAACGGAATAAAACTGCCCGGCAAGAGTGAAAGCGGGACCATATTCCGGGGCGCTTTCAGTGTAAAGATCCAGAATCCGGGAAGTCTCAATTTCCAGCTGAATATTGGTGGGTTCGTTCTGTTGGCGGGTATACATATATTGGGCGATCGTCAGCTTTTGATCGGCATCAATAATAGGATCAGCTATGAAATTACCCAACAAAGTTCCGGCACTATCCCACTTTTGCTCGTCAATATATATGCCGGAAAGATTGATAAGGCTTTGAGGATCACGGGAATTTCGGTAAAGAGCATCTTTCAATACCACCTTGGCTTCACTATTTCTCCCTGCACGTGAATAATATTCACCAAGAATATTCAATGTATTCAGGTTATCCGGTTCCACATTTCGTAATTCCTGAAGCTGCTCCAAAGCGGATTCGGTATCTCCAATAGCTTCAAAATTCTGAAACTTCCTGAGTAATACTACAGGATCAGGGCCGAGTAAAAGTCCTAATCTTTCCAGAGTTTGATTTGATTTAAGGAACTCACCATACTGCTTTTGGGTATCTGCGAGCATGAACAGTGCGTCATAATCATTAGGGTAATACTCAAGCAGCTTATTCAACTCATCCAATGTTGCCTGATTCTGTCCGGCACTACGGTAAATCTCGGCAAGCTTAAAACGATACCATTTGTTTTCAGGCTCTAGCGCTACTGCCTCCTTTCCATACAAAGCCGCATTGGGTAGGTCATCCTGCTGGAAATAGACATCGGCCAAAGCAAAAGAAAGTCCGGCCTGGTTTTTTAACTGCTCGTAAGCCTGAAGCAGAAGGGTAGTAGCCCGGTCATACTCCTCATTCACAAAAGCCTCCATTCCCTGGATATAGGCTGTTTTAGCCTCCCGTTCTTTAGGAGTTTGTACCTGAGCAAGGCTTAGCGAGTTTATACAAAAACTCAGGAATAATACTATGTAGATAGATTTTTTCATCGGATTTAGTAACGCCAATAATACCGATAAAGTGCGGGAGTTGCTGTGAAGAAATGTTAGTTTAATCTGAGTTATTTCACTTAAAGGTAGCAAAATAGAGAAAAAAGGGTTCCCAGAGTTTCTTGAAAAAAACTCCACAAAAAAGACCTTAAAAAAATTATCCCGTTTATTGGAATTAAAAAATCAATTCCTTTTCTTTGTTTTCCATGCAAAACTCTCTTGCACATAGAATTGAAACCATTACCCCGAGGCAGATTCCGCGGCGGCGGTAAAAAGTCTGGTCCCCGGTCACGCTTCTGCGTGTTCCCCTTCTTGCGTCCTTTTCAATTCTAACTACTGTATCTTCAGTTCACTCACTCTTATAAACATGTCCGTTACAATTCAATATGCATCTTCCGATCATACCTCTTATGCCGAAGAAATTTGTGCGTTGATGGAAGCTGCCGCAAAACAAAGAGGTACTGGTATTGCTAAACGCGATCCGGAATATATTAAAACCAAAATGCGAAATGGAAATGCCGTTATCGCTCTGGATGATGGCAAACTGGCGGGATTCTGTTACATTGAGATATGGGATGAAAAAAAGTACGTAGCCAATTCGGGGTTGATCGTTCATTGGGATTATCGCGGACTAGGTCTCGCTAGAAAGATAAAAGGAAAAGCGTTCGAACTTTCCAGAAAGAAATACCCTGAATCGAAATTATTTGGGATTACCACCAGCCTCCCGGTTATGAAGATTAACTCCGATTTAGGGTACAGACCTGTGACGTTCTCAGAACTCACACAGGATGAAACTTTTTGGAAAGGATGTCAGAGTTGCCCTAATTATGATATTCTTACCAGGAATGAGCGAAGAAATTGCTTGTGCACGGGAATGCTCTACGATCCAAATAAGCCGAATAAAAACTCGAAACCCGTACGCGAACAGAATATCAAAAAATTCTATCGCTGGGTGCAAATGAAAAAACAAGCGTTCTTGAAAGCGTTGAATAACACAAAAATTTTGGTGTCATGAATTCGATACAGAAAAAAATATGTCTTTGCGAGTATTCGGGCGTGTGGAACGAGCAAAATGCACGGCAATCTTCTTTTTTGAAATACAAACAGCTATCAGGAGATCACTTCGCCGAATCAATTAAATCTTCAATAAATGAGATTCTCCTCGTGAAGACTAAACTTTAATAGATTATGAATAAAAAAAAGAAAGTATTACTCGCATTTAGCGGTGGACTCGATACCAGTTATTGTGCCATACATCTGGCTATAGACAAAGGCTATGAGGTATGGACGATCGCTGTAAATACAGGAGGTTTTGATAAAGGCGAACAGGAAGAACTTGCTATAAAAGCTGCTGATTTAGGTATAAAGCATCATGTTTGTATTGATGTCGAGGAAGAATTCTACCAAAAAGGTATCAAATACCTCATTGCGGGAAATGTGCTCAAAAATCACACGTACCCACTTTCAGTAAGTGCAGAGCGTGTGTTTCAGGCGATCGCGATCGCAGAATATGCTAAAGAAATCGGGGCGGATGCTATTGCTCATGGAAGTACAGGTGCAGGAAACGATCAGGTTCGTTTTGATCTGGTTTTTAATGTGTTGGCACCCGAAATGGAAATTATTACTCCAATCCGTGATCAGAAATTAAGCCGTGAAGAAGAAGTGGAGTATCTGAAAAGTCACGGCATCAACAAAGAATGGGCGAAAGCGAAATATTCGATAAATCAGGGATTGTGGGGTACCTCGGTGGGGGGAGCTGAAACCCTGACTTCGAATAAGTATCTGCCTGAAGAAGCCTGGCCAACTAAGCTCGTTAATCGTGACTCGCTAACAGTGGAAATTGAATTTGAAAACGGGGAGCCTGTAGGAATCAATGGAGAAAAATTAGGTCCCGTTTCAACGATTAAACGATTGACCGAAATAGCAGCTCCTTTTGGAATCGGAAGAGATATACACGTAGGTGATACAATCATTGGTATTAAAGGACGGGTTGGATTTGAAGCGGCTGCTCCATTAATCATTATAGAAGCTCATCGTTTACTTGAAAAGCACATCCTTGGTAGATGGCAGTTATACTGGAAAGATCAGCTCGGGGAATTTTACGGGATGTTAATGCACGAAGGTCAGTTTCTTGATCCTGTGATGAGAGACATTGAGACATTTCTGGAAAACACTCAGGGAAAAGTAACTGGAAAAGTGTTTGTGAAACTGGAAGCCAAACGATTTGAGTTACAGGGGATAGAGTCGAAGTACGATTTGATGGCTTCTAAATTTGGACAATATGGTGAAATGAATCAGGGTTGGAGTGGAGAAGATGTGAAAGGTTTTACCAAAATTCTGAGTAATGCAACGCTTATTCAAAGAGGAATACAGGATGATTAAAATAGGAATTATAGGCGGAGCAGGTTATACCGCAGGTGAATTGCTTAGGGTTTTACTGCAGCACCCTGAAGCAGAACTTGTTTCGGTGGTGAGTGGGAGCCATGCCGGAGAGCCTGTAACAAAAGCACATCCCGACCTGGAAGGGGAAACTGAACTAAATTTCACAGATAAACTGAATGAAGATTTGGATTTAGTATTTCTTTGTGCCGGACATGGAAAATCAAAACAGATTCTGGACCAGGTTCCAAATGGAGCAAAAATCATAGATCTTAGTTCAGACTTCAGGCTCAAAGACACTTCACATAATTTTGTTTATGGACTCCCTGAGCTGAACAGAGAAGAAATCAAGTCGGCAACTCACATTGCAAATCCGGGTTGTTTCGCGACCTGTATTCAGCTTTCCCTTTTGCCGCTGGCCTCAGCCGGATTGTTGAAGGAAGATGTACATGTCTCCGCGATAACAGGAAGCACCGGCGCTGGCCAGAATCCAACTGATACTACCCACTTCAGTTGGCGAAGCAACAATGCTTCGGTTTATAAAGCATTTACCCACCAGCACTTGGGAGAAATCAGACAAAGCCTTTCTCAATTGCAGCAAGGGTTTGAGAAAACCATTCATTTTATTCCAATGAGAGGAGCCTTTACAAGAGGTATTCTTGCTGCTTCTTACTTAACGTTGGAAGAAAGTGAGTTGGAATTGAAGAAAATCTATCAGGACTATTATTCCTCCCATCCCTTTGTTCATTTGTCTGACAATGAACCGGACGTAAAGCGGGTGGTGAACACCAACAAGGTCTTTCTACATATCAAAAAAGAAGGGAACCAGTTTTTGATTATTGGTGTGATTGATAATCTGTTAAAAGGCGCTTCTGGTCAGGCCGTGCAAAATATGAACCTGATGTTCGGGCTGGAAGAGACAACCGGACTTCACTTAAAACCATCTGCATTTTAAAATGAAAATTAAAGAACATATCGCCATTCTGGGAACCGGAAATTTGGGCGAAGCAATAGCCAGAGGCTTTGCTGGGGAATTCCGAGCAGAAAACATAACACTAACCCGGCGGCATCTTTCCCGTCTCGATCATCTCAAGGCACAGGGTTTTGGAGTTACTTCCGATAACAAAGAAGCTGTTTCAAAGGCAAAGTATGTGTTTTTATGCGTTCAACCTAAACAGCTTCAAGACGTGGTGAAGGGAATCGAACCTGCTCTGGATGCGAAGAAGCATGTTTTGGTTTCAACTATTACAGGGGTTTCTCTGGAAATAATTCAAAGCTATCTAAAGGATGATTTTTCCATCATTCGTGCGATGCCAAACACAGCAGCAGCAATTGCAGAATCGATGACTTGTATTTGCGGTAATGAGTTGGCTCAGGACCATCTTCCTAAAGTTGAAAAAATGTTTAAATCTCTTGGCGAAACTTTGATTATTGAAGAACGCCTGATGAAAGCGGCTACGGTGCTTGCTGCAAGTGGAATAGCATTCTTTCTGCGCTATATAAGAGCCGCTACACAAGGCGGAATAGAACTTGGCTTTGAAGCAGAAGAAGCTCAAAAAATTGCAATGCAAACGGCAAGGGGAGCAGCTTCGCTCTTAGTGGAAGGAAATGCTCATCCTGAACGGGAAATTGACAAAGTGACGACTCCAATGGGGTGTACTATTGCGGGGTTAAATGAGATGGAACATCAGGGACTAAGTTCCGCGCTTATCAAGGGAATTGTAGCTTCCTTCGAAAAAATAAATCGCATTACGGAATGAAGTTACTCGATGTATATCCTTTGTTCGATGTAGAACCGGTTGAAGCTGACGGCTGCTTGTTATACGACAGGCAGGGAACAGCTTACCTGGATTTTTATGGTGGTCATGCGGTTATTTCCATCGGGCACGGACATCCCCATTATGTAGAACGGGTTACCGAGCAACTAGGGAAACTTGGCTTTTATTCGAATTCTGTTCCGATAACCATTCAAAAAGATCTTGCCCATAAACTTGGGGAGCTTTGCGGCTATTATTACTGGAATTTGTTTCTGGTCAATTCCGGGGCAGAGGCTATTGAAAACGCATTAAAAACAGCTTCAGCCTACAATCATAGGAAAAAAATCATCTCCTTTGAAGGAGCCTTTCACGGGCGTACTTCTCTGGCGGTAGCAGTAACCGACAACCCGAATATACTGTTTCCTGTAAACGATGGAGCCGAAGTAGTTCGCTTAGCTTTCGAAGATTTTGATGGAGTTGAAACTGAATTAAAGAAGGGAGATACCTGTGCGGTAATACTGGAAGGCATTCAGGGGGTAGGTGGTATTAAAGAACCAAGCTCGGATTTTTACCGACATCTTCGAACATTGTGTGATGAGACCGATACCGTACTTATTATTGACGAAGTTCAATCCGGCTTTGGAAGAACGGGGCGTTTCTTTGCTCATCAACATACTTTTGTACAACCAGACATTATAACTATGGCAAAAGGTATGGGAAACGGGTTTCCGGTAGGAGGAATCATTACTCATCCCAAATTTGAAGCTAAACACGGAATGCTCGGTACTACTTTTGGTGGAAATCATCTGGCTTGTGCGGCAGCACTGGCAGTACTGGAGGTTCTGGAAAGCGAAAAATTGATCCAGAACGCAGCTAAAGTAGGACAGTATCTAATTGAGCAACTCGGTAAAATTCCTCAGGTGAAAGAAATAAGGGGCAGAGGGTTGATGGTTGGAGCTGAATTTGATTTTCCGGTTGGAGACTTGCGTAAGAAATTATTGTATGAACAGCACGTATTTACTGGTTCTTCTTCCAATAAAAACACTATTCGTTTATTACCTCCTCTCAATATTACTCATAAAGAAGTTGATCAATTTATACATGCGTTGAAGGAGGTTCTGACTTGAAACAGTTTTTAAGCATAAAAGATGTGCCAAGCCTTTCCGATTTACTGGAAGAAGCAAAAGAAGTGAAGGCAAATCCTCATGGGTGGAAATCGCTTGGGAAAAATAAGTCTGCGTGCCTGCTCTTCCTTAACCCCAGCCTGAGAACCCGTCTTAGCTCCCAAAGAGCGGCTCAAAACTTAGGATTAGATGCTGTAGTACTGGATGTGAATTCCGGCAGCTGGAAACTGGAATTTGCAGACGAAGTGGTGATGAATGGAGATTCAGCCGAACATATAAAAGAAGCAGCTGCGGTTATCGGAGCCTATTTCGATGTAATTGCTATCCGTGCTTTTGCAGAGCTTAAAGATCAAGCCGAGGATTACTCCGAAAAAGTACTTTCTGCTTTTGTAAAGTATTGCGGAGTTCCAGTCATTAATATGGAGTCGTCAACAGGTCATCCACTTCAGGCTTTTGCAGATTTGATTACCATCGATCAAAATAAAACCGTAGCCCGTCCGAAAGTAGTCTTAAGCTGGGCGCCTCATCCAAGAGCTCTACCTCAGGCGGTTGCCAATTCGTTTGCTGAATGGATGAGATTCGCGGATGTTGATCTGATAGTTACTCATCCTGAAGGTTATGAACTTGCTCCTCAATTTATGGGTGATTTGAAGCCGGAATACAATCAGTCTAAAGCTTTTGAAGGAGCTGATTTTATCTATGCCAAAAACTGGAGCAGTTATACCGAATATGGCAAGATACTCTCAACGGATAGTGATTGGATGGTATCAGCAACAAAAATGAAACTGACAAACAACGCGAAATTCATGCATTGCCTCCCGGTTCGAAGAAATCAGATTGTAGAAGATGCGGTAATTGATAGTATGAACAGTCTGGTGATTGAAGAAGCAGCGAACAGGATTGTTTCTATGCAAACAATACTGAAGAAAATTCTGGAGGGAATAGGATGAAGGACTCCATCAAAGTGATAAAAATTGGTGGTACAATTGCAGAGGATGAAAATCAGCTGGATGATTTTCTTAAAGATTTTGCCGCTTTAAAGGGATTCAAAATCCTGATACATGGTGGTGGAGTAATCGCAACAAAACTTGCGGAAAAACTCGGGCTAAAACTCAAAATGATTGATGGAAGAAGAGTAACTGATAAGGGAATGCTGGATATAGCCACTATGGTATATGCAGGATTGGTAAACAAAAAGATAGTGGCAGCTCTTCAAGCTATACAAGTGAATGCGGTTGGGCTTACCGGCGCGGACCTGAATCTTATTCAAGCGGCAAAAAGAAACCCGGTACCCATCGATTTTGGTTGGGTTGGTGATATTGCATCCATCAAGACAAATTGGATTCGTGCTTTCCTTGAGAAGGGAGTGGTACCTGTATTTGCTCCGATAACACATGATGGAAAAGGCAGTCTTTTGAATACAAATGCCGATTCTGTTGCTTCTGAACTTGCGGTAAAACTTGCTGAAAAAAATGAGGTGGAACTTATTTTGTGTTTCGATCAACCTGGAGTTATGAGAGATGGAAAAGTAATTACTTCTCTAAAACCGGATTCATTTGAAAAATTAAAGCAAGATAAAGTGATCAGTGGGGGCATGATTCCAAAGCTTCAAATGGGGTTCAAGGCCATTGAAAAAGGGGTACATCACGTAGTTCTGAAAAGCGCGAATGATTTAAATGAGGAACAAAAAGGGACTCGATTGGAAGTATGAGTTCAATCAAAGAAATATCAAATAACGCTATAAAGCTGTTGAAAGAATTGATCTCAATTCAATCCTATAGTGGAGAAGAGAATGATACAGCAGATGTACTGTTCGACTATCTCAAAACGCATGGCTTCAAGGTCTTTAGAAAAAAGAACAATGTTTGGGCATGGTCGGGTGAAAAGAATTCCTCAAAACCAACGATCTTGTTGAACTCTCATCACGATACAGTAAAAGCAACTTCTAAATGGACTATTGATCCCTTTAATCCTACAGAAAAGGAAGGAAAGTTAATTGGCTTGGGAAGTAATGATGCAGGCGGTTCACTGGTTAGCCTTTTGCATGTATTCATAGAGCTTTCGAAAAAGGAACAGCCATTCAATCTCGTTTTTCTTGCTTCCGCAGAAGAGGAGTCGTCAGGTAAAAATGGTGTTCCGATCGTTCTGGATGAACTTGGGGACATTGATCTTGGTGTAGTAGGCGAGCCAACTTCTATGGAAATGGCAATCGCAGAGCGGGGATTGATAGTATTGGATTGTGTGACGCATGGACAAAGCGGGCACGCTGCTCGGGGAGAAGGGGAGAATGCTATTTACAAGGCGCTGAATGATATCGAATGGTTCAGGAAGTACGATTTTGAAAAGAAGTCGAAGGTACTGGGTAAAATCAATATGACGGTTACGCAAATTCAGGCCGGGACTCAGCACAATGTTGTTCCCGACGAATGTTCGTTTGTGGTAGATGTTCGTCCGAATGAGTTTTATTCCAATGCCGAAGTAGTAGAAATCATCCGAAAACACGTAGATTGCGAAGTGAATCCCCGATCTCTGAACCTTAATGCTTCTGGGATTTCTTCGGATCATTCGGTAGTAAAGAAAGGGACGGGAATGGGAATCAAAACCTATGGCTCTCAAACGATGTCCGATCAGGTACACATGCCATTTCCATGTATCAAAATGGGACCTGGAGATACCAAGCGTTCTCATACAGCGGATGAGTTTATATATCTTAATGAGATAGAACAAGGAATTGAATTGTATTTGAAGTTACTGGATGGGTTGGAAATCTGATTCAACACATCCCTAAATCTCCTCTCAAGAGGGGATTTGATTTATTAAACGAAGTCATCCTGATCCCGAATACTCGGGGCGATGAATCTGCAAAACCATGACCTAGTAGTTATTTGAATTTGCAGATTTATCGCTACGCTCTGAATGACTCCATAACGAAAAGAACTATGGCAAAAAAACTGTGGGAAAAGGGAATCAATACCGATGAATTCATTGAGAAATTCACAGTAGGAAAAGATCGTGAATTGGATTTGGAACTGGCTAAGTATGATGTCCAGGGGACTATCGCACATATAACTATGCTGGAATCGGTTGGGCTTCTGGAAAAAGAAGAGCTTGAATCTCTTACCAAAGAACTGAATCGAATTCTTGAGGAAATAATTGAACCTGGCTTATTCGTAATTGAAGAGGGAGTGGAGGATGTGCACTCTCAGATTGAACTGATGCTCACTCGGGAACTAGGAGACATGGGCAAGAAGGTACATTCAGGTCGCTCCAGAAACGATCAGGTGCTGTTAGATATAAAGCTATACCTGAGAGCGCAAATCAGGGAGATTGCTTTTTTGACACAGAAATTGTTTAATAGGTTAGTAGAACAAAGTGAGGCGAACAGAGATGTCTTACTTCCGGGATACACCCATACCCAGGCCGCAATGCCGTCCAGTTTCGGATTGTGGTTTGGCGCGTATGCCGAAAGCTTGGTAGATGACCTCGTATTAGTGCAGGCAGCGCATACCATCGTTAATCAAAATCCTTTAGGGTCAGCGGCAGGGTATGGTTCTTCCTTTCCATTGAATCGAAGCATGACTACGGAGCTGCTCGGTTTTGCTTCTATGAACACCAATGTTGTGTATGCTCAAATGGGGCGTGGAAAAGCTGAACAAACGGTTGCCTTTGCCATGGCCGGATTGGCTGGAACTTTAAACAAACTGGCCTCAGATATTTGTTTATACAACAGCCAGAACTTTGCTTTTCTTAAGTTACCGGATGAGATTACCACAGGTTCCAGTATTATGCCCCATAAGAAAAACCCGGATGTTTTTGAGCTGATCCGCGCAAAGACTAATCTTCTGAAGGCGCTGCCAAACACTATTTCAACTGTGACTGGGAATTTAACTTCCGGTTATCATCGCGATTTCCAGGTTTTGAAAGAGGTGTTATTTCCAGCTATCAAAGAGCTTAAAGAGTGTTTAATTATTACTGACTATTCAGTAAGTAAAATCAAAGTAGCCAAAGAAATTCTTAAAGATCCGAAATATAAATTCATATTTTCTGTTGAAGCAGTAAATGAATTGGTTCTACAGGGAGTTCCATTTAGAGATGCTTACCAACAAGTAAGTAAAGAAATCGAATCCGGGACATTCGTTCCTCCTAAAGAAATCAAACATACCCACGAAGGAAGTGTCGGGAATCTCGGAAATGATAAAATTAAAGCCCGGATGAAAGAGGTGATGTTCGGGTTTGAGTGAAATCTGATATTTCGCAATCAGAAATCTTTTTCATTACATTCGGTTTGTAAGTTACTCTTCACAAATTTAATGGTAGTCACTATGTGTATCATTGTAAAAAGGATTTCGACTTTTCTCTCATTCATTGTTCTCCTCTCATTTTCTGTGCAAGCACAAAAGAGCTATTCTGAAGACCAAATTGAGGCACTAAAAAAAGAAGCAGAGCAAATGGTTCAGGATCGCCATAAGCAAAGTCAGATTATGGTAGATAAGGTTTTTAGCTTTTCTGAATTAGGTTTTCAGGAGGAAGAGTCATCAAAATATCTAACAGCCATACTTGAAGAAAACGGGTTTGAAATAGAGTACGGGATTTCGGGAATTCCAACGGCGTGGTTTGCGAAATGGGGCGAAGGCAAACCTGTAATAGCTTTGGGAAGCGATGTGGATGGAATCCCCAAAGCATCTCAAAAACCTGGTGTGGCTTATCATGATCCGATAGTAGAAGGTGCTCCTGGACATGGAGAAGGACATAATTCCGGAATCCCGTTAAATATTACATCGGCTTTGGCTGTAAAAGAAATTATGGAAAGGGAGGGGATTAAAGGAACGCTGGTTTTATGGCCGGGTATTGCGGAAGAGCAACTTGGATCAAAGGCATACTATACACGGGATGGTTTTTTTGATGATATAGATATATGCATTTTTACCCATGTTAGTAACGGGCTAAGTGTACGTTATGGTCAGGCTCCCGGTACTGGTTTAATTTCTGTGGAATATACGTTTAAGGGAGAATCTGCTCACTCGGCCGGAGCTCCCTGGAGGGGCAGAAGTGCTTTGGATGCGGTTGAGCTAATGAATATTGGTTGGAATTATAAAAGAGAACATCTTGGCCCGTTAACCCGATCACATTCTACTATTACTAATGGAGGGGATCAGCCTAATGTGGTTCCTTCTGAGGCATCGATATGGTATTATTTCAGAGACATCACTTATGATGGAATCATGCAGTTATACGGGTATGCCAATGATATAGCAAACGGGGCTGCATTAATGACAGATACAGAAGTTAGTTCAAGGATTGTAGGAACAGCCTGGCCACGCCATTTCAATAAGGTAATTGCAGAAACCATGTATCAAAACATTGAAGAAGTAGGACTACCGGAATGGAGTGAAGCGGACCAGACTTTGGCAAAAGCTGTACAAAGAGAAGTTGGGTCCCGGGAAAGAGGGTTAGTTACCGAGCTGGATACAATTGGAGTTCCCCTGGAAAGCCCAAGGAGTGGAGGTTCTGATGATATTGGGGATATATCATGGAAAGTACCAACAGTTACGCTTCGTTACCCTTCAAATATTCCTGGTTTGCAGGGACATCACTGGTCGAATGCCATTGCAATGGCCACACCAATCGCTCATAAAGGAGTAACGGCTGGTGCAAAGGTACAGGCTATGACCATTCTGGATTTTCTACTAAAGCCTGAATTGGTAGAAGAGGCTTGGAAATACTTTAACGAAGTGCAAACTGCTGAAACGGAATATAAGCCAATGCTTTCTGTGGATGACAAACCTGCGATTTATTTTAATGAGGATATAATGAAGCAGTACAAGCCACTATTAGAACCGTTTTATTTTGATGAAACTAAGTATGATACCTACCTGGAACAGCTTGGAATTAGTTATCCAACAATTAAGAAAGAGGGTAGCGAAGAATAGATTTCTATTTAAATCTATAATTCCGCACATTTAATTGGATAGATAGTCGGTCATCTAGCAATGCAAATTTATAGAATGAGAAAAATAAACTACTCTATATTCACTTTGTGTCTGTTAGTATTGATAGCTTTTGCTGTTGCTAACGACAAGAAACCTGTTGAGCGTACTAGCTACGAATATCTTGATCAGGAACTAACCAATGCTAAAGAATTCACACTTGAAGTAATGAATGGTATGCCCGCTGAAGACTACTCTTTCAAGCCAGTAGAGGATGTTCGGAGTTTCGGCGCTCAGGCCTTTCACATTGCGTACAGCCTGGAATGGTACAACGCACAATTGAAAGGAAAGCCTATTGCCTGGGAGCCGGGTGATGAAAATCGAATGAGCAAGGAAGAATTAGTTGCTTATACTACAGAGCAATTCGATGCTTTTATTGAAATCGTCCATAATGCAGAGGAAAATGGAAGATTTACTTCAGGTGTATTAGGAGCTTTGCGTCATAATTCGCACCACCGGGGACAGATGGTTACCTATTACCGTTCTAATGGAATGACGCCCCCCGCATATAGATAATAATTTTTTAGTAAGAGCCGGGAAATCCGGCTTTTTACTTTCTTGAAAGTCCTTCCCGCCAATTATTGAGTGATTGAAATGCTGGGGTCATTCTACTTCCATACCAGCTGAACCATTCCCCGTTTACTAATTCGATTTTCGAATCAGGGCAAACGTCCTTTAACTCAGAGATGTGTTTTTCTTTAAAAGGATAGGGTTCACTGCTTAGTAAAATCAATTCAGGATTAAGAGAAGATAAATCTTCAATATTAGTGGTTGGGTATCTGGCCTGATCAACAAACACATTCATCAAACTATATTTTTCCATTACGTCATGGATGTAAGTGTCATGACCAACCGTCATCCAGGGATCTTTCCAAATGAAATAGGCTGTTCTTAAAGGCTTTGTTTCAGGAACTTGTTGGAGAGTTGAGTTAATCTCATTTACTAGCCTGCGAGACTCATCGGTTCTGTCCATTTTTAAGCCGAGTTTTAAAATCCAATCCAAAGCCTGTTCAATCGTATCAATCTCAGTAAGCACAACTTCTGTGTGACGAGCCAGTTCTTCGATATCCTCTTTTTGGTTTTCTTCTTTATTGGCTATGATAAGATCAGGATTTGACTTGATGATATCCTCAATCTGTGGATTTTTAGTTCCTCCATAAGTTGGAATCTCTTTTATTATTTCCTCAGGATGGATGCAGAATTTAGTTCTACCGATCAGGCGGTTGTTAACTCCCAAATCAATCAATAATTCGGTAAGGCTTGGAACCAGGCAGATAATTCTTTTGTATGGCATTGCGGAAGATAATATTCTTAGCGAAGAGAACATCCCTTAATTGGACTACACATGGAACTAGGCCTTTATACTTTTGTCGAAAACACTCCCGACTCCTCCGGAAAGCTCTTGCATCCTTCCGAGCGGTTAGCAAATCTGTTGGAAGAAATTGAGTTAGCCGATGAGTTGGGACTGGATGTGTTCGCTATTGGTGAGCATCATCGTGAAGAGTATGTGTCTTCTTCACCAACAACTATTCTTGCGGCTGCTGCGGTCAAAACGAAGAAGATAAAACTTAGTACTGCGGTGACAGTGCTCGGCTCTGAAGATCCGGTCAGAGTATATCAGCAGTTTGCTACCATCGATTTGCTTTCGAAGGGTCGTGCTGAGATTATCGTAGGCAGAGGTTCTTTCATTGAGTCGTTTCCCTTGTTTGGTTATGATCTGCAACACTATGAAGAGCTGTTTGAGGAAAAGCTGGAGTTGCTGCTTCAGATTCAGGAAGAAACAAATATTACCTGGAAGGGAAAACACAGAGCTTCAATAAACGATCGCGGGGTTTATCCCAGAGCCTATCAGGATAAAATTCCTATTTGGAGGGGTGTTGGTGGCACACCAAAATCTGCCTACATAACCGGAGCACTAGGTCTCCCAATGGCAATTGCTATAATTGGAGGTTACCCGGCTCAGTTTAAGCAAATGGCTGATCTTCATGCAAGAGGAGCAGAGGAGCACAATCAGTCGAAACAAAAAATCAGCATTAATTCGCACGGGTTTATCAACGAAACTTCCCAGAAGGCTTCTGATATTGCATTCCCGGCTTTTAAGCAGGTAATGGATAAAATCGGTAGAGAAAGAGGTTGGCCACCGATGCAACGCAATCAGTTTGATGCATCAACCACACTTGAAGGAGCCAATTTTGTGGGGAGTCCTCAGGAAGTAATTGATAAGATTATGTATCAATATGAAATTTTTAAGCATGATCGGTTTTTGATGCAGATGACGGTTGGAAGCATTCCTCATAAAGAAGTTTTGAAATCGATAGAGTTGTTTGCTACTAAGGTAGCACCTGTAATCAAGAAAGAAATCGGAACGGAAGCTTCTTAACACCCCATTCTAACTAAACGACTCTGGATAACAGGATGATTAGATGTATTATCGCGATAGTAATCTAAAGGGTTTCCCTCATTCACAAACTCAGATCGTCCTCCGAAATACTCGGTAAGTACTTTAACCCGGTCTGCGAGTTCCTTGTCTTCTGAAGGAATTACCTTAGGCATTCTGGGATAAAGAAGCCGACTGTACCAATCTTGAACTCCACCTCTCAGAATTTTTACTTCGTTAAAACTCTTTTCTTTTAGGGTCAAAAAAGCCTGTTTTGATAATGAATCCCTTTCAGAGTAAAGGACTAAGTTAGCATCGGGATTGAAATCAGAATGCAGTAAGTCAGGAGTTTTCAGGTTTCTTGCTGTTGGAATATGAAACTGATCAAACTCTTCTTTACTCCTAAGATCGATGAGTACTAATGATTTTCTATTTTTTATGCTTTCCGCTAAATCTAACACCGAGATATAGTTTAATCCAGAGGTATTTTCTGAGAAAGAATTATCCGGAAAGAAAGTAGAAGTAATAAGGGCCATAAGTGAAAGAGCGAATGCAAGCAATGCCAGTTTTTGATTAATTGAAATACTCATTCCCGGTTCTTTTCAGACATTTTAGTTTCAATTTTTTCTGATGCCCAGAATCCACCTAAGGCAACCATCACTAAAATGAATACCATCAAGCCGGAAGGAAGATTAAAATAGTCTACAAAGGTAAGTGCTCCCATTGGAGTAGCGCTATAAAAGCTTTCCAGCCAGGGATAAAGCTCTCCAAAAACAAGAATGCCTGCAAGCATTCCGAGTACATTCATCCAACCATCCAGGCTGCCTGTTGCACCTGCTACACAGGAAGTTCCAGGGCAGTATCCCCCAATAATAAAGCCAAATCCAAATACCAGCCCTCCAATAATCTGGGGGATCGCAAAGGTTGGTGTTAGGTAAACAAGCTCGAGATCTAGCCAACCAAATTGATTAAACCAGAACAGCCCGATCATAGCAGTAATGATTGCAGTAAACATCATTTTGAAGACGGTCATATCTGTTCCATAGAACTGAGCGGCCAGTTTTTTTGCACTGCCCAGTCCCGCGCGTTCCAGAAAGAATCCAAAAGTGATGCCTATGAACAACGCGAATACTAAACTGGTTTCTTCACCAATCCAGCCGTTAATGAAAAAAGGGCCATTCATATCCACAGCCTCCGTACGAACCATGCCATTGCATAGGCACCTGCAAACAATGAAATCATAAACAGCCAGCTTCCTACATTCATAAGTGCTCCACCGGTAAGAGCTTGTCCGCTGGTACAGCCGCGGGCCAGTTTAGTACCAAAGGCCATGATCATTCCGCCAATAAAAGCATATTGAAACCTGCGATTGGTAGTTATATTAGTTCCCTTTTCAACTTTAATTGTTGTCCTTCCCGCAAAAAGTCCGGATAAAAAACCTCCTATCAATACTCCGATTATTTCGAAAACCAGCCAGTCTTTGAGCGGACTTACCGTTCCATCTCCCAGGTAGCCTTGGTAAAATTCATTGGCTTGGGCATGATGGGGAGAAATTACGTTTGCTGTAGTTGCCACTACCGAAGTCATTGCTCCGGAAGCCCCAATTCCCCTGCCCATAACCAGGAAGGTGAGCAGTAAAACCAATCCCAGACCAATACCGGATATATAAGGATTCCAGTAAGGTTGAGGAGTTCTGCTGATGAAAAACATTAATCTACCTCAACAGGATTACCATTTTCATGACCCCATGCATGCATGGATCCATCAAATAAAACAGGATTTAAACCAATAGATTTGGCCGCGGTAAATATGGAGGTAGCCTGCATACCAATGTGGCAATACACTATAAAAGGCTGATCTTTTTCTGAAATCCCTTGAGCGGAGAACATAGTTCTTAGTTCTGCAGCATCTTTAAGAAGATATGATCCGTTTGGCCCCTCATTCCATACAGAACTAAACGGAATGGATTTGGCTCCCGGAATATGTCCTTTTTTCCCCATCGAATCCTGAGTACCGTCATAAAATACTGTTGCCCTGGCATCGATAATATTTACAGAGGATGTTTGGACATGCTCCTTCATTTTATCTATTTCAACGACCAAACCCGGATTGGCTTTAGCTGAGAAATTTCCCGGTTCTATTTCCGGTATTACATCGGTTAGTTCATTTCCTTCATGTTCCCACAAGGGCATTCCTCCTTCAAGTATAAAAGTGTTATGCCCATACCCCAGATAGTTGAGGGTGTAATACAGTCTTGTCATCGTAGTGATGTGATTGGAGGCTACATATAAAATAATAGTATCTCCTTTATTCACTCCCTTTGACTGGAAGAGTTCAGTTAATTGCTCAACAGAGGGAAGGTCATATACGATAGACTCAGCTTCTGAGTCTACTGTGAACTCAGAACTTTGGATAAATACAGCACCAGGTATATGTTTTTCCGCGTAAATATCTCTTGGGCCAATGTTAAATACGACCAGGTTATCATCGTGTAGGCGCTCTTTAAGCCAGTCTGTAGATTTGAAAAGTGAGGCTTGAGCCTGTGTGAAAGTTGTGAAAATTAAAAGTGTAAGAATTGTCGAGCTTAGTGTTTTCATAAATTTTTCCTTTTTGGTTCAGGATAAATTACGATCACAATAAAAAGGTGTTATAGACAACAAGCTGACATATCTGGCCAGAATTTAGCCTCTACTTTCGGAGATGGAAGAGCCAAATTTATCTCTCCAAAGTCGCTGAAGTTGCCGGGGTGCGGAGAACCCGCACATTTCAGAAATTGAGTCTATAGTATAGTTTGGGTTATTAATAAGCTCTTTTGCTAATTCGAGCTTCATGTTATTTTTAAAATCGATAACGGTGCTTCCTGTAGCTTTTTTAAACTCTCTTGTAAGATTCCGCACACTGGTATTACCAATTTTAGCCAGCTCTGTGAGAGAAAAATTTTGAGAAGGGTTTGAAATAATATGGTTTTGAACTTTGTGAACAAGAGGATTGAAGTGGGTATGATAATCAAGGTAAATGGAATTTTGAGAAGACGCGCCCTGCCGCCTTAAATAAACAACCAGCTCTCTTGCTACCTTTGTAGAAACAATAGGACCTTGTTCTTCTTCAATTATTGAAAGAGACATGTCTATTCCGGAAGTCATACCTGCACTCGTGTAAATATTCTGATCGTAATTGAATAGCTTATCTGATTCTACCTTCACTTCAGGAAAAACATCCTTCAGGTAATCAATACACTTCCAGTGTGTAGTACATTTTTTTGAATGTAAGAGGCCTAATTTTGCCAGGATTAAAGATCCGCTACAAATACTGGCAATCTTTACTCCTTTATCATACTGCTTAAAAATCCATTCTTTTACTTGCTCTATTTCGGCATTAATACTTCCCTCAAGGAATTTTACAAAATCAGTTCCGGGAATAATTATGAAGTCATTTTCCTGAAGGAATACATTTTCTGGTTTCTGTAATTCAGAAAGTGAAAGCCCCTGCTCTGAAATAACGGAAGAGTTAACTGACGCAAATATTATATCATAGGATATGTTCCCAAGGTTTTTTGCTTCGTAAAAAGCCTGAACTGACCCGGATAAGTCAAGAAGGTGAACATCTGGAAACAGCAGGAAGCATATTTTTTTGGATGGCATTCCAGATTATACTAAAAAAATCGTTTTAACAACGCCTCTGCCTGGCTACAATAATGTCCACCAAATAAATTGCAATGGACTAAAACCGGATAAAGCTTGCAAAGCTTGGAACGTTCTTCGAAGCCTTTTTCCAAAGGATATTCTTCGTTATATCCGTTATAAAAATCAGTAGCAAAACCGCCAAATAAATGGGTCATTGCAATATCCATCTCCCGGTGACCAAAATACAGAGCCGGATCATAAATACAGGCTTTACCATCAGCATTAAACATATAATTTCCTCCCCAAAGATCTCCATGAAGAAGGGCGGGAGGCTCATCAGGAAAAACCACATAGGTATAATTCATTACCCGGTCGAAAATAGAATGAAAGGCAGGGTCCAGTTTTCCCGAATCGATGGCCATTTTAACCTGGGGTTCTAATCGTTCACGCATGAAAAACTCCAGCCAGTCTGCATGATACTTATTCTGTTGAGGAAGCTTCCCAATGAAATTGGAGTGATCCAATCCGAACAGTTCATTGGTTTTCTTGTGGAGTTTTGCCAACTGCACTCCAAAATGGAATGAATCACCGGAATTAGACTCCTCGATAAATTCCAGGAGTAGAAAATCATTTGCGATTATGATTACTTCCGGGATGACCAAATCAGTAAGGGCAGAATCGAGTAATTCAAGTCCTTTGGCTTCAGCTTCGAACATATCTTCAGGAGCAGACGAATTCCATTTAAGGAAAAAACGATCCCCTGAATCAGTCTCGATTTTGGCGGCCTGATTGATATCACCACCATGAAGTGACTGCTCGGAAACAAGCTTTACCTCAAGTTGAGATTGAATAGTAGCTTTTATCGATTCTGGAATCATGACTAGCTATGAGGAGTGAGATTTGAGGAGGTGGAGCTCAAACCTCACTCCTCAAAACTCAAGTCTCATTTAAACCTTTCCAAAAACAACAATCGCATTGTGTCCACCGAAGCCGAATGTATTACTCATAGCATACTTTACTTCAGATTCAACCGCTTCATTAATAACAATATCGAGACCTTCTGCTTCCGGGTCCAGGTTATCGACATTAATAGTTGGAGGAATTATACCTTCTTGAATGGCTTTAATACTTGCGATTCCTTCGGCAGCTCCTGCAGCCCCTAGTAAGTGACCAGTCATAGATTTGGTAGAACTGATCTTAGGTCGTGCTCCGCTGTTTCCGATTACGGATTTGATAGCCTTTAATTCACTTATATCTCCAACGGGAGTAGAAGTAGCATGGGCGTTTATGTACCCTACATCCGAAATAGTAATGCCCGCTTCTTCCAAAGCCAGATTCATTGCAGTTTTGGCTCCCAATCCTTCCGGGTGAGTAGCAGATAAGTGGTAAGCATCAGCAGTGCTTGCTGCTCCCAATACTTCCGCAATGATGTTTGCTCCGCGTGCAACTGCATGGTCATAATCTTCCAAAACCATAGCCCCGGATCCTTCACCCATCACAAAACCGTCTCTTTCCAAATCAAACGGTCGAGATGCCGCAGTTGGATCATCGTTTCTTTGTGAAAGTGCCTTCATGGTAGAAAAACCGCCCATTGCCGCGTAAGTTATGGACGCTTCCGATCCACCGGAAATGATTACATCCGCTTTACCCAACCGGATGTAATTGAAAGCATCCATAATGGCTGAATTGGAAGTAGCACAGGCAGAAATTACCGTTTGGTTGATTCCCATCAGTCCGTGCCTGATAGAAATAATTCCCGAAGCCATGTTCGGGATTGTTTTTACGATGAAATAAGGATTAAATCTTGGAGTTCCATTTCCTCTGGCAAAATCCATTACTTCCTTTTCAAACGAATCGAAACCTCCAACCCCTGTGCCCCAGATAACGCCAACACGAGTTCTGTCCATTGAGTCAAAATCCAGGCCGGATTCGTCTATAGCTTGTTGCGTTGAGCATAATGCATACACTACATAAGGATCGTTTTTCCTGATATCATTTCGTTCGAGGTAGAGCGAAGGATCAAAATCTTTAAGCTCACAGGCGAACTGAGTTTTATAGTGTGCAGGATCCCACTTTGTAATTGGGCCTGCTCCGCTTTTCCCATTTTTAAGTGATTCCCAGAATTCTGAGACAGTGTTTCCGATAGGTGTAACGGCTCCAAGGCCTGTTATTACGACTCGTTTCATATATACTTATTGATAGGTAAGTTAATCTATAATTTCGTTTAGTATGGAGTTCTTAATCTCCGTAAAGTCATTACTTCCGGTAACTCTGGCGAGTTGTGTACCGGCGCACATGTTGGTTAGAATTTTAAGCGCTTCAATTTTTGGGGATGATGAAAAACTAAGAAGATTCTTTTCCTTTCCCCGACTCAGGGTTTCAGTAATCCAACCTAGTACATGTTCAGTAAATTCAGTTACTTTGTTCTGAATCTCTTCTTCCATCGAATTCCAATCACCAGCAAAAGAGCCAATTACACATAGCTTGCCACTTAGCTGTATAGAGGCATAAAAGTTCAGGAACATTTTAATTTGATCCGCTTCATTTCTTGAAGATGCTTTCTCGGTAAACCGATTGAAGCTATCGGTATGAAAATCTACAACTGCTTCTGCAAGATCGGATTTAGTAGGAAAATGGTAGTGAATAGCAGCATTTTTTACGTTTAGCTGTTTGGAGATATCCGCATAGCTGAACGCATTATATCCTTTTTTTCGGATGAGTTCGTCGCCCAATAGAACAATTGTTTCTTTAGTAGAAGCCATAATTCACTTATTAATTGGTAAAAAGATACTTATTAACTGATAAGTATTCAATCTTTAATAAGTGGCTTCAATTCATCCAAAATTGCTTGGCAACTTCTATCAACCATTTCAAATACATTTTCAAAGCCGCGTTGACCTCCGTAATAAGGATCCGGGACTTCTTTATTACCCGGTTTAGGGTCAAACTCCCGCAGTAATTTCACTTTATCTGTGAATCGTTCTCTGCGATCAAGTTGGTTGATATTCGTGAGATTTGAGGAATCCATGGCAAGAATCAGGTCAAACTCTTCCAGATCGGCATATTCAAATCTACGGGCTATGGATGGCAGATGAACACCATGTACATTTGCTGTTTCCTGGCTTCTACGGTCGGCTCCCTCTCCCGTATGATAAGCGGCTGTTCCGGCAGAATCGATGTAGAAATAAGATTGTAATCCAGCTTCTTTCACTTTATAAATGAAAATTCCTTCAGCGGTAGGGCTTCTGCAAATATTGCCAAGACAAACAAAAACGAGCCGGTAAGGATTTCCTTTGGTGATTTCTCTGTGATAACTTTTCATAAAGAGGATATTGAGGTTCTGATAAAGGTAGAAGCTTTAACTAAGATTTTCACATACAATGCCTTGAGATGTTAAATTTCCGTTCAAATACATTTTATCGGAACAAATCATAAGCTTTTCTGGAAGAATTGCTATATTTGGGGCTTACAAAGATTCGCCGACATAAACTTTTTTATGGCAAAGAAATTCAAGGAAATAAAGCAGCTTAATTATCCCAACGCCGAAGTTGAGATATTAAACTGGTGGAAGGACAATCAGATTTTTAAGAAAAGTCTCGAGAGCAGAGAGGATGGGATTCCATTTACTTTTTTCGAAGGGCCACCTACCGCAAATGGAAAGCCGGGTATTCACCATGTGATGGGTAGAACGGTTAAAGATTTGTTCTGCCGATATAAAACTTTAAAAGGGTTTCGTGTAGAGCGTAAAGCTGGATGGGATACGCATGGCTTGCCTGTTGAGATAGAAGTCGAAAAAGCACTTGGATTGGAAGGGCGTTCTCAGGTTGAGGAATATGGTATTGCTGAATACAATGCGAAATGCCGTGAAAGTGTACTAAAGTACAAAGACCTTTGGGATGACCTGACTTCCAGAATGGGATATTGGGTAGATCAGGATAACCCTTATATCACTTTCGAAAACGAATATATCGAGTCGGTTTGGTGGGCACTACATAAGCTGTATGAGAAAGGCCTGGTTTACAAAGGCTACAAAATACAATGGTATTCTCCGGGTAGCGGAACCGTACTTTCTTCTCATGAGGTAAGTCTTGGGTACAAGGAAACCCAGGATCCATCTATTTATGTGAAATTCCCGGTAAATGGAGAGGAAAATACCTACTTCCTGGCCTGGACCACTACTCCCTGGACCACTATCTCAAACATGGCACTTTCAATCAATCCAAATCTGGATTATGTAAAAGTTGGCCATAACAACGAAAACTATATCGTTGCAAAAGGATGCGAAACCCGTGTATTTGGGGAAGACTTCATCCACATCGAAGATTATACCGGGCACAGTTTGTTAGGAAGAGCCTACGAGCCAATTTTTGATTATGCAAAAAAAGAGCATGATCCTTCCACCGCTTGGAAAGTAATTCCCGCTGATTATGTAACTACAGATGATGGTACTGGGGTTGTGCATACTGCTCCGGCGTATGGTGCGGATGATTATGATTCCTGCCAGAAAGCGGGTATTCCTATGTTTAATCCCATTGACCGCGATGGAAGATTTACTTCTCAGGTACCGGATTTTGAGGGGCAATGGTTTAAAGAAGCGGACAAAGAAATAGCCCGGGTGATCAAAGAAAAAGGGCTGATGTTTCGTCATGAGACTTATGTACACAATTACCCATTCGATTGGCGAAAAGGGACTCCTTTGATGAGTTATCCGGTGGAATCATGGTTCATTAAAACCACTGATGTGAAAAAACGCATGGTTGATTTGAACAAGACGATCAACTGGAAACCGGAAAGTACTGGGTCAGGTCGCTTTGGAACCTGGCTTGAAAACAATGTGGACTGGGCGATTTCACGTCAACGTTATTGGGGAACTCCAATACCAATCTGGCAAAGTGATAAAAATCCTGAATATGTAGAATGTATTAGTGGGATGGATGAGCTTCGTCAAAAAGCAGGCCTTCCAGAAGACGCTGAAATCGATTTACATCGCCCATACATTGACGAAATTACCTGGGAAGCTCCTGATGGGGGAACCATGCGACGAATTCCCGATTTGCTTGATGTTTGGTTTGATTCAGGGGCTATGCCCTTTGCCCAATGGCACTATCCTTATGATAACGACCACGAATTCAGTTATAATTACCCTGCTGATTTCATCGCGGAAGGAGTAGATCAGACTCGTGGCTGGTTTTATACACTTCATGCTTTAGGTACGATGCTTTTTAATGAAGTGGCCTTCAAGAATGTAGTGTCGAACGGACTAGTTCTCGATGAAAAAGGCGAAAAGATGAGTAAATCAAAAGGCAACACGGTTGATCCTTTTGATGTGATCGAAAAGTATGGGGCTGATTCAGTTCGGTGGTATATGATGAGCAACTCTGCTCCTTGGGAAAACCTGAAATTCAGCATTCAGGGACTTGAAGAAGTACAGCGTAAGTTTTTTGGTACTATCGTAAATACGTATTCTTTCTTTGCACTCTACGCTAATATCGATGGCTTTACATATTCCGGAAATCAAATTCCGATTACCGACCGACCGGAAATTGATCAGTGGGTGATTTCGAGATTAAATACCACGATAAAGCTGGTAGAAGAATATTTTGAGGCTTATGAGCCTACGAAAGCCGCTCGGGAGATGGAAACCTTTGTTGAGGAACTGAGTAACTGGTATGTACGAAGGAACCGAAGACGTTTCTGGAAATCAGGTACTACGCTTGATAAAACAGCGGCCTATCAAACATTGTATGAGTGCTTGAAAAGCCTAAGCCAGTTGATTAGCCCGATTGCACCATTTGTAGGTGAGTGGTTATATCAGCGATTGAATGAAGTTTCGAAACTGGATGAAGAGTCGGTGCATTTATCATTCTTCCCAACCGTTGAGGAAACTGCCATTTTTAAAAACCTGGAACACAAAATGGATATGGCCCGATTGATATCATCTATCGTGCTTCGTATCAGAAACCAGATTGATATTAATGTGCGTCAGCCTCTTTCAAGAATTATACTTCCAATTAAAGATGAAGGGGAAAGGCAGGCTATTCTTTCAGTAAAACACATTATTCTGGAAGAGGTGAACGTAAAGGACATCCAGTTTGTGGATGATGATTCAGGTATTGTTCATAAAAGCGCGAAACCAAATTACCCAGTACTTGGAAAACGCCTAGGCCCTAAGATGAAAGCAGTTGCAACGAAAGTTGCACAGCTAAAAACAGAAGAAATCACTACCTTTGAGAAGCAGGGTTTTATTGATATCGAGCTGGAAGATGGTGAGAGTATCAGGCTTGATCAAGAAGGCCTTGAGATTGTACGAACTGGTTTGGAAGGTTGGCAGGTAGAAACAGAGCGTGGGTTAAGCGTGGCTGTAGATACTGAAATGACAACAGAACTTGTGCAGGAAGGATTGGCGCGAGAATTTGTCAATCGTGTACAAAATATGCGTAAAGAAGCAGATTTTGAAGTTACAGACCGGGTGGTACTTGGTGTAACGGCTTCTGATGATTTAAAAGAAGCAGTGGTATCAATGAGCGACTACATCAAGCAGGAAACTCTTGCTGAGGAACTTCAGCTGGAGGAACTTGAAGTATCCGATTTTATTAAAAGCTGGGAAATTGGCGACAGTGAGTGCACCATTTCCATTAGAAGAACGGTTAATTCCTAAAAGAAGATAGACATGGCTAATAAAGCAGAACCACAAGAGGGACAAAGAGTCTCTCCTTATAATGATGAAGAATTAGAGTACTTCAGAGAAATAATCCTGAAAAAAAGAGCAGATGCTGAAGACGAGCTGACTACACTACAACGTAGCCTTCGTGAGAGCATGGAAAATGCGTCAGACGAATCAGCGTATTCTTTCCATATGGCGGATGCTGGCACCGATGCCCAGGAGCGTGAAAAAACGTATATGCTGTTCAATCGAACGCGCAAATTTGTTAAGTACCTTGATGATGCTATTCAAAGGATCGATAACAAAACATACGGAGTTTGCAAAGTCACCGGGAAACAGATTTCCAAAGGACGATTGGAAGCAGTACCACATACTCAGCTTAGTATCGACGCAAAACTTAAACGCCGATAACAATTAGTTCCTTTGACTTCAAAAAAACTACTGGCTTTATTTGTACCCGCCGCCATAGTTGTGGCTATTGACCAATGGACGAAGTACATCATCCGTACAACGCCTGAGTTGCATCGTATGGATATTATCGAAGGTTGGCTTTCATTCTATTACACTCAGAATGACGGAATGGCTATGGGTATTGATATATTTTCTACGCCTGTAATAAGCGCTATCTCTATTATTGCTACCATCGGAATTCTTTCCTACTTGCTTTATACCATCGACAAAGCACCCATTGGCTACCTTATTTTTATGGGGCTGGTGATTGGCGGGGCGCTGGGGAATATTACAGACCGTTTAACTATGGGTTACATTGAAGGTTATGGAGGACTGCTGGACGGTCATGTAGTAGATTTCATCTTCTTTAATCTGGAACTCTTTGATCGAACAGTTTTTCCATACATCTTTAATGTGGCGGATGTAGCTATTTCTACTTCTATCATCTCGCTTTTGGTATTCAATAAGAAGCTGATGCCTCACGAAGAAAAAGAAGAGATAGTTGAAGAAGAAGCCCTAACTGAATCAGTTTCAGTTAATACAGAGATTGGGAATTCTTCAGAAAAAGAATAGTTTCACTCTTCCAGTGAAGTCTTCTTCTTAGAGGAGAAAATATCCAGATCGTCTTCAAAAGTAACCTGATCTACGATTTCAAGTCCAAAGCTTTTAATCCCAATCCGTTTAACCGGATTATTTGTGAGCAGTTTCAACTTTCGGATTCCAAGCGAACGTAAAATCTGAGCTCCGACTCCGTAATCCCGTGAGTCACTTCGCTTGGGATTGTTATCTGCTTCTTCATCTGATTGGGATTTATGGCTCTTTCCTTCCTGCATCAATTTGAGGGTGCGAAGCTGGTTTACTAACACAGAACCACGTTGATTTCGGTTCATATAAAGTACTACTCCCTTGCCTTCACGTTCTACCTGAAGCATAGCCTGGTGAAGCAACTCACTGGTATCCGCATTTCTGGCTCCGAATATATCTCCAATCAAATCTGAGGAATGTACACGGGTTAGCACTGGTTCATCTTTAGTCCAGGTACCCTTAGTAAGCGCTAAGTGAACATCGCCGGTCAGCGTTTCTTCAAACGCATGAAGATTGAAATCGCCATACATAGTAGGCATATTTACATCCATCACCTCTTTAACCAGACTTTCGTTCTCGTTCCGGTAGGCGATGAGTTCTTTAATGGTGATGAACTTCATGTCGAACTGTTTCGCCATCTTAGCGAGATCAGGAACACGAGCCATTTCCCCATTATCAAGCATAATTTCGCAGATTATGCCTACGGGTTTAAGTCCCGCAAGGCGTGCTAAATCAATAGCGGCTTCTGTGTGCCCGGCGCGACGAAGAACTCCACCTTCAGCGGCAATCAGTGGAAAAACGTGACCCGGGCGTCGAAAATCCCCGGGCTTGGAATCTTCATTGGTTAGTTCCCGAATGGTATTCGCTCGGTCAGCGGCAGAAATCCCGGTCGTTGTTTGCCGCTTATGATCGATGGAAATGGTAAAGTTGGCTTCGTGCGGGTCAGCGCCTTCGATTACCATGTTATTCAGCTGGAATTTTCCGGCAACTTCTTTGGTGACCGGAGCGCAAACTAATCCCCGACCATGTTTTACCATGAAATTAATCGCTTCTGTAGAAACCATTTCGGCGGCCATCAAAAAGTCGCCCTCGTTTTCCCGATCCTCATCATCTACAACGATGATCATTTTGCCATTTTTGATATCCTCGATGGCTTCGGGAATGGTATTGAAGCGAATAGGTTCCAACTTACTTGTCTTTCTTTTCAGGTTTATTCGGGTTCACATCGGTGATTGCGTTTTTGAGGAAACGGATTTTAACATTGCCTCCCACTTCCACCAATACAGAATCATCTTCAATGGCATTCAGAACCCCGATAATACCGGATGAAGTAACCACTTTGTCGCCCTTTTTCATTTCCGAAACTTTGCGCTGAATTTCTTTCTGGCGCTGGCTTTGTGGACGGATAATGAAGAAGTAAAATACCAGGAAAATCCCGCCAAGAAATACAAGATTGATGATACCGCTATTCGGGTCGCCACTTGGGCTGCCCATCAACAAATAAGAAAAATTATGCATGATTATTTAGATAACTGCGATTTTTAATTAAGCGTGGAAAGATAAGAGAAATTTAAGACCAATGGAGAATTAAGAATGATGCAATGATATTTTGCAATGTAAAAATACCCAAAACCTAGCGTACGACTCCGCTTAAAATTTTTGTCATCGAATGATCTAACATCTACACTATCACTGAATCAAACATTTGAATCCATTTATTGTTGGCATTTACCGTCACTAAAATACTTGAATCGTTCTAAAGCTGGTTTTTACTTACAGTATTTTGCCCTTACTCAACAATTACCAAAGTGGCCCATGGTCGATGGGCGGAAAAATATCCGACACCATTTTCAACATTAGTAGGATGATTTACCGGTTCATTAGCCAGGGAAGAAATCACTCCACCCGAACGGCGACGGGCTTCTAAAAAGCGGTAGTAACCTTCACTTATGTTGGTGATTACTACCAAAGCAGAGTCAACCGGAGAAGAAAAGCTGATGAACTCTTCTTTTCGGATTACACCGTCTTCGCTTACGCCGAGGTCAGTAACCAGTTCTTCGTAAATCAAAAAAGTATCGTTGTTAAAAAAGAATCCATTTTGAGTAGATCCCGAAGAAGAAGTATCTGAATCGGTAAGCTGATAAGCCTGAACAACAAAGAAATTATCTTCAGGTCGGTCGATGATGTTATACGTGAGTATCGCGGAGTCATCAAACCCATCGGGATCCCGGGTTACAGTAACGGAGTCGATCTCAATTTGAGGCAACAGCATGCTTTGAGCTGAAATAGTTTCAGAAGTTGAAGAGTCGAATACAGAAAGTGAGAGCATTTGAAAGTCTTCAAAGGTTTGTAACTCGGTTCCATACAACCCATTGATGTCAAATACCTTTTCAAGTGTGTCTGTGACACCTTCATACTCCAAGGTCACTAAGGCACGATCCAGAAATAGTCTGTCGATTGCGCCGTTGGTTAAGTCATTTACATCTTCTGCTGAGAGTGCAGAAAAACTTCTTGAAAGTACAACGAAAAAGGTTTCTTCAGGTCCAATCAAAGAGGCGACTGCAATTTGTTCTTCAGCAGGTTCAACCGAAATAGGCAGACTTTCGATGGAGCAGGAAGTAAAAATTAAACTACTGATGAAAATAAGTAAAAGTCTTTGCGAGGAGTTTTGGAAGTAAAATTTAATTTGGTTTGTAATCGACGCGGAAATCTGATTGTATTTGATCTTAACCCGTGAATAAAAAGATTGCTTCGCCGAATTATCTTCTGGCTTTTTCTTCTTAAGGAAGCTTCGCGCAATGACTTTTCTTATGTGGATTGCTAGTTTCATTTCGAAGAAAAATTAAAGTTATAAGCGATGGAAGGAATGAACCCAAATAATCCTTGCTGTACATATTCCTGAGTAACTCCATTGTTTTGAATATCTACTCTGAAAGGAGCAGCTCGGTTATAAAAATTATAGGCTCCGATATGCCACTCTCCTCCAAACCGGCGATTTCCTCCGGGTTTTAGGATAAAGTTAATGTCCAGCCGATGGGTAGCAGTTAATTGGGTACTATTGCGGGCTCCGTAAATAGGAATAAGTTCTACCTGAGTCAAAGAAGCATTCGGCATCAGAAACTGCCCGGTTTGAGGAGTAAACCAAGCACCGGATTGGAAGGTCCAAACCGCTGAGAAAGAAACCCGTTCGTTCAATTCGGTCATGGTAACTAAAGTGGCTACGTGCCTTCGGTCAAACTTTGCAGGGTAAGTATTTCCGTTATTTAACTCCGGGAATGTTCTTGTAGCTTTTGAAAGAGAATAAGACATCCAACCTGTGAAAGACCCATATTTCTTGCGTAGTAAAAACTCGATGCCGTAAGCTTCGCCATCGCCTGAGATCAATTCCCGCTCAAAATTGTCGTTCAGAATCAAACTAGCTCCTTCGCGGTATTCTATTAATCGTTTGAGTGATTTGAAATAGGTTTCAATGGAGAAACTGAGCTGGTTTTCGGAAAAAATTCGAGTGTAGCCAAGCGCATATTGATGCGCACGTTGCGGTTTAACATTTTCGGTTACCGGATACCATAAATCAGTTGGAAGAGCGATAGAGGAGGAAGAAACGCGGTGCATATACTGCCGCATAAGGCTGTAACTTGCCTTAACAGAATTATTATCATCAAATTTGTAGCGCAAAGAAATTCTTGGTTCAGGTCCAGAATAGATTTTTCCTTCCGCTATAGTCATAGAATACCTGAGACCAATATTCAGTTTCAACGCTTTTGAAAAATCTCTTTCGTTGCCTCCGTAAATTGCCCATTCTGTATTTTGGATAAGACTTCCTTCTCTGTTCCCAACAAAATCTGAAATATCGCCTGACGTACTGATAACATTAGGCCGAAAGAAATGAGTTACTGTTTGTGCTCCGAAAATAAAGGTGTTTTCCGGAGATTTGAAATATTGCCAATCTGCTTTAACCCCCACATCCTGAATTTGAGAGCGAATGAGTAGAGAATTATCAATAAAATCTCCCTGGATATCATACTTAAATCGGGTTTGATGCAGTGTGACATTCGAGAACAGTTTCTGGTTTTTGTAGATGTGATTCCAACGCAGGGTGGAAGTGAAATTACCGAGCTTAAACCCGAAATTCAGATCCTCATTTCCTTCTGATTCATCCGAGGTTTCGTCAAAGGCAAGTACATCGTTGCCAAAATAGGAGCTGAAATAAATACGATCGTTATTACTGATTTTATAATTCAGCTTGGCATTATAATCGTAAAAATAGTAAGGAAGCTCTGCACCTACCAATCCAAAAACCCGGTCGATATAGGTTCGTCTTGCTGCCAGCATGAAGCTTATTTTATCTTTGATAACAGGGCCATCAACGGTAAGGCGTGAGGTCAATAATCCAATTCCGCCGCGGGCATTGAATCGGTTCTGACTACCATCGTTCATTCTAACATCCATCACAGAAGAAAGTCGTCCTCCGAAATCAGGTGAAAACCCGCCTTTTATCACTTCAACATCTTTAATGGCATCGGAATTAAACACCGAGAAAAAACCGAACAAATGACCTAGATTGTAAACCACGGCATCATCAAGCACTACCAGATTTTGGTCGTCTGTTCCTCCGCGAACAAACATGCCGGTGGTTCCTTCGTTTCCTGAAGTCACCCCCGGTAACAATTGCGCTACTTTAATCAGATCTGCTTCTCCTGCAAGGGTTGGGATGTTCGTAATTTCCTGAGGGGTTAAGCTAACGGCACTCATTTTTGTGGAATTGACCTGTTCCTGTAATTCAATCCGCGTTGCAGAAACTTCAACTTCCCCAAGCTGACCGATCTGCTCATCCAGGTAAAAATCTAATGTTGTATTCCCATCAAGATAGATGAGGGTGTCAATAGGTTGGTAGCCAAGGTAGGAAACAGATATTCTTATGGAATTTTGAGTAACAGTGAGTGAATAAAATCCATATACGTTGGTTGTAACTCCGGTTTCCAATTCAGGCAAGTAGAGCGTGGCTCCGGGCAGAGCTTCTCCATCCGATTTATCATAGATGTGCCCACTAAGAGTATTCTGAGCAATAGCCAGATTAAAAAAGAAGAGGGGGATCCATATTGCAATCAGATATCGCATTATTGATCTCTTAGTTTGAAGTGAAGCCCCAGATTTACTCCATTAAGAGTAGCAATTACCGGAGTTCCATCAACACGATAATACTGGAAAGAGGTTCTTGACAATAACGAAATAGAGACATTCCGATACAGTTTTAGTCTGAGTCCAATTGGGAATGTGAGACCTACAGATGCAGATTGATTTCCAAAAAAGCTAAGTTTCTCATTATTAAATTCTCGGTAAAAAATCTCCTCCTCTGTTTTTGAAGATACAGGAATTCCAAAATTGATCTGTCCACCTACAATCAGGGACAGTCTTTTTTCAGGACGATAAGTAAACTGATAGCCGCTTTTAAGAAAAAAGTATTCATTTCTAGCGGTATAATTGGTTGATACAGATATAGTATCCTGAACCGAGCCGGTGACTAAAAACAAATCCGATTCAATACTGGCTCTTTCAAATCCGGCTATAAATTGATGTCTGTGATCTTTGTTCATCCTGAAGATAAAATCAATTCGAAACCCCTCGTTTCTAAAAGCATTGGGGTGCTGCTCTATTTCAGAAATAATGGACGTTTTAAAGAGTGCCGGATTTCGCGTACCCGATATAAATGAAGCAGCAGAAGACAATTTGGCACTACCAGATTGCGAAGTGCCTCCAATTTCTATAGCGTCAATAACGATATATTGACCGTATAGCTCTCCCGTAGTAAACAGTAGGAGGAATAGGATGCCGAATTTATAACCGATGGAAGTCAAACATCTCGCTTTAGTTTCAATGTAAGAAGTTAGATAAAGCGAAGGGAATTAAGAAAGGGAAGTATAAAGTTCTATGTCCTCTTTTTAGAATACTTTTCCAAAAAATCAGCTAACTCAGCTTTCTCTAGTTTACCGCTGGCAAGTTCAATGATGGTTGCATAGAGAATTTTCTTGTCAACAACTAACCTCCACCTGTTCACAAAAAGAAAAGTGTATATAGCTACCAGAGTTGTTCTTTTATTTCCGTCAAGAAAAGGGTGATTTCTACAGATATGAAATCCATAAGCCGCAGCCATTTCAAAAATAGAAGAATGAACATATTCATCTCCAAAACTTTGTTCAGCCTGGGCTAAAGCGGATTCCAGTAATCCTTCGTCCCTGATTCCAGGTATTCCACCGTAGTTTTTAATCTGGTTCTCATGAAAGATTAAAATGGTAGGTTTATCTAAAAACCGAATCACTTTGCCAGTTCCCTGAGAACTTCTTTGTATTCAGTATTCACTTCTCTATAAGCTTCGGCCCAAGCTTCAAATTCAGGATCGACTGGTTTAAGCTCAAAATTACTGCCCTTTTTTTCAATAGTAAGTTTATCGCCGTCCTTCAGATGAAGCTCGTCTATTAACTGCTTAGGAAGTGTTATTCCAAGGCTGTTCCCTACTTTTCTAATTTTGGTTTCCATAAGAGCGTATTTTGATGTTATAACAAAGTTATAATCATGAATTCAGGCTAAAAAATCAAGAATAGAATCTTTTTTTTGCTTTTGCATACTCCACTAAAATCTCCGCTGGTTTAAACCGAGGACCAAATTTGTCTGTGTATTCATTCAAGCGATCAACAATAGTATGGACGCCAACCTGATCGATGTAGCGGAATGGGCCACCAGTGAAGGGTGGGAACCCTAGTCCGAGTATTGCACCAAGATTACCATCGGTAGGAGATTTGAGAATGTCTTCCTGTAAACAATAAGCCGCTTCATTTACCATCATTAGCGCCATGCGCAGCTGGCCGGTTTCCACATTGGGGTTATTTCGGGAGCTTCCTCCAAAGATGGAATATATTTCCCTGTTCGGTTCTTTCTTTTTACCGTTGTAGGTGTACATGCCTTTTTTATTCTTACGTCCCAGATATCCGGCATCCATCAGTTCCTGAGCTTTTGTAGATGATTTCCCACCACGGGCATTAAATACCGGAGCCATCGTTTCACCCACATGTGCGCCTACATCTATACCCACTTCGTCAAGCAACGCCATCGGTCCTACCGGATAGCCAAATTGCTTCATAATTTGATCGAGGAATTCAATGGAGGCGCCTTCTTCCAACAATAACAAAGCTTCGTTCATATACGGAGCAAGGATTCGGGTGGTATAAAATCCGGGGCCATCATTCACTACAATTACCGTTTTGCCCTGTTTAACCCCTACATCATACGCAGTAGCGGTTACCCAGTCTGCCGTTTGTGGTGTGGTGATAATTTCTAACAGCGGCATTTTCTGAACAGGAGAGAAGTAGTGCATTCCAATAATATTCTCAGGTCGTTTTGCCCCTTTTGCAATTTCTGAAATAGGAAGGGAAGAAGTATTGGAAGCAAAAATGCAGTGATTGCCAGTGACTTCCTCCACCTGCGCTACAATTTTTCGTTTCAGGTCGAGGTCTTCAAATACTGCCTCAATCACCAGGTCTGCTTTTCCAAAAGAGTCGTAAGAATCGGTTCCGGTGACTTTGCTTATAAGCTGGTCCCGTTCAAAAGAAGTGATGATTCGTTTCTTAGATTTATCATTTAAAGAATCCCAAATTACTTTTTCTCCTTTAGAGGCGGCTTCCAGCGTTTGATCTTTCAGCAGTACAGAATACCCGCCTTTGTTAATGCTTACATCAGCGATGCCCGAACCCATCAATCCGGCGCCAAGTACGCCAATATTTCGAATCGGCTTTACCTTGCCTTCCAATGGGTTTTTCTTGGAGTTGGTCATTCCAAAAAAGAGATTAACCAGCGCTCTGGATTCGGGTGTAGCTCCTGCCTCTCCAAAAAGCCGGGATTCATTATCGAGACCCTTTTTCAATCCTTTTTGATAACCATATTTGACTGAATCAATGATCATTAATGGAGCAGGATAATTCCCTTTGGTTTGTCCGAGCGTTTTCTTTCTGGCCTGAGAAAAAATGATGTTTCTCCCAATCGGATTTCCTTCCAGCACTTTTTCAATAAAAGAGCGTTTATCTTTTCGTTTGAAGGAGCCCGATCCGGAGAGTGTATGCACGGCTTTGATTCCAGCTTCTTCCAGAGCGTCTTTATGGGTGAGTTCATCCACTAAACCCATGCTTCTGGCTTTTCGGGCATAGATGTTTCCTCCCGTAAGCATGTAGCTTAACGCTTTTTGAATTCCGATCAATCTTGGCAGTCGCTGAGTTCCCCCGGTTCCGGGAATCACTCCCAACTTTACTTCCGGTAAAGCAAGCACTGTTTTAGAGTGATTGGTGGCAATGCGGTAATCACAGGCAAGGGAAAGCTCCAATCCGCCACCCATGCAACTTCCGTGAATAGCGACTACAAAAGGTTTGGTAGAAGCTTCGATTTTATTCAGAATAGAGTGACCGTCCTTACTGAGTTGCTCCAGGTCTTCCGCTGTCTCTCTAGCTTTGAACATCTCAATATCAGCACCGGCAATAAAATTATTTTCCTTTCCGCTGATTAGGACAGCACCTTTCAGAGAATCATCCGATTCCAGCCGACCAAGGAATTCCTCAAACTGAGTCATCAATGACTCGTCCAATGTGTTTACTTTTTCTCCAGGTTTATCCAGAGTTAAAATGGCAACAGATTCTTTTATTGTGATGTTGATGTAGCTCATAGCGTATAGTTAAAATAAAGCTTCCAAAAGTCTCCCTTTGAAGGGAGATCAAAATCATTGACTAAATGATTTTGTGAGGGATGTCTAAGGATTTGGAATTTGGATAGACATCCTCCGTCTTTTGGTCCCGAAAGCTTTCGGGACTGTAAAGCTACCTCCTTCAAAGGAGGAACTGATTTGATGTTGTATAAGGAATATGTCATCAAATTAAAATATTTGTTTCGACCTCCCCTCATTCCCCTTCTTGGCAAGGAGGAGAGGCTTTTTAATAAGTTTAAAATCAAGTCAAAGAGTCCTTCTCCTTACGAAGCCTGCCTGTTCGAGAGACAGGGAGGAGACAGAGGAGGTCTTTAACCATACCTCTCCAGAATAACGGCATGTCCTTGTCCTCCGGCAGCGCAGGCTGAGACCAACGCGTACTTGCCATCCTCCCGGATCAAGCGGTTTGCAGCCGTCGTAACAAGCCGGACGCCCGTGGCACCAAACGGATGCCCTAAAGAAAGTGAGCCTCCAAGTGTGTTCAGTTTATCCATCGGGATTTGTCCGACTTTTTTATCACGATTCAACGATTTCCTTGCAAAGTCATCGGAGTTCAGGGCATTTAAGACCGATAGAACTTGTCCTGCAAATGCTTCATGCAATTCAAACACATCGATATCTTCCAGAGTTAAGCCCATCGCATCTAGTACTTTTGGGGTAGCGTAAGCAGGTCCGAGTAGCAATTCCTCACCCGGATCCTGAGAAACGAAGTTATATTCTCTGATATAAGCTTTAGGAGTGAGACCAAGCGAAAGCGCAGTTTGTTCTTCCATAACTAAACAAGCTGAGGCACCATCTGTAAGAAACGATGCATTCCCAGCCGTGATAGTTCCATGAGGTTTTATAAAAGCCGGGCGAAGTTTAGCCAGTTTTTCCAAGGTAGTGTCTTCACGGAAACCATTATCGTGTGTAACCACCTTAAACTTTGGAGGCACTTTAGCAGGAATCAGCTCTTCATCAAGCAAACCTTCGTTAGTAGATTTTGCCGCCAAAAGATGGGAGCGCATTGCAAATTCATCCTGGTCATTTCTGGAAGCTCCAAATCTGGCGGACATACGGTCGGCACTTTGTCCCATCGTTTCACCGGTAGAAAATTCTGCAATCGCGGGCAGTTCAGGCAGGAAATCTGTAAATCCCAATCCCTTAAAAAACTTCAGAAACTCCAGAGGTGATTTGTACTTGCGTGCAGCCAGTACATTTTGGCGGAATTTCTTTTTAAACCGGATAGGAATATCCGACATGGTTTCAGTTCCTGCTGCCAAGATAATTTTTGCCTGACCAGACCGGATTAAATCAACTCCGCTTGTAATTGCCTGGTTGGATGAGATACAAGCCATTGCCGTTGTAAAAGCAGGAACGGAATTCGGAATCCCGGCGCCAAGTGCACTTTCACGGGCAACATTGCTGGTACGAACTTCCTGAATCACATTCCCCATAATCACCCGGTCGATGGTTGCCGGATCAATCGGATTTCTTGCAAGCAATCCCTGGATAGCCATTCGTCCCAGATCATAAGCCATCAGATCATTGTATTCGGTTCCTGATTTCAAAAAAGGGATTCGGGCACCATCTACTAAAACCGCATTAAAAGGGTAATTCTGCATATTTCAATTTCTAATTAGTGACTTTAAATGGCACTCAGAGCGAAGCGATGAGTTTACACGGGCAAATGTATTTAAGAAAATGCTGTGAAGATCCTTCGCTACGTTCTGGACGACTTTTTTAATCAACAGGTGCTAAGTTAACAGTGTTAACCAAATAATCAATAAAAGCTTATAATTTTCTTTGTCTGAGTTGGAAATGTTCATATATTTGTCGCCCTTAACAGAGCGGGCGATTAGCTCAGTTGGTTCAGAGCACCTCGTTTACACCGAGGGGGTCGGGGGTTCGAGTCCCTCATCGCCCACTTTAAAAAGCCATTCGAAATTTTCGGGTGGCTTTTTTTGTATCTGGCAATTGTTATAAAATTTTCATGAATTTTTACTAATACAAAAAGCTTAAAATTTATTATAACTTAGATAAGAAAGTTATTTAGTTATTGCATTGTGGATATAAAATTCGTTAAAAGATCGGTGGTAAAATCTTCTAAGAAAAGGGCCTCCAAGTTTCGCCCGTTACTGGAAGCAATTGAAAAATTAAAGCCAGGTGGGCAGGCCATTGAAATTTCGTATGCCAACGACAAAGCCATGAATTCAATGCGTACAGCGGTGTATCAATTCTGTAGACAAAAAAAGTTTTCGATAAAGAGTCGGCGCGATACCGCACAAAAAAAGATCTATTTTTACCGGGATAAATAGTTTGGTTTTGTATTTGAGCTTTTTCTTCAACCTTTTGGGCTGATTTTCCAGGAAATCAGATTTTTCCTTTCCAATCCATTCGGTACATTAAGCGCGTATATTATTGTTGAATAGTTTAGTGTATGAATATTACCGAAAAAATTATACCAGACCGGCTTTCAAAAAAAGTTGTTTTACGTCAGTTTAAGGAAGTAAGAGAGTTTACCCACTATCTGGTGGAACCTTTGGAAACCGAGGATTTTGTGATCCAACCAATGGAGAGTGCAAGTCCAGCCAAATGGCATCTTGCACACACCAGCTGGTTTTTCGAGACATTTGTGCTAGGAAAGTTTGAACCCGGTTTTGAAAGCCTTCATCCGCAGTACGCTTATTTTTTTAACTCGTACTATTTACAAACGGGAGTGCCTTTTACCCGTGCGAACAGGGGTTTACTTTCCCGGCCTACCGTAGAAGAAGTATTTGAGTATCGCGCCTATGTGAATGAACAGATGGAAGCCTTTATTAATAACTGTGACGAAGAAACCTGGGCAGAGGCAGCATCTGTTATTGAGATTGGGAACCACCATGAACAGCAGCATCAGGAATTAATTCTTACCGATCTGAAATATCTGCTTGCCCAGAATCCCTTGCTTCCGGTTTATCGGGAGGCAAAAATTTTGGAAAGTGAACCTGTTCCTGAGTTGAACTGGATACCTTTTGAAGAAGGATTGGTAGAAATAGGAAGCAAAGGCAATGAGTTTACCTATGATAATGAGCACCCGCACCACCGAACATTTGTTCAGGATTTTGAACTGGCTGATCGGCTGATTACCAATGGTGAATTCCTTGAATTTATGAATGACGGAGGCTACGAGAAGTCGCCCTACTGGCTGGATGAAGGTTGGTCAACCGTGCAAAAAGAAGACTGGAAAGCTCCGTTATATTGGTTTAAACGTGACGGCGAATGGATGCTTTTCTCTCTTTCGGGAGTAAGAAGAGTTGACCCGAATGAGCCGGTTACTCATATAAGCTATTACGAAGCGGATGCTTTTGCCCGCTGGAAAGGATGCCGGCTTCCTACCGAGCAGGAGTGGGAGTACGCCTGCGGGAATTGTGAGATTGAAGGAAATTTTGTGGATGAGGATTACTTTCATCCGGTGTCTGCATCCCAAAAAAAAGGTTCAAAACAAATGTATGGTGATGTGTGGGAATGGACCATGAGCAGTTATTCTCCCTATCCAAATTATAAGCCACTTCCGGGAGCCTTAGGAGAATACAATGGAAAATTTATGGCCAATCAATATGTATTGAGAGGCGGGTCCTGTGCAACTTCCAAATCTCATATCCGGAAAACCTACCGCAATTTCTTTCATGCTGATGCCCGATGGCAGTTCAGTGGAATCCGTTTAGCCCGTTAAATTATTTTTGATGAGTAATGTATTAAGTCCACAGGAAACCATGTTGCAGGAAGTGCTGCATGGGTTGAGCCTTCCTCAGAAATCACTGCCAAGTAAGTATTTTTATGATCACCGGGGCTCGGAATTATTTGATGAGATAACTGAACTGGAAGAATATTATCCCACGCGTACCGAACGGAAAATTCTGGAAAATAACCTGAAAGAAATGTCTTCTTATTTGGGTGATCAGGTGCTTCTGATCGAACCCGGAAGTGGTAGCAGCGAGAAAACCCGGATTTTGCTTTCAGGATTGGAATCGATTTGTTGTTATATCCCGATAGATATTTCCTCTGATTACCTTGGAAAAGTAGCGGAAGGGTTAAGGAAGGAATATCCGGGTATTGATATCCAGCCATTAGCAGCTGATTACACTCGGCCTTTTGAATTGCCTCATATCTATTCAAGCTCAAGGAAAATTGTATTTTTTCCGGGCTCCACGATCGGAAATTTTAAACGTAAAACGGTTGAGCGTTTTTTTGATGTGATTTCAGGAATTGCTGGAAAGGAAGGAGGAATGCTAATTGGCGTTGACCTCAGGAAAGACATCAACGTTCTGGAAGCGGCTTATAACGATTCGAAAGGTGTTACAGCAGAGTTTAACAAGAATATGCTGATTCACCTGAACAGGGAGATAGACTCAGATTTTAATCCTGATTTATTTGAACATCAGTCTGTTTGGGAAGAGAATCCCGGAAGGATTGAGATGCGACTTATTGCTAAAGAAGATCACCTTATCCATGTGGATGGCCAGACTTTTGAAATGCAAAAAGGAGAATACATCCATACCGAAAATTCGCATAAATATTCTTTGGACGAGTTTGAAGAAATGGTTTCGCCCTGGTTTAAAGTGGCGAAAGTATGGATGGACGAGAACGAGTACTTTAGCGTGCAGTATTTGGAGCCTCGGTAGGACGTACTAATATTAAAACCGTCATTCTGAGAGAAAGCGAACCTGCCTGCGTTAGGCAGGGAATCTGCAAGGCTATCAATTTTGCAGATCCTTCGGAAGTATCCTCAGGATGACCATAAGATGGTACTTGGCTAACTACTCTTCCACACCGGCCCATTTCAAATACATCTCCCTCACACCATCGATATGATCCTCAAGGGTTTCTATATTCCAATCAGAAGTATCAACGGGAGGGTGAATATGAGCGTTTATTTCTCCCGATTTTGAAAAAAGAGAACCACCCAAACTTAGCTTATCGTTGCCTTCAAAATATATGGGTACAATTGGGTAACCCAAATCTATCGCCATGCGAAAAGCACCCTTTTTGAACGGCCCGATTACACCTTCATGCTTTCGAGAGCCTTCTGGAGCGATTACCAGGTTAAGGTCATCTCTTTTTAATCGATCATAAGTTTTAAGTAGCCTTTCGATAGCTTTTTCGCTGTTTTGTCGTTTGATGAACACCTGCCCGGTTAGTCTTCCGATGATGAAAAAGAACGGGATATACTGTAGCTCCCATTTGGCAACAACACGAAATCTTTCAAGCCCTAGCGCGAGGAAAATGGGAATGTCTAGGGTAGAAGAATGATTGAAAATATAGATGGCCGGAGGTGTTTCTTGTTTACGATGATCTGTAACTCTGAACTTAATGCCCAATGCGAACAAAACCGGGTAGGCCATATAGCGGGGAAAAGTTTTCACAATCCAATTTGTACTAGCACCAAAAGTTAGAATTGTAAGTATCATGATCAAAATTGAGGAAATCAAAAGTATGATCATGAAGACGAGCATGCCTAATAAGCTGCGCACATATTCAATATAGGAGAGTGAAGTTGCCATAAGATGGATTAAGGGTCAATTGTTGGTGTTACCAATGCCTTCAAATTCATCAGGATGATTGTATGAACGAATAGCATTTCGAGTAAACTCCTGTTTTTTGAAATATGGAATCCAGGCACTTCCTGCGATAACTCCCAGACCAAGTAATGGTCCTGTTGGATTGAATTCCTCACTATCAGCCTGAGAGGTAATAGATAGTGCGGTGATAGCAATTCCCCCAATAATGCCTACTACCTGAATTGCTGTAGCTCCATCTCTCTTCTTCAAAAAATACATGCTTGTTGGATTGTCTGATAAAGCTCTTTTCAAATTACTTTGATTTGCTTTAAGGATGGGACCGCCATCTTTGGAAAAATATTCTGCCTGAGAGCTTGGGTTGAAAGAAGGTCCAAAAGCGACTGGCCCCACTGAACCCATAGGAAACATCACTCCTCCACCGCTGTTTCTTACTGTTCTGGTAAAAAGATCAATATTTCCCCGTTCTATTCTTTTAGCAAAGGCATCACCATATCCACCATACATTCGAAGGTAATAAACGTTGTCTATCTGATATGCATGTACTTCCTGAAGGTAGTATTTGAGAGTGTCATCTATTGTAATGGTATTTTTCCCAAACATTTTTTCCTGGACTTCAACTTTTCCCTTTATTACGGTACTGTCACGGAGTTGTACAAAGTCTTCATTTTGAGCTAATACTGAGGAAGTATTTACAGTTATAATAGCGAGTGCCAGTAAAGTAGTTAGGTAATTCATGATTAGTTTATAAGGTTAAGTTTTTCAGAACAATTATCTGTAAGCATCAGGAATATGATTTATTACCGGTTCTTTGTTCTTATGTCTCAGGATCCCGATTACATCAAAACGCATAGGCGAATCTTGAAGTCCGTGTTCAATCCCCCAGGCTTCTGCCGCTTTAAAAATATGTTCAACTTTGGCTTCTGTTACCTGCTCAAAAGGTTGACCGAATTGAGTACTCGATCGCATCTTCACTTCAATAAATACAGTGAATAGACCGTCTTTTGCAATGATATCAATCTCAGAGTGCCCCGAATAATAATTCCGGTCCAGAATTTCCCAACCTTTCTTTTCAAGAAAATCACAGGCAAGATCCTCGGCTTTATTCCCGATGTGTCGATGGGATTTAGTCACCGGAACTTAACCTGTCTTTGATGGATTCTTTTACCTCAACAAGCTTAATTAGCTGCTTTAAAAAACCGAGATTTTTCTTGTTGATGTAAGGGAGTAGGGCATCCGTAAATCGTTCGAACATCTCCAGGAAATCGTTGTAATTCTCAATCCTTTTTTTGAATTCCTTGCTTTCTTCATCGTTTAATCCGCCCGATTCTAAGGTTTTGATACACTCTTTTAGCTCTGCTCGAATGGGCGCAATTTCTCTTTGTTGTCGTTCCCGAATAATCGTGGATACAATTTTCCAAACATCTGTTTCTGCGGAATAATAATCCTTACGGTCGCCTTTATACTGTACTTTATGGATGAGCTCCCAATCCAAAAGCCTACGTAGATTCATGTTCGCGTTTCCCCGACTTATGTCCAGCTTATCCATGATGGTATCGGTATCAAGCGGATTGGATTCTGCATATAAAAGAGCGTGAATCTGCGACATGGTTTTATTGATACCCCAGGCGGAAGCCATATCTCCCCAAAGCTGTACAAATTGGTCAAGTGCCTGATTATATGCAGGAGAGTGATTGTTTTCCATCTTGGAATGTACTCACAAAAAGTACAAATCGTAACTTTTTAGTCGATGCGAATCGTACTCAGATTGAATCCACCTGATGCCATAAATACTCTTAAAACTTGTACTCCATCTTTGAAAGTATAAGAACCCAGACTGAGGTTTTGCCAGGATTGATATCCTCCTGTTGCAGGAACATCTGTTGTAAATGTGATTGCAAGCCCATCAATAAATAATCTGATTTTACCACCTGTATTTGGAGCAGCAACTCGAACAACGATATCATAGGTTCCTGCGGTAACATCTACTGTATATTCCAGCCATTCCCCATCTTCAATCCATCCTACATTGTAGTCGGTTACCGGATCTTCTGTGGATTGGATATCAACTCCGTCATTTCTGTACTCCCAACCCGTATTTCCAGTGTTTTGAAGTTCGTCACTACTTACTCGTTTATACTCTACATCATAATATGAAACTCCATTCATGCCAATATCATAGTCGGCAGCGGAAATAGAGCCGGGTATTTTCAGTTCTTTAAAAGGGACATTTTGTGACCCAAAGCTTGGTGAGAATAAAGCATCGATAACTCCCTGACGAGTAGTAGTTTTTTCAAATTCCAAATCTGCTGCCATTTGAAAGAGTCCATTGCTAGCTTCCTGGGTATTTGGTCTTGGTCCATTTCCTTTCCAATATTCTACTACTTTATCATAATTAGGATTAGAAGATGAGGATAAGGGGGAGGTAATAGTGCTGAGTTTTTTATGAGTCCACCAATTCCAACCAATATCATGGCTTTCCACAAGTTCTTTTGTTTCGTAGAACCATGGATTGGAGTTTTCTCCTGTTTCACCAAGCCAAAGAGGAGTGTTTGTTTGATCTCTTAGTCCAAGTAAATAATTGATGGTACCTTGATCTGTCTCATTCCAGTATTTATGAAATGAGTAAACTATGTTATCAAACACAGGAGCAAGTAAATCCAACTTGTCAAATGTGGTTGAAAAGTAATTTCCATTAATAAAAAGAATATGGTTTTCATTAACCTTTCTGATTTCTGGAATCAAATCTGCGTGAAACCTTAAGACATCATCAGCCCCATATCCATTGGGAGTAACAGGTTCATTTAATAAATCAAAGCCGATTATGATGGTTTCATCTTTATAGCGGCGTGCAATTTCGGTCCAAATTTTTATAGTCACCGGCATATATGTATCATACTCTGTCCAAAGTCTGGCTACTCCGTCACTATCTGCAATTTCTTTATCACTTTGAGCACCAGGGGCACCATGCATATCCAGGATTACATCTACCCTGTGTGTCTTACACCAAACTAATAGCTGATCCAGGCGGTCAAATTCTCTCTCATTAAATTCCTCCGTTTCCATGTTATAAAACACCTTATGGTTGAACGGGACTCTAATGTGGTCAGCACCCCATTCTTTCATGGCAATTATATCTTCTTCCTGAACATAATTAGTTCTGAATTCTTCAAACCATCGATCCGTTTCTGATTCCCCTAATAAATCGAGAATAGCACTCCTCAATTTGGTTGGACCAAAATCGCCTGGCATATTAAACATATAACCCTCAGGCATTAGCCAGCCACCCAGACCAAAACCTTTGATTACGACTGGTTCACCTTGTCTATTAAGGATATTTTTCCCATCGGTTCTAAAAAAAGTCTCATCCGTATAACCTGGCACATCAGTTTTTGGACCATCATCTTCATTATTTGCAGTAGGTGGTTTGCAGGCAATAGATAATGACAAGAATAGTAAAAAAAGGAATAGAATTCTGTTTTTCATAACAAAGGGTTTGTAGATATCTCAGAAATACCGAAGATAATAGGTTACTAATCTGAGAATAGTATTTAAAAAAGAAGAAAAAATGAATTGATGATGAAGAAACCTGTTCAATGATTAAGAATAGGTAGTATAGAACAAACTAACCAGATAAGAGAGCATTAATTAGGCGAACAATTTTTTAGAATTTTCTGAAATCTTTATACAAGCTTAATATCAAAAAAAGAGAATCGGATCACTTTGAAAGAACAAAAAAGAGTTGGGATGAAAGGTTCTTCATTGGAAAACTGCTTCCACTAGTTAGATGTTTTCGGTTAAGGTATTCTAAGAGTTTATCACTCAATAAATCCCTTATTGAATGAATAAATGCCTATTTTTGAAGGCTTGAAATCAAAATAATTCGGCTTCTGCTCAATCACACGAAAGTATCAGCCACCTCTTAGCAGAGGCATTCAATAATTAGTAATAAAAAATCCCTGCTTACGACCTTATACCGTTGTGAGCTCAAAACGTCTTCATGAAAAAGCTTCTAAACTTATTCGATTTTTCAACGCCCATAAATTACCGAACGGAAATCCTTTCTGGTCTAACTGTTGCAATGGCTCTTATACCGGAAGCTGTTGCCTTTGCCCTTATCGCAGGCCTTTCTCCTTTAACAGGATTATATGCAGCGTTTATGATGGGATTGGTTACTTCTATTTTAGGGGGCCGTCCGGGGATGATTTCGGGAGCCACAGGCGCTGTTGCGGTGGTTTTGGTAGTTTTAGCTCAGTCGCATGGGGTAGAGTATATTTTTGCAACTGTGATTTTAGCTGGGTTACTACAGGTAACTGCAGGTGCATTAAAACTTGGCAAACTAATGAGACTGGTTCCTCACCCGGTTATTTTTGGTTTTGTAAACGGGTTGGCAATCATCATTTTTATGTCTCAGCTCGACCAGTTTAAAACGCCTTCAGGAGACTGGATGACAGGAACCCCTCTCTATGTTTTGTTAGGATTAGTTGTTCTGACCATGGCAATTATCTGGGGGCTTCCAAAAATAAGCAAAGCCATTCCCGCTTCTTTAGTAGCTATTTTAAGTGTTTTCGGCATTGTAGTAGCTTTCGGAATTGAGACCAAAACGGTAGGCGATATTGCATCCATTTCAGGTGGATTTCCACCTTTTCATATCCCACAGGTTCCGTTTACCTTCGAGACCCTGTCTCTCATTTTCCCTTATGCAGCTATTATGGCCGGGGTAGGTTTGATTGAAAGTCTGCTCACCTTAAACATTATCGATGAAATTACAGAAACCCGGGAAGAGGAAATAAAGAAGTGGCAGCGCAAGGACTTGCCAATATCCTTTCAGGATTCTTTTCTGGGATGGGTGGATGTGCGATGATTGGTCAAAGCCTCATCAACATATCAGCAGGAGCAAGAGCCCGTCTTTCAGGTATTGTGGCGGCAGTAATGCTGCTGGTATTTATTACGTTCGGTTCCGGTTTAATTGAAAAAATGCCTATGGCGGCGTTAACAGGTCTTATGATTATGGTTTCCATCGGAACTTTCGAATGGGCAAGCCTGAGAACATTTACCAAAATGCCGGTTTCAGATATATTTGTGATGGTGCTGGTTACCCTGGTTACAGCAGTACTTCATAATCTTGCACTTGCAGTATTGATAGGGGTGATTATTGCTGCGCTGGTATTTGCGTGGGATAATGCGAAACGTATTCGTGCCAGAAAGCACACAGATGAGAACGGTGTGAAACACTACGAGATATATGGTCCACTCTTTTTTGGTTCGGTAACTGTATTTAATGAGAAGTTTGATGTGCTGAACGACCCGGATGAGGTGATTATCGATTTCGCTGAAAGTAGGGTAGTAGATATGTCTGCCATAGAAGCCCTGAACAGAATTACAGAGCGCTATCACAAGGTTGGCAAAAAGGTTCATCTCCGGCATTTAAGCAAAGATTGTCTTCAGCTTTTGGAAAATGCGGATGAAATTATTGATGTAAATGTGATGGAAGATCCAACCTATAAATTAGCTGTAGATTTGAAATGAAAATCTAAGGCCGAAGGAATACGGCTTTCCAATCAGATTCTGTTTTAGTGAAGAGCGTTCGCTTATGAAGCCGGGAGCTATCAAATTCAAGGAATTCAATTCTGACTGGTACAATCCTGAAGCCACCCCAGTTCGAGGGTCGTTCGATTTCCTGCCCTTCAAGTTCTTTCTTAGCTGTTCGAAATTTCTGCTCTAAAGAGTCACTTTTATCAACCTGCTCTCCCTGGTCAAACAACAAACTAATTAGTTGGGCATCCCGGTTACGCTCGTTGAAATAGATATCCGCCAGCTCTTCTTCTAAAGGATGAACATCTCCCTGAATTCTGACCTGACGTTCTGTTTCGGTCCACCAGAAAGTAAGAGCAGCTTTTGGGTTCTCTTTCAGTTCCAGTCCTTTCCTGGACTTAGTTGGTCCTGTGATAATAAAAGAGTCTCTTTGTACAGATTTCAGAGAAAGAAAACGGGCATTGGGGTAGCCATCAAGCCCGGTTGTGGAAAGACAGCAAGCTGACGGAATGCTTACGGAAGTTTTGAAGAGTTCTTCTTTATACCAGTCTTCAAATTTTGAGAAGGGATTCACTGTAGTTTAAATTTATAAAACTGAAGTAATTAAATTTCCTACTGAGTTTAGCTCGTTAATAGCATCTTGAATCTCAGTATTAGAAAATGAATTCTGTGAATGTTCTCCAGAATAGAAGTCAATAACGCCAACATCTACATCTTTTGTTCTACAACCGTAAATATGGTTGGCTACATAATCCTGAATTATAGGATATTGCAGTTCTGATTCCCAATTATATGCGTCCTCAGGTTTTTTTATTTGATAAGCTCTACGTCGACCTTCTGAAGTCATGTTTAATAACCAAATCCAACCTTTTAAATGAAGAACTGGAGTAATAGGTAAGTCAATATTATAACTTTTCTGTAAGAAAATATTTCCAAGTCGATTATGTTCGTCAACATAATTTTCTATAGCATCTATAAACTGCTCAACTTCCTCTCTATTCTTTTTGGTGTCCTTTCTGTTACTAAATGCTTGAGTTATATAACTAATAGCATTATTTATATTTCCAGATTCATGATAACTATTAATTGCATACAGCCATTTTACAGATTTAGCCAATCCACCCCCAAATGAAATAGCATTTGCACCAGTTTTAAGTTGGTTTCCAAATTTTGAGGGATTTCTTCGAGCTTCCTCTAATTTTGTAATTGAGAACTTGTTCATTATAGTAGTTTTTCAATTCTTGGGTAATTTTTAAAAACATCATAAGACTGTTGAGAGACGCGTTCATACATTTTTAAAGCTTCATCTGTATTTATTGAATCATTAAATAACTCTGGAAATTCTATGAGTACTGATGTTCTATTTGCAGGAGTTATGTTTTTAAATTTTGAAATGAACTCTAGATAGTCAATAATATTTCTCTTGCGGTCATCCGTATCTGAAAGTTTATTTAAGTCAGTATCAAAAATATTTTCCTGATACTCATCAAAACTTAGGCTGTTATGTTCAATAGCAATTCTTCTTGAAATACAAGGAATACAGTACCCACAATGCTTTTGAATTCTAGAAATCATCCAGCAACTTCCCGATAAATGAGCTTGTTTTTGGAGCTCGGGAGGTAAAGTTGCGAAAACCTCTCCTTTTGTCATGTACAAAAAGGGATTAATTAAATCAAAATCAGAATTATTAAAAAGGTTTCTCACAAGACTTCTGAAAGTATCTACAAATTCGGGATCAGCAGTATGTGTTGAAAACGGTCCAACCCGTGATTGATTTAAGGGTAAATGAATCGCAAATTGTCCGTTTTCCGCCATATATAGTACTTTTTTAAAACCTACTCTCCTTGTGACTAGAGTAGCAAGACTTAGAAATAAAAAGGATCTTGTTCTTTGTGTGTTTTCCCTGTCTTCAGGGAATTCGTACTCTCTATGTTTCCGTCCGTAAACTTTAATGTGGAAATGCTTTATAGTAGTATCATAAAATTTTTCAAGAAGGTCATGTACGTTTCTTTGATGTTCGTCAACTACTCGGTTACCTTGTGTGTTATGACTTACAAGGACTAAATTTTCTTGATCTTGAATAAATTTTGAAGCAGCACTCATTGAGTCCAAGCCTCCTGAAAATAATAATACAGCACCCTCATTATCGTTCCACTCAATTTTTTGGGTTATATCTCCATCTTTTTGAATAAAAGTAATATTCCAATTATCTCTACTTACTATATATAAAGCTTTTTCTATTTCATTCTTTATTAATTCAAAAGCGTGATAATTAACTACTTCAATATGGACATCGAATGTGCGAATAAAATGTTCCCTTTCATTTCTATGAATAACTAGGTCAACCCCATATACCCCAGAGGCTAAATTCAGTAGATCCTGTTCTAATGAATTAATTACACCAAAATGCTCTATAAATGGCTTTTCCCCTGTATAAAGATTTTGACCAGGATAAAGATGAAAGTCAAACTCATCAGTTGGGTTTGTTCCTATATATATTCTTGAAACATTCATACTTAATTTGACTTGAGTGTTGTAATTGTACTATCTACAAATGAGTCCCAATCATCTTTAGAAGTAATATTTATAGGATTATCTGAAATCTTTGTATACAAGAAAGAGGTAATATTATTCTTGAAATTGCTTAATTCCTGTACAGTTTTGTTCCTATAATTCTCTCCAACAAATCCAGAAGTATCTCTTGATATGATGTAGTTTGTAATTTCGGAAAACAGGCGTGCAGCCCATTCAGTTTGTGGTTTTTCAGTATTGAATGCAGCTGGTATACTTCTTTTTGCAAGCTCAGATGCGATTGAATTATTTTTAGATTCAAGTATAATTTGAGAGAATCCTTTTATTGCCTTCGAGATTTCATCTGAACTATTAATTGTATTAAGGCAGGAAAAGATAACTTCAGATTTAAGCTCATCAGACCAGCGCATATCTTCAGCAGGATTATCTGCAGCTCTCCAAACTTCATTTAAGACCTTATGTTCTGGAATATTTGGATTCTCATAACAAGTATGGAGAGGCTTCCATTTTGGAGTTCTTGGAGATCCGTGACTAATTGAAGTACCCATATCAGTGAATTTGATCTTGATTTATTCTTGCGAGTTCTTTTTCAATATGTTTCTTTGAAATAATTAATTCAGAGAAAATATTTTTCCAGTCAATAGAATTTCTTTTGTTAGGGGAGTTTTTCAGCAGTTCTACAATTTCCCCCATCTCTTTGCTAGTTAAACAGCTTAGTCTACACCCAGATTTTTTGTAAAGCTGATCAGAACGGTTTGAAATTGATTTGCTAGAGTCATTGAAGTGACCTGAGATAACAAGAAAACTGAAAATTTTTCCTAAGTAAGCAGAATATCTCAAATCAAAATCTTCAATATAGGAAGCAAAACGATCTATATCATCAGCTTGGAACTCGAATCCTTTAGAATACGATTTACTGTCAAATAAAATTGGAAGTTTGTTGCCAAGTACTAATCCATCTGGCAATTTCTGAAAAAGCCTATCTTTCCCATAGTGCCTAGTAGGTGAAAACATCGAAAATTGTAAACATTCACTAGAATAAATTTCTAATAAGTCATCTGGTTCTCCCGATAAACCTGAAGGTAAACTATTATGGCCTAGTTGATCTAGTATCTCCGGAAGATTAGAAACTAGAATTAACCCAGTATTTACTATACCACCAAAAAGATTAAAAAAAGCTTCAGTAGTAAAATTATGACATAGTTCGGATTGAACATTATCATTAATGAATACAGGAGTAGATTTATATAATCTACTACTTGTTATAAGTGTGGCGATTGATGAATTAGCTTGTGAGTCATCTGAGAATAGTAAGCTGTATCTAACTTGAGCTCCTAGCCTATCAAATTTATAAGCACTGATGATTGTATTACCAAAAGAAACTCGCTCAACTTTGTGTATGTGAAAGCCATTTGTTAAAAGCGTAGTAATAGTACCTTCAAGTGACATATTAAGTTTATTTCTATGTGCAATAGAAATAAACCTAATAAAACGACTCTTTAAATAAAATTAATTATTTAGTCTAATTAATCCTTTCTTAAACCGACTCATGGCTTCCTCCAAATCAGAAATACCTGCTGCGTAGCTCATTCGGAGGCCGTCCGGTTCTCCAAATGCATCTCCCGGAACACAGGCCAGGCCGAATTCATCAAGAAGATACAGGCATAAATCGGTAGAAGTTTCGATTACGGAACCATCGGGTTTTTTGGTGCCGAGGTACGAAGAAATATCAGGGAATACATAGAATGCGCCACCCGGGGTAAAGCAGTTTACTCCATCAATCTCATTCAGAGATTTCACCATAAAGTCCCGGCGCTTTTTAAATTCTTCACGCATTGCGTGTACTTCAGTAAGATCGTTAGTGTAAGCCGCAAGTCCGGCTGCTTGCGAAATAGTACTTGGAGCCGAAGTCTCCTGACTCTGAATTTTAGAAACGGCTTTTACTACATCAGAATTAGCGGCAAGGTAGCCCAGTCTCCAGCCGGTCATCGCAAAACCCTTGGAGAATCCATTAACTACCATAACACGGTCTTTCAGATCGGGAGCCGCGTTTAAAATACTTATGTGTTCACCTTCAAACACGATGTACTCATAAATCTCATCTGAAAGAACCATCACATCCGGATATTTTCGGAGTACTTCAGCAAGTCCTTCCAGGTCTTCTTTACTGTAGCAGGAGCCGGTTGGGTTAGAAGGAGAGCAGAGAATTAATACGCGGGTTTTGTCTGTGATTGCTTCTTCAAGTTGGTCAGGTGTAAGACGAAAATTGTTGTCAAAAGATGTTCTCACAATTACTGAAGTTCCTTCAGCTAACCGAACCATTTCAGGGTACGAAACCCAATAAGGAGCGGGAATGATCACTTCATCACCTTTATTTACGGTAGCGAGAATAGCAAAACCAACGGACTGCTTCGCCCCATTTGAGCAAACAATTTGCGAAGGATCGTAATCAAGGCCGTTATCCCTTTTCAATTTAGCAACTATAGCTTCTCGTAATTCCGGAGTTCCGGGATTCATTGTATAGCCGTGCTGGCCTTCATTAATCGCCTGTATAGCCGCGTCACAAATATACTTCGGGGTTTTAAAATCGGGTTCTCCTGCACTGAGAGATACAATAGATTTACCTTCCCGTTTTAGTTCTTTGGCTCGTCCGGTAATTTTTAAAGTTGCGGAAGATTGTAGGTTTTGCGCGCGTTGAGAGATCATTGGGTGGGTGTGAGAAGTTTGATTTTGAGTGAATCGGAAAATAGAGAAAACAAATAATAGTAGTTATAACAGATGAAGCTATATTTCTTCTTTTAAGAAAACGTAGTTAAAAGTTTTATAAGAGCTATCAGTTTTAGAAATGCTTCCATTAAAGCACATAAAGTGTATCTGATAATTAAGGCTAGTTAGAAAATCAATTATTTGGCCTTTGGTATGGGGAGTACGTTTCAGAATTTTTTCATCAATCTCAATGAGAAGTATTGGATGAAATTTTTGAAGAACTTTTTTCATACCCAATAATGCCAGGTATTCGGCTCCCTCTACATCTATTTTAATCAGACTTATTTCCTTGATATTTTCTTTTTCAACAAAAGAATCAAGCGTAATAGATTCTACTTTTTCAGAATATGTTGATACATCGTTAAAAAGAGATACTGTTCCTGTATTATTCTTTGATGAGTCAAAAAAAATTTCCAGTGACCCAGATTTATTACTTAGTGCCTTTTTATAGGCAGATATATTTGAAAGATTATTTAGAGAGATGTTCTCCTTAAGCAAATCATAGTTTTTTTTAAAAGGCTCAAAACTAAATACCTTTCCTTTTTGCTCTACAAATTTACTTGCACTCAATGTGTGTAGCCCAATGTTTGCACCCACATCAATAAAAACATCTCCGACATTTAAGTTATTCTTTAAAAAGAGAATTTCAGCTTTTTCATAATGACCTGTAAAGTATAGATTCCGTGGAATCCAATCTTCTATCTCAAGATTCATAGTAATATCGTTTTCCAAGCGAACTTTTTTTTGAACACCCCTCGTTAATTTCAGAGGGGTTATAATCATCCTGTTAATACCGTGAAACTTTTTTCTGATTAAATTAAAATTGAAAAAGAGCCTTAGAATTCCTGATAAAAACGATTTCATGTTCTTAGCTTTTCCTAAATTTATTTTGAAGCGCCTTAGCTACATTTTCCGGAACAAAAGAGGAGAGATCACCACCCCAATATGCAATTTCTTTTACAAGAGAGGCTGAGATAAAGGTGAACTCTTCGTCGGGCATAAGGAATACGGTGTCAACATCAGGGGCAAGCCGTTTGTTGGTAAGTGCCATTCTGAATTCATATTCGAAGTCGGAAATCTGGCGAACGCCCCGAATCAGCGTATCCGCTTTTAGTTTTTGGGCGTGATTAACCAACAGCCCGGTAAATTTGTTAACAGTAATATTCTTGGCCCAGGGTTTGCCTTCTAGGCATTCGTGAATTAGCGCGAGCCGTTCTTCGCCTGTAAAAACCGCACTTTTTTCTTTGTTCACCGCAACAGTCACAATCACTTTATCAAACAGATTTGTTGCGCGCTCGAGAATATCGAGGTGACCGAAAGTAATAGGATCAAACGATCCGGGATATAAAGCGACGTGTTTCATGGGTTATTGATTTATTTGGAATCTACCGGATGCTTTTCAAAAATACTAACGGTGGTTCGACCATAAGCTTTACTGAAAAAAAAGTGGGGGTGGTCTTTATACTTATGATATTTATCATGCTCCAGGATAAACCAACCATCGTCTTTAAGCCAGTTTCCTTCAAGGATTGAAGCGATCATGTCTTCCATCCATTCATAGTTATAAGGAGGATCACAAAAAATAAAATCGTAAGGAACGGCCATTCCCTCTAGATACTGGCGAACATCAGCTACCGTTGTTCTGATTTGCGCTTCAATGCCAAAACCCGCGGCAGTCTTTTCAATATGCTGTACATTTTTTGGGTCGATCTCAACAAATGTTACATTTTTAGCTCCACGAGAAATAGCTTCAAATCCAAGATTTCCGGAGCCACCAAATAAATCCAGAATTACAGAGCCCTCAAGGTATTTATAAACCTCAATCTTATTGAAGATACTTTCTTTGGTTCGATCGGTAGTTGGGCGTACGTCCAGACCTTTTGGAATCTCGAAGCGGCGGCCTTTAAGTTTTCCGGTGATTATTCTCATTTGAGAATTAAAGATTATGGATTATGAATTTTGAGTTAGGATACGAAATAATTCAAAATTCATAATCCGGCATTCAAAATTAAATTAGAAGTCCAGAGAAAGTAAAATAGCCGGAAAAGCAGCCGCCAGATCAAATCCATACGTTTGCTCTTCCGCAAATACACCTACTTCTCCTAAAGAGTTCAGGTTTACAATTTTGGATGATTTATCCCAGAATCCTGTAAGTGCGTGTTCAACCTCATGGTTTTCATGTCCAAATAAATAAATATGTTCATGAAGCCCTTTCATCCAGGTAGAATGAGTGGCCTGTTGCAGCCAGTGGTAGGGCAGGTCTTCCACCTGATCAAATTTGATATAGGTTGAAGCTCTGAATTTCCCAAGTACATACGAAGTGATGGAAACCACATTCTTGTGGCAGCCTACCATCATAAAAGAACCTCCAGGTTTATTAAATGAGGACCATTTAGAGGCAATTTCGAAGTCGCTTAAAAACTCAGTAGTAGATATTTTCTCAGTAAGTTCATCAAAACCCTGCATAAGATTGCGGCGACGAATGCTCAGGAACTTATATTGCGATTTACTAACAGTATGCCATGTAGGTTCTATATCCTGCCGATCGATCCCTTTCATTATGATGGAAAGATGGTCTTCCCGTTCGTCGGCGTTGTCATAGACTACTTTCGGAAGGGCGGTCCAGCATTCATGTGCAGGATTGGTTAGTGCCCGAACTGAATGGATATTATGCTGTTCGCGCAGGTTTTCGAAAGTAGCTTTTACATGCGGAAACTGTTCCGGGTGCCGGGAGGTAATTGCCTCGATCACATTAAAGTTGAAATCAAAGCAACCGATATGCAACAGGTGTCGGTCGTTTTTAGGATCGTTTATCGCATAAAAAAGCCGATCAGAAAAAAAACAGACACCTAAATTTGCAGGGGCTTCATCCATTAATTCCAGTTGGGTGCATTACGCATAGTGGTTCTGGATAAACTTCCGATAGCGTCATCAGAATCAGGGTCTTCCAGTAAGTATAATGGAGGACGAGTAGAATCATTTAATGTATAGGTAAATCGTTGTCCCGATCTTGGAGCAATAATCATGCTTTCCGGAGAATAAGTAAGTGGAGCAAGTTGACGGAACAAAGTATCGCCCATAGCTACCATTAATGAATCTGTTTGCAGGTAACTAACCACACTATCAAGTCCGCCTTGGGTTGGAGGAAAGTGACCATATCGTGCTTCATATTGCACTAAGGCGTCTTTAAGTGTGAGCATGCGGTTTCGAACCCGCTCAGTTTCTGCCTTTCGTTCTTCAACCACTTTGTACGGAGTTACAATAGAATCATATAACCACCAGGAAAGTGCAATGATAATTATCCCCAGTACGATGCTTAAAATCTTGTTACGAGTATCGATATTCATGTGAAAAGCAGATATTAGTTAGTATGTTTTGCCTTTAAAAACGAATGCAGAAAATACATTCACCCCTATATAGATGCAACCTGTACAACAGATCAAATATTACACAACAATAATTTAACTTATACAGCTTCTTTACAATGGAAGTATATCATTTAAAAAAACGACTGTTTTGAATAAACAGGTTCTACGGCTGGCAATACCTAATATAATAAGCAATTTGTCGGTTCCTTTACTCGGAGCGGTTGACACTGCGGTTGTAGGGCATCTCGACCATGTGTACTACCTGGGAGCCATTGCGGTAGGGAGTATTATTTTTGATTTTATTTTTTGGGGATTCGGATTTCTGAGAATGGGTACCACTGGTCTGGTAGCTCAGGCATTCGGTGCAGATAATGAACGTGAGACCCGGATTATTTTGATCAGAGTATTAGCTGTGGCGGGAATTGCAAGCGTGCTGATTCTTTTGCTACAGTATCCTCTCATCGAACTTTCTTTATTGATTGTAAACGCCAGCCCTGAAGTGGAAGAATATACCAGGCTCTACTACAACATTAGAATTTTCTCGGCTCCTGCTACTCTCGTACTATTTGGAATCAACGGCTGGTTTCTTGGAATGCAGAATTCTACCTACCCGATGTTGGTGACCATTCTGTTAAACCTGTTCAATGTTGGGTTAAACCTTCTGTTCGTTTTGTATTACGGAATGACTGTGGATGGTGTAGCACTGGGAAGTTTGATAGCAAGCTATCTTGGAGTAGTGTTTGCATTGATTCTGTATAAAAAGAAATACTCAGGAATTAAACTGAAAGTAGATGTTCAGGAAGTTTTGAATCCTGTAGAATTGAAAAAATTCTTTTCTGTGAACAGAGATATCTTCATACGCACACTTTGCCTCATTTTTTCCTATGCATTCTTTGTCGCGAAATCAGCAGAATCCGGGGATATAGTACTTGCAGCCAATACAATATTGCTCCAGCTTTGGTATATAAGTGCCTATGGAATTGATGGATTTGCTTTCGCTGCAGAAAGCTTGGTGGGAAAATTCAAAGGTGCAAAAAACGTCGAAAAATTAAAGGAATCACTAAAACTGAATATGGGATGGGGACTTGGACTTGGCGTAGCTTCAAGTTTGGTTTACCCGTTTTTTGGTGACAACATCATTACCCTATTTACAGACAAAACGGACGTATTAGAAGCTGGGTTAGTTGTGCTAATCTGGACTATTTTCGCGCCTGTTATTAATAGCATTTGTTTTATCTGGGATGGAGTTTACATCGGGGCTACGGCTACATCTGCCATGCGAAACTCCATGCTGATTGCTACAATCTTGTTTTTTGTACCGGTCTATTATTTCGCGGAGCCTTATGTAGGAGTCCATGCCTTATGGCTTTCGATGGCGACTTTTATGATTATCCGTGGAATTACGTTGTCTTTTTGGGCTCGAAACCAGATTTTTAAACCACTATTAACTCAAGCCACAAAATACTCATGAAGTTTATATTACTTCTTCGACATGCCAAATCCAGTTGGAGTGATCCGGTCCTTGATGATTATGATCGTCCCTTGGCAGGCCGTGGACTAAAAGATGCCCCCAGAATGGGGAAATACTTAAAGATGGTGGGTTATCGCCCGGATTACATTGTTTCTTCTCCTGCACAAAGAGCTATGCAAACAGCAACGCTTTGTGCTAAAGCAATGAAGAAGGATGAAGGCATCATTGAATGGAAGGAGAGCTTGTATTTTGAATCAGCCGGTAAATACGTTGACGCTATTCAAAAAACCCCGGAAGAAGCAGAGATCATGATGTTGGTAGGACACAATCCCCTGATGGAATCGACAGCAACGATACTAAGCGGAGGGAGGGAGAGTACTGCTTTCAGGATTCCTACAGCAGGCTTGGTTTGCCTTGAAAGTTATTCAGTAAGGTGGCAGGATATAAAACCCGGAACCTGCCAGGTGAAATGGATGATGATTCCTAAAGTACTTAAAGATATCGTGGATTAGTTTTCAGAAGTAAGTTCCAAAACTAAGTCGGTTGTACCTTCTGTATTTTTAATTTCATCTAAAATTGCAGAGGTGCGAATTGCTTTCAGGTAAGAAGTTTCTTTTAGATATATATAATTCCCCAAAATAGATTCACCCAATTCTTCTCCAACTATACCAAGCAATGATCCATCCGAATTAATAATTGCCGTACCTGGTGCTTTGCCGGAAAAATCATTGGTAGTATAAAAATACTCTGAGTTCGAATCAGTTCTTGGGTGCAGACTTCCGATATTATAAGAGAGAAATAAATCCGAGTCAGGGGAAAGCAACTTAGAAGAACCAGAATTCATTTTAACACGAGTGAGTATCTGTTGCGCAGGAAATAAATAAGCGTAATGCCGGAGGAAATTTTGTTGAGCGGTCTCAAAAGAAAAAGCAATTTCTTCAAGAAGATTAAACAAAGGGTCATCAAAAATAGCGTTATTATTTAACGCCTGAAGTGCCCGTTCAGCATCAAAAAGAAAGGAAGAAGCCAGTCGTTCCTCCACATATATTGCGCTGAAAGATTTAACGTCGTCTGGACTCGCTTCTGTAAATAAATCAAATAGCATGAGAGGTTGTTGATCTTGGGGTATCGATTTAAAAACAGGGATAAATTCTTTCAACATATCTAATTCAGCTCCGGAATTTATTTGTTGGAGCATCTGGGAATGTGAGGCAATGGTTTGACTCATCAACTGCTCTGTAGAACCAGAAGCAGATGCCTGATCTGCATAATTCCTGTACAGAGTGGCAAGGTTATCGAGACTGCTTAGTGTATTAAAATAGTTCGTCGAATATAAAATATCAGCGGTTTGTGCTGCTATATCATAAGCCTGATCAATTCGCGAAAAAAGGTCAGAATATATAGGAGGAAGTGTTGAATCAGCTTTAATTTCTTTTAAAAGCTTGTCCTCATTTGTCTTTTTTATGCTGATGACATTTCTCCCGGAAATCATCTCTTGTGCTGTTTGGAAAAAAGACAAGTTTTGAGAAACCGAATATCGATTAGAAGCTGACCGTAGTGCATACAAATCATCCAGCTTTGCTAGAGAATCTTCTTTGTTGAGGTAGATATCGAAAAAAGAAACGATGTAGGGATTCAATTTTGTGTGGTAAAACTCGATTGCTCTCGAGGTTTCGAGTCGATAGGTTTTTCCAGGAAACCCAAAGGAGATGAGTTCATCATCAGCAGTGAAAGGGGATTTTTCCAGCTTGAAATGAAATCCTGGTTGATAGGGAGCCGAAGAGTTTTCTCCATTATAAGCTCGAAGAACTACGTACTCATTTTCCAGTTTCGATTCCAGTTCATCACTTTTTAAAGAGTTAAGCTTCACTGAAGGAGCGAACACGAGCCTGACATTTCTTATAATTCGATAAACAAACATCACTTGTCGATTTACCGAATAGAGGTCTTTGATTTCAACAAAAAGATCGGTTTGATTACCCCTACGTTCATTCAGTAAACGGGTTTTTTCCTCCTGAATAGAACGATAGATTTCATTATTTGGACTGAGCTCAGTCACATTTTTCTGAATTTCATCTGTTACATCTATCTGCTCAATTTCTACAAGAAGTGAAATTCCCTGTAACCGAACTTCATCTGTTTTCGATGTGGCGACAAAACCTGTTTGAAAAATATCAGTGTTATCTCCAGAAGAGATAAAATCAAGAATAGCAGAATAATTAGTTAAGAACAGGCCGTCCTCAGATACAAAAATACCACTACCGGAAGCATTATTACCTTTATAAAGTTTAGCAACCCCAAGGCTGAGGGAATCCGAAAATGGGGAAGAACTGAAAGGTTGAATTCCTTGAGAATAAAGAGGGGTTTCTGAGGCATTATCAGAACTGGTTTTAACAGAACCACATCCCCCAAAAAGAATTGAGATAAATAAAATAAAAAGAGTTGATCGCATGAAAGATGATACTTAAAAGTAAAGAAGGATTCTTTATATTTAAGATATTCTAAGATGAAATTGAATCAACAGATAATCTACATTCATGAATTACACTCAAAATTTTTTCTACCTCTGTAAAACCCCGTTAAGTGCTGAAGGCCCATCTGATGTTGAAATCGTTACTCGTGCTGATAATAATGAAGACTTTCCGCGTGTTTTTAAAGAGTTTGAAGAACTACGATCTCATGCATTCAATAAGGATAACATTTACAGTGTAGTTCGTGCTGATGATATTTTTGAATTGGTAAGAACAAATAACGATAAAGAGGCTAGAGAAGAAGCTTACGAAAAAGCTCAGCCTGAGATTATTACTAACCTGCAGCACCGGGTTATGCAGGGAAAAGACGCTAACGCGAAAGCGATTCTTAAAGAAGTTTACGATATAGAATCGTAAGGCTTTAAATCCTTTTATTAATTTCTGAAACAAAATTCAGTTGCTCCGGTTCATAATAGTGAAGTTAATTATAATGAAAACAAACTATTATTATGAACGACCTTAAAATTAAAGGTAATTGGAACGAAACAAAAGGAAAATTAAAGCAAAAATATTCTGAGCTTACAGAGGACGACTTAATGTTTGCTGAAGGTAAAGAAGACGAATTATTAGGTCGCCTTCAAAAGAAGTTAGGAAAGGCAAAAGAAGAGATCATTAAAGAAATTGAGAATCTGTAAATCTTAAAAAATTCAAATAAGAATAAACCGCCTACATGGCGGTTTTTTTATTTTAGATTGTTATTATTAAAAATCAATTCTAACTAACATCGGAGAAATGGAAGATTTTAATTTTAGCACTGACATGCTGCTGGATCTTGTGTTCTTATATGGACCGGGACTCCTTAAAGCTATCGCGGTTCTCGTAGTAGGGCTTTGGATAGTTAAATTAATAGTAGGCTTTATTGGAAAATTACTTGAGAAAAGTAACGTAGATCCTTCTCTACGTGGTTTTCTGAGAAGTATGGTATCCATTTTACTTAAAGTGATGGTTTACATTACCGCATTAGGAATGCTTGGTGTGGAAATGACCTCGTTCATCGCTATTCTTGGAGCCGCGGGTTTGGCAGTAGGTTTGGCTCTTTCTGGAACACTACAAAACTTCGCCGGAGGAGTAATGATTCTCCTCTTCAAACCATATAAAGTAGGCGATTTTATAGATGCTCAAGGACATAGTGGTGTGGTTAAAGAAATTCAGATTTTTGTAACCATATTAACTACTCCAGACAACAAAACAGTGATTATCCCAAATGGTCCGTTAGCTACAGGTTCAATGACCAATTTTTCTACACAGCCAACCCGAAGAGTTGACTGGACTTTTGGTATTGGATATGGCGATGATGTAGATACAGCATACAAAGTTTTAAAAAGGCTGATTTCCGAAGACGATCGAATTCTCTCAGATCCAGAACCATTCATGGCCGTATCTGAATTAGCCGATAGTTCTGTAAATATAGTAGTACGGGTTTGGGTAAATGCGGCTGATTATTGGGGAGTATACTTCAGGATGAATGAAGAGGTGTATAAAACCTTTGATAAAGAAGGGCTTAATATTCCTTTTCCGCAAACAGATGTTCATCTCCACAAAGTGAACTAAAAGATTTAAAAAAGCCGGTGTTAAAGCCGGCTTTTCTGTTTTTAGAAAAGCCCCCGAAAGTTGCTTAAGGTGCCGGAGATATGTTATCTTGATGAACATATTAACAAAGCAGGCATGAGCCGTTAAAACGAACAATTGGAAAGGAAGGTAGTTGTGACTAACCTGGAGCAAGAAAATAAAGACGAAACTATAAAAGAGGATACTGAGTTTAATCAGCCTTCTGAAGAAGAAAAGAAAGAACCGGAGACAGAAGTTAAAGAAGAGCCTGTCAAAGAAACACAGGAAGAGTCAATTGCAGAAGAGGTAGCTGATGTTGAAACGATAGTTGAAGAGACAGAAGAAACTACAAGTGAAGAATCTGTAGCTGATGATCAGCCGGAAGAGCTAGCCGTAGCCGAAGAAGCCTTAGTAGCAGAAACAGAAGAACAAGAAGAAGAGCCTGCGACAGGACAAGTACTTTCCGAAAGCTTTTATTCTGAGATTCTTGAGAAAGCTGAAGAGTTCGTAAAGCAGCAAGACTGGTCTTTTGTATCAAATGAGCTTGCAAATCTGGCACTTCATATTGAAGAAGGTCCTGATCCGAATAATGAAGATTCTAAAAAGGCCATCCAAAAATTTAATACCCTTAGAGATGAGTTTGAAGAAAAAAAACGGGCTCATTACGAAGAACTAAAAAAAAGAAAAGCGGAAAACCTTGAAGCAAAGAAGGGACTTCTAAAACAGTTTTCTGATATCATTAATGAAGAGAAGTGGACGGCAACTAAAGAAGTAAATCAGATACGTGGAAGGTGGGAGTCTATTAAAGTATTGCCACATGGCGAAGTTGATGCGTTAAACGATAGGTTTAATCATTTGATGGAGGAATTCGAAAGCCATAAAGTAGATCGTCTGGTAAAAAAGCTTCAAAAAGAAGAAGAGAATTTAACATTGAAGTTGGTCATCCTCGAAAAAATGGATGCCCTTAATGAGAAAGTCACCGGCGATAAAGCAGATTTTGATGAGCTCAACAAAGAATTTCATGATCTTCTTTTGCAATGGAGAAAAGTAGGACGAGTTCCTGCGGAAAAAAATCAGCAGATTTGGGATCATTTTAATGAAGCCCAGGATTCTTTTAGCCAGCTTCGTTTTAAGCATGACAAGGAATACCGCAAGTCGGTAGAAAAATCACTTGAGAAGAAAAAGAAGCTAATCAAGGAAGCTGAAGCACTTATTGACAATGAAGATATTGCCATTGCTGCACGCCATGTAAATAAACTTCACAACCAGTGGAAGAAAACGGGCAACCTTCCCCAGAAAGAAGAGAACGAGCTTTGGGATAAATTTAAAGCTGCTACCGATGCGTTTAATGAAAAGAAGTCAGATAATATTGAGGTTCTTAGAGACCGGGAGCAGGAAAATCTGGAAGAGAAACTAAAACTAATTGAAAAGGCTGAGTCAATTCAGGATGTAGAAGACTTTGATGAAGGGCATCAGGCTATGCAAAAGTTGATGGCCGAATGGAAGAAAATCGGGCCGGTTCCAAGAAAGAAATCATCCAAAATCTGGAAAAATTTTAAAGGAGCAATGGATGTTTTCTACGACAAGCGCAGAGATCATTTTAAAGATGTACGCAAAGATCACAAGGAAAATCTTACCAAAAAGAATGAGCTGATTGGTAAGCTTAAGGAATTGTCAGAAAGTGACGATCTGGTGCTTGCAGTTTCTGAAGCAAAAAAGATACAGGCAGAGTTCAAGAACATTGGCCATGTTCCTCTGAAGTTTAAAAACAAGATATGGAAAGAATATCGGGAAGTATGTGATGTGATTTATGACCGATATAGGTCATCGGGTTCAGACCTGGGAATGGAACGTAAACTGGCGTCTGAAGGATTTGAACCTTCTGACCGAAAAGAAATTATTAAACATCAGAAAGAGCTCGACTCCCTGAAAAAAGATATTTCAAAATTAGAGTCAGAAATCATTCAATACCAGGAAGCGAAAACTTATTTCAAGCCAACGAACAAAGGGAATAAGTTAAGGGACGAGCTTCAGGAAAAAATTGATAAGGCTCAGGTTGAACTATCAAAGAAAAAGGAAAAAACCTCGGAACTAAAAAGGGCGATTCGGGATATCAAAGCTGGAGACGAGGAAGAATAGTGTTTAAGTTTTAAAAAAAAATTACAATCTTAGTGTGGCTTTTTTCCGGGGCTAACAAATGATCGTTCCCGCATAAAATCATGGTTCGTCTGCAGTTATGTTGTATAACAGTTGATTATTGACTAATACTATCAAAATAAAATTTTGGGGAGTCAGAGGCTCTACTCCGTGCGCCAACGCCGAAAACATGGTGTTTGGTGGAAATACTACATGTCTTCAAATTGAGAGCGCATTAATACCCGAGTTGCTGATAGTTGATTGTGGTACCGGGCTACGAAACCTTGGAAATAAACTGGATGCTTCAGGTGAAGGGCACACCGGAAGAATATTTATTACTCACCCACATTGGGATCATCTTCAGGGTTTTCCTTTTTTTAAACCATTTTACGATCCTAAAAGCTGGTTTAAGGTATATCTTCCACCACAAGACGATGTAGGTTGTAAAGAGATTCTCCAAGGGCATATGTCTAACACTTTCTTTCCTGTTACTCTGGATATGCTTGAAGCCGACATGGATTGCGAAACCTTTCAGCCTGGGAAAATTAACTTCGAAGGCTATTCTATCGACTACATGTGGGCTAAGCACACTGTACAAACTGCCATCTATAAACTTGAGATAGGTGAGAAAGTTATTGTTTTTGCCCCTGATAATGAACTCCCTCTCGATAGCGAGGAGAGCTCGACTCGCTTTATTTCAGAATTCCAGAATTTCGTAAAAGGAGTGGATGTATTGATACATGATGCCCAGTTTAGCTTAAGCCAGCATAAAGAACGGCTTGGATGGGGGCACTCTTCCTGGGAGAATGTAATTGATAAAACCAAAGGACTTGGAATTGGCAAGTTATTGCTTACTCATCATGACCCCGATAGTTCAGACGACTATTTAGCTGCGTTAGATGCCCGGGTTAAGAATGAATTTGGTGGAGATTTTGAAGAGGTGAGTTTTGTAAAAGAAGGGCAGGATATTATCCTGCCCATTTAATCACAATTTTTTAGAAATAAAAACGAAGTCCGATAGCACCGTCACCATTTAAATCGGTATCGGGAACCAGATCAAGAATAGGTGCAATTTCTACAAAGAGATCGAGTGGAGCATCTGCGAAAAGGTAATTAAATCCCAGCGGAACCCGGGCTCCTATTCTGGAATCTGCATTTTCGATTAGAAGAAGTCTTGAACCAATACCATAGTAAAAAGCAAGATTTCCTTTCTCAACATCCAGATAAGAATGCCATAAGTAATCAGCATGTAGATTGATTGCGTCGCGGTTCTCAAGTGACCATGCTGCTCCCACATCAAATGCGGTTTTAGACCCAAGCCAGTTCTTAAAGGAGACACCCGTAGGGTCACCAATCATAATCCCAATAGCTTTTTGTCCCTTATCAGCTTTAGCCTGAGCATTTGCATCAACCGAAAAAGAAATAGTTAAAAATGCTGCAATAAAAGTGTATAAAAGTGTTTTCTTAAAATTCATAAGTTGTTTGTAGTTAATTATTGTGTACGCTATTAAATCTAAAAGCGAAGTATAAGTTCCATTTTTTATAAGTATCTAACAGACTTAATGTTTGAACAAAAGGGGAAAACAGTAAAAGTATTTATTAAAAACCCAGAAAAAGGGAAGGTAAAAACACGGCTGGCAGCTACTTTGGGAGATGAAGAAGCAGTACGGGTTTACAAGCTATTGCTAAGTTATACAAGAGGCGTTGTTTTAAAGATGGAGGTACAAAAGGAAGTATGGTACTCGGGTTTTATTGATTACGAAGACGAATGGGATGGCAACGTATTCTCAAAAAAGCTTCAAAGAGGTCAGGACTTAGGGGAGCGAATGAAGGAAGCTTTTAAAAAAAGTTTCGAGGAAGGAAGCTCTAAGTATGTTGTATTAATAGGAAGTGACTGTGCTGAGCTGACTCAGGAAATTTTGGAAGAAGCATTTAGAAAACTTAAAACAAATGAGTTGGTGCTGGGGCCTGCTGAGGACGGAGGATACTACCTGATTGGGATGTCCAAATTTTTGCCTGATATTTTTGATGAAATTGAATGGAGTACAAGACAAGTGTTTAGTAAAACCATTTCTAAAGCAGAGCAAGCAGGCCTGAACTTTGCACTGTTACCGGAGTTAAGTGACGTAGATACAGTAGAAGATTGGGAAAAAGCAAAGGAGAAACTGGTAGATGATTAGCATTATTATTCCAACCTTTAACGAGCAGGATTCTATTTCGAATTTGATCAGTTTTTTAAAAAAACATGCCGAGCAAGGTGACATTGAAGTTATTGCAAGTGATGGTGGAAGTACGGACGAAACCAGGATGCTGGCAAAAAAAGCAGGGGCAAAAGTTGTAGAAAGTGCAATGAAAGGCAGAGGGGCTCAAATGAACTATGGTGCGGCCAAGGCGTCTGGAGATATCTTGTATTTTCTTCATGCAGATACCTACCCTCCAAAAACATATTGCAAGGATATCAAAGAAGCACTCTTGGAAGGATATGAAGCAGGTTGCTACCGGCTTTCATTTGATGATAAACATCCCCTACTCAGGTTCTATAGCTGGTTCACACGTTTTGATATAGACTATTTTCGTTTTGGGGATCAGAGCTTATTCATCAAAAAAATACTGTTCGAAGAAATGATCGGTTTTAGGGAGGAATTAATTGTAATGGAGGATCAGGACATAGTGAGACGAATCAAGAAAAAAAGTCGGTTTAAAATTCTCTCAGAATCAGTAAGTACATCAGCAAGAAAATACAGACAAGTTGGAGTTGCGAAATTGCAGTTAATTTTTACTATTATGTTTGTCCGATTTTATCTTGGAACGCCACAGGAAAAACTGGTAAGCTTCTACAAAAGCTTTATTAAATAGCCAATGTTATGGAAGTGTAAAATTGAATGTTTAAATATGCTCTTGGTGTTTAAGTTGAGTATCTTTAGATTGAAATAAAGAAATAGATTCCTTGAAGTACATTTTGACTTTTTTCGCGGCAATAATGTTAGCAACGCCGCTTTTAGCACAAGCCTCTTTTGAAAGGGTAGAAACTGATGCAGGTATTTTAGGTTTGGCCATTACCAATTATGGAATTCTTGGTAAACCTGATGTTAGAAACAATCCTGAAGGAGGTGCAAGTATGCGTTTTCCAAACGATACCGGAACCGAACATCTCTTTGAAGCAGGTATTTGGATTGGGGCGCAATATAATAATTCACAGCTTCGGGTATCCACAGCTTCCATTACCACAAGCGGTGGATATACAAGGGGAGCAGCAGGCTTTGAATTTACCGGAGACTCACCAATTGGTCGAAGAAGTACAAATCCTAATGATGAATTCTTCTCCCCATTTTCAGTAGGAGAGCAGGATATCATCGCTGAATTTTCTGATCAGCGCCGGGACATAAATGGAACTCCGATTAGTGGCCACGACACACCACTTTACGCGGATGTAAGACTAGAAAGTTATAACTGGGGATTCCCTTTTACAGAAAACTTTACAATTCTTCGTTACGATATCACAAACAATAGCCAATTGTATTCAAGTGCAGCAACCTGGGATAGTGTTTTTGTCGGAATGTATGCGGATTTAGTAGTTCGAAATGTTAATACAGCTACAGAAACAGGTGGAGAATTTTTCAACAAAAATGGTCTAGGTTATTTGGATACTCTATACACATCGTATGTTTTTGACGCGGGCTCTCCTGATGATCCTTCGATAAATACCTATGGGGCAATGTCTATCATTGGGGCAGAGTACAGGGGGAATTATTTTCACCCATCTAATAAAGACTATTTGGAAAATGAAGGTGTAAAGGCTCCATTCGTAGATCCTAGCTATTGGTTATTTAGCGCTGGCACAGGGGTATATGCGAGACCAAATAGTGATGCGTTAAGGTATGAGCGTATGTCTTCAAAATTCCCTCTCGATTCGGTTACTACGGATGGCTCTACGATTAGACAACAATTGAGAACAGATGGTCAGAATTCGGAAGGAAATTATATCTCATCTATATCAATCGGTCCCTTCCCGCGTGTAGAACCTGGTGAAACCATTACTATATATATGGCTTTTTCTGCGGCGTTAAAACCAGATGAATTTCAAGGCCCGGCTGGTAAGGATGATGACAATGAAGAAACCCGTGTTAATCTGGTACAAACAATTAATTCAATTAACCAGGTCTTCCGAGGCGAGGACAAAAATAATAATGGTGTTCTTGATCCTGGTGAAGATACCGACGAAAACGGAGAGTTAACTCGTTATTTATTTCCAACTCCTCCTGATAGCCCTAAAATGCTCGTTCAACTAGATGCAGGAAAAGTGACTCTTTACTGGGATAAAACGGCAGAAGAATCTGTTGACCGGGTTTCTGGAGAGATGGATTTTGAAGGATACAGAGTATATAGTTCTGATTTAGGGGAAGATATTAATCCAAACTCACGGCTTATTCGGGAATTTGACACACCAGGTAATCAGGAGGGGTTTAATACTGGGTTCGATGAAATAGAATTGGACGAGCCGGTAATTATAAATGGTGTTACCTATTATTATGCCTACGAGATAGAAGGATTACTAAGCGGATGGCAATATGAGCTTTCAGTCACAGCTTTTGATAAAGGAAGTGATGTATTCGAGATCGAAAGCCTTGAAAGTAGTCCAAATGTGAATGCAGTACGCGTATTTCCTGGTACTCCTGCTAACGAAAATTTTGGAAGTAATGAGAAACAGTATCAGGTAGGAGTTTACCCAAACCCATATAGGGTAAATGCGGCATGGGATGGAAGCTTGGAAGGCGAAAGAAAGCTCTATTTCTATAACTTACCCGCAAAAGCAGAAGTAAGGATATATACTGTTTCTGGAGATATTATAGCAGATTTTACTCACGATTCGGAAACTTATAGTGGCGATATTGATTGGTATTCCAGCTTTAGTGACGACCCAAGGGTACTACCCGGAGGCGAACATGCCTGGGATATTCAATCAAACGCTAATCAAATCTTAACCACGGGTTTATACCTGTACACCGTGAAAGATGTAGCTTCAGGAGAGATTCAAACAGGTAAAATAGTAATCATAAAATAATCATTATAATATGCTTAAAGTTACAATTCAAAGAGTCCATAAGGCTGTGTTTATGGCACTGGCATTATTGCTCAGTATTGGTGCAGTTAATGCACAGGATGTATTCATATCTGAATACATAGAAGGATCCAGTAGTAATAAAGCTTTAGAGCTTTACAACGGATCGACTGAAGAGGTTAATCTAGAAAACTACCTTTTACTTAGATCAAATAATGGAGCTCCAGATTGGTCTTCCGGAGAATTTAGATTAAAAGGTTTGTTGGCGAGTGGTGCTGTATATGTTATTGCTAATCCATCAGCAAATCAGGTGATTCTTGATCTTGCGGATACAACTGATGCAATTACTTTTTACAATGGTGATGATGCAATTGGTCTGTTCAAGATTGATGGGTCTGATACCACTCTAATCGATATTTTTGGAAAATTGGGTGAAGATCCGGGCACCGGTTGGGATGTTGCTGGAGTCGCTAGTGCTACAGGTGAACATACATTAGTGCGTAAGCCAAATTTTGAGTCGGGAAATACGGTTCCATTGGCTTCTTTCGGTACTAATGAAACATTTTCAGAGTGGACTGTTTTAGATCAGGATGATTTTTCTAACCTTGGATCACATACTGTAGGTGGAGTTCCCTTTTCTATTAGAGAACTTAACAGATACCGTGAAGTAACAGAATTCTCTGTTGCAGGTGTTGAAAGCCATCCCCTTTCCGGAGAGTTGGTAGAGTTTACAGCGGTGATTGTTTCATATCCAAAGAGTTCAGGACTTGCAAATCCTGTTGACGATCCGGTAGGTGGCGAAATTGATCGTATTGGAAGGATTCACGTTTTCGTAACCGACACTAATGCTGTTACAAGAGGCCGTGCAGGTATGTCTCTGCAAATTGTAGAAAGTGACTATACAACTATCGATCAGTTTACCCGAGGTGATGTAGTAACCTTCACAGGAAGACTTGGATACTTCAACGCCACTGCTCAGTTCGATGTTGAGACAGTAGATCTTAAAGGTAGTGTGAATGAAGAATTTCCTCAGTATGCCGAACTGCTTAATCCATGGGAAATTTCAGTTTCTGATATCAATGATTTCACTGGTGGAGCTCTTTCAATGAAGTTTGAAAACTACAGCTCATACATCGGCTCTTATGTGAAATTCACAAGTGCTATCGTAAGTAATGTTTCTTTTGGGGATCGTAACTCAGGCGGTCGTTCAGATTGGGCATTAAACCAGGATGGAGCACGAATCTATATTTATGATACTTCCTTACGTTTAAGAAATGACCACGCAATTGGTAACGAAGGTTATTTGATTGATTATAATGCACGACGCTTGGATGATCAGGATGGTGAATTTGTTCCACCAGCAGCAGGTGCAAACGTAGACGTGAGTGGATTCATTACTTATAATGGTGATGATCCGGATGGCTTGGTGCCAAGCGGCAACGGTGCTCTTAGCATTAACCCAATGGAAGATGGTGTTGTTTGGTTAAATAACACACGTTTTGTTGATGGACAGGACTTAGGTGGTGGTACTATATTCAGCTGGCCAAATGATATTATTGTTAATGGATTGCCAGCGGTATTCTCAAACGTAGCACTTTCCGACTCAAATGTAACTTCAGAAACAGCCGTTACCGTTTCAGCTACCATTGTAGCCGCTGACGGAAAAACTCTGACCGGTGTTGAATTGATTTACACAGCAGCTGGAGTTACTGATTCTCTAGATATGACTGCTGTTGGAGATGTGTATTCAGCTACACTTCCTACTTTCCCTGGAGGAACTCCTGTAAACTTTACTATTGAAGCAACTGATAGTGACGGATTAACAGGGGTAGCTCCTCTTTCTGGAACATACTCTTTCTTTGTTAAAGGTGATGCGGTTGCTACAATTGCTGCAATTCAGGAAACCGGCGATGGTGGCCCAGGAGACAGCCCTGTTGCAGGTGTAGGTGCCGTAGATGCCAGCATTACTGCTACAGTAACTACAAGCGCACTTACAGATGGCTTCATAACAATCCAAGACAGAGCAGCTGCCTGGTCCGGTGTATTTGTTGATGAATCGAATGGAATGGAAGCACTTGAAGAAGGCGACATGATTTTGATTACCGAATTATCAGTTTCAGAATCATTTGGTGTAACTGAAATTGAAGTTCTTGCTTTCACTGAAGTAGGTACGAACACACAAATGGATACACTTGCACTTACAGGATTGACTACTCAGGAAGTGAGAGCCAATTTTGAAATGTATGAAGGTGTAATGATTAGGTTTGACGACGTAAAAGTCACTACTAACCAAGCGGATGGTTCGAGTGACTTTGGTGAGTGGGAGTTTGGTTCCCGTCAGGGCGGTGGAGCTGCCGATACACTAGAAGCAGGTGAAGGACTTCGTTTCGATGACCGTTCTTCAAGATTCAGCTCAAGTGTAAATGAAAACATCAAAACCGGTGCTACTTTCCAATCATTAACTGGTGTTCTTTACTTCTCATTTAGCAATCCTAAGATGATTGGTGGAAATCCTGAGTGGTTTGTAAGTGACGATTTCACTGTACCATTCAGAACATTCAGTCTGGAAGCTCCAACCAACGGTGCAACAGTTGTTGTAAGTGGAGCAGTAGCTCCAACCTGGGAGCCAACTACTGACTTTGATGGAAATGCTGTTACTTACCAGTGGGTATTATATTCAGCTGACACTTCTGAAGTAATTGTAGCAGTTCCTTCAGATAATGAAGGTGCTGATACTACGGTAACGTTAGATTTTGCAACAGTTGATGCCCTACTTGCAGGGGCAGGACTTTCTGTTGGTCAAACAGCAAACTTTGTATGGAATGTACGGGTAACTGACGGCTCTACAGATACTGTAGCTGTTTCTACCTTTAGTTCAGGACAGTTTAGCCCGGTTTATTATGCATTAACTCTTGAGCGTGCTCTTCAAACTTCAAATGAAGATGAGAACGGAGTTCCTTCTGAGTTTGCATTAAAGCAAAATTATCCTAATCCATTCAACCCTTCCACTAACATTCAGTTTAGCTTACCGGAAGCCAGCAAAGTAACACTTAATGTGTACGATATGCTTGGCCGGAAAGTAGCTACCTTGTTAGATGGCAAGCAGTTGAATGCTGCAAATCATGCTGTAAAATTTGATGCTTCTGCTCTTGCTAGTGGAATGTATATTTACAGAATTGAAGCAGGTTCTTTTGTAAGCACCCGTAAAATGATGCTTATTAAGTAAGTTTAAAAACTTAAACACGGGCTACAGCATAATCTGTAGCCTGTGTTTTTTAATTATTTCAAAAATTAGTATTGATTTCTAAGTACCAAATATTATTTCTTTTATCAGTTGTTGTAGTAACTGCACTCTCCTGTGAAAATACACTGAAAGGTGATTTTAATGAAAACCAACTACCAAAGACTTTTTTAACTGTTGATAAAATTGACAGGGAAGGAGATTTCAGGCTTTCCAGTCAAATTAACATTTCCTGGTGGGGTAATGACCCCGATGGATATATTGTTGGTTATGAATATGCAATAAATGATACTACTGAAGGAAACTGGACTTTTACGAGTAGAACCGATAGCACGTTCATCCTGCCAATTACGCAAGGCCAAATTCAGGATGATGTGCTCTTTAAAATAAGAGCCGTCGATAATAATGATGCACGTGACCCGATCGGTGCGCGGCTCGTTTTTCCAATTGTAAACACTGCACCTGATGTTTCCATAAATCAAACTGAGACTCCACCAGATACTTTGTTTTCAATTGCAAGTTTTGGGTGGACAATTAATGACCCTGATGGCTTGGCAAACCTGATTAGTACCGAGATAGCTATAAATAGTAAAACAGATGGCTGGGTAGAAATACCATTCTCGCTGGAAGAAGACGGCCGACTTTTTATTTCTTTGGAAATAGATAATACTTCAACTGGTGAAAAAGAAGCAGAAGTATTTTTGGGTCGGTCTTACACGAGGGCTCTTAACACTGCAAATGAGCCACTAACAGTGCCAAATCTGGTTGTAGATTCAGAAAATACGTTTTATGTACGCACTGTAGATGCTGCAGGTGCTGTGAGCAATTTAGATTCAGTTTCGTGGTATATTAAAGGTCAGTACTCAAGCGTGCTTTTTATTAATGATGATGGCACAAGCAATTCTCTGGCAAAACAAGCAGAACATTTTTCTTACTTGAATGAAATTGGTATTCAGCCGGACTTATGGCTGATTAATACCGGAACCGTTACACAGGATAAAATCGCTCTTTCCGATCAATTTCCATCAGTAGTAGATCCTACACTAAAAAAGACACTGGCAAAATGGGATCATATTTATTGGATTTCTGATAACATTGACAGAAACATTACCTATGCGCAGGAAATAACCTCCGAATTTTTTACCGCCGGGGGTACCATGTTTGTAAATATTCCAATGAAGAGTATTAGTCAGAATGACCCGATTTTCAATTTCATTCCGGTTGACTCGATTGGAAGAACTACAGAAGGAAGTATTGAGACTGGTTTTGTATTAAATGCAGACGTGGATGTTGAACCTGAGTCTGGCATTAGCACAGTGGTAGCCAAAACTGAAGTACGGCAAGTCGGAGTTGTTCCCGTTAAACCAGTTCCGGGAGGTACGCTCTTATATCAGGCTGATTTCAGAAACACAACACTTATTGGGATTACTCTGGACTACACAAAATTTGAAGGTGTTGGCGTGGAAAACCCGGAAAAAGATTTGATCTATTTTAGCCTTGATCTCACAAATATCAACGGCAATTCAAATCTACCCGATCTATTAAACGATATGCTAATCGGCAGGCTTAAATTTAAACCATGATTGGTATGAGACTACAAAAAAATTTATTCACCCTGATTTTCATTTTAGGATGCTCAATTCAGGCATTAGCGCAAAGTACTGGAAATATTTCAGGAGTTATTACCGAAGAAGGAACTGGTGAGACACTGCCCGGGGTAAACGTTCGGATTGTAGGAACAAATTTTGGTGCAGCTACTGATCCCGATGGACGCTATACCATTCGGAATATCAGACCGGGAGAATATACGATAGAGCTTACATTTATTGGTTTTCAGGTTGTTCAGGTAACAGGTATTGCAGTTGTTGCCGGAGAGACAACAGAAATGAACCAGACCATGAAAGAGCAGGTATTTGAATCTGATGAAGAAGTTGTGGTTATTGGTGAAAAACCCATTTTTGATGTAGAAAAGTCAAATACTTCTGTCACAATTTCCAGAGAAGATATTGAAGCAGCTCCTATTCAAAGAGTAGAAGATGCTGTTTCTCTACAGTCTGGAGTAGTAAAAGACCCTACAGGTTTATATATAAAAGGTGGCCGGGCTTATGAAACAGGATTCGTTGTGGATGGAGTTTCAGCTCAGGATCCTCTTGCAGGTACTGGTTTTGGTTTGGACTTAGGATCTAATTCATTCAGCAATGTGGAAGTAATAACCGGAGGAGTTGGAGCCGAGTATGGCGATGTAACTTCGGGTGTTGTAGCCGTTCAAACCCAGAGTGGAGGTGAAAAGTATGAGGGAAGTTTCACTCATAAAAGGGACAATACCGGCTCAAATGTAATGTCAAATCAAGCTAATTTTTTCACAGATATTTATGAATTCAATTTAGGAGGTCCGGGAATACTTGCTGAAAAGTTACTTCCTGCTTTAGGAATCGATTTGCCCGGAAGACTGTCTTTTTTTCTTACAGGTCAGGTAGGTCTAACAGATGGTTACACTAAACTTTCTGCTAATCAAATCAGCTCTTCAATAACAGGTAGTGATTTTTGGTCTCCCCGTCAGGGTAACCGTTGGAATGGCATGCTAAAGCTTACTTACAATATTCGTCCCGGAATGAGACTGGAAGGAGCCTATAAACGCTCTTTAACAATCAACCAAAATACACGAATGCTCCAGATTACGGGAGCAGACACACAGATTCGTCCTGGCTTCCAGTTCTCTTTTTCAAATGGATTTCTTGATAACGCCAATACCTATACACACGACAGCAATCTTTCTTATTTAAAATGGACACAAACAGTGTCTCAATCGGCATTTTATGAAGTTCAGTTCAGTCGTTTATTTACCCGTTTAAGAGCAGACGCCAATGGCAGAGACTGGCGACCTGATAATGTTGATAGCGAATTTGACCCGGAAAGTATTGTTACCACACCGGCACAAGAGTTTGAAGCAACGGATGATTTTACTTACATCCTTGCGGGTCCGGGATATATTAATAACGGAGGTATAGCTACACTATGGCATGATCACTTTGCTGAAGAGCTTACACTTAAAACTTCAGTTACTAAGTTTTTTGCAGATCGCAAAAATCAAATTGTAGCTGGATTCGAGTTTAAGTTCAATGACTATCAGTGGATTGATATTACCCGTCCATGGATCGGTGCTCCGATTGAAATTTCGAATGGTGTAGTTTCAGAAACATTCAGAGTAGGAGAGAGTTTTGATGCCTGGCGAGTTAAGCCGAAAAGAGGAGCTTTCTTTATTACAGATAAAATTCGATACAACGGATTGATTGCAAATATTGGGGCAAGAATAGAATATTGGGCTCCGGGAAAGTATGTTGATAACGCGGTAAGAGATGCATTGGATGAAAATACCATTTCAACAATACCCAGATTTGTAGCTGAAGATTATATCGACAGTAGCACTGAATTATTCGGTTATCGATTTAAATTCAGATTCTTGCCAAAAGTAAATGTTTCGTTTCCTGTAAAAGAAAACCAGGTACTGTTTTTTAATTATGGTCATTCGACCAGATTACCTCACCCTACTTTTGTTTATGCTGGTTTAGATCCTTTTTATCAGGATCAATCCGATCTTCCAGACTTAGGAAATCCAAATCTGGATCCGGAAGTAGATATTTCATATGAAATTGGTCTTAGAAACCAACTAACTGCAAACGATGCATTTAACATCTCGGCATTCTGGAGAGACAAGTATGATTTTGTAACCACTCAAAGAATAAGAGTTGCAGATGTTGATGGCAGAGATGTAACAAAAGCTTTCCGAATCAATGGCGATTATGCCAGGGCCAGGGGTATAGAAATGTCTTATATAAAAAGATATAAAGACCTTATCAGGGGTCAGGTTTCTTTTACATATTCCCGTGCTGAAGGCTTAAGTTCTACGAACGATGATAACTTCAATGATATAAATGCCAGCCAAAATGTAGGAGCTAACATTGAAACTCCACTAGCGTGGGATAGGCCATTTGATATAAAAGGAAATATAACTTTTACTTATGACAGAGATAAGCCTCTTCTTGATCTGGGACCATTAAATCAATTTAAAATATTTTTATCTGCGGTCTGGAGATCAGGGACAAGATATACCCCTACGGAACTTGTGGGATCTGCAAGAAACCCGATAACTGGTGTTCGTGATTGGCGCCCTATCTACGAAACTGTAGATGATCCTGCGGAAAGATTCAGTAAAGTAGGGCCAGCATGGTTCTATTTGGATTTTAACTTACAGAAATGGTTTGATGTTGGAGGTACAAAAGTTTCTGCATTCTTAGAGATTACAAACCTTCTGAATAACAGAAGTTCGGTAATTGTAAATCCTGTTACGGGAAAAGGGTATAAGCAATACCCTACTAGTCAGGCTGAACTAATTGCACTTAGGAACGACAGAAGCTACGATGTACCTAACAATATACGTGACCCAAGATATATTGATCCTACGGATAATAATTTACCGGCTTATGACAACCCGGCAAACTATATAGAACAGCGCCACATTATGGTTGGTTTATCGGTACGTTTTTAAATGAAATTCATGAGATTATATATAATACTTTTAGTGCTTCTGACAAACTGTTTAGCTGCTTCTATTGCATTAGCTCAAAGTTTTGGAGAAGACAGAGCTGGTACCGAAAGTTTCCAGTTTACAAAAATTGCAGTTGATCCGAGAAGTGCTGCTATGGGCAATTCAAATATGGCAGATGCAATGGATGGTTCCAGCTTGTACTGGAATCCGGCACTTTCAGCTAAACTGCAAAGTTCAAGTGTGATGATTAGCCATACCGCTTATTTTGCTGGGATTCGCCAAGACTACTTCAGCTATGTACACAAGTTGGGCACATTTGCTATTGGAGGTTCACTGCAATACCTGAATTCCGGCGACATTATCGAAACTACTGAATATGAGCAATTGGGTACTGGAAGAACATTTAGTACACATCATCTTTCAGTAGGGCTTTCAGGCGCACATCAGGTCACAGAGCTATTTAGCTATGGAATTACATTGAAATTTTTGATGGAAAAAATTCTAGAGGTCGATTATAACACAGGAGCGATTGATTTTGGGTTCCATTATTTGGTAGGCGATACAGGTCTCCGATTTGCTGTGGGTATCAATAATTTTGGATTAGATGCTAATCCAAGCGGTACGTTAACTGGAGATGAGAGTCAAGGCATTACAGAAGTTGAGCCAGAAGAGTTTTCTTCTCTTCCAACAAGGTTCCATATAGGTGCTGCTTACGATTTAATTGAAAATGAACAGTCTAAACTTGTAATTACTGGGCAGATCACAAATCCAAGTGATAATGCAGAACAGTTTAATGTAGGAGCTGAGTATGCTTTCATGGATCAGTTCTTTGTTAGAACAGGATATGAGTTTGGTGTGAAAGAACGCAAAATCCCAAGTCTGGGTGGTGGTGTTCAACTCAACGTTATGAACAAAATTTTTAAAGCGGATTATGCCTATACAGCCTTTGAACGGTTAGGCTCAATCCACAGAATCGCGATTAGTTTTTCATTATGATCAGAAAGCTGATACATATTATAGCCTTGTTTTCTATTACTATCTCGCTTTCATCTTGCGATGATATTTTTAGTTCAAAATCAAACAGAGATACCGACGAAATATTTGATGAAGGGCGCATCGATCCAACACTGGAGAATATTGATGGCTACGCTCCCGTACTTCCATTTTGGGGAGGTTTCGATGAACCAACTGATGTACATGTGGGATTTGATGAATTCGTATATGTAACAGATGCTTCTGGGATACATTTATTAGATCGGGCTGATCTTTCGCCAAGGGTAACTATTCCATTGAGGGGTGCTGTAGCAATTACGCAAGATAGATTGCTTAATGTGTATGTCGCCGCCCGGATTGATACTGTGATTGAGTCAATCGACCCGGGAATTACCTGGGATTTGCCTGCAGTATTCAAAATTAAGAACATGAATGGGGCTGGCCCAATACAATTCGTTGATACCTTAATCTTTCCGTTCGACGATGCCAGTTTAAGTACTTCAGCTGCTCAGAACGCCAGGTTAAATCGTGCCTCTCAAAACAATTATGAAAATGTAGAAGTTACAGGTTTGACCATTCTTAAAGACAACAGTTTGTATGTGACAAGAAGAGGCCCTTTTACCGAAACTACACAGGTAGCTGCTCCTGACAATACCGTTCTCGAATTTCAGAGAATTACTGAAGGAGGAATAAAAACGGATAAAATGAGGAATGTAAGGCAGATCAGAGCATTAAGTCCTACCGTTCCTTCGTTAAGAAGTGGTATTGGAATTAGTTCTATAACCAGTTTTGTATCTCCTCCACAAAGAGATAATCCAACCGATGATCGAAGCTTTATTATAACACAGGCAGATCAAACTAAGGAAATTCCTTTCCGGGTATTATGGATTAATGCTGTAATTACCGTCGATGGAATTGTATTTCAGCAAAATTCCAGCCTACTAGCTCAGGATACTACCCAGGCAGATGGATTTTTATACGAACCTAATAAGTTCAAACTGCCATCAGATATCGCTTTTGGTGGAGATGATGACAGCTACATTTTTATTATCGACTCAGAATCTGACTCTTTGTTCCAGTTTCAATTGAATGGCCAGGAAGGGGTTCCGCCTCCTGCGGGAGTTGAAGATCAGACCCGGCAGATAGTAGTTTCTTTTGGAGGTACTGGTTCAGGACCAAAAGAATTTAACCAGCCAAGCGGAGTAGCTTACTTCAACGGGGTTGTATATGTAGCCGATAAAGGAAATAACAGGATTTCAAGATTTAAACTTACTTCCGATTTCGAATAAAAAGGAGGAGCAATGAAAAAGCTGTTGGTACTACTTTTTCTTTGCTCATTAGCCTGTACGGCACAGCCAAACAATAAGCCTCCAAAACTCCTTCTTATTTCTTTCGATGGTTTTCGGGCAGACTATCTTTCTAAAACGGAAACCCCAAACTTTGATCTGCTAGCAAAAGCGGGAGTACTTGGCGAAGGACTGATTCCTGTTTTCCCATCAAAAACATTCCCTAATTATTACTCAATTGCCACTGGGCTTTACCCAGAGAATAATGGATTTATAGGAAATAGCATGTACGATCCTGAGATGAATCTTTCATTTTCTATGGGAGATCGGGAGCAGGTAGAAAACCCAGATTGGTACGGAGGGGAACCCATCTGGAATACAGTTGAGAAGAATGGGCTAAATGCCGGTACCATGTTCTGGGTAGGCTCGGAAGCTCCCATTCAAAATATGAGGCCTACTTTCTGGAAACGATATGATGGAAGAATACCTAACGAATCCCGAATCGATTCTGTACTAAAATGGATGACGTTAGGAAATGAAAATGAAATCGATTTTGGAACACTTTATTTCAGTTTTGTGGATAGCGAAGGGCATAGATACGGACCTGATTCAGAAGAGGTAGTGCAGGCAATTCGGGATGCTGACGAGTTAGTAGGCTATCTGATTAATCAAATGAAGTCTTTGAAGCTTTTCGAATCAACGAATATAATTATTGTTTCAGATCATGGGATGACAGAGGTTTCGAGGGAGCGCTTGATAGTGTTGGATGATCTGGTAAATATGGAAGGGATCAACATCATTTCTTCCACTCCGGTAGTGATGATGAATCTCCCACCTGAAAGACTGGAGAATGTTTATCAAATTCTGAAAAGGAAAGAGGCAAACTACAAAGTCTATAGAAAAGAAAATCTACCGGAAAGATTTCATTTGAGAAAGCACCCCCGTGTTCCGGATCTGATTATGATTGCTGATCTGGGATACACCATTAATACTAGGGAATACATTCAAAGAAGAGAAAACTATCCTTCCGGGGGAACGCATGGTTTTGATAATCGGGAGAAAGAAATGCATGCTTTATTTATTGCTCGGGGTCCGGATTTTAAAGAAGGTTATTCCATGAAATCTTTCGAGAATATCCATCTTTATGAGCTGATGGTTTATCTTTTGGGGATTCCTTCTGCCGGAACTGATGGTTCTCTCGATTCTGTAAATGTAATGCTCCGTTAGCAAAATCCAGAGAAGACATCACGGACTTGATCCGGGATCTGGGAAAAAAAACGATTTAGAAATAATCTTAATTATTTGGATTGAATCTAACTTCGCTCAGAGAGATATTCCGTTTCATAAAAAAGAAATAAACTCACTCTACAAGACTATGCCATACGTTGTTACCGAACCATGTATTCAATGTAAATATACCAACTGCGCGGCGGTTTGCCCGGTTGATGCCTTCCGGGAAGGACCTAATTTTCTGGTAATCGAGCCAAATGAATGTATCGATTGCGACGCATGTGTTTCGGAATGTCCTGTGGAAGCGATCTTTCCGGATGACGAAGTTCCCGCAAAATGGGAGCATTACATCGAGCTTAATGAACGCCTATCAGAAGCATGGGATGATCATGTAATCAACGAAACCAAAGATGCGCTGCCAGATGCAGACGAGTGGGCCGAAAAAGAAGACAAACTCGGCGACCTCATCGAAGAATGGTAGCTTTCAATTTTAAATGTTGAATTAAAAGTGTTAAATGGAAAATATTCTACATTTAACACTTAGCATTTAAAATTAAACATTGTCTAATTCAGAAAATATCTCCTTAGCACAAACTTCCCCAAAAGTAATGGGCATTCTAAACGCCACTCCTGATTCGTTTAGTGATGGGGGGAAGTTCAATGCGATCAATTCGGCAATGGATCGCATTCACATTATGCTTTCCGAAGGTGCTTCGATTATTGATGTGGGAGGAGAATCCACACGCCCTAATGCTGAACCTGTTTCTGAGAAAGAAGAGCTTTCAAGAGTAATTCCAATACTCAACAAGGGAATTCCTACTTTTTCCGATGCGGTCTTTTCAATCGACACCACTAAATATGAAGTTGCAAAACAAGCACTGGAACTGGGCGCGAAGATTGTAAACGACGTAAGCGGATTAGAAAAAGAACCAAAACTTGCAGATTTGTGCGCTGAATTTGGAGCTACCTATGTGCTAATGCATTCTCAGGGCGACCCCCAAACAATGCAATACAATCCAAGTTATGTAAATGTGATGGTTGAGATTTATGAGTTTTTTGAAAGGAAAATCGAGGTACTCCAATCCAAAGGTGTGAATAAAATCATTCTTGATCCCGGAATCGGATTTGGAAAAAAGCTGCAACATAACCTTTCTCTTCTCGCTCACCTTGACTCTTTCAAAAAAATTGGTTTCCCTTTACTAGTTGGAGCTTCCCGAAAATCTATGATCGGACAGATTTTAGACGGCAGACCTGCAGATGAACGGCTCGCCGGAACACTTGCAGTTCACTATCATTCTTTGATAAAAGGCGCTGATATTCTCCGTGTACATGATGTGAAGGAAGCCTCGGATTCAATTCGTATATTCAACGCAATTCAATCTCAATCTTAGACGGAGCACTCCATTGATCCCCATTGGGTTTCTTGATTTCGGTATTATGGATTTTATCGAAACGCTGCTTATTGCCGGCGTGCTGGTATATCTTTATCAATGGATCAGGGGAACATTTGCCATTCAGGCAGGGATTGGAATCGTACTTCTGGTTGTCGTAAACCTGATAATTCGGGTGCTTGGCTTCACCACCATCGATTTTATTCTTAGTGGAATCATGAACGTTGGTATTCTCGCAGTGTTTATCATTTTTCAGCCCGAGATCAGAAAGCTGCTTTATCGACTTGGAACCAACACCAGTCTCGACCGCTTTTTTACACGCTCAGGTTCCGATGATATGATTGATGAAATTATTGAAGCGGTAAAAGTGCTCGCTAAAGAAAAGATAGGGGCGCTCATTGTTTTCGCACGAACCTCTTCGCTACAGGATATCATTGATGGAGGAGTTGGTATTGATGCGAAAATTAAAAGCGAATTACTGGTCACTATTTTTCGAAAAGAAACCCCTTTGCATGACGGTGCTGTCATTATCCGAAACAACCGAATTGTTGCGGCGAGTGCGTACCTTCCCATTTCCCAAAATCCGAATATTGCGCAATCCTTTGGAACTCGTCACCGGGCAGCGGTAGGGGTTTCCGAAACCAATAATGTTTTTGTGTTGGTTGTTTCAGAAGAAACCGGGCGTATCTCCATCTCCAGAAATGGCTCACTCACAAGTGGGTTGACCATCCAGAAACTCCGTGCCGAAATGGAAGAAAGTTTCGGCTCCCAAAAGTTCGAAGAAGAAATTGGTTTTAGTTCTTCTCAAACTGAGATGAATTTGAAGTAATTTTAATTACGAATAATTGAATTAGGAATAGGTTTCTAAAAACGCTTATTCCTAATTCGTAATTAAACTATTCTTGTTCACCTCAAATTCACAAAGCTCTCCTTACTTTCGAAAACGGAAAACCGTACATTCTGATTAAGAAAACCGTTTCCATGAAAGAAAGTGAGTAAAATGTCAGAGCAAAAAGATAAGTGGACGAACAGTGTTGAAAAGGGATTAAAAGGCGAAAAGGCGGATTCACTGAACCGCATGAGTCCTGAAAGGGTGGAGATTAAAGCACTATATGATGCCGAAGACCTTTCCAAAAGAGCGGTCGATCCCGGCTACCCAGGGCAGTTCCCGTTTACCCGTGGGCCTTATCCAACGATGTACACCCAGCGACCATGGACCATCCGTCAATATGCCGGATTTTCAACAGCCGAAGAATCCAACAAATTCTATCGGCAGGCACTGGAAAAAGGACAAAAAGGACTGAGCGTAGCTTTTGACTTGGCGACACACCGAGGTTATGATTCCGATCATCCAAGAGTAGTCGGCGATGTAGGAAAGGCAGGCGTAGCCATCGATTCTGTAGAAGACATGAAGATTCTGTTCGACGGAATTCCCTTAGATAAAATGTCGGTTTCTATGACCATGAACGGCGCGGTGATTCCCGTTCTGGCAGCTTATATTGTTGCCGCTGAAGAACAAGGCGTTGGGCTGGATCAACTCAGCGGAACGATCCAGAATGACATCCTTAAAGAGTTCATGGTTAGAAATACCTACATTTATCCCCCTCAGGCATCTATGAAGCTGGTTTCGGATATTATCGCCTTTACAAGCGAAAAAATGCCACGCTTCAACTCAATTTCTATTTCAGGATATCACATGCAGGAAGCCGGCGCTGATTCAGCATTAGAGCTGGCTTTCACATTGGCAGATGGAATCGAATATGTAAAAACTGCCGTTGAAAGTGGTCTTGATGTGGACGCCTTTGCTCCAAGACTCTCCTTCTTCTTTGCCATCGGAATGAACTTTCTTATGGAGGTGAGTAAGCTTAGAGCAGCCCGGACACTTTGGGCGGAATTGATGAAAGAGCATTTCGATCCAAAGAGTTCGAAATCCATGATGCTACGTACGCACTGCCAAACCTCGGGTTGGTCATTAACGGCGCAGGATCCGCTGAACAATGTGGTCCGTACCACTATCGAGGCAATGGCTGCGGTGCTGGGAGGAACGCAATCTCTCCACACCAACAGTTACGATGAAGCGATTTCTCTCCCTACAGAAACCTCTTCAAGAATCGCGAGAAATACTCAAACCATCATCCAGGAAGAAACGGATGTTACCCACACGGTTGATCCCTTTGCAGGATCGTATGCGGTGGAATCAATCACTCATGATTTAAAGGAACGAGCCAAAGCCATCATTAACGAAGTGATGGAAATGGGAGGAATGGCTAGAGCGATCGAGCAAGGATATCCAAAGCGGAAAATCGAAGAAGCGGCAGCGCTCAAGCAAGCAGGGATTGATAAGGGTGATATCACCATTGTTGGGGTGAACAAGTATGTGAACGAAAAAGAAGATCCAATCGAAATTCTGGATATCGACAATGCGGATGTCCGGGAAAAACAAATTGAGCGACTTGATTCCATCAAAGCTAAACGAGATAATGCTGCTACTAAAGATGCGTTGGTGGCTTTGACCGATGCGGCGAAATCAGGCGAAGGAAATATTCTGGAGCTGGCGGTTGAAGCAACACGGAGAAGGGCTACCGTTGGTGAGATATCTGATGCTTTGGAAGTAGCCTGGGGAAGACATAAAGCCACCAATCAAACCATAAGCGGAGTATATGAAAGCGTGTACAAAAACGACGAACACTACAAAGAAATTAAATCTAAAATAGAAGCCTTCGCGGAAGAAGAAGGTCGCCGTCCGAGAATTTTGGTGGTAAAAATGGGTCAGGATGGTCATGATCGCGGAGCAAAAGTGGTTGCAACTGCATTTGCCGATATGGGCTTTGATGTGGATGTAGGTCCACTGTTTTCAACTCCGGAAGAAGCCGCCAAGCAGGCTATCGAAAATGACGTACATGTGATTGGGGTATCCACACTCGCAGCCGGGCACAAAACGCTGATTCCCGAACTCATCAATATTCTCAAAAAAGAAGAAGCCGAAGATATGGTGATTGTTGCGGGAGGAGTTATTCCTGTTCAGGACTATGATTTTCTCTACGAAAAAGGAGTTTCCTCTATATTTGGTCCGGGCACCAATATTCCTAAGGCAGCGTCAAAAGTTATTGATGAAATCAAAGCAAAGCGTGCATGAAGGTAGAAGAGCTTGCACAAGGAATTAAAGATGGGAAACGGCGTCATTTAGCCAAAGGAATAACACTGGCTGAGAGTAACAGGGAGAAAGACAAGAAAGAAGCCCGGGAATTGCTGGATTTATTAAATGGGGATTATGACACAATTCGAATAGGCATTTCAGGCGTCCCCGGTGTGGGAAAAAGCACGTTCATTGAGGCACTTGGTAATTTGTTGATCGGGCAGGGACATAAAGTTGCGGTTCTGGCGGTCGATCCCAGTAGTCCTTCTTCGGGAGGAAGTATTCTGGGAGATAAAACCCGCATGGAAACCCTTGCGACAAACGAAAAAGCGTTTATCCGTCCTTCACCTACAGCTGGGACTTTGGGAGGAGTAGCCAAACGAACCCGTGAAGCCATGTTACTTTGTGAAGCTGCAGGATATGATGTCATTCTGATTGAAACGGTAGGAGTTGGACAAAGTGAATTTGAAGTAGCTTCTATGGTTGATTGTTTTTTGGTAATGATGCTGCCCGGAGCCGGGGATTCGTTGCAGGGAATCAAACGTGGTATTCTCGAAATCACAGATGTTTTAGTAGTAAACAAAGCCGACGGCGATCAGAAACGACTCGCCCATAAAGCAAGGGATGAATACGAGCAGACGTTTCACTTGCTTCAGCCCAAGTACGAAGATATTCAGGTTCAGTTTTTAGCGATGAGTGCTCTGGAAAAGAAAGGGGTTTCGGAAGTATGGGAAGGCGTTCAGGAATTTATATCAGCGCTAAAAGAGAGAGGGATTCTTAGCGATATAAGAAATAATCAAAATTTGAATTGGTTTCGCAGACTCACCGAAGATGAACTCCTAAGAGAGCTTTGGAATACCCCGGAAAATAATAAAAAGGCGAAAGAGCTAATGGAGAAAATTAAGAGAAAAGAAATATCCCCGTCGAGCGCAGCTACTCAAATGATTCATAATCTCAATAAAAAAAGTAATTGATAGAGAGTTTTTTCGCAGATAAAGCTATTTGACATAGATACTTTGCAGAGGTATAATTGAGACGTAGTGCTAAATAATATAAAGTTACTTTTTAGTAGTAAAAAAGCGCTTACAATTGTATATTTTCGATCCTGAAAAAAAGATGAATCCCAATAAATAGAATGAACCAGGTAGAGCAATTTATACCACCTTTAACACAATTGACAGAAGACGAGCAAATGTTAAAAGAGGCTGCTGCCGATTTTGCAAAAAGCTCTATTTCACCGTTAGTTCATGAGATGGATGAAAATGCCAAGTTAGATTCAGGCTTAATCAAAGAATTTTTTGAGATGGGTTTAATGGGGATTGAAATCCCCGAAAAGTATAATGGTGCAGGTGGTACATTTATGATGTCGATTGTGGCCATTGAGCAGATTTCCAGAGTTGATGGTTCTGCCGGAGTGTTTATGGATGTTCAGAATACACTCGTAAATAACGCTTTCATCCGCTATGCTTCTGAGGAATTAAAGGAAAAGTATTTACCACAACTGGCTACTGAAAAAGTAGGTGCATATTGTCTTTCAGAAGCTGGTTCAGGTAGCGATGCTTTTGCACTTAGAACTACTGCAAAGGAAGATGGTGATCATTTTATATTGAACGGTGCCAAGCTTTGGATTACCAACGCCAATGAAGCGGATATTTTTCTGGTTTTTGCAAATGTGAACCCCGAATTAGGGTATAAAGGCATTACCGCTTTTGTAGTTGAACGGGGAATGGAAGGATTTTCCGTATCAAAAAAAGAGAATAAAATGGGAATCCGGGCCAGTTCTACCTGCGAGATTTTATTAGAAGAGTGCCGTATTCCCAAAGCCAATATTTTAGGTGAATACGGAAAAGGTTATAAGGTAGCTATAGAAACCCTGAACGAAGGCCGGATTGGAATTGGAGCACAAATGATAGGTATAGCCCAAGGAGCTTTCGATGCTGCCTTGGCTTACATTCAGGAGCGGAAGCAATTCGGTAAAGCTATCTCTGAGTTCCAGGGAGTACAATTCCAGTTATCCCGTATGGCCACAGATATTGAGACTGCTCGTTTACTTGTGTACAACGCAGGGCGAATTAAAGAAGCAGGACAGCCTTTTCTTAAGGAAGCAGCCATGGCGAAATTTTATTCTTCAGAGGTTGCCGAACGCGTTAGCTCCATGGCCATAGACTTGTTTGGTGGCAATGGATACGTGAAAGAATATCCCGTAGAAAAATTTTACCGTGATGCAAAGATCGGTAAAATCTATGAGGGTACAACGAACATGCAGCTGAGCACTATTGCAAAGTTGCTACTTCGATGAGTGAGTGAGGAAGGGGGAGTTTCGGCTCCCCCTTTTTTATTTAGCACATCTGAATCCAAGGTCATTTGCTTTCACATCTCTTAGCGTACCTGTTCTCCAATATGTTCTGGTTGTAGATGTCTGCTCCCCAAAACTACCGCCACGAATAATTCTGATGCCATCATTTTTATGATCATGAAGCTGGTCTGGCATGCTATAGAACTGGTAGAATTCATCCACCCATTCAAAAACATTTCCACTCATGTCATATAAACCCAGTTCATTCGGTTTACGTTTTGCCACCAAAAACGAAAAATTAATATTATCGGGTCTGGTAATGGCAAACATTTTTAATGAATCGGGATTTGATGTACCGGAATACAACTGTTTCTTACCGCCAGAGCGGGCTGCATATTCCCACTCTGCCTCAGTAGGAAGCCGGAAGCCAAGGCTCTTACAGAATGCTATAGCGTCATCCCAATCAATATTAACTACTGCACGCTCTCCCCTCCCATATCCCTGATCATCCGGCAGTGTTCTTCCGCTCGTTTCAGCAAAAGCGTCGTATTCTGAAAAGGTGACTTCAGCTTTTCCTATATAAAACGATCCAACGGTAACTACATGTGTTGGAAGGGCATCTGTATTCTCTCCATCAAATATATCTCCGATTATAAAGGAACCTCCTTCAATCAAAACCATTTCTGGTGCGTAGTGCTTCTGATTCTGTTTGAACAAAATACATGAGCTGAATAGAAGGTGTACTGCAAAGCAGTAGAAAAATATGCGCATAATTATAATACTATCTGAATAGTATTATAATACTTTTATTTTACTACAAATGGAATGATGTTGAAAAACTATAAGTTTTATATCTGATACAATAAAACTTAGAACATCTAAGTAGTTGATAAGCAATGAGTAGTTTAGACGCAGAAATTCTGGAAGAATTAAAAAAATATTCAAAAGACGAAGCCTCATTTAAAAAACTGGAAGAACTGGTTGGTAAAATGTATGCCTCTCACCAACAATTGAAAGAACAGCTAGAGCTGTTAGAGAGCGCAATAAGAAATGACTACGATTCAATTCTTATTACAGAACTTAATCTTGAAAAACCTGGTCCAAGAATTGTTTATGTGAATGATGGTTTTACTAAGATGACAGGTTATTTACCTGAAGAAGTGATCGGAAAAACACCGCGTATCTTACAGGGTCCGAAAACCGATCGTGCAATACTAGATCGATTAAAAAGAAGATTGATAGAGGGGCAGGCATTTTTTGGGCATAGCATAAATTATCGTAAAGATGGCAGCGAGTTTATTAATCAGTGGGATATTCACCCTTTGTTAAACAGAGATGGTGAAGTTACACATTGGGTTTCTTATCAGAGAGATGTAACAGAAAAGAAAGAAACTGCAAAAGCGATCTTTAATACAGATTTTGATGAACTTTTAAAGAGAACGGAAGAATTTACTCTTAAATTTTCTACTGACGAATCAGGAAATAATATTTCTTGTAAGTACCTTACCGAGGGCTTCGAAGATTTAACAGGATTAGATAAAAAAACTGTTTTCGAATCGGGCGTTAGCTCTGTTCTACATGATGAAGATGTGGAGCGAGTACTCAATGCTCTAAGAAGAGCCTTTAAAGGAGAAGCTTCTACAGAATATTGCAGATACAAAACATCTGATGATTCATATATTTCTGTTTTGCAATCATTCAAGCCCGTTACATCAGAATCGGGGGGGAAGGTGGAAAGTGTTAAGTCTGTTGCCAAATTGGAATTAAAGGAAAGCTAATCCCCGATTTATTTTTGAAAAGTTTTAAAAGCCTGTAATTCACAGGCTTTTTTTATTATGTGAAAATGGTTATTGCGTATATTGGAGCATGGAAATTCAAGAATTACAAGACCGAATAGTAAGGGAGTTCAACCTATTTGAAGATTGGACAGAAAAGTACAAGCACATTATAAAATTGGGTGCTAAGCTCGAACCTCTTCCTGAAGAAGATCATATTGATGAAAATCTGGTGAAAGGATGCCAAAGCAGGGTCTGGTTAACAGCCTCTTTAGAGGGTGATAAAGTAATTTTTAAGGCAGACAGCGATGCTGCAATTACCAAAGGGTTGGTATCACTCATGGTACGCTTTTATTCAGGCCAGACTCCTGAAACTATCTTAAATACCAACCCTGAGTTTATTGGGAAAATTGGTATGGCTCAGCACCTTTCTCCTACTCGTGCTAATGGCCTTGCATCAATGGTGAAGCAAATGAAGATTTATGCCATGGCGTATAAAACTAAATTAACAACATAAGTTTGGGAAATATTGATTTAATCCCTTATTTCTTGTTTAAATATTTGAGATGGAAAAGAAGTTTTCACTTACGGGGTTGGGGGATGTAAAAAAGAAGGAGAAGTCTTTCAAGGATTCCTATGAGGAGGTTGCAGATCCTAGTATCGTCATCTTAAGTCGTGTTTCTTTCTTCCTGGTGCTTGTCTTTATTCTTTTTCTCATTCCTTTTCATTTCAATGATTCCGTTTCACTAACCTGGTTTTTTCTTTCTGAAGCAATAGCCTTTGCCTTAATACCAATTTTAGCTAAGCAAGGGTTTGTAAAGACAGCAAAAATGTTACTTATCGCCTACATCGATATAGGAGTAGTAATACTAAGTTCCGTTTTTGGTAGTGATGCAATGATACAGGCATTTTTTATTCCCGCAATGGGGCTTTCCATTCTTTTGTTTGATGTGAAGAATATCCTGCTTCGGAATTTATCCATCTTCATGTCTGTCGCTTCTTACTTTATTCTCGATTATATCATTTTTGACCGCATTTACTTTACCGAAGATGGGTTTTCTGTAATAAGATGGAGTGTGTTAACAGCCGCTTTTGTTACTACTTGGCTCATTTTCAACACCTTTTCAGAATATAAAGAAGCGGCGGAAGTCAAAACCATAGAGCTGCTCGACACAGAAAAAGAACTAAATAAAGAGTTAAGTGTTAACCAGGATAGACTAAAAAAAAATATAAAGGAACTTGAAGAAGCACGGCAGGCGCTTGAGCAAAGTACTAAAGCTAAGTCTGAGTTTCTGGCAACAATGAGTCATGAAATAAGAACCCCTATGAATGCTATCATGGGAATGACGCACTTACTCCAGAAAGATGATCCCCGGGAAGATCAGTTAGAAGCTTTAAGCATTCTCGACTTTTCAGGAAAAACACTTCTTACACTAATTGATGATGTTCTGGACTTCTCCAAGATAGAAGCAGGTCGGTTGGAAATGGAAAGTATAGAATTCGATCTCGGGAGATTGGTAAACACCATCATAGAGAGCTTCAAAGTAATGGCAAAAAACAAAGGTCTTGAGCTAAAAAGCGAAATGGGACCAGGTGTTCAGAATTTTTTGATTGGTGACCCTTCCAGACTTACACAGATTTTGAATAATCTGATAAGTAACGCACTTAAATTTACTGAAAAAGGAGAAGTAGAACTTTTGGTAATGCAAACAGATGATTGGGAAAAGAAAGTGAGAATAGAGTTTTCGGTATCAGATACAGGAATTGGAATTCCAAAAGAGCGTATGCTCACGATATTTGAGAGTTTTACTCAGGCGAGTGGAAGTACTAAGAGATTATACGGAGGTACCGGATTAGGGCTTACCATAAGCAAGCAATTAACAGAGTTACAAGGCGGGAAGTTGTGGCTAGATAGTGAAGAAGGTCAGGGAAGTACGTTTTATGTTGCCCTGGAATTTGGGAAAGGAGAGGGCAAGGAGCTCAGTGATGCCAAAGCTTCAAAAGCTTTCGGAAATACTCAGGCACTAAAAGGCAAGCATATTCTTTTGGCAGAGGATAATCTCGTAAACCAAAAGGTGATGAAGCGTTTTCTTGAGCGTTGGGAAGTTAATATGACTATAGTTGATAACGGGAAACAAGCGGTTGAAGCTTTGAAAAAAACAAGTTTCGATCTTGTGCTCATGGACTTGCAAATGCCGAAAATGGATGGTTATGAAGCTACGACAAAAATCAGGGCGCTAAGCGACCCAAGTAGAAGAGAAGTGCCTATCGTGGCACTTACAGCAGCTGCCCTGCAGGAAGTAAAAGAGAAAGTTTATGCAAGCGGGATGAATGATTTTGTAACCAAGCCATTTAATCCGGTAGAATTACAACAGAAATTAGCAGACCTTATTAAATAAATTTGTCCCGCGTTGATGTGCCTGTTTGTTATTAAAGTGAACATCAACCAATAATAAATGGAGATACAATGAATAAGTATATGTTAATTTTGTTCGATAATATGGAAGCTTTTGAAGATTCTTCGCCGGAAGAAATGCAGGAAGAAATTGCACTGCACATGAAATGGATAGAGGAACTTGGCGATCACTTTGATTCAGGAGAACCACTCCATATGGAAGCAAAAAATATCAAAGGAAAGGAAAAAGTAGTTAGCGACGGTCCCTTTATAGAAGCTAAAGAATTAGTAGGTGGATTTTATATTATTAACGCTAATTCTTTAGATGAAGCCACTGAACTAGCTAAAGGTTGCCCGGTGTTAGGACATGGTGGTAGTATCGAAGTTCGGGAAATCATGAAGATGTAAGTGAAAACTTCAAGCTTGGAAAAACCGTCGAATTTAGTAGAACATCTTTTCAGAAAACAATCTGGAAAGATGTCTGCTATTTTAACTCGTATTTTTGGCTTTCAAAATGCAGAGCTTATAGATGATATAATACAGGATACATTTCTATCAGCATTAAAAACCTGGAGTATTAAAGGTCGCCCGGAAAACCCCGAAGCCTGGCTCATGATGGTTTCAAAAAATAAAATCATCAACGAGCTGAATAGGAAGAAAAGGCATGCCGAAAAAAACGAAAAGATACACTACGAACGGGCGGAAGAATCTATTGACGAACTCTTTCTGGATCACGAGATAAAAGACAGTCAGCTTCGGGTTTTATTTGCATGCTGCCATCCTGATCTAAAACCCAGAGCACAAATAATGCTTACTCTTAAGGTGCTTTCGGGATTTGGGGATAAGGAAATTGCGAATGCGCTTCTGATGAACTCATCCGCTGTAAAAAAAGGAATTTTCAGATCAAGAAATCAGCTCAAAGAACAACATAACTCGATTGGGATTCCCTTTCTTTCAGAAATTTCCAACAGAATAGATATCGTCCTAACCATAATCTACCTGATATTTAACGAGGGATATAAGACAACCAGAAGTAAAATCGTATTTGACGAAGAGTTGTGTTATGAGGCAATTCGTCTGGCATTGCTTCTTTCAGAAATAGAAGGGACAGACAAAGGTAAAATAAATGCGCTTTTGTCATTGATGTATCTAACCATGGCGCGGTTTCCGTCCCGGTTAAATGAGATTGGAGAGCTGATTGAAATAGGGGAACAGGACCGGACTAAATGGGATAAAGAACTTATCGGCGCCGGACTTCACTTTCTTAAAAAATCACGTGAGACTAACTCATTGAGCCGATATCATCTGGAATCTGCCATTGCTTCAGTGCATTGTTCAGCACAAACCTTCGAAGAAACAGATTGGAGTACCATTCTTTTTTGTTATGAGAAGCTCATGGAAATGGATGATTCTGTATTGGTTAAGTTGAATCATGCGATAGCTTTAAGCAGGGTTCATGGTTTTGAACAGGGTTTGGAGGTTTTAAAGCAACTTGAAAAAAACTCCGACGCAACGAAACGACCCTTATTATTTGCAGCTATAGCAAACATGAATATGCATCTTGAGAGATACGAAATTGCAAAATCATACTACCAGGTTGCTCTGGATTTAACTGAAAAGCTTCCGGATCAAAAGTTCATTGAGAAAAAGATTATGGAATGTGATAAGAGAAACATTCGCAATAATTGAAAGCCTGGTTTCATCTGCTTTTTCTCCTTTATTTATAAGTTGGAATAGATAGAGCTTTTCTCAAGGATATTTAAAGCAGGAATAGGACGCGAATTTTTATTATCCGCGAACTTTTTATGAAAACTGAAGTACGGAATTTTATACCAAAGAACTTGTAACTCTAACTGAATAAATACTATGCTGCGGACTATTAATCTATCGTACCTTTTTCTACTAATCACCTTTTTTTCCTGTGCAAAACCTGACACTTCGGGTTTTTCAGTTCCGATAGATTTTGAAGAGTATGTATCTGGTCATACTTCAGGAGAGATTAGTAAGTTTGATGAAATAGCAGTTTCACTTTCCGGAAACCAATCACCGAAAATAAAACCGACCGACGGATTATTTGAATTCGATCCAGCAGTTAAAGGAGAGACCCAATGGGTGAACGACCGCACCGTTTTATTTAAGCCTTCATCGCCACTTAAGAGTGATAAAGAATATACCGTTCGGTTTAACCTGGGAAAAATACTTGAACTGGATGAGCAGAAAGAAACCTTCGTATTCAATTTTTCAACCGTTCGGCAGGATATGGAGGTAGAGTTTTCAGGGATTGAACCACTTCCGGGTAACAGGAACCAACAGAAAATTGAAGGAGTAGTTTACACAGCCGATCGGGCAAGCCTGGAAGATTTGAAGAGAACTATAACTGCAGAGCAGGGCGGTGATAAGCTATCCTTTTCCTGGTCGCAACTTGGTTCGGGCAAAGAACACAAGTTTCAGATTTCAGGGATAGAAAGAAAGGAAAGAGCTTCTGTGGTTACAGTACGATGGAACGGCTCCCCAATCGGTGCGGAAGCAAAAGGCGAACGGGAAATTGAAGTACTTGCAAAAGGTGCATTCGAATTATTAGAGACAAGGGTTTTCCGTGATCAGAACCCAAGAATTGAATTAACTTTTTCAGATCCTCTGGATGTCTCACAAAATCTGAATGGACTAGTAACCCTCGAACGATCTGCCGAACTCAACTTTATTGTAAATGAGAATAAACTCACTATTAATCCCAGAACAAGGCGAAACGAACCCGAGATTTTGATAATTAATGAAGCAATCAGAAGTGCATCCGGAAACCGGCTCGGGGTAACTCATCGCAGGGAAGTTCGCTTCTCTCAGCCACAACCGGCAGTATCATTTCTGGGGAAAGGAGTCATTATTCCAAGGTCGGATGATTTACTGATTCCTTTTAAAGCGGTAAGTCTGGGAGCAGTTGATGTACAAGTTACCCGAATTTTTGAAAACAACGTAGGTCAGTTTTTACAGGAGCAGAATCTGGGAGGCGTAAACCAGTGGAATATCCGAAGAGTAGGCAGACCGGTTTTTGGAGGTGTTATCCCACTTTCTACACTTGGGAATCTGGATCCGGGCACCTGGAATAATTACGCGCTCGATCTGTCTAAACTGATTGAGCCCGAACCCGGCGCTATTTATATGGTAGAGATTGGTTTCCGTGCACATCAGGCAGTGTATCCCTGTGAGGCAGGTAACACGATTGTTTCTGAACAGATTACAAATCGGGAATGGAAATTGAGTGCAGAAGAAGAGGAAGCATACTGGAACAACTTTGGTGGCTATTATTATCCCAGAAACTACAACTGGAGGGATCGGGATAATCCTTGTTCGGTCTCGTATTACTCGGGTAACCGAAGAGTTCAAAAGAATGTATTGGCATCAGATTTGGGTTTAATTGCCAAGAAAGGTGAGAACGAAGAAGTACATTTTTTTGTGACTGATTTGCGAACCGCTCAACCGAAAACCGGGGTTTCTGTTTCAGTATTTGATTTTCAGCAGCAGCAAATAGCCGAATCGCAAACCGGAGCAGATGGGAAAACAATACTTAGTATTGATCGAAGTCCCTACTACGCAATTGCAGATTTCGAAAATCAAAAAGGATACCTGCGTCTGGATGATGGTACAGCTCTTTCGGTAAGTGATTTTGATGTATCGGGAGCGACTGTTCAAAAAGGGGTGAAAGGTTTTTTATATGGCGAAAGGGGAGTGTGGCGACCCGGAGATACGCTTTTTGTCTCTCTTATTCTTGAAGACGAAAATGATGTGCTTCCTGAAGATCATCCAGTAACCTTCGAGCTTCGCGATCCTTCCGGGCAGCTAATAGATAGAGAAACTTTTACAACTTCTTTAAATGGATTCTATGTGTATAGAGTCAAGACCGAGAAGCAGGCTCCTACTGGGAACTGGCGATTGACCGCACGAGTGGGAGGACTCTCGTTCAATAAAACACTCAAAATAGAATCCGTTAAACCAAATCGCTTAAAGGTTGAAGTAGATTTCAAAGAAGATTACATCACCGCGAATACCCGAAAACTGGAAGCTACGCTAAGCTCTCAATGGTTGCATGGTGCCTCTGCAAAAAAACTGAAAGCGGATGTGGAAATGAGCTTAACAGCATCCGAACCGGTATTTAAAGATTTTCCCGGATTTAGCTTTAGCGATGAAAGTGTTTCATTTACCGGAACTCCTGAACAAATTTTTGAAGGGACTCTAAACGCGTCTGGTAAGAGAGAATTTAACCATCAGTTCGGGGCGTTCGACCGGGGCCCGGGGCGCCTAAAGGTAAACCTGAACCTACGTGTGTTTGAGCCTTCGGGCAGTTTTAGTGTGGGTAGAGCAGCTACCTATTATTACCCTTTCAAAACATTGGTTGGATTAAAAGCTCCCGAAGCTGAAGACAACCGTTATGGAAACTGGTTGTCACGAAGAGAAGCGCATGCATTCAAAGTAGTTTCAGTTGATGAAGAAGGAACCCCGGTGGGATTTAAGGATTTGGAATATGAAGTGTACCGGATTGGTTGGAGATGGTGGTGGGAACGCGGTAGCGAAAATATCAGCAGTTTTTTTGAACGCAGAGAAGTTCGGAAAGTACTCAATGGGGAGATTACTACCCGTTCGGATGGTACTAATGAGTTGAATTTAAGCCTTCCGCAAGGAGAAGATGGTGGGCGTTATTTAATCCGAATTGTTGATCCAAAAGGAAGACATTCAGCCAGCCAGGTTGTCTATTTCAGTTGGTGGGGAAGTGCAGGCACTTCTGTCAGTCCGGCACGTCTCACCTTCAATTCAGATAAAGAAACATATAACGCTGATGAGGAGGTAAAGCTGAATATACCAAGTAGCAAGGGCAGTAAAATCCTGGTAAGCCTCGAAACGGGTTCAAAAATTTTAAAAACCGCGTGGATAGATGGACAGGAGGACGAGACAACATTCAGTTTTTATGCTGATGCTTCTATGAGCCCGACTATTTATGCGCATGTAATGCACATCCAGCAACACGCTCAGAAAGAAAATGATCTCCCAATCAGAATGTATGGCGTGATTCCAATTAATATTGAAGATCCGTTCACAAAATTAAATCCACAGATTGAAACACAGGCAGAGTTTAAACCGGAAACCAATACCACAATTAATATCAGTGAAGAAAACGGCAGGGAATTGACTTATACCATAGCTATGGTGGACGAAGGCTTGCTGGATCTAACGAACTTTAAGACTCCACAGCCCCACGATGTGTTTTATGCACGTGAAGCCCTGGGTGTAAAAACCTGGGATATGTTCGAGTTTGTAACAAGCGGCTTCTCAGGAAATATCTCACGAATTCTTTCTGTGGGAGGTGATGGTTCAGAACAGGCATTAGATCCATTGAATGAAGCAAACCGTTTTAAGCCAATGGTACGCTTTGAAGGTCCGTTTTATTTGAAAGCCGGAGAAACCAACCAGCATACTATTTCAATTCCAAATTATGTGGGATCAGTGCGGACAATGGTGATTGCGGGTCAGGATGGAGCTTATGGTCAAACAGAAAAAACTACGCCTGTACGCAAGCCGGTTATGGTGCTGGCAACTTTACCAAGGGTGCTGGGTCCTGCCGAAACCGTGCATGTTCCTGTAAGCGTATTTGCGATGAAAGACGATATACGAAACGTGAATGTTCGGATAGAAGCCAGCGATATTTTTGAAATCCAGGGCGATGCTTCAGCTACTATTCGATTTGAAGAGCCGGGTGACCAACTCATAAATTTCAAACTCAAAACAAAATCAGAAATTGGTGTTGGAACAGTTCGGGTAGAAGTGAAAAGCGTGGGTGAAACTGCCTACCACGAAATTGAGCTCGCCGTACGGAATCCAAACACTCCTTTTACAGATATTAAGAGTGAGGTTTTGGAAGAAGATGAAACCTGGTCAGTTAGTTTCAATCCTCAGGGGATGATCGGTACCAACTCCGCCATGCTGGAAGTTTCCCGGATTCCACCTATCGATTTTGGACGAAGGCTGGACTACCTGCTGCGCTATCCACATGGATGCATCGAACAAACTACTTCTTCTGCCTTTCCACAGTTATTTCTGGCAAAAGTGATGGATGTTAGTGAAGCACAACAAGCACGAATTGAACAAAATATTGAAGCGGCGATTACCCGGATTAGCAGATTTCTAACTCCCGGTGGCGGACTTAGTTACTGGTCGGGCTACGAAACTGCAAACACTTGGGCTACCAGCTACGCCTATCACTTTTTGCTGGAGGCGCAAAAGCTTGGCTATTACGTGCCTTCCAATTTAATGAATAGCATCAATCGGTTTCAAAGATCATACGCGAGAAACTGGAGTAAAAGTGAGTATCGAAGATCAGATCTTACTCAGGCGTATCGATTATACACACTCGCTTTAGCTAATACACCTGAACTTGGAGCTATGAACAGATTCCGCGAACGCTCTGATTTATCACCCCAGGCAAAATGGAGGCTGGCGGCCGCGTATGTTTTGACAGGACAACCTGAGGCAGCGAATGATATTGTTTCAGGAGTTTCTGTAAACGTACCTGAATACCGGGAACTTTCCGGTAATTTTGGTTCAGCGGTTCGGGATCAGGCGATGATCCTGGAAACAATGGCGTTACTAGGCAGAGGCGAAGAGGCTGCGTTGTTGGCAAGAGAGCTTTCCACGGAGCTAAGCTCAAAGCGTTGGTTAAGCACACAAACAACCGCGTATTCTTTAATCGCGATCACCAAGTTTCTTGATGAATTTAATGCCACGAGCGAGATGATTGCTTCATTTACGTTGAATGGCGAAAGAGATGGTGCAATACGAACATCCGCGTTTATAAGTCAGATTCCTCTGAATATGGATGAGTACTCTGAGAACGAACTGGTTTTGGAAAATAAATCTGAGGGAACCTTATTTGCCCGGTTAGTTTTGCAAGGAACACCATTGATTGGTGATAATGTATCTGCTTCAAATAGTCTTGTTCAGAAAGTCCGTTTTATTGATTTGAATGGAGACCAGATTGATCCGAAAGAAATAGAACAGGGAACAGATTTTGTAGCGGAAGTATCACTTAGAAATCCGGGCTTAAGAGGCAATTACGAGGAGATGGCGTTGACTCAAGTTTTTCCTTCCGGCTGGGAAATCAGGAATACAAGAATGGATGGTGAATCATTTAGCGAACCAACGTCTCGTTTCGATTATCAGGATATTCGAGACGACCGGGTTTTCACTTATTTCGATTTGGGAAGTAATACAACAAAAGTACATCGAATTCAATTAAATGCCGGTTATCTGGGAGAGTTTTACTTACCGGCTGTACAAACAGAAGCCATGTACGATGAAACCATTAGTGCCAGAACTCCCGGAATGTGGGTAAAGGTGGTTGCGCCAAACTGAGTGAAGATTCACGAATAGAGATTTTAGAATGAAGACTGGTAGTGAACATAATAAAAACAAAAAGTCCTTTCTTGGATGGAGATACAGGAGTGTGTTCATTTCCCTGATAATCATTCTACTAATCTCTTACTACTACTCTATTCAAAGTCCATTATTTAAAAGCAGCTACAGTACCGTTCTTGAAGATAAAAACGGGGAGTTACTGGGTGCTAAAATAGCGGATGATGGCCAGTGGAGGTTCCCGATCTCAAACAACGTTCCTGAAAAATTCAAAATCGCGATTATAGAATTTGAGGATAACAATTTCTATCGCCACCGAGGAGTAGATCCCATTGCAGTAGGGCGGGCACTGCTTCAAAACTATGAAGCAGGAGAAATAGTAAGTGGGGCAAGTACGCTATCTATGCAGGTGATTCGTCTTGCAAAACAAAATCCCAAAAGAACGATTTGGGAAAAAATGAAGGAAATGATGCAAGCAACTCGCCTTGAACTCTCTTATCCAAAAGAAGAAATAATGACTCTTTATGCTGCTCACGCTCCCTTTGGTGGAAATGTGGTTGGACTAGAAGCTGCTTCCTGGAGGTATTTTGGCAGGAGTGCGGATAAACTTTCCTGGGCTGAATCAGCGATGCTTGCGGTACTCCCGAATAGTCCGGCGCTTATTCATCCCGGAAGAAACAGAGATGCACTGAAAGCAAAAAGAGACCGGCTACTGGAACGGCTTTATCAGGAAGAACAAATTGATTCATTAACTTACGAACTGGCTGTATTGGAAAAATTACCGGAGAAACCTCATCCATTACCGAATGAAGCCCCGCATTATTTGGCCGGATTTTATACAGGCAAGCAATCCGGTAAGAAGGTAGTATCAGGAATTGATTCCCAAATGCAGCAAAGGATTAGCGGAATTGTGGAATATCACCGGGAGCAGCTCTCGGCAAACGGAATTCATAATGCGGGTGTAGTAGTGCTGAACGTTAAAAACCAAAGTATTGAGGCTTATGTTGGGAATACAAATTCCGGTAACCAGCACAGCAACCAGGTGGATGTAAACATCTCACCAAGAAGTACAGGAAGTATTCTAAAACCCTTTTTATATCTGTTGAAATTGAACGAAGGAGAACTGCTCCCAAATGCGTTAGTGCCCGATGTCCCGTCCCGTTTCTCAGATTATTCTCCAAAAAACTTCACCAGAACCTATTCCGGCGCAGTTCCCGCTTCAGGGGCATTGGCTCGTTCTTTGAACGTCCCCGCTGTTTATATGCTCAGAGAATACGGAGTACCAAAGTTTCATTACTACTTAAATGAATTTGGGTTATCAACCATCAATAAAACACCAGAGCATTACGGACTCACACTTATTCTCGGAGGTGCTGAAGGTACGTTGTTAGATATTTCGTCAGCGTATGCTTCACTTGCACATCAACTTAATAACTATAATGCCAGAAAACCGGAATCAGATGTGTTCAAGGTTGTGAATTTTGAGAACGGTGAAATCAATCCAAAGAAAGTAGAAATTAGTAGTGGTGCGGTCTGGAGTACTTTTGAAGCCATGACAGAAGTAAACCGGCCGGAAGGGGAAGCTTTCTGGAGGAGATTCGATGGTTCCAGAAAAGTTGCCTGGAAAACAGGAACGAGTTATGGTCACCGGGATGCCTGGGCGATTGGTGTTACGCCCGAATATGTAGTTGGCGTTTGGGTTGGAAATGCTGATGGGGAAGGAAGGCCGAATCTGACAGGGATAAAAACTGCCGCCCCTGTTCTGTTTGATGTGTTTAATTCTTTGCCGACTACTGGCTGGTTTACCGAGCCCGTGTATGATATGGAGAAAATAAGTGTGTGCAGAATAAGTGGGTATCGTGCTGGTGAATACTGCGAAACGAAGGACACTCTTTCGGTTCCAAAATCAACGCTTCAGACACACCGCTGTCCATACCATCAATTGATACATGTTAATGGGGAAGAATCTTACAGGGTAAACAGTGCGTGTGCCAGTGTTAGTGAGATTCAAACAAGAAAATGGTTTGTCTTACCTGCAGATCAGGAATGGTATTACCGGAAATCTCATCCGGAATACAAAACACTTCCTCCAGTGGCTCCGAATTGCGAAGAAACGGTTTCTTCTATGAAGCTAATTTATCCATTTGAAGAATCGAGTATTTATGTGCCTATAGAGTTAGATGGAGAAACCGGGAAAACAGTATTCGAAGTAGCTCATCGTAAACCCAATGCCAGGATTTATTGGCATTTAGATGATCAATTCATGGGCGAAACCAATCATTTCCATCAACTTTCTCTTTCTCCTGCACCGGGTAGGCATATATTAACACTGGTTGATGAATTTGGTGAAAGATTAGAGCATAAATTCCAGATAGTTAGTCGGTAACTCTATTCTTTAGAGAAAAGTAATATCTAATTTTGTGGATAAGTTTAAGCTTTTATACTGAAAAAAAGCCTTATAAGGAATAAATAAGGGTATTTTAGCTATTCTTATAATAGAAATAGAGGTGTTAGAATTATGTAGTTTTTTGAACAAAAATGTGGAAAACTTAAAAAATTTCCGCATACTTGGGGTTCACTTAGAAAAACTATCTACATAACAGGCTATTAATAACACTCTATAGGGGTTTGAATATGGTTGAGATAACTAAAAAATGGCTGCTCACCATTTTGGTTGCTATCTACGGAGTAGTCGCATATGCACAAACTCTGCCCGGACAATCGGTTGCTCCCGATCTCCAGGAAGAGGCTACGAAATACGAACGGTACTACGAAGTAGTGTTAGACAATGCCTTGTCTGATTATTACAAGTCCGGTACATACATTGTTGATGTAAAAGCCAGTTTAGAGCGCGTTCTTGTGCCAAGAGGATATGAAGTTGTTGAAGGCGAAGAACCCATCAAACTGGAAAATCTTCCCGGGCTCCCATTCATTCCACCAAATTTAAGAACCAGTACACAACCTCAGCGCGATAGTCTCAAAGCTTCCGGTTTTGATACCAGGTTTCGTTTAACCCGCCTCAACATTAAAGTACTTGTTGATACATCGTATAGTGATGAAGATGTGGAATTTGTTGAGGAAGCAGCAGCATTAATCTCAAACGCCGATCGCTTCAGAGGAGATATTATTTCGGTAGAGAAGAAAGTGTTTCCAAGAAGCGCAAGGGCAATTGAACAGGATGCAAGAAGAACCTCTGCAAACCAAGATGATCAGAGCCAGGTAGAACAGATTATTCCACAAGAGCCCATTCAACAAGAGCTGGAGAAAAATATGTTTTTAGGTGTTGACTGGAATAATCCTCAGCATCTGATGTACGTAATAACCGCATTAGCTGCGCTGCTTTTAATTGCCTTGTTATACGCATTTTTAAGAAAGCCGAAAAAGGAAGAAAGCCCAAACTTCCCATATCCTATGTTTGAGGGAATGATGAATCAGGGATCTCAGGAATCAGGTAAAAAGGAGAATAACGGACCTGATGCGAAAACACTTGCAGTATTTGAAGAAGACAAAACCTATTTAACGAACACCTGCATCAGCACCCCGAAAGTTGTGGCAGATTTAGTACATCAATGGATTGCAAGTGATGAAGAGCAAGGGGTAATCAGAGCAGTAAGAAGTTTTGTGAGTGTTGATGAAAAACTACTGAATGTGCTGGAACCGCACCTTGAAGCGGAAACTTATGCAACCATACGTTTCGGTATCGCAAATACAGATCCAATTCCCTTGGACGAACGCATTGAAGAAGCCCGTTCTTTCAGACGAAGCATTCAGCAAATCAAAGCATCAAAAAGTTCACCGGATTCAGGTTCTAACTTATTTGATTTTATTTACCAGCTTACCGATCAGCAGTTGCTTCATTTAATGAAGGAAGAATCTGATGAAATGGTGGCTATTCTACTGGCACAAGTAGCCGGAGAACGGGCAGGAGTTATCCTCCAGAAAATGGATGATCAGAAACGAATCTCTATTCTTCTGAAAATGGGTAAGATTAATAACATCCCGATTTCTGTGTATAAGAAAGTGGCAGCTCATTTCTCGAATAAAGCCCTTTCTGTTTCAGATATGAAATATGTTGCTGCAGATGGAGTGGATACCATTCTTACCACCATTGAGACTCTCCCGCTTTCTGAGCAGGATAATTACGTAAGATCTATAGCCGAGCAGGATCTGAATCTCGCAAAGAAGATCAGGAAATTCTTTATTGGTTTCGATGATCTTCCGAAAGTAAAAGATGAGTTTGTACAGTCTGCACTGGAAGAAATTCCAACAGAAACAATCATTCTGGCATTAAGAACAGCGCCAGCAGCGGTTCGAGAGAAAGTACTCCGAGTCCGGCCTAAGCGTGAGCAACAATTGATCCTTTCAGAAATTGATAATCCTTCAACAGCACCGGCCAGAGATGTAGAGGATGCTCAGAAGACAATGCTTTACGCGGTTCGAAGAAAAATGAAAACCGAGGCCTGAACATGAAGAGGGTAGTCTTAGTTATATTAGGTTGCTTACTAAGCATAAGTGCACTTCAGAAAAGTCTTGCTCAGGATTTTGAAACAGGTGATCCATATTTGATGGACCAGATTCTGGAACAAATGAGTGAAGAGATTAATGATGTGCCTGTAAATATTAGAAGAATCGCTGTTTATAAAATTAATTACAGTTCTTTCAGATTTACTACCGAAGAGATTGAATACATCCGGTCTGAAGTTGAATATGCGTTTCGCCAGTATGCAGGCTTAACAGTTTTATCTCCCCCTGAGCTCGAGCCCAACGATAAAATGAAAATTATCGGAAGCGATAGCACGCTTCAGATTTTAAACGTTAGAGGACGTTCTCTGGCGGATGTTTCACCCGAGCTACTTTCAGAGATTACCAGTAAATATGGTGTCCAGGGTTTAGTTGAACTTAGTGTACAGCGCAGAGTGCCTGAAGGGCTGGTTCTTGCAATACGTATGATGAACCCGTTCTCTCGGGAAGTTGTCTGGACAAAAAGTTTTGTTTCAAGACAGAAAGAGCCAAAGATTGAGGTGGATAAAGGGAAGACGGTTGTTATTAAATTTGGGGTTGGTAACCGAACCGGGGAGAATATCTTTTTCCCCGACACTGTAATTACTGCAGATAGCACGGTTATATTTGGTGATAGTACGCTAAGTGATCCTGTTGTTGATTTACATGCTACGTTCACTTACCGACAACCATTAAATAAGCAAAACAGCGCGTATATTGGTTTTACAGGAGGCGTTCATATTCTGAGAGCCAACTCAGCAGACGAATTCAATCTAACTCTTCTCGAATTGGGAGTTTCTTACTACCAGGCAATAACTCCTGAAAAAACGGATTTGAACTTATACCGGGTTATGTTATTTCTGAATGGCAACATTCAATTCCCCTTAGGCAAACCTACCGGGGAAGTATTTAATGCAATGCCCGGCTTAATGCTGAATTTAAGCGAAAACCTGGGGCTTTCGATTTATGCGAATATTACTCTTTCGGGTGAAACGCTCACTCTTGAGAATCGCCAACAAGTAACCTATAACAAGATTGGATATGGAGTACAAGGTGTCATTCGATTCTAGATATATAGTCAGTCTGTTTTTGGTAACGGTATTGGTGATGCTTGGCTGTAAGTCATCAGAAAACCTTCCCGCAGATTCATCTCAAGCTCAGCCACAAACAAGACTGGAGCAGGAAGCTGCCACTTCTGATATTCCGCAAGAAGTTTCAAGCTCTGAAGCTGTTACGGTTACATATAGAAATGGAAGTTCGAATATCCAAATCAAACTGGATCCTTCAAAAGATCAGTTTTATATGGATTTATCAGGGATGACACCAGTAGAGAAAGATTCGGTAGTGGTCAAAGATTCAACCATGATCAAGAACAGAGCGATCGATATTCAGGCACTTCTTTCCAGTTACCGAAAAGCACAGGATTTGTTCTACCTTGGTGAATATCGGCAAGCCTTGGAAGAGGTCGATAAAACGATTGAGATTCAGGAAACGGCAGATGCTTACGCATTGAAAGGAACCATCTTTTTTATGCTCGAAAATATTACGGCTGCGCAAGCTAACTGGACCCGGGCAGTACAGATGGATCCAAATATTCCGGTACCAAGCATTCCGGAGCTGGAAACTTTAATAAACGAGATACGAGGGGGAGAAAATTAATATGAGACTTTCCTTAACAAACTTTCTAGGGGTACTATTCAGCATTGGAATGCTGATTTTTGGAATTACAGAAATTACAGGAGCAACTCAGGTTTTGAATTCTATTCCTGCACTTTCTGATTATCGGTTTTTAAATCTGCCCAGTTTATTTATAGTTCTTGGCGGGGTACTTAATGCGGTTTTTATCACTTATCAACCCAGATATGTTGGTAAAGCATTCGCGAGCATTTTTATGCTATTCAGCCAGTCCAAAACTTCGGCAAGAACCTTATCTCAGGATCTTGAAAAAATTCTTGAATGGAATGATCAAATTAAGAGTGATCGGGTAAATGCACTCAACAAACTTGAAGGTGAGTACGCAGAAGAAGTTTCCGGGTATCTGTTTTCTTTATTAAGTACCAATTATACCAGTGAAGACATTCACGATTTTGGGGCAAACCATGTAGAAGAACAATATTTCAGGAAGCTGGTTGTAGTTGACGTACTTCGAGCAATGGGTGGAGCTGCTCCTTCTTTCGGTATGTTCGGAACCCTCTTTGGATTGATTGTGATGCTTGGCCAACTCGAAAATCCATCCGGGATGGGTCCCGGACTCGCGGCCGCTTTGATTACAACACTGTATGGGATTTCTATGGCTCGTTTCATTTTTTACCCCATAGCTGAAAAACTAAAAAACATTGCCCAGCTAAATAAGTTCAGGGAGTACTTTATTCTGGAAGGTATATTGATGATAAACGACAAGAAATCATCCTTCTATATTCAGGATAAACTAAGTACGTATCTGCAAAGAGATTTCAAAAAGAATAAGGACGGTAATTAGCATCTGTTCTTATGCTATCCCGAAAAAACATATCTACACTTCGCGATCAGGAAGAGCATACTGAAGACCAGGAATGGTTGCTCACCTATAGTGACATGATCACGCTTTTGTTAGCTTTCTTTGCCATGTTGATTGCGGTTTCTTACGTGGATTTGAATCTATGGGAGCAAATGAAGCAGGGTCTCCGTTCTGAAATCAGTAAAGAAGAAAACGTGCGTACCCCATTAGCCGAAGTGAAGCAGGATTTGGATTCTCTTCTCGTAGTAGAAAAACAACAAGGGTTGGTGGATATCACACTGGATAGAGATGGAATTAAGCTATTCTTCAACAGTAGTTCGTTTTATGGCTCGGGTGAAGCCGATCTGTTACCTACCGGAGAGCAAATTATCGATAAAGTAACGCAAGCCATGAACGCTTTGGATTTTTATAAATTCAATGTGGACGTGGAAGGTCATACCGATAATGTGCCTATTAGCACCCCGGTATTTCCTTCAAACTGGGAACTTTCGGTAGCTCGTGCGTCAGGAGTAGTAAAATACTTTATTGAAGAAGGAATAGAAGGTGAGCGCCTTAAAGCTTCAGGATATGCTGATACAAAACCGGTGGTACCTCACCAGGATGCACAAGGACGGGATATAGTTGAAAACCGGGCGCTTAACCGGAGGATTGTAGTTCGCATTTACTACCAGCTCGGCGATTTTTAAATTAACGCTTAATTTAAGCTCTCATCTTTGGCTAATTTGTAAACCGATTAAGAAGCATTGAACTCTTTTTTTGATACTACTCATACCTTTATACCCTATTCAGCAGAGCATCTGTCGTTACTTTTTGGCTTTTTAGCATTTATGATCTGGTTTATCCGGTTCATGGGTACTAGTTCTGCAGAAAGTCAGCGAAAGACATTACTTGGAATTTCAATAGCACTTTCTATTGCTCAGCTAGCCAAAATCCCACTAAACTCTTATACCGGAACCTTTGATGTAACCAAGGATATTCCACTGCACATGTGCAATTTCCTTCCTTTTATAATGGTGGCAGTGTATTACACGAAAAACAGAGTTCTGTGGGCAACGGTTTTTTTCTGGATTATACTTGGAGTAAGTCAGGCTAATTTTACTCCCTCAGTAGAGTATTCCCTCTTTCATTACGATGCAATCAGGTATTGGATGGTTCACATGGGACTTGTATTACTTGCTCTCTATCCCGCCATTACTTGGAAATGGGAACTGGAGCTGAAAGATGTGGCTAGAACCATTATTTGGCTGAATGTGGCAGCGGTGTTTATCTACGGAATGAACCTGCTGCTTGGCAGCAATTATTTGTATGTGATGGGTAAGCCACCGGGCACTACGTTCTTTAGTATTCTCCCACCATGGCCTACTTATATTTTAGTTCTGGAAGTGATTTTAGTTATTTGGTCTTTGATGGTACTGGGTATTTTTAAGTTGATTAAAAGCAGGAGAACTTCCACTGATATGGTTATGGAGAGATCAGAAATCTCCTAAGGAAAACGCAAGTTATTTTTCCTTATTCAGGTTTTCCTTCATGATTTTACTCACTTCTGTTTCGCCCAAGTTTTCCAAATTACTAATCACACCCCGCTGATCGTCTTCACTTTTATTCTGGTTGAACTTGAATTTCCCTTCCATTCGGGTAATCTCAACAACTAAACCGGTGATACCCTTCAGGTTTTTTTCAAAACTGCTTTTTGATTCTTCAAGCGACCAATCCGACTCCACCTGAGCTTCATGAAAATGAGTTAAATGAGTCACCATTTCCCGTAATTCATCCAGTTCGTGAATCACTTTGGGTTTACCATACACATGTACGGTTGCATAATTCCAGGTTGGAACGGTTTCCTTGTTTTTATACCATGATGGAGTGATATAGGTGTGAGGTCCCTGAAAAACAACCAATACCTCCTTTGATTCATCTAATGACTTCCAGTGCTTATTTGCTTTTGCAAAATGGGCAATCAAAGTTCCGTGTTCCCCAACATTTTTATTCACCAGAAAAGGAAGATGCGTTGCCTCTGGCGCTTCGCCGTGCTGACTAAACAAAACCCCGAAATTGTACTTCTCGATCAACTCAAAAAGCTCATCCGGGTTTTCTTCTTTAAATGAGGAGGGGGTGTACATCTCGTTATATTTTTGCTGAGTATAAGGAAAGCCTGGAAATAAAATTTCAGAGAAAAGTTAAAGATGAAATAAAACTTCTGCTGAATCAGATTTATCGATTGTAGTTGATACTTGTTTTTGTTAGGATTGATGCACCAAAAAAGCCAGAATATACTTACTTCATAAATGAAATTAACTCTCTCACAATTAGAACAATACTTATCAAAGGCTGCTTGGATTTTAAAGGGACCGGTAGATGCCTCCGACTTTAAGGTATATATCTTCCCGTTGTTATTTTTCAAACGGATTTCGGATGTATATGATGAAGAGTTTCAATCGGCGCTGGAGGAATCGGGTGGAGATGAGGAATATGCATCCCTTCCAGAGTTTCACAGATTTTCAATACCAGAAGGTTGCCATTGGAGTGATGTTCGTGAGAAGACGGAGAATGTTGGTCAGGCTATTGAACAGGCATTACGAGGTATAGAGCAATCCAATCAGGAATTTTTGTATGGGATATTTGGGGATGCGCAGTGGAGTAATAAAAATAAACTTTCAGATCGATTACTTAATGATTTGATAGAACATTTTTCTCAGTACACCTTATCCAATGAGTTAGTAGATCCGGATATGCTTGGGCAGGCCTATGAATATCTTATTAAACATTTTGCAGACTTAACTAACAAGAAAGCAGGGGAGTTTTACACTCCAAGATCTGTAGTGCATTTGCTTGGTTTAATATTGGATCCAAAGAAAGGAGAAAGTATTTACGATCCCGCTTGTGGTACGGGAGGAATGTTATTGGAATCGGTACAGCACTTGAAAGAACAAGGAGATGATTACAGAACCTTGAAACTTTATGGACAAGAAAAGAACCTTACTTCCAGTTCCATTGCCAGGATGAATATGTTTCTTCATGACATCGAAGATTTTCAGATAGCCAGAGAAGACACGCTCCGTAATCCGGTATTTTTTGAAGCAGATGGGTTAAAAACCTTTGATTGTGTAATTGCGAATCCACCATTCTCCTTGAAAGACTGGGGTCAGGATAACTGGACCAACGATCCTTACGGAAGAAATTTTGCTGGAGTACCTCCAAAAGGCAATGGGGATATGGCCTGGGTTCAGCACATGATTAAATCGATGAATGAACATGGTAGAATGGCGGTCGTACTTCCACATGGGGCATTGTTTCGGAAAGGAGCGGAAGGGCGAATTAGACAAGCATTACTGGAAGCCGATTTGTTGGAGGCGGTAATTGGTCTTGGAGCTAATATCTTTTATGGAACCCAGTTAGCTGCTTGCGTCATGGTATTTAAGAAACAAAAGGAAGCCACTCAGAAAGACCGGGTGTTATTTATCGATGCTTCAGATCAGATACGGGAAGGAAGAGCTCAGAATTTCCTGGAAAAAGAACACGTGCAGCAAATCTATGATTGGTATATCGAATACAACGAAGTAGATAATTATGTCTCGGTAGCCACTATTGAAGATATTAAAGAAAACGATTTCAATCTGAACATTCCTTTGTATGTAGAGAAGATCATTGAAGATGATTTACCAAGGGTTGAAGAGGCTTTGGTGGATTTGAAAAAGGCCTGGAATGAAAGCCTGGTAGCAGAAGAAAAGTTTAAGAAAATTCTAAACAAATTTATTTGATATGGCGATAGAAAAGAAAATCACAGAGATTCTGTCTTCAATAGATAATAACGAATACACCATTCCGGAATTTCAGAGGGGCTATGTCTGGAATAGTACTCAAGTAAAAGAATTCTTTAGGTCTTTGTATTTAGGATATCCTTCTGGATCATTTCTTATTTGGAAAACGAAAGACCCTTCAAAAATTAGGGGAGAGCAAAAAGAGACTAATTCCATTTTCCACCAGTTGATTTTGGATGGACAGCAAAGACTCACCACCATCTATACCATTTTTAAAGGGCAAACACCTGATTGGTATGAAGGAGTATCTTTACGAACGGACCTTTACTTCAATTTAGATTCCGAAGAGTTTGAGTATTACATGCAGAGGAAGATGAGTAATAAACCAGATTGGATTAATGTATCTGAATTTCTAAGTAGCGGAGGGGTTAATCACTTTATTTCAAAATTATCCTCATTAGATGAGGAAGACAGAAATTATTATCTCAATAAAATAGAGACCCTTAATAAACTCAGTGCAATAAACGACTATGGATATTACATCAAGGAAATAGCCATTACTGATTTAGAAAAAGTAGTAGAGATCTTTAATCTGGTAAACAAAACAGGTACCACTTTAAATGAGTCTGATTTGGCGCTTGCTATTATTACCAGTAACTGGCCGGAGATAAAAGATCGGTTCCGTGAATCAATCGGGGAGTATAAAAAATACAATTATAACCTGAGTTTCCGGTTTTTAACCCGTTGCCTAAATATTCTCACAACTGGTCGAGGGAAGTATACATCCGATATTAGTGAAGTGAGTAAGGAGGAATTCGAAGAAGCATGGAAAAAATTAAATAAAATACTTCCCCACCTAATTAATGTGCTCAGAGATAAAGCATACATCGATTCCACTGATGACTTTAGTTCTGTATATGTGCTATACGTTTTGGTTTTCTATCTCTCAAGTAAAGAGCTGAAGTTCAATAGCGAAGAAGAGGCAAATAAAGCCATTTACTGGATGTTCATGGCGTTGTTATGGGGTCGATTTAGTGGATCTTCAGAGTCCTATCTGGAAAAAGACATGAACCTCATTAAAGAGAAGGGAACACTCGATGCTCTTATTAATGAAATGTATCTGTATAGGGGGGCCAATCTATATTTACGGCCGGATGACTTAGCCATGCAGGGAGTACGTAGTCGGATTTACAATATCTTTTATTCAGCAATAAGATCACAAGACGCCAAGGACTGGACCAATCCTGCATTGAGTTTATATTCAAATAGTGTAGGCTATAACAATAAACTGGAAAGACACCACATATTCCCCAAGGCATTTTTGTATCAGAAATACAACGGCTCAAATTCTGTTCATAAAGCCATGATTAATGAAATTTCCAACATTGCCTTTATTACGCAGGAGTCAAATATTAAAATACTCGATAGTGATCCAGGGGAGTATCTGCCAACCATTGACGCGACTCAGTTACGTAAACAGTTTATTCCTACCGATGAATCACTATACACCTTAGACAATTATGAGCTTTTTCTAGAAAAGAGGAGGGAGCTTCTTTGCAAAGGGATTAATGAGTTTTTATCTGATTATTATAATGTTGGCAATCAGAATGGTATCCCTGATGATTTAGAACATTATGATGACAAAATTGAGTTAATAGAATTAGCACTGCGGGATTTGATTAGCAATAAACTAGATGAAGCAGCCGAACTGGATTCTTACCAGGAGTTGGTCCCCGATCATATCAAAGTAAAAGCAGAGGGTAAGATTAAGTCATGGATAAGTAAGAACCCTGGTGAAGAAAAAGCTCAATTCTTAGCACTAAGAAGGAAATTGGATTTCTTTGATCTGCAGGAATATTTCGAATTGATTTCGACTAAATCGAATTGGGTTCTTTTCGAAGATACTTTTGGGAGCAAAGGTAATTTGCAAACACGTTTTGCTCAATTGGGAGAGTTAAGGAATAGTATTCGACATAGTCGGGGAGCTACAGAAGTGGCTATCAAAGATGGGGAAGCTGCTATTTTATGGTTCAACACTATCTTAAGAACTTCTTCTAATGAAGGTGAAACAGAATAAAGGATCAAGAAACCTATTGATACAAGACGTTGAGAAAAGTTAATCTCGAAAATATTGAGCTGATAAATAAGCTTCCTTTTACCTTCGAACGAAAAGAGTATAGTTTAGAAGGTTGGGGAGAGGTGGATTTCTATTGCTACCATGATGAAGTTTTAGTTCTGATTGAAATTGAAAAAGGACAAAAGCATCCAAATACAAATGTTTTAAAATTATGGCCCTATTTAGAAGATCATCCAGAACAATTTGTATTATTGATTCAAATAATACGGCCAGAAAATAAAGCACCAAAGAATCGGGTAAAACTTTGCCAATTTACTGGGATCAAGTTGGAAAACTTATTCAAAAACCGTTTTCGATATATTTTTGTGAATCAAAAAGTTGGAGATTCTATGGAATTAGAATCTATTATTGATAAAAAGCTTAATGAGTTAGCATGACCCAACAAGAACTGGAAAAGTATTTATGGGGCGCGGCTACTGCATTACGTGGAACCATTGATGCCGGAGATTATAAACAGTATATCTTTCCGCTGCTCTTCTTTAAGCGGATATGTGATGTGTATGATGAGGAATTTGAAAAAGCTTTAGATGCGAGTGATGGTGATTTAGAATACGCGGCTTTTGAAGAGAACCACCGGTTTCAGATTCCCAAAGGAGCACACTGGAAGGAGGTTCGGGAGATTACTACCAATGTAGGTAAGGCTATCCAGGATGCCATGCGGGAAATTGAAAAGGCGAATCCAGATACCCTGTACGGTATTTTTGGGGATGCCAGCTGGACCAATAAAAACCGGCTTTCGGATGGAATCCTGAATGATTTGATGGAACATTTCTCCCAGCACACACTGAGTTTAGCCAATGTACCCAACGACCAGCTTGGGAATGCCTATGAATACCTGATTAAAGAATTTGCCGATGATAGTGGTCACACAGCCGCGGAGTTTTATACCAACCGAACAGTTGTTACGCTGATGACAAAGATCATGGATCCTCAGCCCGGCGAAAGTGTGTACGATCCTACTTGTGGTTCCGGGGGCTTATTGCTGAATTGTGCGCTGCACCTGAAAGAGGAAGGCAAAGAATACCGGACCTTAAAACTATATGGACAGGAAATAAATCTCATTACCTCCGCTATTGCCCGAATGAACATGTTCATGCATGGGATTGAAGAGTTCCAGGTGGTGCGGGGAGATACCTTAGCCCAGCCCGCTTTTCTGGAAAATGACGAGCTTAAGAAGTTTGATGTAATCCTGGCGAACCCACCGTACTCCATTAAAAGCTGGGATCGCAAAAGTTTTGACAATGATCCCTTTGGCCGGAATATCTGGGGAACTCCACCTCAGGGCTGTGCGGATTATGCCTTCCAGCAGCACATCCAGAAAAGTCTGGATACTAATACCGGGCGTTCCATTTCCTTGTGGCCCCATGGTATCTTATTCAGAGACTCGGAAGCAGCTATGCGAAAGGCAATGATAGAGGAAGATATTGTAGAATGTGTGATTGGCTTGGGACCAAACCTGTTTTATAACTCTCCCATGGAAGCATGTTTATTAATTACGAACAACAACAAACCCAAAGAGAAACGGGGAAAAACCCTCATAATAAATGCAGTAGAGGAAGTAAAACAAGAGAAGACGATGGCTTTTCTTGAAGAGAAGCATATTTCCCGGATATTTGAAGCTTACATGGGATTTAAAAATGAGGATGGATTTGCTAAAGTTGTTGATACGGAGGAAGTAATTTCAAAAAGAAGCAGTCTTAATGTATCTCTTTATGTAAGTAATGTGGACCAAAACGATCACCTGACTTTAGATGAGGCCATTTCTCAATGGGAGACGAGTTCTGATACCCTAAAGGACAGCATGCAGGAATTATTTGATATGTTGGAGGATGCATGACGGAAGAACTCTCCATTGATTTAAAAAACCTGGATAAGTCTGATTGGAAAAGCTATCGGTTTGATGAGATTGCTGAGAATATTTCTGAACGAGTGGATCCAAACGACACCGAGTTAGATATCTATGTTGGATTAGAGCATATTGATGGTGAAGATCTCCATATTCGGAGACATGGAACCAGTGATGATGTTAATGGACAGAAACTCCGTTTCTATCCGGGAGATATTATTTTTGGTAGGAGAAGAGCGTATCAGAGAAAAGCAGCAATTGCCGAATGGGATGGATTTTGTTCAGCTCATGCGTTGGTACTTCGGGCAAAACCGGAAGTGATTGATCCCAAGTTGTTTCCTTTCTTTATGCATAGCGATCAGTTTATGCATCGGGCGGTCGATATCTCTGTAGGTTCATTGTCTCCAACCATAAACTGGGGAACCTTAAAGAGTCAGGAATTCCTACTCCCCCCCAAAGACCAACAAGCCGAACTCGCTGAACTCCTTTGGGCAATGGATGAGGTAGTTGAGAGGAATAAAAACCTCTTCAAAATGTGTATTACTTACAAAAAATCTTTTTTTAAAAGTGAGCTTTATAGCAATTATGAGTTAAAGGAGTTTTTCTTTAATGATTTAAAGCCGCGTTATGAAATAGAAAAAGTTGGCAGGTATTTAAAGGCAGTTCAATATGGTATATCTAAATCACTATCAGATGAGGGTGATGTGCCAATACTCAGGATGAATAACTTGATTGATGGGAAAGTAGATTTAGCAGATTTGAAGTACTACAATCCTGAAGATGGAGAGCTCGATAAATTCTACCTTGAATCTGGGGATGTTTTATTTAATAGGACTAACAGCTTCGAATTGGTGGGTAAAACAGGTATTTATGAAAACGATAAAAGGATTAGTTTCGCATCATATTTAATTAGACTTCAGACTGAGAAGGAAAAGTTAGACTCAGCTTTCTTGAATTTCTATATGAATTCTGAAATAGGAATGTCTCGAATTAGGAACTATAGAACACCAGGAGTTAGTCAGAGTAATATTAATGCTCAGAATTTAAAATCAATGCCAATTCCAGTTCCTCCAATTGAGAAGCAAGAATCTATCATGAATAAGATTAATTATATAGAGAGTGTAGAGTTGAAAGCGGAAGGATCAATTAAGTACATGTTTTTTTTTCAAAAATCCCTCATCAACCAAATCTTTTAAGATGGGGGAGGAGTACTTTCAACCGGATGACCGCTGGACGATGTATGGGATAACCAGCGAAGAACTCCATGAAAAACATGCGGTCATAAAAGGCTATTTCCATAAAGGAGTACCAGAAGATGTGGTAAAGGAATTCGCCACCGTGGAGTACTTAATGGCCCATGCCTACTACTACTGGCCCATGTATGATGAGGCGTTAAGAAAATGCCTGCTTACTTTTGAAATGGCTATTAAACAGTGTTCGGTATCATTAGGAGTATCACTTAAGGAGGTTAAAAAGAATGGAAAGCCGAAAGACTTATCCCTGTATCAACTTATAGAACAGTTATGTACTACCCATTGGTTTAAACCAATGCAGGAAACGTTTCATAAAATCAGAAAGAACAGAAATAATTTTGCACATTCAAACCGGCACGGGTTTATGGGCCCTAATGGGTCTGATCAGTTTATCAAGCATATTGTAAATACGCTGAATCATTTATTTCTGAGTAAGCAAGAGCTGGAGTTTTATAATCAGCAAACAGAACTCATTTCAAAAGAACTGTATTGTCTGAATAAGTATGTGCTAAAACTGGAAGGACAAGGACATCCATTTCTGCTTTCTTGTATTTACAATTTCCAGCCGGTTTGCAAAGATTTGATTATGACGGTTTTTCCAATGCGATCAGAATATAACTCTTCTCCTAAGGGTTTCGATGATGAACATCCGAACACTTATGTGTTCAAAGAGTATTCATTCAAAGATCAGGTATTCGAAGGCACAACTAAAGAAGGTGTAGAACTCGTGATTTCAGTCACGGATAATCCACAGAACATCAAGGCGAAAAAGGAACGAGACGCTTATATTGTGCAGCTGGATGAATCCCAGAAAAGGATATTTCATAGTTCAATGAACTATCAGGCTAATTGGGAGCTTGTAAAAGCAGAGTATGCCTATAATAAAGAGGTGTACTTTTAACTAAAAAATAAGCCATAAATGCCCGTTCCAAATCCCATACAAATATACCGGATGGTCCACTGGGAAAATGTGGAACATATTTTGGAATATGGTTTGTGCTGCAGGGGACATGCCAATGCAGACCCTGATTATATTAATATTGGCCACACCCAATTGATTGCAGACCGACATGTACATCCAATTCCTATAGCCGGTGCGGGAAACCTTGGTGAATATGTTCCGTTTTATTTTGCCGGGCATAGCCCCATGCTATATTTGATCATGAATGGATATTCAGGAGTTCATCAAAGAAAACAAGAAGATATCGTTTATATGATAAGTAGTGTAGATAGGGTAGAACAGGAAGGCTTGGAATTTGTATTCAGCGACCGAAACGCCAAGTTAAAATTTGCTCAGTTTTATAGTGATATAGACGATTTTGAAAATCTGGATTGGGATATTATTCTGGCAAAGATGTGGAGGAACACAGATCAAAAACCCGACAAACAGGATTTGAAACAAGCTGAGTTTCTCATCCGAAATGAGATGCCAGTTACCTGTATAGAACAGATAGTGGTAAAAACTACTGCACGTAAAACACAGATCGAAGCGATGATTGCGCAACACAGGTTACAAATACCTGTTGTTGTCGATGATAAACTAGAATTGTATTATTAGCCATGGTGCGACTTATTACTGGTAACTTACTGGACTCTCCTGCTGAGGCATTGGTCAACACTGTGAACACCGTAGGTGTGATGGGGAAAGGCATTGCGCTCCAGTTTAAGAATCGTTTTCCGAACAATTACAAAGTGTACAAAAAAGCCTGTGATGATGGTACCTTTGATGTAGGACAGGTACTGGTAGTGCATGACGGTGATTTACTTCACAGTAAAACCATCATCAACTTTCCCACCAAAAAACACTGGCGTTCCCCCTCAAAATATGAGTATATCTCTTCTGGGTTGATTGCATTAAAGGATGCTATTCAAAAACACCAGATTAAAAGCGTGGCTATTCCACCGTTAGGTTGTGGCAATGGCGGACTGGATTGGGAAAAAGTGAAAAGCTTAATTACAGAAGGGTTAAAGAATGTAGAAGCGGATATCTATTTATATACCCCAAATGATAAAATTAAGCAGGTTCTTCAAAAGGAAAATAAACCCAAAGAAGTAAAGCTTACGGACGCTCGGGCTATGCTGCTATATCTAATGTTTGAATATGAAAAAACGGGAGATCAAAGCACCCTGCTTGTTGCGAACAAGCTCGCGTATTTCTTGCAGAGAAGCGGGGAGGAGCTCAGGTTAAAATTTGAGCCGCATCACTATGGTCCGTATTCAGTTCAGTTAAATCATGTTCTGTTATATCTGAATGGCACTTACCTGAAAGGAATGGAGCAAAATGAAATTAAACCTTTTGAAGTGTTCGAACTCAATTACGAAAAGTTTGAAGAAGTAAAAGAGTATATACAAAACCGGCTGCCTGCAGAAAAAAGAAAGCGACTGGAAAAAGTGCTGGAGTTGGTAAAGGGATTTGAATCTGCTTTTTCTCTAGAACTGCTGTCTTCGGTAGATTTCATCGCAAAAAAAGAAGGTAGTGGTGATATTGATCAGATTATCAAAGAGCTGAACTCGTGGAGTGATCGAAAAGGAGATTTGTTTGAGCGGCGTTATGTAGAAATTGCAAGGGAACAGCTCAGTCAGCATTCGAACGGGGAATTCCAGTTTGCGAATTAAGCTAAAAGCTTATCTTTAAAAAATTTCCAGCAAACAAGTACGATGGCTTTCAACGAACTCAATAGTGTAGAATATTTTATTATCCACAAACTGGGAGGCGTAAACCTCAACGTGGATGGGAGTCATGAAGACCCTATTCAGAGACAAGGGACCTGGACATACCGGCCATCAGATTCTTTAGAACGTGGAGTAAACGAAGTACTGGTAGAAGCAAAGTTAAGAGATGCTTTGATAAAGTTGAACCCTGAAATCAATGCCAATCCTAATTTTGCCGATGAAGTTATTTATAAGCTCCGGGCAATTCTATTATCAGTAAATCAAATTGGTCTGGTACGAGCCAATGAGGAATTCCATGAATGGTTACGTGGAGATAAAACCATGCCTTTTGGTGAGAGTAATCGCCATGTACCAGTTCGATTAATTGATTTCGATAACATTCGGAATAATGACTATACCATTACGAACCAATACCGGGTACATCATCGGGAAACTAAGATCCCGGATATATGTATGCTGATCAATGGAATTCCTGTAGTGGTTGGTGAAGCAAAAACACCCATTCGCCCTTCTGTAAGCTGGCTGGATGGAGCACATGAAATTCACTCCATTTATGAGGATTCGGTCCCACAATTATTTGTGCCAAATATCCTCTCATTCGCCACCGAAGGGAAAGAACTCTATTATGGAGCCATAAGAACGCCATTGGATTATTGGTCACCATGGAGACTAGAGACAGAAAGTTTGGCAAAAAGCTTAGGGTTATCACAAGTAGGGGATGAATTAGAGAGTTTGCTAAGTCCGGAAATTTTGCTCGATATTTTAAAGAATTTCTCGCTGTTCACTACCAACAAACAAAAGCGACGGCTGAAAATTATCAGTCGCTATCAGCAGTATGAAGGGGCAAATAAAATTGTTGAGAGAGTGGAAACAGGTCAGATTAAAAAAGGGCTGATCTGGCATTTTCAGGGTTCAGGAAAGTCTTTGTTAATGGTGTTTGCTGCACAGAAGCTGAGAAGGTCTCAGGAACTGAAAAGCCCAACGGTTATAATTCTTGTGGACCGAACAGACTTGGACACCCAGATATCAGGTACTTTTAATGCTGTAGATATTGCCAATGTAGTCACTACCGATAGTATCAAAGAATTACATGATCTGTTAGATAAGGATATCCGCAAAATCATTGTAACAACCATCTTCAAATTCCGGGATGCCACACCGAATATGAATACCCGGGATAATATCATTGTACTAGTAGATGAAGCACATCGAACCCAGGAAGGGGATTTAGGTAGAACTATGAGGGCAGCATTACCAAATGCATTCTTATTTGGTTTAACAGGTACACCTGTAAACAAAGCAGACAAAAATACTTTCTGGGCCTTCGGAGCAGATGAAGATGAAAGTGGGTACTTATCCAGATACACCTTTCAGGATTCGATTCGGGATGATGCTACCCTTCCTCTGCATTTTGAACCAAGGCTAGTAGATGTACATGTCGATAAAGAATCTTTGGATAAGGCTTTTGATGAATTCAGAGAAAGTGCTGCTTTAACTGATGAAGAAGCAGATACGTTAAACAAGAAGTCGGCGAAGATGGCGGCTTTCTTGAAATCTCCGGAAAGAGTTTCAAAGATAGCAGAAGATATTACAACTCATTTCAGAGACAAGGTGGGGCCGCATGGATTCAAGGCAATGGTAGTTACTCCAGATCGTCATGCGTGTGTTCAATACAAGGAAGAGTTAGATAAACATTTCCCTGAAAAAGCTTCCAAAGTAGTGATATCCACTTCAGCCAATGATGTACTAGAATTCAAACAAAAGTGGGGAATAGATAAAGCCCAACAAGATAGAATTGTTGATGAATTTAACGATCCGGATTCAGATTTAAAGTTTATTATCGTAACTGCTAAGCTACTTACTGGCTTCGATGCTCCAATCCTTCAAACCATGTATCTGGACAAATCCATGAAGGATCATACCTTGTTACAAGCTATTTGTAGAACGAATCGATTATTCCCCAATAAACACTTTGGTCGGGTAGTTGATTACTTTGGAATCTTTGATGATGCCGCTCAGGCTTTAGAGTTTGATGAGGTGAGTCTGAAAAAAGTAATTACAAATCTATCGGCTCTTAGAGATGAACTTCCAAAAGCCATGGAAAAAGCACTTTCTCATTTTTCAGGAGTTGACAGGGAATTGAAAGGATTTGAAGGTCTGGAAGCAGCTCAGCAGGCAATTAATACGGATGATAAAAAAGACAAATTTGCTCAGGATTATAAGCGATTATCAAAGATTTGGGAGTCTCTTTCTCCAGATAGAATTCTGGATTTATACCAAAAAGATTATAAATGGCTGTCACAAGTCTTTGAATCTGTAAAACCAGCTTCAGATAACATTGGCAAACTTCTTTGGATTACACTAGGAGCTCAAACCACAAAACTGATTCATGAAAATGTACATGTTGGAGATGTGCATCAGTTAGAGGAATATGTTTTGGATGCTGATGTGATCGATGATATTTTCAATAATCCCGATCCCAAGAAAGCGAAAAAGCTGGAGATCGTACTCATAAAGAGGTTCAAAAAGAGTGCAGGTGATCCAAGATTCAAAAAACTTAGTGAACGATTAGAAGAGCTTCGGGATAAAGCGGAAAAAGGATTAATAAGTTCTATCGAATTCATTAAGGAACTCTGTAAGATTGCAAGGGATACGGTTCAGGCTGAAAAGGAATTTCAACGAGAAGTAGAAAAGAAATCTCCAAAAGCTGCACTCACTGAATTGTTTTTAGAACTTAAAACTGATCAGACTCCAGTTGTAGTTGAGCGCATTGTAAGTGACATTGATTCTATCGTTCGGTTAGTACGCTTCCCAGGATGGCAAACTACATCCTCAGGAGAAAGAGAAGTTCAACAGTCTCTTCGCAAATCTCTCCTCAAATACAAACTCCACAAAGATCAGGATTTGTTTGATCGGGCGTATGCATATATCAAAGAGTATTACTAAAAAAGCCCCTTAGTAAACTAAGAGGCTTTTAATGACATGTACACCCGACAAGATTCGAACTTGTAACCGCCTGATTCGTAGTCAGGTACTCTATCCAGTTGAGCTACGGGTGCATGTGCTTTTTTTCGATTTTCTAAATTTTGTACCCACAAATGTACCCACTGGGTGGGAACAGGGGGAGAAATGGGAAAACCGAATTCAATATATCAATACCCAGGCCAAATCCTGAGAAGACTCCAAAGATACGAAATAATTTTTTTGATGACCTAATGAAATCTAATCCTAAATTAGCTTTTTAGGATGGATCAATAATGTGGTTCCTAAAACATAATTCGGCAAACTTTATACATGAAAGTGTAAGGTTTGCAATCCGTTTATTGGTATCCTTATTTTAGATTTACAACTGATGTATTCAAAAAGGATTCAAATAACGAAAAAGGTCGTATCCACACTATTGCTGTTGGGGATTGGGTGGCACACATTAAGTGTGCATGGTTTTTCTGAATCTTTGGTTTACTGCTTTGAGTCTGATGGTGATATTAATATTGAATCGAAATCAGATTTTATCTTTGGATTTAAGAGTGAACAAAAAGTCCATGATAATGACCATCATCAACACGAAGGAGCGGAGTATCATGCATCACCGGAAAGTCATAGAGACGTCGAGCTTTCTGAAACGTGTATTAAAGATACCCGCACCAATAGGTTTGATCAGGATTCAGCCTTAGACTTTTTAGCATTTGAAAACAAACGCATTGATGCTTTTCTCCCAAAGTCAGCATTAAATCAAATCCATTCCTTTACACCTTCCAATGCAGAATATCAATCTGCCCTTTCTTTAAAAACAGTAGTACTACGGAATTAGCTCGCTCTCTTTTCTTCGAGCTAACAAGCATCGTCCTGATGCCCATTTAAAAACCTAACAAGGCCATCTGATTTCTTTGTGGCTGTTACCGCATGGTATTGAACAGAAAGCTTTGTAAAAGAAGTACTACTCTATATGATTGATAAGATTATTTCATTCTCTATTAGGAGCAAGTTTTTCATCAGCTTGTTTATCCTGACCTTAATTGGAGTTGGCATTTATTCTATGCTGACCATTAACCTCGGTTCTGTACCCGATATAACGAATAACCAGGTTCAGGTAATTACGGTATCTGAAAATTTAGGTACGGAAGATATCGAGCAATTTGTGACATATCCCGTTGAGCTTGCAATGGGAAATCTACCGGGAGTTACCGAGATACGTTCTATCTCCCGTTTTGGCCTTTCCGTAGTTACTATTGTGTTTGACGATGATATGGGAACCTATCTGCCAAGACAACTTGTGCAGGAAAAACTAAATGAACTGGGAGAAACTATTCCTAACAAGTTTGGAAGTCCCGAAATGGGACCTATTTCCAGTGGGTTGGGACAGATTTATGAGTACTCCATCAAAGTTGATCCGGAATTCGAATCAGAATATACCCCGAACGAACTACGAACTATACAAGACTGGATCATAAAAAGACAAATGGTGATGCTGGAAGGAGTCGTAGAGGTAAACTCATTTGGGGGAGGCATTAAGCAGTACGAAGTCTCACTCAATCCAGAAAAACTCAATGCAATGGGTATTACGATCTCGGAAGTGTATGAAGCTCTTTCAAAGAGTAACACAAATACTGGCGGCGCATACATTGAAAAAAATCGTATGGCTAATTTTATCCGAGGGGAAGGGTTAATACGCACTTTGGAAGACATACGAACTATTGTGATTAAGAATGAGGGAGGTTTGCCTATTACAGTTAATGATGTGGCAGCTGATGTTACTTTTGGTACGCAAACACGTTATGGAGCTTTTACCCAGGATGAAGAAGAGGCTGTTGGTGGAATTATAATGATGCTGAAGGGTTCTAACCCTAACGCAACTGTAAAGAGAGTTCAGGATCGAATAGTCGAGATTCAAAATACTCTGCCCGAAGGCTTGCAAATCGAACCAATTATCGACCGAAGTGCATTGATTGGACGAACTACAAGCACTGTTTCTAAAAACCTGATAGAGGGAGCATTGATTGTCGTATTCGTATTGGTGCTACTCCTCGGTAGTCTTAGAGGAGGATTAATAACGGCGTCTTTGATTCCCTTGTCATTGCTATTCGCTTTTATTTTGATGAAAGCCACCGGGGTATGGGCGAACCTGATGAGCCTCGGAGCCATCGACTTCGGTATTATTGTGGACGGAGCCGTAATTATTGTGGAAGGAGTAGTTCATGAAATCGAAAAAAAGGTAAAATCCGGGAAGTCCAAATTCAATCAGGCGCAGATGGATGAAATATCCCGGAAAGCGAGCAGCACTATGATGAACGCTGCTTTCTTCGGGCAGCTGATCATTCTCATCGTTTTTACCCCCATTCTTTTTCTCGAAGGGGTAGAAGGAAAGATGTTTCGCCCAATGGCATTTACTTTCGGGTTTGCGGTGCTGGGGGCGATCATTCTTTGCCTGACCTATGTACCGATGATTTCTGCGCTTGTTATGCGCCCAACCACCAACCGGTCAAATTGGTTTGCCCGTATAGAGTATAAATTAGACAGCATAAGTAATGCCCTTATTTCAAGGATTCAAAGGGTGTATCGGCCTGTGATTATTCAATCACTTAATCGGAAGGCCATTGTACTCGGTTTTGCTGTAGTCCTTTTTGGTGGAGCTCTGTTTACTTTTTCAAGGATGGGCGGGGAATTTATTCCACAGCTTGATGAAGGGGATATTGCTATGCAGGCTCTCATAAGACCAGGAAGCGGTCTAACGGAATCTATTGAAGTATCCAAGAACATTGAGCGGATACTTCTTAATGAGTTTCCTGAAGTAGAAACAGTAACGGCCCGTATAGGGGTTGCCGATATACCAACTGACCCCATGCCGATGGATATTGCCGACATGTATATAATTCTGAATAAGGATAAAAGCAGTTGGGTATCGGCCAGCTCCAAAGATGAACTTATCGAACAAATCAAAACTACACTTGATGAGTCTCTTGTCGGGGTGAATCTGGTTTTTACTCAACCTGTCGAGCTTCGATTTAATGAATTACTGGAAGGAGTGAGAGAAGACATTGCGGTAAAACTGTATGGGGAAGATTTAAACATACTTTCCCAAAAAGTGGACGAAATGGCTTCAATCATTCAAACGGTTCCGGGTGTTGGAGATGTAAGTCCTGAAAGGATAACCGGGCTGCCCCAGATGACCGTTCGATATAACCGCGACAAAGTAGCTCAGTATGGACTAACCATTCAAAAGTTGAACGAGTATGTAAGTACCGCTTTTGCAGGTGGGGTCGCCGGAGTAGTGTTTGAAGGGGAAAAACGCTTCGATTTGGTGGTTCGTTTTGATGAGTCTTTCCGAACCGGCATAGAAGACCTTCAAAATCTCTACATAGACCTTAATAACGGTACACAGGTGCCTATAAAAGAGGTTGCTGAGATCAGTTATCAACCGGGGCCTATGCAGATATCCCGAGAGAATACATTCCGGAGAACCTATGTTGGGGTTAATGCCCGTGGTCGCGATGTGGAATCATTGGTCTCAGAAATTCAGGAAAGATTGGATACGGAACTGTCCCTGCCTCCGGGTTATTACATAACTTATGGTGGAGAATTTGAAAACCTTCAGCGAGCAAAAAGTCGACTTTCGATTGTTGTACCCATCGCCCTCTTCCTGATTTTTGTGCTGCTATATTTTGCCTTGAATTCTTTCATCCAGTCGGCAATGATTTATCTCGCTATACCTCTGGCAGCGATTGGAGGGGTTTACTTTCTTGCCCTCCGGGGAATGTCCTTTAGTATCTCAGCTGGAGTAGGTTTCATTGTATTATTTGGAGTGGCAGTTCTAAACGGCTTGGTATTAATCAGCCGGCTAAACTCTCTTGAGGAAGAAGGGATAAGCGATCTGAAAGAGCGTATTCTGATTGGAACTAAAGAACGATTAAGGCCTATTTTGCTTACGGCTACTGCTGCTATTATGGGCTTTACACCTATGGCATTTTCATCATCTGCCGGAGCTGAAGTTCAACGGCCTCTTGCAACCGTGGTAATTGGTGGACTTATTACAGCCACGCTTCTTTCATTAGTGGTCCTTCCCGTTTTATACGCGATGGTTGAACAATGGAAGAAGAAACGAAGAAAGGCAAAATCTGTTACTGTGAGTACAGTATTGCTGATTTTCGGGGTCAGTATCTTATTCGCAGGTAACCTAAAGGCGCAGAACATTGAAGCCAACGTCCTTTACCCTTTGACGGTAGAACAAGCAGTTCAAAAAGCATTGGATAATTATCCTGCGATTAGAGCTTCTGAACTCAGGGTTGAAAATGAACAGGTGCTTAAAAAAACAGCTTGGGAATTTGGTGAGACTGGGTTCTTTACTGGAAAAGAAGAAGTGGGAAATGGTTCTGATGGAATAAATACAAAGTTTGGCATCTCACAGGAATTCGATGTCTTCGGAATTCCTTCCCGGGTAAACCTGCAAAGGGCCAGGCAGCAATTAGCTGAGGATAATCTGGAGCTTACTAAAGCTCAAATCCAGCTTCAGGTTCAACGAAGCTGGGCAGAGGTATATACAGCTTTGCAAAAATTTGAGTTGTTGGATGAGCTAAATGCTCAGTATTCGGAAATCAAAAGAGCCGCAGAACTCCGTTTGGAAACAGAAGCCAGTTCAAAATTGGAGTATTTGTCTATGGTAAATCAGGCAAATGATCTGAAAATCCAAACCGACCAAGCCCGGCAGAATTATCGATCGGCGGTATCAGAATTCAATCAATGGTTTGATGGACATTCGCTTTACACAACGGAGGCGCTGAGCAGAGAACTGCTTGATATACCCGTAAGCCTATTCGATAGTTCTGGAACGCACCCCTTTTTGATGAAAGCGGAGCAAAACATCGGGGTAGCCGAAGCGGAATCGAGGAGAGCCAGAAGCGCATTTCTTCCTCGTTTTGAAGCAAGGTATTCCGCCCAGGAGATTGCAGGACAAACCGGGTTTTACAGTTATGAAATTGGCATACGTGTACCACTGCTTTTTTGGTCACAGCTTGGAAAATCTCAATCGGCACAAATTCAAACACAGATAACTCGAAATCAGTTTGAAGAAGCAGAAAGAATTTTTCGGAGCATGTACTCGCAGGCAAAAGAGAAGTATATAAAATGGAGTAACTCCTGGGAGTATTACAAAGAAGAGGCCCTGCCTCTGGCAGAGGAACAACAAAGCGCAGCTATTACCGCTTACCAGGAAGGAGCAATCGACTATGTTATGTTTTTGCAAAACCTAAGAGACGCTCTCAATATTGAGCTAAAAGCCTGGGATGCCTTCGGCGACTTATTGGATAGCCGCTACATCCTCCAATACTACTCACAAACAACAAGAAATTAATTTATCAGGAATAATTATTATGAAAACAGGGCACTTTTATATTGTACTTTTTAGCATGGTGTTTCTCTTAACCGGAGCTTGTTCACAAGGAGAAACAGAGGAACCATCAGGCGTTCCTACTGAAAATATCTCCGAGAATTTAGCCGATGAAATACCAACCATACATCTTTCGGAATTAAAATTTAACGCTCTTGGTATCGAATTAGATTCGCTTCAAAAAAGGACGTTGTCAAATACGGTGAGAGTAAACGGTCAGTTAGAAGTCCCCCCGCAACATGAGGCGACCGTAACTTCTGTATTAGGAGCCAATATAGTTTCCATTGAGGTAATTGAAGGAGATTTCGTAACCAAGAACCAAACTCTTGCCTATCTCTCTCACCCTAATCTTATTCAGGTGCAAACAGAATATGTGCGGAGCTGGAGACAAATGAATTATTTAGACAGAGAGTACCAACGGCAACAAAGATTATACGAAGAAAATAGGGTCGGGGCAGCAGTTCCAGCAAACGGAAGCTGAATATGAAGCAGTCAGGGCGGAAGTTCAGGGGTATGAGGCTCGTTTAAGGCAGTTAAATTTGAAAGCTGAGGAAATCCGGAATGGTACGATCTACGAAAGAATCCCTGTTGTATCTCCCATTGAAGGATATATTGAGGATGTAGGAATTCAGCTTGGACAGTTTGTCGACCCTCAAACTCCATTATTTGAAGTCATCAATAATGAACATATACATGCAGATTTTATGGTCTATGAAAAGGATGTTCACAAAGTTCAGAAAGGACAACAGATTTCATTTACTGTAGAATCAGCACCAGATGAGGAGTTAACAGCTTCTATTTATTCTGTAGGTAAGAAGTTTGAGCAGGCTCCCAAGGCAGTTCATGTACACGCTGAAATTGATGATCCAGAAGAATATCTTATTCCGGGAATGTATATCAATGGAAGTATTCAGACTTCTTCCGATAGGGTTTGGGCGCTACCAGAAGAAGCTATTGTGAACGATGATGGGAAATCATTTATGTTTTTAGCAGTTCAGCGTATTGAAAATGGTAGAACGGAATGGGAGTTTACCCCGGAAGAAATAATTACGGGAACACAGCAGGGAAGTTGGGTAGAAGTTAAGTTGTTGAGAGCTTTACCAGAGGATGCACAGGTGACTATGAATAATGCCTATTATCTGATTTCTGAGATGAAAAAATCTAACACCTCACACGGCCATTAATAGTACTATCATGAAAAATCAGGAACACTTTCATATAAAAAATATGGTGTGCAGTCACTGTGCAGAAGTTTTGGAAGAGAAACTTTCCGAGGCAGATTTTGCAGTGAAGCATATTGAATTGGGGGAACTAACTCTTAACGAACCCATCTCTGATGAAGAATACCGAAGGCTGATCAAAGTAGTACAGAAAAACGGATTTGAGATCATTAATAATCAGGGAAGTAAGACGGTTGAACAGATCAAACAACTCATTATCCAACTTGTTCGAACTAATAAGGAGCTTTCAGGAAAACTTTCAGACTATCTTGCAAAAAGCCAGAGTAAGGACTACCAATATTTGAGCCGGTTGTTCTCAAATGTAGAAGGAAAGTCTATTGAACGGTATTATATCCTTCAAAAAATTGAGCGGGCAAAAGAGCTTATTGTATATGGAGAGCATAATCTGACAGAGATTGCCTATGAATTAGGCTACAGCAGTCAGCAGCATTTTTCCCGCCAGTTCAAAGCTGAAACCGGGCTATCCCCATCTCATTTTAAAGAAATTAAGGAGAACAAAAGAATCTCGATCGATCAGATATAACAAAATACTACATGAGAATTACATAAATCTGCAATCTAAAGGAGAGTTAAAACGCTATTATGAAATAAAAAAGAAATCTCATGATAGCATTTATAAAAAAGTATAAAGAAGCGATTATCAGTGCGCTTACACTCGGAGCAGCATTGATCGTGGAGAATTTAAATTTATTCGAGGGCAGTCATTATGTATATCTCTCACTGTATGGTATTTCCTATATAGCCGTTGGAGGGCCGGTCTGGATTAAAGCGATTAAATCCATACGAAGGGGAACTCTTTTTAGTGAGTTCTTTCTGATGGGAATTGCAACTGTTGGTGCCTTTGCATTAGGAGAGTATGCAGAGGGAGTGGCGGTGATGTTGTTTTACATGGTTGGTGAATATGCCCAACATGGAGCTGTGCATAAAGCCAGGAACTCAATTAAAAAACTTATTGATCAGCAACCTGATATAGCTATCGTGGAACGTAATGGAGAGTCTGTTGAGGTACATCCTTCAGAGGTTGAAATAGGAGAGGTAATTATTGTGAAACCGGGAGAAAAGGTGCCATTAGACGGTATATTGTTAAGCATGAAAGCTTCGGTTAACGCCGCAGCACTTACTGGAGAATCGAAGCCCATACAATTAAAAGAAGGAGAAGAGGTTTGGGCAGGGTCACTTAATGAGACGGTCCCAGTTAAAATGGAGGTAACAAGCAGCTTTAAAGATTCGAAACTGGCAAATATCTTGAATATGGTTCAGGAGGCTACCCAAAGGAAAGCTCCAACGCAACGGTTTATGACAAAATTTGCAAGAGTCTATACTCCTGTGGTTGTTTGGCTCGCAGTAGCCTTAACCTTTCTTCCATACTTCTTTGTTGATGGGTATGTATTCCAGGATTGGTTTTATAAAGCGCTCATTTTTCTTGTGGTTTCTTGTCCGTGTGGTTTGGTGATATCTATTCCTTTAGGATATTTTGGTGGAATAGGAGCTGCTTCACAGAATGGAATTCTTCTGAAGGGATCTGACTATCTGGATCAGCTTAGAAAAATGAATATCCTGTTTATGGATAAAACAGGAACTCTAACAGAGGGCACATTTGAAGTCAGGCAAGTCATAACGCATGATGAACTAAGTGAGGATGAGATTGTAGAATATGCCGCTTCCTTAGAAAAACAGTCTACACACCCTATTGGTAAAGCAATCCTCTCCTTTAATAATGGGAAGGAATTGTTTGATGCCGAACAACAAGAAGAAATTTCTGGGAAAGGATTGAAAGGGGTTTTTGCTCAGAAGCAGGTATTAGTAGGTAATCAGAAATTACTCGAAAGTAACCAGGTTACTATTCAATCTATTGACTATTCAAACCCTGATACACTGGTTTATGTAGCAGTGGATGGGCAGCATGTAGGCACCATAATTATTGCTGATAAAATCAAAGAAGATAGCAGACAAGCTATTTCCTTGCTCCGGGCAAAAGGGGTAGAGCGACTGGTCATGTTATCAGGTGATAATGAGCAAGTAGCAACTTCTGTAGGAAAGCAACTTAATCTGGACGATGCCTATGGAGGATTACTCCCGGATGAAAAATATAATTATGTGGAACAGGCTCTTGGGAAGGGAAAGGTTGTAGGGTTTGTGGGAGATGGAGTAAATGATGCTCCGGTCATTACCTTAGCTGATGTAGGTATTGCAATGGGTGGTATTGGCTCTGACGCCACGGTGGAGACCGCCGATGTAGTTATCCAAACTGACCAACCTTCAAAAATACCGATGGCTATAGATATCGCTAAGTTTACTCACCAGATTGTTTGGCAAAACATAGCTTTTGCAATGGGAATTAAACTACTTGTAATGGCTCTTGCAGCATTTGGTATTGCAACTATGTGGGAAGCAATTTTTGCCGATGTAGGCGTAGCTTTAATTGCCATCGGTAATGCTATACGAATTCAGAGTAAATATTCAGGGGGTGAAGTGATGCGTTTATTTTTTGGAAAATCCACGAGGGGGAAGGAAGAGGTTTCACCCGCAGTTAGTTGTGATCATTGCTAAGTATATGAACCTAAAATGTTTGTAAGGAGTCTCTCGTTAGGTTGTTCGGAGCTTATAACATTTAATCATTTGCTTAAATGATTAAGTTAAGATAACTTCGTATTGTTATGAACAATGAACAAATACTATGAATAAGCAAAACTGTATTCGAGACGTTGCAGATTTGGCTCAGATCAAAAGATGCAGAGATGTACTTTCGAGTATCCAACCCTCCACTGAAAAGTTATCTGATGTTCTTAAGCTGGCAGGAAACGATGCTCGGCTTAAAATTCTCTATCTCCTTAATCAAGAAGCTCAACTTTGTCCGTGTGATTTGAGCGATATCTTAGATATGAGCATTCCAGCCGTTTCCCAGCACCTAAGAAAATTGAAAGACGGTGGTTTAGTAGTGACCCAAAGAGAGGGGAAAGTGATTTTTTATTCACTCAATCAGGAAATTATCCCCGTACTGCTACCTTGCTTTGGGCAACTTGAAAATAATAACATCCTTAAAGTGGTAGCCGCATGAGAAAATCTAACTTCAAAAAGGACAAGGCGCTAATTAGCGGTGGAATTGTGACAGCATTTGTGGCTTCACTTTGTTGTATAACCCCGGTAGCCGCCTCCGTAGCTGGAATTGGTGGCATCGCTTCCACTTTTTCCTGGGTGGAACCCGTTCGTCCCTATATTATAGTGCTGACTCATTTGATTTTAGGGTTTGCTTGGTTTCAAAAATTAAAACCCAAAGCACAGGAAGAGATTGATTGTGCTTGTGAAGAGGAAGCAAAAACTTTCCAATCAAAGGGGTTTTTAGGAATTGTTACTTTATTTGCTATAGTACTGATGGCGTTCCCCTATTACTCGGATATCTTTTTCTCTGATAAGAGCACTGAAGTCGTTTATGTTCAAGAGGCGAATGTTCAAACGATCACCTACGATATTGTAGGAATGACCTGCACCGGGTGCGAAGCAACTGTCCGCAATGCAGCCCAGGAAGTCGAAGGGGTGTTGGAGGTCACAGCTTCCTACGATACCCAAACAGCAACCATTTCATTTGATAAAACCAAAGTTCAACCGGAATGCATAAAACAGGCGATCAACAGTACCGGTTTTACAGTAAAGGAGGATTCTGAACAATGAGTGTAACTGTGAAGAAAGAATCAATACTGACCTGTCCTGAATGCGGTCACCAATCCAAAGAAGAAATGCCCACAGATTCCTGTCAGTTTTTTTGGGAGTGCCCCAATTGCACTACAGTACTTAAGCCTCTAAAAGGCGATTGCTGTGTTTATTGTTCCTATGGCGATGTTGCTTGTCCTCCAATTCAAATGACTAAAGATTGTTGTTAGATCATGACCAATGCAGCGCAATAATTTTCCATTCGCCATTCTCTTTCTTTAGTACCGCTAATTCAAGGGAGGTCAGGTCAATCTCACGATCTGAGTAGGTTCCTTTCATTGATGTAATGGTTGAAACCCAAGCCATATTTCCTTCGATATTGATCTTTTGAGATAGCTCGTTTCGTTCAATTGCACTTAGGAATTTACCATCAGAATGAAAGTGATGGGATAGATATTCTTCTTTTGTTTCGCTGCCTCTCCCTTCCAAAATGGTTACATCTTCATGAAGAAGAGATGATGCTATTTTAGAGTCATTCTCAACGATGGCTTTTTCAAAGTTTGATAGCACCGTTTTAATTGATTCCTGGTCGCTCAAATCTTGAGCCTGTAGCTGTGGAGCAGCCATAACAAAGATGGCTGTTACTAAAGTTAGTAGTGTTTTCATAAGGATTAATTATTTGAGTTGTGATAATTCAATGTTCTGGATCAGGAGTTTTCCATGACCATTTATTTTTAGGCCGATACTTCCGGAATCTGGTTCATCTCCATGTCCATGAACCACCATTTCTTTGTTGATGTAGCCTCTAAAATGCGTTCCATCGCTAACAATCCGAATAAATTTTACACCTTCGTTTTCAAACTCTTTTTCATCGAAAAGTTCGACTTCATCATTTGTGGTCCGCCCTTGTGAGATTTGCCCATCTGAAGTGAGAGCGACAAAATCATAGTTTTGGGCATCTTGAACATGATGGGCAATTTTGACATCTCCGGTAAAGGAACCCATATCTAAGTAGATATCGACCTGAATATTTTGATACCCCGAATGGGTTACAAAGAAATTGCTTATATGGTCTGACAGGTTGAAGCTGAGATACGTTTGATTTTCAGCTATTGAAACCGTAGGGTTTAGCTGTTCTATATTCCCTTCAAGCCAGTGAAAATGTTCATTCAGATCACTAACTGAATTAGTGGACATATCCCATGTCCAATCCCCATTTTCTTTTTCAATAAATAGGGATTCTAAGTCAGCATTTTCAGCTTGAGATGGGGCTATCGCTTCTTCTGCTTCTAAGTATTGCCCTGTTCCAACGCCATAACCGTAAACCATGGTTGCTCCATACTCACCTGTCTCAAATAAGAAAAAGAGGCCAGGAAGTGCGAGAACAAATGCAAAAACCTGTATCGATTTCGTTTCCAGCTTTTTAAACCAATGCAAAGCAATGCGAAAAGTTGAATAGATTCCAAAAAACAGAACCGTCCAAAGTGCCCAATCGGCGTGATCTGTGAGAACAGATTGCGCTTCGGTTGGCAGAAACACGGTGTCAGCTGCTGATCGGCCTGTAAAGTAGGTAATAATCGCAGCTATCGAGCCTAACACATAGATAAATGTGGTCTTCTTTTCATCCCACCAGTTTACAGGCAGGAAAAAAGCGATGAGGTTTAATCCAATAGCCAATATGAGTATGGCGATTGGAAAGTGAACGATCATCGGGTGAATGTTTGGTGCGTAGTCAAATAATTCATTCATTTTGTATTCCTACTTATCTAATTTTAATAAACGAGCGTTCACTGCGACAATCACAGTACTCAGAGACATAAGTCCTGCCCCAAGAGCAGGATTAAGAATAATGCCATAAGTGTATAAAACTCCGGCAGCCAAGGGGATGGCCACGGCATTATAGCCGGTAGCCCACCATAGATTTTGCACCATTTTTTTGTAGGTCGCTTTGGCAAGGGCAACAAGTGCTGCTACATCCTTGGGATTGCTTTGCGTTAGAATAATATCGCCTGTCTCAACGGCTACATCAGAGCCTGCTCCGATGGCAATACCTACATCAGCTTGGGCAAGAGCCGGCGCATCATTCACACCATCACCTGTCATGGCAACTTTTAACCCACGGGATTGAACCTCTTTGATTTTATCTGCTTTTTCGTTGGGCAGAACTTCAGCGAAGTAATCATCCAGACCAAGTTCTTTGGCTACATAAGCTGCCGTTTGTTTATTATCGCCAGTGAGCATGATGCATTGAATGCCCATGTCATGGAGTTGTTCTATTGCTTTTCTGGAGTCTTCCCGAATAGTATCTCCAAGAGCAATAGCGCCAATTAGCTTGTCTTCAGCAATGACAAATACGACTGTTTTCCCTTGAGAAGAGAGTGTTTGATATTCATCGTTTGGTTGGTCAATTCCTTGTTCTTCTAAATAGCCCGGGCTTACGACCTTGATGGATATCCCCTCAACTTTTCCTTCAATTCCTTTGCCTGTGATGGAATTAAAATCATCAATCTCAGACAAGTCATCGCTCGCATTCATGATCCCTTGAGCAATGGGGTGCTCGGAATTTTGTTCTAACGAAGCGGCTAATCGTAAGATTTGCTCATCGTTATAATCGCTTGAATAATTAATGACATCGGTAACTTCAAACACCCCTTTGGTGAGTGTTCCGGTCTTATCAAAAATAACCGCTCCAAGGTTTCTTGCTTCTTCAAAAGCAGTACGGTTTCGGATTAAAAATCCGTTCCCGGCTGCTAAATTGGTTGATACTGCCACTACTAAAGGCACAGCTAATCCAAGGGCGTGCGGACAGGCAATGACCATGACGGTTACGGTTCGCTCTAAGGCAAAGACAAAATCTTCTGTGGTCAGCGCTGTCCAGACAAAGAAAGTGAGAAAACCCGCCCCAAGAGCAATTATGGTCAACCAGAATGCAGCTCGGTTAGCGAGGTCTTGTGTTCTGGATTTACTGTCTTGAGCTTGGCGTACCAGATCAATCACTTGAGAGAGAAATGAATCTTTTCCAGTGCGGTTAATCTCAATCGTCAGAGAGCCTTCACCATTGAGGGAACCACCAATAACTTCATCGCCATCACTTTTGGTAACTGGTTTGGATTCCCCGGTCATGAGGGATTCATTGACGGAGCTATTTCCCTTTATAACAACACCATCAGCAGGAATTTTTTCGCCGGGTTTAATGAGAACCCGATCCCCGCTTTTGAGATCTTCCAAAGCCACATCTTTAGTAGAGCCATCTTCCTGAAGAAGGTGAGCTTCAGAGGGCATCAATTTGGCAAGCTCTTCCAAGGCTTTGGAGGCGCTCATTACTGATTTCATTTCGATATAGTGCCCGATCAGCATGATATCAACCAGGGTAACCAGCTCCCAAAAGAAGATTTTTCCTTCTACAAAAAAAACAACCATTGTGCTGTAAACATAGGCTGTAGTAATGGCGATGGCGATTAGTGTCATCATGCCGGGCTGTCTTCTCTTTAACTCATCCACTAGTCCTTTGAGGAATGGCCAGCCACCATAAAAGAACACCAGACTGGATAGCACAAAGGAGGTATAGAGATCACCTGTGAATGCGAGTGTATCTCGCAATCCAAGAAAGCCTTGAATCATAGGTGACAAAGCAATAATCGGCAGACTTAAAGCCAGAGAAATCCAGAACCGCTTTATAAAGTCCTGCGCCATATGTGCATGGTGGTCGTGATGGTTGTGACCTCCTGAATCTTCACCATGACCGGAATGGTCGTGGTGTTCATGATTAGTAGCTTTGTGATTATGTTCAGAATGATTATGGTTCATAATAGCTCCGTTACTCTATTTTAGTTACCGTTTCCCCACACTTGTGCATCATTTGGCCATAAAATGGATTGGCGATTTTTTCTTCGTCACTAATCCATTTAGCACCATCCCCATTGTTGGCCATCGGACAGAATTGAACAAACAAAGAGGGATGCTCGTAATTCTGATTTTCAAGAGCGGTTAGTAACTCTTTGGAGATATCGACAAAGGCATCGCGAAAAGATTCTATAGTTTGCGAGCTATCAGCCGAAGCAAGGGCTTTCAGCATCATACCATGATGATTCTGATGTTTCGCTGCATGTTCCTGATGATTATTCATTTCATTATTGCTGCGAACTTCCTGTGCAAAATCATTAAATACGGTTTTCGCTTTCTCTAAATTATCATTAACGAGCGCATTTTTCATCCCCAGATAGTGCTCAATCAGGATATCAAGGTGACCATTATGGCTATGAGGTTCTTGTTGAGCTTGTGCCGGATTAGCAAGAAAAAGAGTGGCGATAATTAGGGTATATACAGTTTTCATAAGTAGAGTTACTAAGGGTTGAATTCAATTTTTGTAATGGTTTCGCCGCAGTTATGCATTTGCGAACCGAAATAAGGATTGGCAATTTCTTCTTGATCGCTGAGCCAGTAGGCTCCTTCGCCATCATTGCTCATGGGGCAGAATTGTTGATAGAACACACCAGAAACCTCAAAGTGCTTAACTACCTCGATGAGTTTGGGAGACAGCTCTGAAAAAGCAGCTCGTTGAGCTTCAATGGAAGAGTTTTTAATTTCTTCGATGTGCGCTGTTAACTCACTCAAAAATCTCATCCACTCGTTGTGAGTGTCACCTTGTAGCAGCGACATATCAACCGCAGATAGTGACTCCAACATGTTAGTTGCCGAGGAACTGGCTTTGGTTTGATCGGTTGCTACCAGGGCATTTTTCAGATCTAAATACTCTTCAATTACCGATTGTAACTGTGTGTTGAAGGCTTCAGGGACGGTGGTATTTTCAGCGGATTGATGCCCGGAATGATCTTCAGTTGCAGTAGGAACTGTGTTGCCAGTTGATGCTTCGGAATCACTTGGCATGGTATGCCCTTCGTGTCCGGTACGGTTTGCGCCTGATCCGGGATTGCGGTTCATCATGCTCAGCTTATCTGCGAGTTGAGCTGCGCTATCGAGCTTAAAGGTTCCGTTGGTAACGACCTGTTCACCTTCTTCAAGACCTTCCAGAACGATGTATTGATCTCCTACTCGTTCTCCTAGCACAATTTCGCGTGCAGCAAATGTTGGTTCTGGTGTTTCAGGTTTTTGCACAAAAACTACTGATCTGGTTCCTGTCCAGAGAACGGCTGATCTTGGAATTAAAAGTTGACGATTCTCGCCAACAGATGCATTAAGAACCCCTTCGACTAGCATATTTGGTTTTAACTGGTTTTGTGGATTTTCAGCTTCCACCCGAACCTTGAGTGACCGTGAATTATCCTGAAGGGATGGGTCGATATACTCGACAATTCCCGTGAACGCTTTACCGGGATATGAAGCTGTTGTGAAACGGATTTCTTGACCCATTTCAAGAATAGACACATTAGATTCATAGGCATCAAACATCACCCACACCGAGGATAGATCAGCCACACGATACATTAAAGAGCCTGCCATTATATGTTGTTGGCGCTGAACGTTTATCTTCTGTACGAAACCAGATACCGGAGAAACAATATCCACGTTTTCCATTACTTTATTACCGGTTTCGATTTCATCAATGGTGGAATGGGGCAGTTCCCAGAGCTCTAATTTTTTTCTTGCGGCCTGATACAGCACCGGATTTTGCTCTTTGTATTTTGCAGTCTCAAATAGCTCTTGTTGTGCAGCGATTAATTCCGGGGAATAAATGGAAGCGACCCGTTCACCCTCTTCCACAAAGTCACCTTCAAAATCGATGTATAATTCAATAATTCTTCCGGAAATATGCGAAGTGATTGCAGAACTTATATTTTGATTTACAGCTACTTTTCCCGGAAGCCGAATGGTAGAAATAGCCCTGTTCCTTAAAACAGGCGAAGTTTCGATCTCTGCGAGCTTCATAGCCGCTTGGGTCATTACCAGATCATTTGGACCCGCCTCGCTGGATGTATTATCCGCAGGAATAAGTTCCATCCCACAAATTGGGCAGTTTCCTGGTTCGTTTTGTCGGATTTGCGGATGCATACTACAGGTGTAGATAATTTCTCCATCTTCGTTGGTATGAACTTCTGAAATATGTTCATCTATGGTTTGTGGCTCTGAATCTCCGCGGAATAACAAAGCTCCGATAAGGATACCGGTGATTCCTACGGCAGTATAAACGAGGATTTTTTTTAAGTTTTTCATGAATTTTTGATTAGTAATTAATGTCTTCTGAAGTTGTGTTTTGTTCGCCACTCAGGTATCGGAGGTAGCTCATTGCCTGAAATTCATCAGCCTTGGCTTTTACTCGTTCCAGCTCGTAAGTAAATCGTTTTCGCTCCAGTCTCAGGATTTCTTCAAATTGAGAATTGTCGGAAGCATACGATTGGAGTAGAATATTTACAGCCTGTTGTACTCGCTGTATTTGTTGCTCATCATAAAGTCTAAAACGTCGTTCAGCGTCTTCAAAATCGCGCATGGCGGTATAGAAACTCGTTTCCAGCTGATTTTCTCCGGCTATGATTCTGTCTTGAGCAGCTGACCGCATTAACGTTGCCTCTTCAGCTTGCGCCCTGTATTTCCCCCTGAATAATGGGATTTTTACACTTAATCGAGCAATCCAGGCGTCTTTGCCATTGTCGGTTAATGAGGCGATATCATCCCGTTCGCCGATGGAGATATAATCCAAACCCAATCCAAAGAAAGGCAAACCGTTATTTTCAGCAATCTGGATGGCTGTTTCCGCAGCTTCTTCTTTATAACGTAGCTGATTCAAGTTAGGATTATGAGCACTGATCTTATTCAACCATTCCTGTTCATCAAAGGGAAGCGCTGGGTATTTACTCAGTGATTCAGGTAAAACAATCGTTTCTGCGGGTTCTGTGTTTCTGAGTTCATTAAACCGCTTGATCAGGAGCTCTTTATTATCCTCCATCAGCTGGATGTTAGTTTTTATATCTTCCTGTTCAATCTGGACTCGTAGTACATCCACTTGTGGTACAAGTCCGGTTTCATATTTCCGCACACTGATATTTACCAAAGTGTTTACAATTTCTAGATTTTCATTTGCCAGGCGAATCTGCTCCTGAATCTCAAACAGTGTTGCCCAAAGCTGCTCCATATTGTAAAACAGACGATTACGTTGTTCCTGAAATTGTTCGAACTTTGCCTTAGCATTAAGAATGCTTGCTGTTTCTCGATCAGCCAGAGAACCGAACCAAGGGAACATCTGGGTAGCCGAGAGCCGCGCCTTTTGTGGTCCAAGCCGCGTTTCTACCGGGCTGATGAAGTATGCAAAAGCAAGTTCAGGATCAGGAAGCGCACGTACCTGTGGCGCTTTTTGGAGTGCAGCCTGATACTCGTTATAAGAGGCTCTTAACTCAGGGTTGTTTTGTGCAGCTTCGATCTTGTACTCGTCAAGACTTTGGGCTGATCCAGTTTGAGCGACAATCAACAGCAATAAAAGCGTTGAGATTATTCTTAGTTTGATTTTCATTTCTTCAAACTCCTTTTGAGGTTAAATTCTTTCCAAAATGCGTAGAGGACTGGTACTACAAACAGTGTGATAATTTGAAGAAGCATTCCTCCCACACTTGGTATAGCCATAGGTACCATAATGTCGGCTCCGCGCCCGGTTGACGTGAGTACTGGCAACAATGCCAAAATGGTGGTGGCGGTGGTCATGAGCGTAGGACGAATTCTTCGGGAACTGGCTTCAACGACTACCGCTTTGATTGCTTCTATGGATTCTGGCTTCTTTTTATCGAATAATTGATCGAGATAGGTTGCCATTACAACACCACCATCGGAAGCCACTCCAAACAATGCAATAAAACCTACCCATACTGCCACACTTAGATTCACGGTGCCCATTTGGAAGAGGTCGCGCATGTTTTGACCAAATAGTTCGAAATTTAAAAACCAGGGTTCGCCATACAACCAAACCAAGAAAAAGCCACCTGCCCAGGCCACAAAAATGGAGGTGAAAATCATACTGGTTGTAGCAGCCGATTTAAACTGGAAGTACATCACTAGAAAAATGGCGATTAAAGCGATGGGTAGAATAATCCCCAATCGCTTTTCAGCTCGAACCTGATTTTCATAATTACCGGCGAATTCGAAGCTGATTCCGGGAGGCACCATCAAAGAGCCGTCTGCGATAAATTGTTGGATAGTCTGTTGAGCATTTTGCACCACTTCTACTTCCGCAAAAGTATCGGTCTTGTCGAAAATCACATATCCGATTAAGAAAGTATCTTCACTTTTAATGGCTTGAGGTCCTCGGCGGAACTCAATACTTGCAAGTTGAGATAGTGGAATCTGTGCACCGGTTTTGGTGGGGACTAATAACTCGGAAATAGCTTCAGGACTATCTCTGAATTCTCTTGCGTACCGAACGCGAATGGGATAACGTTCCCTGCCTTCAATCGAAGTAGAAACGGGCATTCCACCGATCCCAACCGTTACGAAATGTTGTACATCCTCTACAGTGAGTCCATATCGGGCAAGTTGGGTACGATCCCAGTTTATTTCCAGATAGGGCTTTCCTACAATACGATCTGCGAAAACAGAGGCAGGGTTTACTCCTGATGTTTGTTTTAATACCTCTTCAAGTTGAAGGCCAAATGCCTCAATAGTTTTCAGGTCAGGTCCTTTTACTTTAATTCCCATAGGGGCTCTCATCCCAGATTGCAACATCACCAAACGTGTTTGAATGGGTTGGAGTTTTGGGGCTGATGTGGTTCCCGGAATTCTGGCAGCGGAAACGATTTCATCCCAAATATCGTCCGGAGATTGAATGTGATCGCGCCATTGGCGGAAATACTTACCATCTGAATCAGGAATGAGTTCTCCAATCTCATCCAGAACAAATTCATCGTTTTCATCAACTCTGAATCTGATTCTGCGACCGTCTTCGTTCGTTTTATATTCCGATTTATACTCAATCAGGTTTTCATACATGGAGATTGGAGCCGGGTCGAGGGCAGAATTTGTTCGCCCCATCTTACCCACTACGTTTTCAACTTCCGGGATGGCCGAGACCGCCATATCAATTTTCTGCATTACGTCCAGCGCTTCTTCCATCCCGGCATGAGGCATGGTAGTTGGCATGAGCAGGAAAGCTCCTTCATCCAGCGCAGGCATAAACTCTTTGCCAAGCCCGGGGAAGGTTTCTTCAGCGGCAGACCAGACACGGGTATTTTCAAGCCCGGTTTTCCCGATAATTCCAAATACAGAACCGAATCCCAGCCATATGACGATTCCAAGAATCACAAACATAGTTGGGATGGATAAAAAGGCAAGTTTATGATCCAGAGCCCAGGATATGAGCGTTTCATAATATCGGATTACCAGCCAGAAACTCAGCAGAATTATCCCAATCAATACAATCACAAAGAAGAGATTCCATGTGAACGCTGTGGATGGGCCTAGTGGGAGCCAGTATTGAGTGAGTAGCCACGTAACTATGATGACACTTAGCGCATTATTGAGAAAGAGCGATCTTTTTTTATAGCCTTCAGAAAGGAACAGAGTGAGACCGTTAATAATCCCGAAGCCGATGATGGCAAATCCCGCCCAGAGAGGCCCGACAAAAAGCACAATGATTCCACCGGTTACCAGCACCGAATTCCAGGACAGTTTTATCCATCGTTTGTCGATGCGGATCGAAAACAACCAATGCGCAAAAGGAGGGATCAATGTTATAGCAATGATGATGGATGCTATGAGCGCAAAGGTTTTGGTGTAGGCCAACGGCTTGAACAGTTTTCCCTCGGAAGCCACCATCGTAAATACGGGTAGAAAACTGATAATCGTAGTTGTTACAGCTGTTAAAACCGCAGACGCAACCTCCGTGGTAGCGGTGTAAATTATCTCCAGCAACGATTCATGTTTGCTTCGATTCTCTATATGGCGAAGCATATTCTCTGACAGGATGACGCCCATATCCACAATGGTTCCGATTGCAATGGCAATTCCTGAAAGTGCCACAATGTTTGCATCTATCCCACCGTACTTCATTGCAATGAAGGTCATAAGTACGGCAATGGGCAACATCGCTGAAATAAGAAAGGATGTGCGCAAGTTCATCACCATAATCACAATCACAATGATGGTGATCAAAATTTGAAGGGTGAGTGCTTCTTCCAGAGTTCCCAGCGTTTCCCCGATCAATTCCGAACGATCATAAAAAGGAACGATGGTTACCGTGGAAGTACGACCATCACCCAGTTCTTTTGAAGGTAAACCCGGGCTGATTTCTTCAATCGTAGCTTTCACATTATCAATTACCGCTTGTGGATTAGCTCCCTGCCGGGCTACCACAACAGCGCCAACCGCTTCAGCTCCTGCTTTATCAAGTGCACCTCGTCGCATAGCTGGTCCCATGGTAACAAAGGCCACATCTCTTAGTCGAATGGGCGTATTATCCACCACTTTAACAACCGACAGCTCAAGATCTTCGAGATTTTGTATATAGCCCAATCCGCGCACAAGATATTCCACATTATTTAATTCGATGGTCCGCGCTCCTACATCAACATTACTTTTACGAACAGCATTGAATACATCCGTGAGCGAAACCCCATAACTTTGTAGCGTATTTGGGTTCACTTCCACCTGATATTCTTTAACAAATCCACCAATGGGCGAAACCTCGGCCACACCCTGAGCTCCTGACAATGCGTAGCCCACAAAATAGTCTTGAATGGATCGCAATTCCTGAAGATCCCATCCACCTGCGGGTTTACCTTCCTCATCCCGACCTTCGAGGGTATACCAGAATACTTGTCCTAGCGCTGTAGCATCCGGACCTAGTGCAGGTTGAACGCCCTCGGGCAGAGTCCCGCCAGGTAAGGAATTTAATTTCTCAAGAATTCGGGAGCGGCTCCAGTAGAAATCAATGTCCTCTTCGAAGATCACATAAATACTTGAAAATCCTAAAATAGAGGAGCTACGAACGGTTTTTATGCCCGGAACGGTGAGCAATTGGGTGGTTAGCGGGTATGTGATTTGATCTTCGACATCTTGTGGCGATTGTCCCGTCCATTCGGTGTAAACAATTTGTTGATTCTCTCCCAAATCGGGAATGGCATCCACAGGAACGGGGTCGCTAGGCAAAGATCCAATACTCCACCCAAATGGAGATACTACAATGCCCCAGCCAACCAGAAGTAGTAATAGTAGAACAGCTACGAGCTTGTTCTCGAGAAAGAAACGTATGGTTTTATTCAACATGATTTCTGAATTAGAGATATAAGCTGAGCCAAACACTCAGCATTTGAAATAGTGGAAAAGCCGAAATACCTGTTGTTCAGGCGTACCTTTTCCAAGGCTTGTTCAAGCCGAAGACTATTTTATCTCAAATCAAAAAGGACTCATTCGCCAAGAAAATATCAGGTGGCGAGTAAGAGGAGAAACTCCAAATAGGAGGGGGGGTGATTACTTTAAAAGAGTATTGAAGTCCAGATATGTCAAGAAGGGAAGTTGCTAACGGTATCTTAATGCTTACCGTTGATGAACCTAGAACTGCATGTTCAATATTACTACTTTGAAGAAATACGCAGTTACAATCTATTAATACATCGCAGTTTTTATCAGGTGATGTATCTAATGCATCAAAATCCTGTGTATCACAATGTTCAGTATCTTGAGAATGCATATCATCCATTTGCATGGACATAGTTTCATGACTCTCAACCATATTCATGTCCATCATATCACACCAAAGCATGAGTTCTTGTGCTGGCACAAGCATAGTAATACTAAGCATAAAGCTCAGAATTATGTATGAAAAGCTATGTGATCGGAGTTTATTCACAATTCAATGTTACTAAATCAGAATGTAATTAGAAAGGGTTCATAAAATCTTACACACTTTTTGTGAAATTTTATAAATCATTATTTAGACCCAAAACCTTTGTAACTCAAGCTGGATTCCTTTAGTTAATTTAATAACAGACCAATCTTTTCGGTAATTTTTCTCTTTTGAGTCTGAGGAGTTGGTGATTGTGCTATAGAAACGGATATAAATCCAGTCTTAGATAAGGGAGCATCAGTTGTCTGAACAATTTCTACAAATACAAGTCCAACGTCATTGTGTAGCTCATCTCTATTGGGGAAATCGATAATCTTATTGAATTGTATCTCGTTTGCCCCTCTGGATAATTGATTATACATCGTTCTTTCTCTCCCATCCACTACTGTCATGATTAATAAGTAGGTCTTATAAAACCCGATTTCAAGTAGTTTATCCGCCTGTATTATTCCCTCTGAAAGCTTTTGTAAACCAGTTATATCATTATTTTGAAAACTTTCTTTCTTAATTTTTGTTCTTTTACACTCAATGGCTATTGCTTTATTTGGGGTTCCTTGGTTCCAACAGAGAACATCAAATTCTCTTTCAGAGAAGGGCTTTGAAATTTCAAACTTTAGAATAGGATTATCATCTAAACCGAGTGCAGTATAGAACATATCTTTTGCTGCAGAACGGGTAAAAAGCCATCGAACTAACACTTGTTCGATTCTTTTTGTGTCCGAAGGAGAGCCCTCAAATCGTTCTGCGAAGAAGTCAATTGAAACTTTTGAAGGAAGGATTTCTTTATAATCATAGGCTACTCCAAGTGAACTGACGGGTATATTCATGATTAAAATTTCCGGTTAACCTCTAATACACATAATCCAGTATCTATTCTTTTTGTGCACCAGTTGGAGTCCTTTTTATTCCATTTTAATTCTTCTCTCAAATAACGATTCAAAAGGGCGAGATTAATAGAAGAGCGAAATCTTGAAAGGGCACAAATAAAAACGTCTAATCTTTCTATATCCAAAGGATGATAGCTAACAGGGTGGGCATTCAAATATCTCTGGAAAAATGTACGTGTTTTACCTCCAGGTATAATATTGGCTAAGGTAATAGCCTCCCCAGTTGATGTGAAAGTAACCCGTTTATCTTGATAGGTGTAAAATGCCTTAAACTCTCGAATAAAAAGTAGTCCAATTTTATTGTATTTTTCCATAGAAATAGAATTACCGGGCTTAGGAACAATATTTGCGAGATAAAGTCCCTTTCTGGTAGAAGCCTTGGCAAAAGCCAATTTCGCAACTGGGACATCATTTTCTAAATAATTAACAATGCAAGCTGCGCTGAAAATATCACGAGCATAATCAGTGCTCTCTTCTTCTTGAAATTCAAAAACCCCGGATTGTGTTAACGAATTCTGAATAATTTCTACAAGCTCTTCTGCTTCAAAATGAATTGGGTGAAGGTAGATGTCTAAATAATCGATCATTGTGGATTCTCCAGATTCAAACCAAAATAATCCAATGCTGAATCTAGTTAAGGATTTGTAAGTGAAATTATAATCTATTCTTATGTATATGGTTAACAGCTCCAATATGGAATTTATACTTTAGATGTTTATCAATTTCTGCTAGTGCAATTGTATGTGAAAATTTCCCACTAGAATGTCGTTCCTCTCCCGTTTCATATCTTTCAAGTTTAATAAGTATGAGAAGTTTTTTATCTAATGTAGATAGTATTTCTGATATCAATTCAGGGGTACAACTAAGGCGAACACCAGTATTTGAATTTGAGCTATCGATATTATCTTCATATCCCCATGCCTCTGATCGCGCAATAATTTTGTTGTCTAATTTTTTCCAATATCTATTGAATGAGTCCTCGCTACTTATTTTGAACTCTGACTGGATTTCTTTCGAAAACATTGGCCTCTGGATGGTTCTGGTAACTCCAAAAGGATCATACTCATCAATACCCGGCTCTGCATGTCGTTGACTTAACCAAGGTTCGAATTCTCGAATTTTATTTCTAGTGTATTCTTCTTCTGTTTCACCTATTTCAAAACTTGGTAACCAAACATGAAAAGGTTGTTCATCCAATAATTTTTTAATCAATACTGATGAATCTTTTGGATCGATTAAGCTCGAATTTATAAGAACAGAAACATTATCTCCTGAATTAAAAGAGCCCTTAACTACAATCTTTTTAAAGACTGCATTTTCAATCCCAAATAAAGACTTAAGTATTGTTTCATCTCCTGTAAGACATATTATATTCTCTTTCCTCTCCAGAAGATTAACTTTAGTATCCAGAGGGATACTATCAAGTCCATCAGATAGCCATAAACCGTCTGCTTTTGAAAGAGTGTATCCTTTCAACCAAGTTTTCCAAGGATTTTCATCATATTCATCCTCTACTAGTGCAACTTTTGAAAGCAGGATTCCTGCAGTAATAAATAATGAATGCCAACCAATGTATTGTCCGTAAGTATGAAAATCATCACTCATTCTGTGATACCTGTCTCTTCTATGGCTAGGTCGTCCATTATTTTCATGCATATGCTCAATTTCAGAATCGAGTAGATCAGCAACCTCAATAACCAAGCCTTCAACTATGGAAAATGGTACGTCAAATAAATCACTTAAATGATTAACCTGGTACTTTCTAAAATCTATATCTAAAAAGTATTCTTTATTTGGAATTGAGATATCTTTTGATTTTGTAGGATGTATTCCAAGGAATTTTGGGAATTTAGATTCGACCTTATCTAGGATAGAAAGATTCACATTTTCAAGTACCTCTACTTGATTCTCACTTAGCTCGATTCCACCTTTACTATAACACGATAGTAAAGCACTAGCTGCAAAGTTTTTCATTAAGACATGGAACTCATTATCATCCAGTAAAAAAGAAAAGAGGAACTCCTCAAAGTTAGATATTTCTTCTGGGTAGTCTAAAGCGAGCCTTGCTAAACTGATCAAGAGCCATAGTTTTGCATGCAGATAAAAAAACTTGAACTCCGATGGTAAAAATGAATTTGGTTTTTCATTCCGAGCTTTGTTTACAATAGACTCTATCGTATCCCAACGATTAAATTTTGCTAAACAACGAATGCTGTGTCCAGCTCTCCATCTTTCTTCGGCATAGGGTGATCCTAAGCGATGCCAAATTAGACTAGCTGAAACTTCTACTTCATCATTTTCCAAATATAATTCAGAAGTCCACTCGCCATCTTCTACATTTCGAGCAAGCTCTATTGCGCTACTTTGTAATAGTCTTACTAGCGACTTTTGTCCTATTCCTTCAGATAGTTCGTCCGAAATATTGCTGGCTAATGATACCCATGCTGAACCAGGTGTCTCGATTTCATTATTTATCAGAAATTGAACTAGTTGTAAAGTTAATTTTTTTTGATCTACACCTGTTAACTTAGCAATTGTTGTAAAGTCATAACTTGAAAATCTGTCATTCTCAATCAGCTCGTCAATATGTAGTGTTAAAAGTGTGCCAGATAATTCTTGAAAGTTTTCATTAAGACCTAATGATGAAGGTTCCCATTCTTTTTTACAGGCTTTAAGTTCCCAAATTTTTAAATGATAACCCAGATTTGCTATTCCAGCTATAACCGAAATATACTTTGCTCTATCAGAAAAGCTTACTTTTAACCTGAGGTGACCCAAGAACTCTCTTATTTGATGAAAATATTCTCGTTCATTTGCTTTTTCTAATACCTTACTGATTTCAAGTGCATCAATTGGATTAATTGATTTAGACAAATCAAGCAATTCTCTTTTTTTCGCCTGTTCTTTTTCGTTTAATCTTCCCGGTAATTTGGTATGAGGTTCTTCGGGATAATTAGTTTTATTTTCCTCAATTCGTACCTTTTCAAAGTGTTCGGAACTAAGTTGTAATTCTTTGAACAATTCTGAATCAAAACCTACTATTTCCTGTATAGCAGTAGAGAAGAATTCAAGAGTTTCTCCGTAAGGAAACCCTTTTAAATTCATATCATACTGCCTTAAGGATTCAAGAATCACGTCCGTCATATTTGAGTAGCTCTTAGTTTTCAAAAGCATAGCGAAATCTTTCGTATCACTTCCATGTAACTCAGCAGGGTTAGTTAAAAGGTTAAGCGAAAGTGCTAATTCCGGACAAATTTTTCCATAATAAATAAGGCCATACAGAAAGGGCCGTAACGTATATTCTAACCTTATTTTTCCTCTATCATCCCATCTAGATAGTTTTGAAAGTGTTTTCATGCCCATCACATTTGATAGAGCCATACCAAAGGTAGACCATGGGAATTTTTCTTCATCGTAGGGCATGTTTAACTCACATAAATTTGTTAGTACATGTCCATTCTCCTCAGATATTTCTTCGCCCTTTAGTTTTGTCACAAAATGTAATAATTCGGATATATACCAATAATCACCCGAACCAATTGAGTCCATAAGCTCTAAGCCCTGTTTGTACAATGCAGTTGCTTCACTGGTACTTGCCATAAATAACGCCCGGCTCAATTTTATACATAATGGGGCACGTTCATCAATATCACTCTCTTGATCTATTAACGCTTTCGCTTTTATTGCTACTTTCCCTGCGAGTTCATGTAAAGTAGCCCTACCTGACAAAATTGAAACTATAAATATAAGTCGATCAATGTTTTTGAATTCAAGCTCTTCAATACAGACTATAAACTTTTCAATTGCAACCTGATTTAGGTCTTTTCGAACCCACAGAGTGAAAATACCTAATGAAGCTCCATACTGTTCAAAAAAGCGACTTTTATTTCTGGAGATATAATTATTAGACTTATTATTAATTTCTTTCCATCTATCTAAAAACTGTATAAAAGCTTGATTTGGGTCATGAGAATCATCAAGTGTTTTTTTGAAGGCATCGGTAAGGTTGAAAAGATCACTGAAAATGGTATTCAAAAACTTCTCTGACTCTTCTTTACGATTATAAGCCCCATCTCTTTTATTTTCGAGATTCTTAATTTGTATCTGATATTCGTTTTCTATCTCTTCCTTAACTCTATCCCAAAAGTCAGCTTCTTTTATTCTTTTCCCCTTTATAGTACTCCATAACTCCTCGGGTAAAAAATCATTCTTTTTTAAAGCTTTTTTTTGTGCATTGGCTATAATTGCTTTCTGAATGAAATATTCAGCTGCCTCGTATGAATACTGGTGTGAAGAAAATGTATAAGTTCTTGGCCTTTTTGTCCTGATTGACTTTTGTATTTGAAGCGTTTCTTTTTCACAACCATTTAGGGTTGCTAATACAGATACCTTGAGAAGTCCATACTGCAATTGGTTCTTCCATTTCCAATCTCTCTCTGTTTCTCTATTTGCTCTTGAGTTTTTTGAAAGCTTAGCTAACTTTTTGATTATTTTTTTAGAACTTTTTGAATCCAGTTCAATAAAAGCAAGCGCTGAAGTAAGCATACCGAATTCATTCGATAAAGAGTCTAAAAAAGAGTCAACTACTTTTTCCCCTGTTGGATTTTGAACTTGAAATTGTTTTATAAATGAAAAAAGATATTCTCCAAACTCATAGGCATACCAATCCCTCCAAATACGAATAAAAGAAATAGCTTTGTCAACATTGCCTTGAACAATTTCACCAAAAGGAATTGCTGCGATATCAATTTTTTCTGGACTAGGAACTTCTTTCTGATAGTAGTCATCTTCTTCTTTTCTTTGCCTCTCACTTTCGACATAATGTCGCACCCATTCTCCTGCATTCTGAATATTTCTTGTAGCCTCATGAAAATCCCCTAAAAGAGTATTTGCTATTGCTAAACGAGAATGTCTTGCCCCACCCCATCTCGTTCGGGCCTCAAACAATCTTCTGAAAGAGTGTATATCTTTAGATAATGCAGTTAAATCGGGAGAACTAAGTAAATAATTTGTTCCTCTCTGATTTACTGAAACAAGTGAAGACAATTCAACCATTAGCTGAATTACTTGTTTATAATTCTGTTCCTTTAATGATTGTTTAAGTGCTGCTTTAAGCCTAGAAAGCCTTATTGTTCTTTTTCCTGTTGAGCTAGAAACAGAGCTCGGAAATCTTTGATCAAATGCGAGTTCGAAAAGTTTATCAGTAGCTCCAATTTTTTGTAGTAGTCCAGGTAAAGCTCTAGTAGCATAAACTGATTTTTCCTGCTTTTTAAAGAGATTTTCGGCCACTAACTTTAGAGACTTATCACTCGATCCATATTCATTTTTAACAAAAGTTTCTGTTGGCTCATCTCTAAATATTATTCCGAATTTAGTTCGCTCTAATAATGGAGCGAGATCAGCTGCAAAACTTTCTATCAAGCTTTCCTCGATATCAAATATCTCAGCGAAATCATCCATAGGTATAGCTGGTGGTAAAACTGAAAGTCCAGCTAAAAATCGTTGGATCTCATTTTGTTTGTACCCCTTTTTATATATATCAGAAAGCGCGGATGATATTCGTTCATTGATTAAATCATTCAAATCAATAGTCTTCTGAATTTCAGAGATATCAAGCAACCCTCTATCACTGCTGGTCAAATGTTCAAGAATTCGTGGATTTCCACCCGACCTTGCAAAAGCAACTTTTACTTCTACATCACTTACATTCTTGATATTATTATTTAGGAATAACTCAGTTTCGGAGTAATCAAAAGGTAAAAGAACAAACTCGTTTACTTTCGTACCCTCTCTAATGGATATTTTTTTCCTATATGGTCTACAGGATACTACAACCTTAAAACCCTCAATCTTATCACCAAAGGCCAGACTTTCTAGTAATAGAGTAGGAAATGAATCTTCATTCCTATCTTGAGCATGTTCTGCAGCATTGTCAATAGCATCCAATATTAGAATCAGATTTCTATTGGAATTGATTTTTTTAATCGCACTTATAGCTTGCTTTATTCGCTTCTTAAAGGTTTTAAATAGTTCTTCCGAATTACTGTTACCAGGTAACATTGGATCACATAAGCTTCTACATGCTAATGTATTTGCAATATGAACTAGTCCTCTTTTGGGTAAATGCCTACTATCCTCTGGAGATCGGTAGGTACCACCTCCAAAACAATCAAATAATAGTACCTCATTATCCTGCGACAAACGTTCTCTAAGACTAGATAGAAAAACTGTCTTACCAACTCCGCCATTTGCAGTTAATAGAACTGGAGTATCCGATTTTGATATGAACGTTACGGCATTTTCTTGTTGATTACGTATAACTACTTTATTGATTTCTGGAAGACTTGATGGACATGGAAATAATTCATCTTCATCCGAAATATCTAAACACCCAAAAATATCAACTCTTCGAATAATATTGTTGTTTGATCCCGCATAACCTGCCTTATCTCTGGCTAGTTGTCTCAATGCTCCCAATCTTATTCTTGCAATTGCATCGTTACTGGAAGACCAATTAACAACAGTTCTCGCTGTATCTTTTTTTATTTCCGATAGGTTCCCTGTTAAACCAACAATTGTACACCTTTCTACAAAGTGTATAAACTGCTGCTCTTCTAAATCAACCACTCGCTTAACTTGCTCAGCTTGTTTTTTTACCGCCCCAGTTAATGTTTCACTTCTTGCTATTCCTTTAAGAGCTTCTTGAAAATCCTTATAAATAGGGCGATTAGTTATCAGTTCAAAACTAAGCTTACTATGCACTTCATCCGGTCCAAACCTTGAACTCAAATCTTTATATGCTTGAGCAAATTTCGTAATAGTTTTCTTAGCATCACTCGCTCTAAATTCAACTTCACTTTTTGAAATTGAATATTTGAACTGTGTTACAACTACTTTTTCAGCTTCTTTAAATGAGGGTTTTTCTCCATAGTAAAGTGTTGCATCTGCTATTTCTACAGTTTCTGATTTGGCTTTTAATTCATCGACTGGACTTAATCCCTCCACCGCTATTCCAACCAAATTTTCCTCCTGAAGAAGTAGTTGCATTGATTTTCTAGCTATCCAATTCTCGTGATATTCGTGTCCATCCCTTGACGCTCTAACTGAATTGATTCCTTTTTTAGTTCTAGCCATCTACATTGAACTATTATTTTATATGATTTTAGAAGTTCATATCTAGTATTTTTTAATGAAATATGAAAATATATTTGGTGAGATCTTGGAATTCCTTTTGAACTTAACTAGCCCATTTTCCAGCAGGTTATTACTTTTACTTTTAAACTAAAAAGAGAAGCCCTCACTTCTCTTTAAAACATCCGATTCCGGCGCTTTTGAGTTTTCGGTTTCGTCAGACTTGAACATTGTCCATAACCCAATGAAACAGCTTAATTCATATTCAGTAGGTATTCGGCTTTCTCCTGTACCCCATGCTCACTATTAGACTGCTCATTATATTGGCATAGAAGCGCTGATATTTCTTCCATTCGCTGGCTAACATTGGTCTGATATTCTTCATCAGTTAATTTCTGAGCAGTCCCCACTAATTCTTCAATACTTTTGTCCTTCCAGGGGTTGGCTTTTAATTTATAACCGTGATGAATTTCCCATTTCTTGAGGGCAATCGAAACTAAAGTGGAATCTAACGCCTCACCACCAATTTTGATATTGCAAATAAGCTTACTGGGATCTAAATCGCTAGGAGCATACGCCTCAAAGAATAGGAAGGCTTTCATGGAAATGATGAGTTGATTCGTAGTTTCATTCATCGGTTTGTCTGCCTTTTTCTTTTTCCCATTGCCTAAAATTTTCAATATCAACCGAGACAGATCCTAATGTCCAGGCTATTAGGCTTGCATCATCAATGAAACCGCCTGGTAAAAAATCGGAGATCAGATCAAAAGGCATGACAAAATAAATTATAGAGGCCAGTATGAACACAATAGATTCCCATGGAATTTCCCTGTATTCTTTTTTAGCATAAGCTTTGAGTAACCTGAAGAAGGTCATCAGCCCTTCCCATACCTCCCTTAGTGGTCCGCTTTTCTTTTTTGCTTTCTTCTTTGCCCGTTCAATTAAGCTCGGAATTTTATCTGGTGAATCCAGGTAATTCTTAGCCTTGCTTTTGGCATTTTTGAACCATTTACTTTTTCGGACTTCGCTGGCTTCTGGGGATTTCTTTCTAAAATTGAACATGTTTGAGTTGTTAGAATTTTGAGGCTAAAAGAGAAACCGAAGCTTCTCTTTTTGGGCTACTAATTATTCGCCCAAGCCTTAAGCTTTTTATCAAGTAATTCGATTTCTGAATTTAATTCTTTGATTTTGGTGTCACGCTCAAATTCAATTTTCTCTTTCTCTGATTCGAAACTATCTAGTAATCTTGAATAGAGCTCTATTTTAGAATTGATAGATGAAACTTGGGTACTACTATTTAGGATGTCGTCAAATTCTCTTTCGCCGACGTGTTTAACTACCTTCATTGTAGTTTTAAAACCACCATATTCTTCTTTTAACCTTACAGGGATTTCATCCTTCAAATAATACCAAAAACGATGCCTACCTCTATTTGAAAAGCTTTTTTCAGTAGTTAAAAGGATGAAAGTTTCATATTCAGTAGAGAAAACTTGATCATCACCTCCGCTGGTACTAAAAATTGTTGCTTCGTACGCCTCGTAATTAATTCCGCGATCCTTGAAGTCTCCAATAAATGAGTTCACTTGGAAAACAGCTGAATTTAGATCCTCATATTTAGGATATTGCTCCTCGTATTTTTGTGCAACTGTCGGCAATACAATGTTTAAACTATCGATTCGAGTTGAATAATCATCAATCCAGACTTGATTGGCTTTTAAGCTGTCATCAAAATTCTTAGAAAGCGTTGGTTTCGAAATATTGAGAGCGAGAATTTCACTAACGTAATTCCTTGGTTCATTCAAGGTAGTAAAGGACACTAGCCAAGCAAGTTTCTTGTAATCAGGTTTATCCCAAAGGCTGATTGAACGTATTTCCCCTTTAAGTAATGGCTGGAACAGGGAGTCACTATTATAATATTCCATGATGCTTTCTTCTAAGTTACTCCCATATACTTCATAGTTTTTAAACAAGAACTGATGTAAACCTTCTGGAATTTCTGCTTCATTACCAATGGCTTTCTTCCAAAGAACGGTTGCTAAATGCTCTGTATCCGATACTTGATATTCAGAGCTTGTTAAAAGATTAATTGATTCTGTGCTATATGAAGTATTAGAAAAAATCAGTCCGATGAGACCCGATTCAAATGCTGGATTATTCTGAGTAGTATGATTTACAAACTGCTTTTTAACGTATTCATAAACACGCTCATAATTCTCTTGTGACAAGTAGGATTCTACATCTTCTTTTGAAAGTTCACATGAGATGGTTATTAGTAAGAGCAGAACGATTAAGTACTGCGAAGTTCTCCATGATTTCATGTTATTTATAGTTTAGGTTGAGATTAATATCCATACGATAGTATGGATAGTCAAGGCTATAATTCCTGCATGTTCCTTCATGCATACAAAGGAAGAAATACAGGAAGCCTTATCGGTTGTGATTAAGCGCGAACGAGATCAGAAAGGATTGTCTCAGTTCGATTTGGCTGTAGGCAGTGATTTGCACAGAACAATGATTGAGTTCATTGAACGCAGAAAAAGGATGCCTACAATTCATTCATTTTTGAAGATTGCTGAGGCGTTGGAAGTTTCACCAAGCTACCTAATGCAAGAGCTTGAAAAAGAGTTAGATAAGAAATAAAAAGGAGGCCCGAAGGCCTCCCTCAACTAGTCACGCCATTAGCCGAAAATTCTTCAGCTGGTTTATAATCTGGGCGTTCGACAACCCGAATATACTCCCCAGAAGGCTTTAGGGCAAAGTAAGAGACTTCACCAGTAGTAGAATCTTTGTACGGAATGATGCTTTCTATATTTGCGTAAGTACGCTCATCTGTTTCGTTTTGTACCAGAAATAGAGTAGCACTCATACCCACATAGTTCTCCAGATTTATTCCTTCCTGAAGTTCCTTAGGTGAGTATTTTTCACCCCGCCACTTCTCAAGAAATTTCCTGAGCGAGGCCTTTTCATTCAAGCTTTTAGTGAACCGCTTTCCAACTACGAAGCGTTTTCCGTTTTCATCGGTGGATTCAAGCTCGAACATTAAGCTTACTTTTTCTTTAGAACCCCAAGGCGTTTCGACTTGTCCAATGGAGATGGCATCCACGCACACCCCATGGTGTAAACCTTCATCTGGAATAGGATATTGGGAAGGATCTTCGATAATTATTAAATCAGACATTGCTGCCTCCAGTAGTTAATTGACGGTAAACCGTCGTGTTGTTATTTGGTTTAAGAATTGTTTGTACAGCTCGGGGTGAGCCTTCTTGAATGCAGTTGTATCCAATCTATTCTGGGTTGAGTTTTTCCAGCTAATCAGTTTCTTACCTCCACATAATAACTGCTCAGAATCTCCAAGAACCTGTTTGAGCTTTATGCGAAGATGCTCGTCCATTTTCTCCAGATCGGAAATACGATCTCGTACCCCTTTTAGCTCGGTGTAATAGCCATAGGCTTTAGGAGTAGCCTCAAGAGTTTTACCCTCCATGCTGTCAGGGTAGAGTAAAAGCATATCAGTATCTGTGGTAGGGTCAGGTGGTATATTGGCAATAATATGCCGGTTCCACCATGCCACCGCTTTTTCAAAAAGCTGATCAATCAGCTCCTGATTACGGCGGATAAGTATCGGTTCGTGAAAGAAACCGGTGTCTCTTTCCATGATAGCGAGGTAGCTGTATTGATATCCAGTAAGGAACATGTACCATTGAATCTGATATTCCCAGCTGAGTGGATACAGGTTCTCCTCGCTTTTTAGGCGCATAGAACTGGTGCTCTTTATTTCGAGTACACCGGGAGAATCATGAAGCTCAGAGGAAATGATTTGCCTATCAATATTTCCACGTAGGAAACTATATTCCGGATGTTCATACGCCTCAGAGATATTGCGGACTTTCAGGCCGGTGGTCTGACAGAACTTTTCTGCAATAACAGGTTCCAGAATATGTCCTAGCTCTGTGATCGGAGTAGAGCCTTGCGGTTCCATACGTCCGGTTTTAATCATCCATAGTTGAAGTGGAGTTTGATACTTCGATTTTCCAAACGCTGATGCCAGTTCGCTTCCACCTAGATAATTCATCCGGGCATGAACCCATTCTTTGCTTGGGATATTGTCTAAGAGTTTAGTCATAGGTATTTGAGTTAGTGTTAGTAGAAATAAAAAAGCCCTCCGATTACTCGGAAGGCTCTTCATACATGGGTTCATGTTGTGGTTGCCAGGGCTGTTCTCCAAAGAAAAGCACTCTTAGTAACTGCCGAAAAAAAGCAGCAAGTGAATCAATGGCATCTTTGATGATTTCTCGTATTAAGGCTTTTAAAAGCATGAAGTAGATATTCATAACGCGAAGACCTTAGATACTTTATCCTGATACCGGGCTTGCAGGTGAGGCTCCATCTCGTGAGAGATTCGGTTGGTCAACCTGTTGAGAAGCTGCCATTGAGTGATACGACCGATTTCTTCCTCGGCTATCGCTTGCTCCGCTAATCGCTTAGAGATCTTCTCAGAAACATTCTCGACCAGCTGTTCATCCACCCGAAGGGCTTCGAGCCGGTTAATACGCTCCTGAATCTCAGGAAAGTATACTCGGGCCTCAGCCAATTTTTCGCCCAAGTTCTCAAAGGAGAACCCTTTTGTATGGCGGGAATAGTATTTGCTGAGCACAGTCCCAAACACTATTCCATTGGAGCAGATTGCACGAATAGCACCGAAATAAAAACGGACACCCTCACTTTGGTCATAAGAGTTATGAATGAAGGCAGACAAGGCAATATCAGACTCCCTATCCCGGAGCCTAAGCTCAGGAAATGTAATCTGAAGGCGCATCCGTTCATTACTCACGAAAGAGTGGGAAGGATCAATTTTGAAGCTATGGCCACACGTTGCCAGTTGACGAAGCAGGGCATCAATTAGGTCAGAATTGGTCACAATCTTGTACGTGTCTTTCACAATGGAAATAACCTCGTTGGTATCCTCACGGACGATGGCTTTGTAGCCATTGGAAAGAAAGGTATCCGGATTTTCCAGATTTATGATTGGGGATTGCTGGTCGTCCACAGCAACCACTCGCTGGGTTACAGGAAAGCAAAAAGGTTCTAGGTTCATAAGAGTTGGATTAAGAGTTAATGAGATTATTCTCATTACTCTTATACCAAAAAGGGGGGCGGAATAAGGTATAAGAACAGTGAAGGTCAATAGGCTTTCATAACTCATAACTAAATCTTACCACAATGCACCAAGTAGCTGAAGTATCACTTCGATATAAAACCGAAGTCGCGTATGACGAACGTCCTAAAATAAGCACACCTGTGGAGGCTGAAACTTACCTGAGGACGATCTTTGATGAAGAGGTTTTAGAATTACACGAAGTCTTTATAATCGTGATGTTAAATGCCGCAAGAAGAGTTTTAGGATGGTCTCAAATCTCTCAAGGAACCAAAAATGCTACCTTAGTAGATACCGCTTCCGTTGCACAAGTCGTTTTGCTAGGGAATGCCACAAGCGTAGTTCTCGCCCATAATCATCCATCTGGAAAACTCCAAGAATCAGCCAGTGACTTAAATCTCACTGTTCGACTCATGAAAGGGCTGAAGCTATTTCAGATATCTGTTGATGACCACATAATTCTCACTAAGGACTCGTATTTGTCATTTAGAGAAGAAGGGCTGATGAAAGAGAGTTAAGCTCTCTTTTTTTAACCTCAAAAAGCTTTATAAGACCTCTTAAATTTTTTCAAAAAAAATATTTCAGAATCCGGTTTTCAGATGGAAAAGGCTTTATTTCCTGGGTCGAAATTAACTCCGGTTGGAGGGTGGCTATATAGCAGGGCGGGGGGTGGTTGGGTCCCATATTCGCTTGAAAATGGAAATAACTACAAACCATTACTTTCTCCAAAAATGGCCCTTATTTCCTAGTCATTCACAAAGTCTTGGGTAATTCTGAGGGGAAGATTCGAATAAATATCCACTTCCACATCTTCACGCAGTGCCCTCGCTCTCCCAGCCGCTTGCACGAGTTCGCTTTCAATAAGACTGAGTTGAATGCTTTGTAGCCGTTTGTTGTCAAAAGTATTGAAGTTGAAACGGAAGTGGCCTCATTCTACTATTTGCATACGAAATTCCCGGTTAAACTGATCCACATTTACTCCCAAGACTTTCCCAATGAGCAGATACTGAGCATTGTGTTTATGAGGAGTGCCTAACACGTTAATGGAAGTACCCGTGTACTGGTTATAGCCCGAGCAGTTTCCAAACCACATATCTGAAGATGCTCCTTCAATTTGCTCATGGAAACTTTTGAAAGTGATTGTTGGACGATCAGGTAGTTTTTCTTTTATCTGGTCTAACCGCTGAGCTAACGAATTCCGGGAATAGGAGTATCTAACATGCTGGGTAATGGTTCCAGCATGAGTTACATCTGAAATATCAATAACGCGAACACGTTCACCGTATAGCTCCTTATAGATTTCCACTGGAATGGTAGCGCTCATAATAATGATCTTTTTATCTATCGGAAGTTCCTCTCGGCGAATAAAGTGAATTATATCTCGGTCATTTTCATCCTTGTAGAAATAAGCACAGTTCAGAAACTTCATGATATTGGTTTCAATACCTTCAGTCTGCATAAAGAGCATCCATTCATTGGAAATATCGACGTTGAACTCTTCAGGAAGAGTCAATATTTCACCTTCTTCTACTTGTTCTAAATAGCGCTGAAGCTCAATCAACTGCGTAGTGTAGCGTCCAAAAAGTCGTGACTTACTTTTCTTTTTGATCTTTTTTAGGTCAGCTATTTTTAGCGTGTCTACATCTAGGATCAGAGGTAGAGGATCCTCGTCAAAGATAATGGTATCATGGCTGAACGAAGTATGAATCGCCCGGCTATGGGTTGTGAAAATACTTTTTACAGACTCTTGAGCGGCCCTGTTTTGATTGACGTAGGTTTGTGCAATAGCCTGATCTTCGGGACTACATCCGAACCCTTTGGTTAGCTCGTGCAGTATTTTATGTACTTGTTTGGTGAATCCTCCCGAATAGAGCCTGGAGAAATTTAAATTAAGCTGAGCGTCGTTAAATTCCGGGAACTCAGGCGTGACTATGGCTGATCCTGTATCCTCCCGGTCATTATACACTTCTCGTTTAAGTTTATTAGTGGGGAAGGCTAAAGTGACTTCTTTGAGGTCTTTAATGCTTCGCGTTTTCCCGAGTCCTGTCGGTAGTTTAAAAATCACGAGGTCATTATCCAGCTCATCCATCACTTGATCGAATTCGTAGTTGAAATAGTCCTGTGCATGCCTCAACGACATTCGCTGAATGGGTTCAATTTGCTCAATGCCATCTAATAGATCACGCTCGGCAGTAATCAAATTACGGTACCGATGATCGCTTGGGTAAGGAGAGAAGTTGTCGAGCCTCTGAGGGAAATAGGCTGTTTCGAGTTGCTTATTATACTTTGCAAACTTACGAGCTAATTCGAAGCGACCATCGTTGGGGTAGGGATTATTTCCAGTATGATTTGCGTTAAATGCTCTGAGTCTTTCTTCATAAACCTGTTGCCCACCTTGTAACCAGACTAGATTTTGAGCTAAACCAACTAAATGCTCATAAGTAAGCCTTTCCTCACCATTCATGAAATCAAAAAAAATGCGAACTCTTGATTGAAGTTTATTCCAATCGATGGATTTATTTTTCTTATTTAATATGAGTCGCTCATAGAATTCCTTAGCTAATTGATTTGTGGTTTTAGAGCGGGCTCCTATAGTATTACTATAGGAAGCCGTCGAAAAACCATCTTTTCTTAGAAACTTTGCCCCAGGATGTTTTGGATTAATTTTACGTAATCGCCCCCCATGTTTTAGTTTATCTGATTCCAATACTGAAAAGAAAAGATTCAATGAAATCGCTTTGGAGTTTAATACCTGCCCCTTTTTGTTAGTTCCATAGAACATGTGTGCAGTATTTTTACAGGCTTTGTCTGCTTCCGGGTACATTGCAATAAGCCCATCCATGAGATAGTTTCTAGCTTCTATGTCGGTTATAAAGGTATCCAGTACAAATAGGAGCCTAAACTTACGTTTAGCTGGCGTATCGCTAAAAGTGGGATACCAAGCATTTGGTGTAATCTCATAAGCTTGCATTCGTTTGATCGCCTCTTCGGGTGTAATCCCGCCATCGAAGTCTAAGGCCAGTATGCTTTGACCAATCCAGTTTGCATTTGAGCGAGTCCCATTGAACACGGAAGGACTTCAGGTGATACCTTGCTCAATATCTTGGATCAGCTCTTCAATGTGTTCTACATATCCTTTTATTAAGTCTGAAGAAATTTGGGCTGCTTCGTGTTTATCTGGTTTTCTGGTAAAAGTGCGGGTATTAGCGCTGAGTTCAATGTTCATGAGTTGTTCTCTCTTGTTATTATTTATTGGATCCTTAACGAAGCCAACCTCCATTTTGGAAATTGGCTCATTATATAGTTTTGTTTTTTTAAGGGGTCTTCTGGCTGTGTACCGGGATTGTATAATGAAAACCAGTTTCGCGTTTCAAATAGTATGTATATACTTGATCAACCTTATTGAAATGCCTTGGTGTGAAATACCCTGACTTATCCTCTTTCATGGCTTGTATGAGATCATCATAACTCTCTACCCAGTCCATCTTTTTATCTCCTCGCATCCACATAAAGATACTATTGCAATAGGTATGCCATGAGTTTAGTAAGCACCAGCCTATAAAGGTTTCCTTCTTGAGCAGGTAATAGGCAAAGCGTTGTACCGCTTCATCATTACTAGGCCCGAAGAAATTACCCGGTAGGGTAAAGGTTAAATGAGGGTATTGTTTAGGTGTAATAGTACCACGAGCTATACCCCATAAGATGTTAGTCGCATTTTCTAAAGGACGGGTTCAAAGATATTTTCTCACACAATGTGAAATGACCCATGGGGTAACCCCAAAGTATTCCGCAGTTTTTCTATTGCCATGGGTGTACCAATAATTATAAACGGCTTGTTCGCCGTGTATTTCGATGAGTTTTTTACTTCAGCCTCTTGGGCCAGCATGTATTTTGTTTACTTGTATCGGATGCTTTTGCATTTGCTCTCCTGACTTTATTTTTTTGTTGAAATGGATTCTTCTTATCTGATGTTCACACATCTATATTAATTCTATTACACTACGTGGGATTTGTCAAGTGAATTTGAAATTTTGTCAAAAAAAGTGGCTACTTGTTGGAGAGTAGCCATCATTTTTAACTAGTCTGCAATTTCAGTTAGCCGTAAATATTTCTCTACAGTTCTCAAAATAGGTTCCTTTACATCAATATGATATCCTTTATAGATACCTCTTTCTGTACAACCTAGATAGGAGAATCCCCATTCCTTAGGATTGAAAGGATACCGGAAGTTTCGAAATCCTGAGGTATTTATGGTTGGGTCTCTTTGTTCAATTGCGTTCTGACGATGTTCATAAATATTGATCAGTGCATTTAGGACCCAACCTCTGTCATATCGATGCTGTAAATGATAATATCTCTCAGCGATATGAGTAGGTAGGCTTAACTTAAATACACGCTTTTCCACATTTTGGCCATAGCTGCGTCCTCCGTGGTCTGTTAGATAAATACCATTGTCTTCAATGAAATAGTCATACAATTGAGGAATTTGTGACGTTATATACCGGGCTTCAAGTTCGAACTTCTTAGCTGAACTTCCACTCATGCTGCCTGATTCAGCTGCGAGACGGGCATGAGTATGTAATACTTCATAATCCTTCTCAAAAAGCTCAAAGGTCATATAATGCTTATTCTTGGTTTTATTCATTCCTGTCTACTCCTTTTTTTTCAACCCATAAAAAAGGGTGGGTTGTTATGAATAATCTTATTGTTCGGTATCTTCGGCATCGTCTTGGTTCTTTTTTTTGTCAAGGAGAGCCTTCTTTTCCTTAAGGAGTCTACTCACATATCCTTGACTGATATTTCCCATTAGTTTGGCTATTTCATCCTGTTTATACCCCTCTTGGCTGAGCTGCCAAGCCTGTTCCATTTTCTCATTTTTAGTTTCACGGATTGGTTCTTCCTCTGAGAGGGTATAAAACCCTTCCTTAGTTCCGTACTCTAGGTAAAAGCAGTTACTGTCGAGGTCTCGTCCCTGGATATTCATCTTGAGGACTCCCCGACGACTCGATAAGCTTTCCTCACTTTCTCGGGATAGCAAGAGCACATTGTCACAGGCTCCAACGAGACCTCTTGTTCCCGAAATAGCATCTAAGGCAGCCTTCGAGTACCTCTTATTTGTATGGTGAACCGCAATAATCGAAGTTTTTGTATTGTCAGCAAGCTCTTTTAGCCGTTTTACTAAGGTGTATTCCTTTTTATAGCTACCTGTTTCTTCTGGTTTCGCAATTCGCTGAAGGATATCAATAATGACTACTTCATAACCTTCTTTGTTAATAAGCCTCTTGATAACCTGAATGCTATCCTTATTTTCTCCGAGAGAGGTTACTAAATGCAGGTTTTCTGGAATATTCACAGCTCCAAGAAGACTGGCATTTGCTATTTCAGCCAACCTGGCTTGTAGTCTTCGCTCATTATCTTCCAGGGCTAAAAACAATACCTTACTTTTTCGGGTGCTGAGTTTTGCAAAAGCCTTCTGACCAGTGGCCATGCAATACCCTAGATAGCAAATGAGATATGATTTACCCACTTTTGGGGCAGCAGCTAAAATGGTTAATCCCGGAACTACTAAATGCTGAATATTATACTTTAGTTCAGGGATATTTTTTCTGAACAGGTCAGAGGCGCTAATAATTCGAAGATCTTTACTCATCGATCTACCTCATTAATAATGAATAGCCGGTCGAGCAGTTTTCGCTCGAAGTATTTGCGTGTTCCACCTTTTAGTTTTAGCGATGGGATATATCGTACATCGCCAGCGTCCAGTCCGCTTCGGTTTAAGAGAGTCTTTGCTTTGACTCCGTAGATCATCTCGGCCTGCTGGGCGGTGATAAACTTTGATTTAAATGAAATGTTCGCTTTGATATGCGCCTCATTTTTTAAGATTAAGCGCGATACTCTTGACTATCAAGAATCGCAGAGAACATGTAATGGTCCTCTGACCTTGGTGGTATAGATTGGCTATATAGCGTGTATGTTAATCTCTAACGCTATATTTGTTGATGTAAATAGCTCAATTGTTTAGTGCTAAACCAGAAAAATTAGTTATTACCCTCTCTATCAAGATTTGCTTTAATTGACTTGTAAAGGAATAGTTCGTTAGTATGCATATTTATATATGAATTAGCGATTTCATATGCTATTTGTGCATCCGAATAGTGCTTTACCTTTAACGTATTATATTTGAAATGCAGGACTGCATCAGAAATATTTGCGACGGGAATAAAAGCATGAAAAGTTTGATGACTCGTGAGTTCGTTCAAAATGTCAATATATATTCTATGAACCAGGCTAGCAAAAGCAGCTGGTTCAATCATATTGAAATATTGCTCCATCTCAATACCCTCAAAATTTAAATAATGGATGAGTAAATAGATCCTATTATCATTTACATGCACTTGATTTTCAGTTATAACTCCGAATAATTCCCAAAAAAGTTCAATTGTAGTTGGAAAAGCGTTGATTTTAGAATCGACAGTTATATCAATTTCAACAAATTCTGGATTATGAGTTCCAGTGTTAGGATCAAAGCCAGAAATTTTAGGGTAAGGCATAGATTTTAAAATCAGATTGGCTGCATTTAGTACTTCATTAGCTAATTCAATTTTGCCAGTAATATTCAGTTCTATTTCTTCGTCAAATTTAGAAAGATCGTAACTCTTTCTAATGGTGCTTCTTAATTCCTGATATCTAAAAACGATGTTGCCAATTAAGAATAAATAATTTCTCCAATTTTGTTGATTAGATGGATACGATGTGTAAGCTTTGTAAATAGCTCTCTTTATGTGCCCAATCCTATTTTCTGGTAAACGACGAAAATTGGCTGCATATAACAAATTGTTGTCTTTATCACTTACTGATTTGTATCCTTCTAATATTTTCATTCTAATAGCCCAAGTCTTTCAGCTTTTTCTCTTAGATCATTTGGAACCAAGTGAAGATAACGCTCCGTAACTGAAATCGAAGAATGTCCCATCAATTTTTGAACTTCATAAAGGTTGTATCCTGCCTTCAAATAATTTGTTGCAGCAGTGTGTCTCAAGCTATGAAAATGGATATAGTTACCTAACCCCGCATTTACAACAAATGTTTTGAAATTATCGGAAGGAGTTTTACTAGCCATTTGTTTAGATTTTTCCACAGTTGATTTAGGTGATTCAAAAACGAATCGATCATCTTCACTGTTTACTTTCTGCTTCCAAGCCTTTAATAACAACTTAATTTCATTATCAAAAATCACAGTTCTGGATTTTCCACCTTTTCCTGCTACGACAGTAATTAGGTTGTTATTTATGTCCAAATGTTTCCATTTTAGCTTCAGAATTTCGGATTTTCTTAGGCCTGTTTTAAAAGCAAACCTAACTAGAGGCTCAAACCACAATTGCTTCCGACTGTCTGAAAGAATAAACCCGTCAGTAGTTTTTCTTGAGATGTGTTGCTGATGTTTAGTAATAATGGTTTCAAGTTTATCTGAAGCAATAATTTGATCTTTCAGATTCTCCGGTACATTCTTTCTTCGAATCCCTTTAGTCACATCTGTTCCATGACCATTTGATTCCACCCATTTAAAAAACGTTTTAAGGTGTGCAAGGTAATTATTTTGAGTACTTACACTGATGTCATCCCGAAAGCAATAATCCTGAACATCCCTTTTCTGGATCAATTCAGTAAGCATTGTAATTCCGACATTATTATTAAAAGCATTCAATAACTGCTTGTAGTTATCACGGCTCTTTTGACCCATGTCTGTTCTATCGGCAATAAATTCTTCTATGCTTTTAGAGAGCAAACGCTTTTGGGGTAAAGACTCTACTTTTGGTGCCCCATCCCTCCAGGAAAGGAAATCGAAATTGTTGAAGACATCAACTGCACCTGATTCCTGATCGATTTCTAAACGACGTTGTAGCTTCTCTGCAATTTTCTTCCTATTAGTCCTTAAGGAGAATTGACAAGACTCTTTTTTTCCATCTTTTGTCTGAACAAATCGAATCGAATAATTACCATTTCTTTCTCTTAATGTGGCCATTCTGCCTCCTATAATTTGTACCCTCAAATGTACCCACTTGAGGGAAGATAGGGAAATTAAAAAGCCCAAAAGCTCGTTTTTTAGTGCTTGTGGGCTTATTTTAAAAAATGTTTTGGGAGGGAGGCACAAATTCGTAGTCAGGTACTCTATCCAGTTGAGCTACGGGTGCATTCAGTAAATTTGAAGAGCCCCAAAGATAAGGACTTTATTACCTCAGTACAACGAAAAATACAGACTGTTTTCCAGTCATAGCCAGAATTCAAACAAAAAACATCTACTGAAGACAATCACTTCTACTGCAATAAGTACTTGTTGTTTTTCTAGAATGATTTGTTCATTTTCGTTTTCATTTTTGGTGCCAATCGTAGCTATTAATCAAAGTACAAGTACATGGAAGTATTAGATATCATCGTTTTTTCACTATATGTTTTAATGATTGTGGGGATTGGCTTGTGGGTATCACGGGATAAAAAAGGGCACCAAAAAAATGCTGAAGATTACTTCCTGGCGGGTAAATCTCTCCCGTGGTGGGCGATTGGCGCATCACTCATAGCCGCTAATATTTCAGCAGAACAAATCATCGGGATGTCGGGATCTGGTTTCGCAGTTGGTCTGGCAATTGCATCGTATGAATGGATGGCAGCCATTACACTTTTGATAGTTGGTAAATTCCTGCTTCCAATTTTTATTGAAAAAAAGCTTTATACCATTCCGGAATTCATCGAAAAGAGATTTAATACAACCCTAAAAACCATTCTGGCAATTTTCTGGATTGCGTTGTTTGTATTTGTGAATCTTACTACTGTTATGTTTCTCGGAGCAAAAGCATTGGATACCATTTGGGGAACAGGAGATGGGAGTTTACTTTTTGCAGCATTAATGGGGTTGGCACTAATAGCCGCAGCGTATTCTATTTATGGAGGCCTGTCCGCCGTAGCATGGACGGATGTAGTTCAAGTTGTATTGTTAGTTTTGGGAGGGTTAATTACCACGATTATTGCATTGAATCATGTAACTCCCGAAGGTGGTGTGTTTAATGGTCTGGTACACATTTATGATGTTGCAGGAGATAAGTTTGATATGATTCTGGACCGCTCAAATCCGGAGTTTCAAAATCTGCCCGGTATTGCCGTTCTGATTGGAGGGATGTGGGTAGCTAATTTGTACTACTGGGGCTTCAATCAATATATCATTCAGCGCACACTAGCCGCGAAATCTCTAAAAGAATCTCAAAAAGGGATCGTATTTGCTGCTTTCCTGAAATTGATCATTCCTTTTATTGTAGTAATTCCGGGAATCATTGCCTACGTGATGTATTCTCAACCATCCGGAACCAGTGAAATTACAGGAGTGGTAGATGCATTTACCAAAGCTGATGGAACTACAGATAATGACAATGCATACCCTTGGCTTATTAGTGTGTTTGTTACCCCTGGATTCAAAGGGTTGGTTGTTGCTGCGCTTGCGGCAGCTATTGTATCATCTATGGCTTCCATGCTGAATTCCATTGCTACTATTTTCACCATGGATATCTACAAGCCGTACTTTAATAAAGGTGCAACCGACAAAAAAACGGTAAATGTAGGTCGTATTACAGCGGGGGTTGCCCTGTTAATAGCTATGGTTATTGCCCCTCAGCTTAGTAGCGTGCCACAGGTATTTCAGTTTATACAGGAATATACCGGATTGGTAAGCCCGGGAATTCTGGCTGTTTTTATTATGGGATTGTTCTGGAAAAAGACAACAACAAAAGCAGCCATTATCGGAGTGCTTTCCTCAATCGTAGTTGCATTACTGCTTAAGATTCCGGCAATTGGATTACCGTTTCTGGACCAAATGTTCTACACACTTATTATTACGATTGTGATTATTGCCGGGGTTAGCTTAACCACCAACCCAATGGACGACGATCCAAAAGCTATTCCACTTACAGCAGAGACTTTTAAAACAAGCAGTGGGTTTAATATTGGCGCCTACGTAGTGCTGATTATTACCGCAGTGCTTTACGCAGCTTTTTGGTAATGAATATAGTTCTGCAAAAAAAAGCCGTCTCGGGGTTATTCAAGACGGCTTAAACTAAAACTATGATAAGATTAATATCTATACTCGTCAGATTTATAAGGTCCGGTAATCGGTACACCAATATATTCGGCCTGATCTTCAGTAAGAGTTTCCAGGTCGGCACCAATTTTTGAAAGGTGTAAACGAGCTACTTTCTCATCTAATGATTTAGGTAACACATGTACTCCAATACCAAACTCTTCCGGACGATTCCAAAGCGCGATTTGTGCTAAGGTTTGATTGGTGAAGCTGTTACTCATTACAAAAGAAGGGTGGCCGGTAGCATTACCAAGGTTCATCAAGCGCCCTTGAGAAAGAAGTACCACCTGTTTGCCGGATTTTAGAGTAAAAATATCTACCTGTGGTTTGATGTTCTCTTCTTCTGAATTGGCTTTCAACCAGGCAACATCAATTTCATTATCAAAGTGACCGATGTTTCCAACAATCACCTTGTCCTTCATGCTTTCAAAATGTTCGCCGGTAACAATGTCTTTGTTTCCGGTAGCTGTTACAACAATATCCGCTCTTGGAGCGGCATCTGCCATTCTTTTCACTTCAAAACCATCCATTGCAGCCTGAAGCGCGCAAATCGGGTCGATTTCTGTAACAATCACACGAGCGCCAGCTCCGCGAAGTGAAGCGGCTGTTCCTTTACCAACATCTCCATATCCAGCTACAACAGCTACTTTCCCGGCCATCATTACATCGGTAGCACGACGGATCGCATCTACAGCAGATTCTTTACAACCATATTTGTTGTCAAATTTAGACTTAGTTACCGAATCATTCACATTGATTGCCGGAAGAGGCAGGGTGCCTTTTCTCTCGCGTTCAATTAATCGCAGTACTCCAGTAGTTGTTTCTTCAGAAATCCCTTTGATTCCATCTACCAACTCCGGGTATTTATCCAATACCATATTGGTAAGGTCTCCACCATCATCAAGAATCATGTTTAGTGGTTGTCCATCAGGAAAGAACAGCGTTTGCTCAATACACCAGTCAAATTCTTCCTCGTTCATACCTTTCCAGGCATACACAGGAATACCCGCTTTAGCTATTGCCGCGGCAGCATGATCCTGAGTGGAATAGATGTTACATGATGACCAGGTTACTTCAGCTCCAAGTTCAACCAGGGTTTCAATCAATACAGCAGTTTGTATAGTCATGTGAAGACATCCGGCTATACGTGCCCCTTTTAGTGGCTGTTCAGCCTTATATTCTTCACGAATAGCCATAAGACCCGGCATTTCAGCCTCGGCGAGTTCAATTTCCTGTCGCCCAAATCTGGCCAGGCTAATATCTTTTACTTTGTACGCTAATTTTTCTTCTACTTGTGGCATGTCTAATTATGTCTATAAGTTCTTATTTTCTTCGATTATAGCTTTTGCTTTAATATAATCTCCTTGAGTACCTGCAGATCCCAAAGAAGCTTCAATTAAGAATCCATTTGGATCTATGTATACTTTGAATGGGATACCTAATGAAATTACATCCCCGCCAACATCATTCACGTCCAGTGAAAAAGAAAAGTCGTAATTGTTGTTGGCAACAAACTCTTCCACATCCTCAGAATTGTCTGCGGTTAGTGTATTAACCGCTAGAACTACGAAATCATCTCCATATTCAGCTTTTAGAGAATCCAATGCCGGGAATACCATGAGGCAAGGTCCGCACCAGGTTTCCCAAAAGTCGATCATTACCACTTTTCCTTTAAAATCAGATAGGTAAACTTCATTGCCTTCCATATCTTGAAAAGCAGCCCGTTGGAGTACAGCTTCTATCCGAGCTTCTTCTTCAGATAACTGACGGGGATTCTGAGCTTTTTTCTGCGAGCATGAGGTTAAAACGAGTGCAGAAATAATGAATAGTGGGAGAATTAATTTTTTAGTCATGGGATTATTTAAATAATTTCGAAAAAGATAAGAAGAAAGAGACAGAAAAACGTATTGGCAATTACTAACAGCCCGATAGACGGCAGAAGAAATCGTAAATATTAAACGTTATCCGGTGTTCTTTTTATTTATGAACCGTATCTTTGGGGATGCAGTATTCTACAGAGGCAGACGTTACTTTCGATTTTATTATAATTGGGGCAGGAATTGTTGGTTTATCAACAGCTTATAAGCTTTCCTTGGCTTTTCCGGAGGGAAAAATTCTTGTTTTGGAGAAAGAACAGAAAGTTGCGGCCCATCAAACCGGTAAAAATTCCGGAGTTATTCACTCGGGTATCTATTATAAGCCCGGAAGTTATAAAGCTAAGAATTGTAAAGATGGACGTCATCAACTGGTAGAGTTTTGCAAGGCTCATAACGTGGCGATTGATGTATGCGGTAAAGTGATTGTAGCTACAGAAGAAGAAGAGCTACCAAGATTAGAGAGCATTTACCAGCGTGGGGTCGAAAATGAGATTGAAGGCATCGAGAAAATTGGCTCTGAGGAACTGGCGGAGATCGAACCTTATGTGAAAGGAATTGCTGCTATTAAAGTACCTTGTGCAGGTATCGTTGATTTTAAAGGGATGTGCGATAAGCTTCAGGAATTAATTGAAGCGACAAATGGAGAAGTTCTATTTAATCAAAAAGTAACGAGTATTAAGGAATCTGAAAACGAGATAACGGTTCAATGTGGCTCCACATCTTTTAAATCAAAATATGTTATTGGCTGTGCGGGGCTGTATAGCGATAAAGTGGCCCAAAGCGGAGGGGTTAAATCTCCGGTTCAAATAGTTCCATTTAAAGGTGAATATTACGAGCTGAAGCCGGAAGCAGAATATTTGGTAAATCATTTGATCTATCCGTTACCCAATCCGGAATTTCCATTTCTTGGAGTCCATTTTACCAGGATGGCACTTGGAGGAATTGAGTGTGGTCCGAATGCAGTGTTTGTGTTTAAAAGAGAAGGCTATAACAAGTTCGCCATCGATCTCAAAGAAGGTTTTGAAGCACTCTTTTTCAAAGGATTCAGAAAAATGGCAGCCAAACACTGGAGAATGGGACTGGATGAATATAAGCGCTCGTTCTCTAGGAAAGCTTTTGTTAAAGGGCTTCAAAAACTTATCCCTTCAGTAAAGGAAGAACATTTAAAACATGCTCCTGCGGGAGTTCGGGCCATGGCACTTCTTCCAAATGGCGAGATTCTTGACGATTTTTATTTCGAGGTTTCAGGTCGCCAAATCCATGTATTAAATGCTCCAAGCCCTGCCGCCACAGCCGGTTTAGCGATTGGAGATGAGATTGTAAAGAAGGTTAAGGAAGAATTTGCTTTGTAACTTATAGCTCTGGAGTGCGTTAAGGCGTTTCCAAATTCAGGGCATGCATGCGAAGTCAATCAGAGAAGTATTTTAGCGAGCAGGAGTTTAAGGAACTTTATCGTACCTATTACCCGGTAATGTTAAGGGTGGCGGTATATATTCTTAAAGAAGAGCAAGCTGCGGAAGACGCGGTTCAGGAAGTTTTTCTAAAAGTATGGAACAATCCATCGTTTCTTTCAGGAGTTGAACACATCAAAGCTTATCTCATTCTTACAACCCGGAATCTGTGCTTCGATAAGCTGAAAAAACAAAAGAGAGAAAGCGATCATATTCTACAATTAGAGTCAGCATCTCACGAAGATGAGACAGGCAATGAAGCGATATTCAGAGAGGTACTCGAAGAAGCGGTATCAAAATTACCGCCAAAATGCAGATTAATTTTTTCGCTAAGTCGATTTGAAGGCTTATCAAATGATGAGATTGCGGAATACCTGGAAATATCCAAACGTACGGTTGAGACTCAGATTTCTTTAGCCCTGAAGGCGTTCAGGGGAGAATTGCGTCCTATTTTTGAATCCTATTTTTCCAGTCTCGGGATATCTTTTCTAGCTTTTTTTCTACACCAGTTATAAAAAAAGAAATTTTTTTACGTGTTGGTTTACGATTTAGAGTCTAAAGGGTAAATCATAAAAAGCATGAATACTTTATATACCATTTTATCTGAGATTAGCAGCCAACCCGAACGTGCGGATCGCTGGGAGGCTTCATTCAGCTATACTATTCTTATCTCTGCAATTATTACTCTAATTATTCTACAGCTATGAGCATTGAACGTGTAATTGATCTTACCGTAAAAAAACTCTCTTCTTCCATTTCTAAGAAAGAGGCCGATGAATTAGAATCCCTGATTTCTGATAACGCGGAACTAAGAAAAGTTTTTGAAGAGACTGTGGAAACCTGGGAGCAATCGGAAGCACTCGTTCCTAAGATACATGGTGATGCGGAAGCCTCGTGGAACAGGTTCCAGGAAAAGATCCATGCCAAGTCGGAACCTAAAGTATTTACACTTAGCCCGTTTTATAAGGTTGCAGCAGCAATAATAATAGCTGTTGGTCTTGGAATTAGCTTTTTCAATCCATGGGATACTGAGCAATATGTTACCGAAGCAGGGGAAATACTGGAGATTGAGCTGGCTGATCAATCTGTAATCACATTGAATGAGTTAAGTTCTTTAACGGTGAGTAAAGCTTTTAATAAAGAAGAACGGTTAGTTGATTTTGAAGGAGAGGCTTACTTTGATATTGCTGAGAATCCGAATAAACCGTTTATCATTCAAAGTAAATCCTCAGAAATTCGGGTTCTTGGGACTTCTTTTAATGTAGATGCCCGGAAGGAGAGAACTTCGGTAGAAGTAGATGTTACGAGTGGACGTGTTTCTTTAAGTGAAATTGGGAATCCGTCGAACCGGATATTGCTCACTATGGGCATGAAAGGAACATTTAATGGGGAAAGTAAAGAGTTGGTTAGTGAAGAGTCTGAAAACCAAAACTTTCAGGCCTGGAGAACAGAGATGCTTGTCTTCGATGATTTGAAGATGAGTACGGTATTGGATGACATGGAAGAATATTTCGGAGTTGATCTCTCAGTAGAAAACGAAGCTATTCTGAACTGTACATTCACAAGTTCGTTTAACAGTCCAACACTGGAAGAAGTGGTTCAGATACTTTCTTTAACACTGGACTTAGATCATACAAAAACAGGAAACAAATACACATTTACTGGTACAGGATGTGTAGAGAGCCAGGACAAATAACAAGGTGAAGAGATGATGATGAAAAAAAGTATGTTAGTTTTACTATTAGTGATAATTGGTGTTAATCCAGTTTACTCACAAGAATTTCAGTTCAAAAAAAGCTTTGAAAACGAGCCTTTGGAGGAAGTTCTGAAAGATATTGAAGAAGATACCGGTTATCGCTTTTCGTACAGCAGCTCAGCTATTCAGGCCGATTTAAAAGTATCCGTTTCGCTGGATGAGAAGACCATAGAAGGTGTACTGGAGAAGCTTTTTGAGAATACTACAATCCAGTATGAGATCGTCCGGAAAAGAATAATCCTGAAAAAGAAGACGGAAGGACAAACCGTGCGTGGTAAAGTAATTGACAGCCATACAAAAATCCCAATTCCCGGCGCCTCTGTTATTATTGTGGATTCAAATCCTTTGAAAGGAGACGCAACAAATCAGAACGGAGACTTTAGAATTGAGCGTGTTTTTCCAGGCAGATATACTTTAAAAGCCAGTTTTCTGGGATATAAAGATGAGTTAATTCCGGCGGTATTGGTTGGAACCGGACAGGAAGTAATCTTAGAAATTGAGTTGGAAGAGTCTCTTCTGGAATTGGGAGAAATACAAGTCGGGGTAAGCTCCATTTCTACTGCTCCTTTAAACGAGATGGCACAGGTAAGCGGGCGTTCGTTTACAGTTGAAGAAACAAAAAGATTTCCAGTAAGTGTCGGAGATCCTTTGAGACTGGCCTCTTCTTTTCCCGGAGTAATTTCTACGGATGATGGTGCAAATGATGTAGTGGTACGTGGAAACTCTCCAAAAGGCTTGCTCTGGATGCTAGAGGGAGTTGAAATTCCAAGCCCCAATCATTTTTCGAGCGAAGGTGCTTCCAGTGGAGGAATAAGTATGTTCAGTACGCAGGTTATTTCCCGTTCCGACTTTCTTACGAGTGCATTTCCCTCACACTATGGAAATGCTACGGCCGGAGTTTTTGATATTCAACTAAGAAGTGGGAATAATGAGCAGAGAGAATCCACCTTTCAACTTGGCTTGCTAGGTTTGGATATAGCTTCTGAAGGGCCACTTGGAACCAGAGGTGGTGCTTCTTATTTATTCAATTACAGGTATTCCACACTTTCTATGTTAAGTGCAATAGGCCTGCCAATTGAGGATGAAGGAGAAAGAAACATTTTCCAGGATTTGTCTTTCAAGGTAAATCTTCCAACAGAAAAAACGGGAACCTTTTCAATATTTGGCCTGGGGGGTTTAAGCAGCTACAGGGGTATATATCCCCGTGTGGAAGATGATGAAATATATAATATGGGTGTAATTGGTATTTCCAACCGATATGTAATAAATAATAATACTGTAATAAAAAGTACTCTTTCCTGGTCGGGCACGAAAGTAGTGGATGACTACATGTTTACTGGAGATTCTACAACCTATCGTGATGAAAGCACATTTACTAAAGAATATATAAGGGTAAATATCGAGCTGAATAAGAGGCTGAGTAATCATCATTTTATTACGACTGGTATTTCCGGAAGCTTTTTGAAATATGATTTTCAATCACTATTACAAATTCCAAGTTTTGATCCTCCTTATAACGATTATGAACCCTTTAGTGACGAAGGTAGCTCAGGTTCTTTTCAGGCATTCACTTCCTGGAAGTTTCGTCCCATTGAAAATTTAACTATGGTAAACGGAGTGCATCTCTTACACTTTTTCCTAAGTCAGGAAACAGTAATTGAGCCCAGATCAAATATACGTTGGCAATTTCGTCCGGAACTTGCAGTATTTGCCGGGTTTGGTTTACATAGCCGGATAGAATCTCTGGATTACTACTTCGCAAACTACATAAATGAAGATGGCTCTTTAGTAGATAAGAACTCCGATCTGGGAGTTACGCGTGCGAGTCACTGGGTTGCAGGTTTCGATGCCCAGATTTCCAGCAAAACTTATTTCAAGACGGAGCTATACTATCAATATATTTTTAATGTGCCAATTCTCGCTGATTCAGAATTTCCCGGCAATGCACATGCTGGTGCTTTTTCTACCATCAACATTGATGATGGCTATGTTGATGAAGCATTAGTTAATGGTGGCAAAGGATGGAATTACGGCATTGAAATGAGCCTGGAACGTAAATTCGCAAACAACTACTACTTTCTGATTAACGGCATGTTGTATGAGTCCAAATATCAAGGGAGAGACAGAGTAACAAGAAATACAAGATATAATGGAAACTTTGGCTATAACCTGTTAGCTGGAAAAGAGTTTTTGGTGGGAGAAAGAAAGGCCAATACATTAGGGCTAAATATCAAGCTAAGCCATGCGGGAAATAAAAGATATACTCCAATCGATGAAGAACGCTCCAGAGCTGAAGGAAGGGAAATAACACATGCTGAAGATTTTTTTACCGAGCGGTTTCCGGATTATTTCAGAACAGATATCCAGATCAGTTTCAGGAAGAATTTAACGGGAAGAACCGTGGAATGGAGACTTGATATCCAGAATCTGACCGCACACAACAATGTGCAAGGTATTTTTTTCGACCATAATCTTGGTAAAGCGATTACTCCCGAACAAAAAATTATGATCCCTATACTTAGTTACCGTATCGAGTTCTAAAGCTCCATAATGGCTTCCCAGACTCTCAGGTTTCTGTCTTTATTCTTAATCACAATTAAAGGAAGATATTGATCTCTGTCTATAAGGGCTTCGGTGATACTTCCAAGTACAAAAGAAGAAAGAGTATCTCGTCCCCGTGAGCCCATTACAATAGCATCAATCTGGTTTGAGAATGAAAAGCGATTAATCATGTATGGAATACTATCACTTTTCTTCAGGCGGTAATGCATAGTAAAAGAAGATGGATCGATATCATTTTCGTACAGAAATAACTTCAGTTCCTGTTCAGCATTTTTCTGAAGCTCCTCAGCAAATTCATCATAGGTAAGACCTGTTTTAAAGTAACCGCTGGGCATTTTTAAAATATGTAGTCCCAGAATATTCATATTCGGTTGGTCTTCAGTAATTCTGAGCGCGTATTGTAAAGCCATATAGCTGTTCTTGGAAAAATCTATCGGTACCAGAAGGTTGTTGATTTCTTCGGGTATAGTGGGAGGAATTAATGCGATAGAACAGGTAATAGTTCGTGCCAGTTTTTGCAAAAAAGTAATTTCGGCATCATGCAGATCACTTCGGTTGATCACCAGTAGATCGATGTTCTTTTCCCGTACTACTTTTGTGATGGTTTGCAGTTTTACACCATCCAGTATCTCAATTTCTATGTTTTTTATTGCTTTTATGCTCTCATACGGGTCGATTTTAGCTTCAATGGCACCTTTTATAGACTCGTCAATAGGCGGAATAAGGCCCGGATATTTTTCTACCAGTTGTTTGGGGATATCAAGATTATCAGCTACATGAAGAAACAGAATAGAATTGAACGAAACCACTTTTGAAAGGCGGTTAACATATTCGCAAACCACATCATCGTGCTCATTAAGTTCCATTACAACCAAAAGGCGGTCTATCGAATACATACTTGCTTGTTTATAAGTTTTATTCACCTGAATTTATGCGAGATTTGGAAATAATCAAGAAGAACAAAGTTACGGTTATATGAAGTCTGAAACAGCATAAGATCTTCTAATTTTGATCCTGTTGTAACAATATGAGTTATTGATAATCCTTTTTCTGTTGAATCAGATAATCGGTTCAACTACATTCAACCATTCATTCACCAAAAATTATATTATGAAAAAAAGTTACTATTGTGCTGTTATATTATTATTCACTTCGATGCCACTATTTGCCCAGGTTGATTACGCCTCTCAAATTCAGCCGATTTTTAATGCTAGTTGTACCAGCTGTCATGGTGGATCGGGTGGCTTGACCTTGACTTCTTTTTCTACTTTAATGAGCAGTGTAGGATCTAATTATGGTTCTAATATTGTAGTTCCTGGAAATCCTGATGGAAGTGGATTGGTTGATAAAATTGAGCCAAGTCCTCAATTTGGATCACGAATGCCACAGGGCGGTCCTTTTTTAAGTCAGTCTGAAATTAACCTTATTCGAACGTGGATTGCTGAAGGAGCTAATTCGGTACCAACCTCTAATGAGGGTGAAGCAGATAATCCTGAAGAGTTCAAGTTACACGGTAATTATCCAAACCCGTTCAATCCGGGAACGCAAATACGGTTCGATGTTCCGGTTGCGACTCAATACACTATTTCAATTTATTCCGTGCATGGGCAATTAGTTACTGAACTTGTTGGAAACGCTTCAGCAGGAAGAGTGCAAGTGCCGGTTAATCTTTCTAACAGCCCTACCGGTACATACATATACAAAGTAACGGCTCAGAATAACGGTGCTACCCGTTTGATTGGAACTGGCCAGATGACGCTTATCAAGTAATTTTCAATTAAAAATGAGTCAATTAAGAATGGTGTACTTTTTAGGTAAACATTCTTAATTGATCATTGAAAATTTTTAATTGCTAAAGGTATTTCGCTCGATTAGTTCTTTAGCACTATGAAGGGCAGATTCTGAAATTTCAGCTCCACTCATCAGGCTCGCTACTTCTCTGATATGCTCTTCCTGTGAAAGAGGAATAATTCTGGTGATCGTTCGATCTTCATTTTCGATTTTGGCTACTTTGTAGTGATGATGTGCCTGACTGGCAATCTGGGGCTGATGCGTAATAGCAACAATTTGGCAATGCATCGATAGTGTTCGCATCGAGCGCCCTACTTTTTCGGAAATCTCACCGCTTATTCCGGTATCAATTTCATCAAAAATCATAACAGGTAGACTCTGTTCTTTAGCAAGGATTGATTTCAAAGCCAGCATAACACGACTTATTTCCCCACCCGACGCAATCTTAGCAAGAGGTTTAGGTTCTTCGCCTTTGTTTGTGGAAATGAACAACCTGATTTCATCCCCTCCGAATTCATTGCAATCTACCTTTACTCCATCAATTTCAAACCAGCCATTAGTACTTTGCAGCCAATCTACCCGAACAGCTAATTTTGCGTTAGGAATGCCAAGTCGGGAAAGTTCTTCTTCAATATTAGTACTTAGCTTTTTACCAACCGAAACACGCTCCTCATGAAGTATTCTGGCAGAACCAGCAAGTAGGGAAGCCTGCTTTGCTACCGATTTCTGGAGTTTTTCAATCTCGAGATCGAAGTTATCAGCGATGGAAAGTTCTCGTTGGATCTCATTTAGGTAAGAAATCAAACCGGGAACATCCCGCTGATATTTTTTTTGAAGCCGGTTTAATTCTGATTGCCGTTGCCGAAGTTCTTCCAGTCGTTGAGGGTTGAATTCGATATTGTTTCGATACCGTTCTGCAAATTGTACGGCTTCATTCACACTTACTCTTGCGGCATTTATTTCTTCCAGATAGGATGCGAAATCCGGCTCAATACGCGCGAGGTCTTCAAGATTTAATTTCAAAATATTGAGGAGTTGAAGTATATCAGCTTCTTCGTTCTCAGCAAGTTCAGAAATGGCCGCTGCTTTTTGGTCGAGTACCTCTGCATTGTCAAGCAGATTCATCTCAGTAAGCATTTCTTCTTCCTCATCTACAGAAAGCCTGGCTTGTTCCAGTTCATTAACCTGAAAACGATATAGTTCTGTTTTCTCTTTAAGTTCAGACTCTCGCTTTTTCAGAGTATTGAGCTCTTTTTGAAGGATTTTCATTTTTTCAAATTCTACCTGATAAGTCGCTAATACAGGTTCAATCTCTCCAAAACTGTCAATAACCCCACGATGATTTTCTTCTCTAAGCAACAACTGATGATCGTGCTGACCGTGTAAATCAACCAGTAAATCTCCAGCGGCTTTCAATACACCTATGTTTACAGGAGTATCATTAATAAATGCCCGGCTTCCGGTTTGGCGTATCTCTCTTCGAAGGATCAGGTACTCACTAAATTCAACTTCATTCTCAGAAAGCAATGTCTTTAGTTCAGAATTGTCACTTACTTTAATAGTTGCCTCAGAAATTGCTTTATCTGCTCCCCTGCGAATCACTTCTGTATCGGCCCGTTCGCCCAATATCATATTCAGTGCCCCGATGATGATTGATTTCCCGGCTCCTGTCTGTCCGGTTAGAATGTTCAACCCCTCTCCGAATTGAACTTCAAGTTCATCGATAAGCGCGAAGTCTTTTATGTAGAGGCTTTGGATCATTTGAAAATTATGAATTTTGGATTCTGAATTTTGAATTACTCATTTCGATTTCTCTTGAGTAGTTTTAATTATTGAAGTGAGGATATTAACGATTTGTTGAATCTCATGTAAGTGAGTAGATACATCGATTTTAGTTAATTTGCTTTTTTGCAGTAACCTTAACCAATATTTTGTTTCTCTTGCCTCCTTTGACGAAATGGAGAGTTTATGAATGAAGTCTCTACGGGACTGTCCAGCCAAAGCTTCTTCGATATTTGCTCCAATACTTGTCCCGCTTCTTAAAATCTGTTTTGAAATAACATATTCTCGTTCTTTTTGGAGATCTATATATAGTTGAATAATCAATAACGAGAAATCGAAACTTTTCTGTTGTATAAGGTTATCTTTAGGCATAATTCAAAATTCAGAATCCAAAATTCATAATTTCTAAGTAAGACCGAGGTTCTGATAATTCCTTTCAAAAAGTTTTGAGCGAAAAAGAAAAAACAATCTACGAATTCAAGGTACCGCAGGGACAGCAGGAGTCGATACGACTGGATGCGTACATCACCGGATTTGTGGAGAATGCTACACGTAATAAAGTTCAGAAAGCAATAAAAGATGGCTATGTGTGGGTGAACGGAAAGCAGGAGAAGTCGTCTTATAAAATGCTTCCCGGAGATGAAATTTACATTGAACTCCCTATAGCTCCTCCTCCTGAAGCGAAAGCGGAAGAACTGGATTTGAATATAGTTTACGAAGATGATGACCTGATTGTACTAAACAAAGAAGCAGGAATGGTGGTGCATCCGGCTTATGGTAACTGGACGGGTACGTTAGTGAATGGACTTATGCATCATGTGGATGAACTGGCAGGTGAAGACGAAGATGAAAATATCCGTCCGGGAATAGTTCACAGACTTGATAAGGATACCAGCGGTTTATTGGTTGTTGCCAAAAACGATGAAACGCTGGCTAAGCTCTCGGCTAAATTTGCCGAGAAAGACGTAGAGCGAACATATTGGGCGATTGTATGGGGAACGCCTGCTGAGGAGGGCACGATTGAAGGCGATATCGGACGTTCCAAGCACGACCGGAAATTGATGACCGTACTGCAGGGTGGACGAGGAAAACATGCGGTAACCCATTACAAAGTGCTCGAATACTTTGACTACTTAAGCCTCGTAGAAGTGAAATTGGAAACCGGAAGGACTCACCAGATCAGGGTTCACATGGCGCATAGTGGGCATCATGTATTTGGAGATACAACCTATGGTGGTACTTCCGTTCGCTATGGACCAAACACCGGCGCTAGAAAAGTGATGTTTCATAAATTGATAACCGGGCTGGGCCGACAAGCTCTTCATGCTAAAACACTTGGGTTCGAACACCCCAAAACAGGAGAAGTGGTAAGCTTTGATTCTGAATTACCGGAAGATTTTCAGGATGTGTTAGATACTTTGAGGGAGAAATGTAGAGCGGAGTATTGAGGAGTCTTCTTAGTCCAAGGAAAGATACTCAAAGATTCGAGAAGACCAAGCGAATTTGCTAGAGCTGCTTAACAGGAACGCAAATATCAACGATTAAATATCCATCCTTCGGTTCTTCTGGATACATTTCGAAGCAAGGCTTGTCATCGGTTTGATACCCATTTTTCGAGAACCATTGCTCATATCCTTTTGCCAACAGCACTTGATCTCTTTCCACAATAATAAACGTCAATCCCAGGGATTTGCTGTTCTTCCATCCCCGATTGAATAACGGAATCAAGCTTTTCTTCTAATCCTAGTAATGTCTCTTTGGTCATTTGCCCAAATGATATCATTGGAAAATTAGTAATAAACAGAAAAGATAAGAATTTGAAAGCGGTTCATATTGAATTTTGTAAAGAGTAATAGGATTTACATTCTATAATAGATGTACGTTTCTCCAAAATCATTAATAACTAAATCAATAGAGTTCTTCTCGTTATTTCTTACAAACTCTATGGTGATATCACCTCTTCTTATAAAGAATGTGTCTTGTGAAGTAGGGTACAGGCGATAAGAAGAGTTATTATTGGAGAAAATTGAAAGATATCCATCGGTTTTTTGAATACGCCGAATACTTCCACTTTCAGATTGATAACTCCCCGCATAGTTATCTAATATAGAGTCGGGAACAGAAATTACCTCTGGTAAGGGTTGCTTTAAAACTTCCGGATCAATCGCGTTTTCACCCAATTTGTTCGTGAGATCAAAGATATTATTCCACACTCCTGAGGTGTTACTTAAAACCACCACCACCACTTTTTGTTCTAGGTATATCATTAATTGTGTAGATGTGCCGGACTGAGAACCGCTGTGTCCAATTACTCTTCCATTTCTACTATTCTCATCACCATATTGAAACCAACCCATCAGGTAAGGGTTACCTCGTGATTTAGTTCCCGGATTTGTCATCATTAAATCGAAAGTCTCTGGCTTGATGAGCTTATTAGTTAGCACAGATTGACCAAACCTCAATAGATCTCCCACGGTACTGTAAAATCCTCCACCAGGTACTTTTACGCTTAGATTTGTGACCATATCCGGTACAATTTCCCTATTTGGTCGTTTGTAATAAAGTTTGGATTTATTGGGGTATTCAGAGCCATAAATTTCTACATCGGTATGTTGCATATTTGCGGTACTCCAAATGTTTTTTTTCATGAAGTTTCTAAAGGTCATACCGGAAGCTTTTTCGACAATAGCACCAAGAATTACATACCCATAGGTGGTGTATTGGTAATCCGTGCCAGGTTTAAAGTGAAGAGGCCTATTCTTGAAAACATTTATTGCATCTTCTAATGATTTATAATTGGTTGTGGGAGATGCTTCATTTTCACTTTGATAAGCACCAACACCAGAACTGTGATGTAAAAGATGTCGGATGGTAATGTTTTCCTCGCTATTATTTGGAAATGAGGGAAGGTATTTTTGAATTGGATCATCAATATGCAGTTTGTTTTGCTCATGTAATTGAAGAATAGCAATAGCTGTCATTGGCTTAGCGATAGATGCCGTTCGATTTAGTGTCTCAGTATTGAAAGCTACTCTGTTTTCTACATCTAAATATCCCGCAGCACCAATCCATATGACCTCTCCATCTTTCAATATACCCGCAGATATTCCAACCGATTCTTGAAATGAAATTACTTCATTTAATAAAGCCTCAGCTTTGTTTTCAATTGAAACAAGTTGTGCATATGATGTCTCAAGTATACATATCGTAACACAAGCAATAACCGAAAGCTTTTTAAAGGTAGATTGAATACTCATAACAGATTGTTGAGATGGAAAAGTATTACTCTTCAGATGTTTTAACTGTATACGCTTTATGGATAATCGTCCATTTTCCTTCAATTTTTGCTAGGATAAAGTAGTCGATAAAAGGAGCAGGTCTACCGGGAATAATAATTTCAGCTTTAGCGGTTGCTACATCATTTTCGAAATCGATAGATAGGATTTTGCCTTTTCGTCCCGTATCTCTGCCATTGGTAATTCCATTAATGTAATCTTTGCCAAACCAGACATTCAATTTCCCATTTCTAATTGAGTAAAGATTCAGTTCAGGATGGAAGGCTTTTCGAACTTGATCTTGATTTCCAAAGGAAGTTCCCTCGATATAATCATTTATGGTATCTGTTATTAATTCAATCTCAGTTTGCGCTTGAGCTGATACTGAAATGGATAGAAATAACGTAAAAAGGAAAAGTAAGATTGATTTCTTCATAAATAGGTTTTCTAATATGTGTTTTCTAAAACCTATCAAAAGCTTAGTTAAAGAACCCAAAAAGAGACTTCGGATTTATAAATCTGAAGAAGAAATTAAGTCAAGCTTTTTTTGAACTCTCCGGGTGTGACTCCTTTTAGTTTTTTGAAAGCAGAGTAAAATGTAGAGTTTGATTTGAAGCCCGATTCTAACCCAATTCCTTCAAGTGTTAGAGAGTTATTGGAGGTTAGCATTTGCTCAGCGGCTTCTACTCTGTATTCATTCACAAACGTAGAAAAGCTTTTATTTAAATGCTCATTGAGATATTGGGAGAGGTAGTTTGGTACGATGTCTATTTGTTCAGCAACATCAGCAAGTTTTAAATCAGGTTTCTTATAAATTTTCTGTTCTCGAAATAGATGCTCAAGTTTTGAAGCAATTGTATCAGATTCCTCAAGGGCAATAGTTTTGGTTGCATACTTTTCAACGGATTCAAAGAAAGCGGAGATTTTTCCCTTTCTGAATATCCAGAGTAGAATAGATATGTAAAAGATAAAGGAAAACGAAAGCGCTCCTACGATATACGAAGTATATCCATTTGAGTAGTAGGCAAGGAATACAATCCAGATTCCGGATACTACATTTACCAACCAAATGTCTCTGTTTGAGGCGCATAGTTTTCTTGAAAAGACATTCTTAAAAGATTGTTTAGCAAGATAACTGGCTAATCCAAGGTAGAGAAACCATTGTAAGTACATAAACCATCCCAACAATCCTCCGGCTCTTCTTTGCCACAAATAACGATGTTCCTGATAAGGATAGAAGTACCCGATTAAAACCATTGCCATTATGATTGGGATTACATGCAAAATCCAATTCCATGACCGATACTTTTTTTTAGATGTTGATCGGACATGTAAATACAGGAATGGTCCGATAAGTAAACAAGCGGTTAATCCGATTTGTATGAATTCACTGGACAATCCTCCATAAAAATTGAAGAAAGCAGATTTTGTCACCCTGATACTGATCACAAATAAAAGTGCGGAGAGAAAATAGGTGGTTTCATTTTTTTGTTTGATAAAAAAAGCGAAATAGACACTGAGGAAAAGCCCGTTAACTCCTCCCAAAGCACTAAATAAAAAAATCAGTTGGTCTTCTAAAGTCATAGGTTAGAAGGTCGGAAATCAAACAGAAAACCGATACTGGAAATTAAAAGGGGTGTTGAAATTCGTTCTTACCTAAATGTTCGTTCCGACGCAGAGCATCGGAATGAGATTTAATACTCCAATAAATCGAAATTTCCTCGCTCAGATGCTCCGTGCTGGAACGCTCCTGTTAATCGAATAAATTATTCCGAAACTTATTTCTTTCTAAAAAGTAGAGGTTATAAATTTTTCTACTATATTTGTTCTACAATTTAGTAACAAAAATATGAAAGAAACGAAACTTGGTGATTTTGAAGAGACACTATTACTCATTGTAGGAATACTAGGAGCGGAAGCATACGCCTTTAAGATCGCAGAAGAATTTGAAAACCAACTCGAACGCTCAGTGTCTATCGGAGCAGTCCATTCAACCTTGAACCGATTAGGTGAAAAAGGTTTTTTGACTTCTGAAATGGGAGAGCCTACAGCCGAACGCGGAGGTCGCCGAAAGCGGATTTATGAAATCACCGGCGCCGGAGAGCGAGCTTTAAAAAACTCTAGAGATATTAAACTCTCTTTATGGAGCCAATTCCCCGCCTTTTCTGATCTGAAATTTAATATTGGATCATGATTGACTTACTCATTAATACCACCACATCGTCATTCCTTCGAAGCCTACCTGTTCGGCAGATAGGGCAGGAACCCGGAGTAAGAGCAAAGAGTACAGTAGCTAGCATTTATGCTGATCCAGATTCAGGGCATACGCTGCGGAATGACTTTGATAGTGGGTTTATCCTAACTCCGAGAGCATAGAACTAATGAATATAAAGCCTCCTAAATCAGCAGTTCGGTTTTTAACCTTTTTCCTGAAAAGAGAATTACAGGAAGAGGTGCTTGGTGATTTAGAGGAGGCATTCTATTTCAACATCCAAAAAAAATCAAAGAACAGGGCAAAGCTTCTTTACTGGTATCAGGTGCTTAACTATCTGAGGCCATTCGCTATCCGTAATTTTTCAACTCCAAATATGTATCCCGTCATGTTCAGTCATAATCTCAAAATCAGTTACCGAACACTTCTTAAAAACAAGACTTTTTCTTTGATCAATATTGGAGGACTGGCACTGGGAATGACCATAGCTATTTTTATTGCGCTCTGGATTTATGATGAATACTCCTATAACACTAATCATGAGCATTATGACCGGATTGTCCAGGTGATGCGAAAAGATATTTCTCCTGACGGTGTACGGGTTAATAGTTCGCTTACCGGGGGAATTGGTGTAGAACTGGAGGAAACTTACGGTCATTACTTCGAGCATATTGCTATGACTTTTTTTCGTCCAGAGACCGAATTATTAGTGGTAAAAGAGGAACCCTATCGTGAAATGGGATATTTCTTTCAAAAAGATATTCCTCATATCCTTTCGTTTGAAATGAAACAGGGAACACGAGAGGCTCTGGAAAATCCTGGCAATATCTTAGTCTCAGATCGGTTCGCCCAAAAAGTGTTTGGAAAGGAAAATCCAATCGGTAAAACGGTTTCAATTAATGGAACAACCGATTTAATCGTACAGGGAGTTTTCGAAGACTTACCTGAGAACTCCACTTTTGGGGACGCCAACTTTTTTGCATCAATGGCACTTATCTACAATGAGAACAATCCTTATACGTGGAATAATTACAATATGAAAGCTTTTGCCAAGCTTAAGGAAGAGGTTTCTATATCAGACGCTTCCCTGGCTATCAAAGAGTTGATGAAACCATATCGGGATGTGGAGGATGATCCAAGAGAACTGTTCTTACTTCCGATGAAGGACTGGCACCTGAATTCAACGTTCGAAGATGGAGTTCAGGTTACGAGTAAAAAAGTTCAGTTCATCCGTTTATATGGTCTGATTGGAGTTTTTATTCTATTCATCGCATGTATCAACTTTATGAATCTGAATACGTCTCAGTTTCAAAGTCGGGGAAAAGAAGTTGGTGTTCGAAAAGCAATTGGTTCAGCCCGCGGTGAGGTGATAAATCAGTTCATGACGGAGGCTTTTTTATACACGTTTGGCGCACTTATCATCTCATTATCTTTGGTATATCTGTTTCTCCCAACATTCAATACGGTTGCAGCTAAAGGAATTATGTTTCAGTGGGCAAATCCTCTTTTCTGGCTGGTTAGCCTTGGCTTTAGTTTTATTGTAGGTTTAATCGCCGGAAGTTATCCCGCAATATTTTTGTCATCTTTTAATCCCATTCAGGCTTTAAAGGGAAGACTGAGACTGGGCAAAAAAAGTGAGCGATTTCGTCAAGGGTTAGTGGTTCTTCAATTTGCAATCTCAATTGTGATGATTATCGGTACCATTACTATCCATCAGCAAATTCAACATGCCAAAAACCGACCAATTGGATACGAAAAAGAAGGGCTAATTACTATGACTGGAAGCCGGACTTTGTACCAAAGCCTGGATGTACTTCGCTCAGAATTGAAGAACACAGGTATTGTACAAGAAATGGCATTGGCGAACTATCCACTTACTACTACACTAGGAAATAATGACGGATTTAAACTGCCTGGAGCATCCAGCGAGTTAACGACTTCTTTCAACACTATTTTTGTAAGTCCGGAATATGGAAAAACTACTCAATGGGAATTAATAGCAGGAAGAGATTTTTCAAGAGATTTAGGAGATGAGTCTGGAAACATAATAATTAGTGAATCTGCTGCAGAAGCAATGGGGTTGGAGAATCCCATTGGTCAGGAAATTGAAGCTAAATATGAATTTAACGGACATAATCGATTTACCATTATTGGGGTAGTTCGGGATATGATCAAGGGCTCTCCTTTTGATGAACCCAAACCTTTGATGTTATTTCCAGCTGAATTTCCGATGAGATATTTATTTATTAGAGTAAATCTGGAGGTGCCTTTGGGTAGCGCAATCCCTGAAATTCGGGAGATATTCTCTAAAGTAGCGCCTGAACATCCCTTCGAATATGCTTTTGCTGATAATCAGTATCTTACCAAATTTAAAGCTGAGGAGCAGACCGGAGTACTTGCTACTATTTTCAGCGGACTTGCAATTCTGATTAGTTGCCTTGGGTTATTTGGATTGTCCGCGTTTATGGTTACTCAAAGGGTAAAGGAAATAGGAATACGGAAAGTATTAGGTGCTTCGGTTACTAATCTGTGGGCACTACTTTCAAAAGACTTTGGACTGTTAGTGCTTCTGGCATGTGTGATTTCTATACCAATAGCTTCCTATGCTATGAATACCTGGCTTCAGGATTTTGAATATCGAATACAGATTTCTTGGTGGATTTATGGTATAGGAATCGTTTCATGTTTTGTAGTTACCATGCTAACAGTAAGCTATCATTCGATAAAAGCATCTGTAGCGAATCCGGTGAAATCCCTAAAGACGGAGTGAGGCTGTTTATTTAAAAAATAGTCCCTTTATAAAACACGCCAATTGCAGTTGCATCATAGTCGAAGCCAAACTCATCGGTGTAAGTCATAGAAGTATAGCGAAGACCAAATCCTGCGTATGAGGCTTCAAAAAGAGGACCGACAGCATTGTCAAAAGAAGCATCAGGGCCAATACCATCCGCCTTAAAATTGATATTGGTATGTGCAGCTATTCCGGCACCAATTTTTATATCATCAGTGATTAACCAGTTTGCTGTTAACTCAATCGGGAAGCGGGTAAGTCGAATATGAGCGTTATCAGCCTGGGTGGTTACATATTTGATTCCAATGGTTCCCTGAAGCATAAGGAAATCGATAGATGGAAACTGAACTTCAGCTCCAATTCCTATAGAACCACCCTGACTCGCATAAACATCTTGTGTATCTCCGTCTTCGAACTGGATTTCCGCCACACTTTCACCCCCAAATTCTAGGGCAACTCCTATAAGAAAGCGTACTGGTGATGGTTTTGATTTTGCAACAGTCTCATCTTCTGAAACTTGTGCCACCAGGTTAGCAGGAGCTAAAAAGAATAGTACAGATGCGACAAATAATTTTCTGATGAACATGTAGATGATGAATAGGTATTAAAAGAAGGCGACAAAGGGAAAATCCTTCTTTGAACCAAAACAACATCTTTTTATTAGGTTACTTTCTCCAGAACAGAAAACAATTTCGCTCCCAATTTTGTGTACCCCGAATCAGGGTTCAAAAAAAGGATCAGGTAAAATACAGCCCACCCTATAGAGCGCTTTATAGACGATTCGGAAGCCCCGTACGCGTCAAAGGCTCTCGATCTTAATTCAGCATCTTCAATCAACATCCAGAAAGAGACCAGATCGGTAGCAGGATCTCCCTTTGTGATGTCTCCCCAATCGATGATAGCTTGAATTTCCCCGTTTCGTACAATAATGTTATTTGGATGAAGATCACCGTGGATCAGGCATGGGGCAGAATCTATAGGTTCAGTAACCGCCATCTCCCATAAATTTTTTATATCTGCCGGAACTAAGATGCCATTCTTTTCAAGTTCATTCATTCTGTTTTTAACATCCTGATCTCTTGCAGAAAGCGGTACTCCACGATAGGGATTACCCGGCGCTCCAGATGGATTTATATGATGCAGTGCCTTAAGAAAGTGAATAAGCTTTTCTATCTGCGATTCTATAACAGGTTCATATAGAGCTGAATTACCATCAAAAAAGGGAGTGATCGTCCATGGCCAGGGATAATTGCTGGTTGGTTTTCCGGTTTTGATTGGAGCCGGGACTGGTATCGGTAATTTAGATTTCAGTTTTGGAAGCCACTCCATTTCATGCCTGATTAAATCGACTCGCAATTTTCTTCTAGGTAAGCGAACAAGCATGGAGTCACCGAGTCTATAATTGGCATTATCATATCCTTCAGAAAGAAATGTAATAGGGTGATTAGAAAACTCAGGAAATTGAGAATCAACGAGTTCTTGTACTAGTTGACTGGTAATTGTGATTTCAGGTGCGGGAAAGCTCATTCGCTTATTTGGTGCATTATTTTGAGAACTCCCTGCCGTATGCCTGGCGACAGTGAGTTGATATACTGAGGTTGTGTAAGGGATAACACTTCGTGAGAAAGCTCAGGGTATTTCTTTACCAAATCTGCCATTACCTGAAAAGCAAAATAACGTACAGAAGCCTTTTTTCTCACCTGCTCCCAGATTGTCACACAAATATCAAAAAGCTGTCCCTGTTGATCATCATCTAAATCAGATTGGAGTAAGATTTTAATGAATTCTCTTTGATGACCGTCTTGTAGTTCGGATAGTTTGCTCAAAATATCAGGAATAAACGCCGATATTTTTTCTGCATTCTCAGGCAAGGTACCACCTATAGCCCAGGCAGCCCGCCATGCAATGGGTTGCTTATCAGATAGTGCAAGCGAAATAGCATCATTAAAAAATTCGGGATGATCATACAGAAATTGAACCATATTAGGCTTATCGCGGCTTAATAAAATTGTTCTTAAATCTGATGACATATACTCAAGCAGTAATTAGATGGAATACCAGGCGAACTTAACGGAAAACTAAGTTACAGATTTTTGGATAGTACTGGAAAGAAGATCGAGCCTTAAGCTTTCGTGGATATATGTTGCCTTACTCTTCTATTTGTGGTGTTTTATTTGCCCAGATAAGCATTCTCAAAGATGAAATAAAGGCTGCTATCGTAATTCCGAAAAGAAATATATTCTGAATAAGAAGCGAAAGAATTAAAAGCAGAAGTGCAGATGCGAAATATCTTCCACTTTGAATGTAATAACCGGTTCGAAGGTGCATTCTTATTTTACCATGAATTCCTTTCCTGCTTACCCGGTATGCGATTAAGTTACTCAGGTGTTGAGTGATTACTATCAAAAATATGCCCCAAAAAAATCCCAGGTAAAATAGAGTCAAATGGGCTGGAACAAATGTTAAGAACAAAGCAATAAAAACCCCGAAAACAACTGCAATCATGCTATGTTTCAAACTGAAAAGTTTTAGCTCCGCCACTTCGTTTCGAAGCATCGGATTACCTTCAATGGTATTTACCGGGTAGCTTTCATAATGCTTGTAATATTGAGTCCGACGTTCTTTTTCTTGTGCACGCGTAAGTAACCAATCCGTCCACATTAAAAGGGTAGTAATTACACCTGCGATTATGGGATTATTGATTAACCACTCAATCATTGTTATTTAGATTTTGTAATTAATTTAGAGAAATACTCAGTAAGCTATTTACTATTACATATATTCCTTAAAAGTTAAGATTTGATGAATATGTCAGTTAACAGGACTCCATTCGTCTTTTAAATCACAAAACGATCATTCATGCAAAAGAAGAATATTAATATCACAGTAGAGCTGGACGAACAAAATATTCCTACAAACATTATCTGGAATGCTGATGATATGCAGGGAAAAAGTGAGGCACAGTGCAGAGCAATGTTGCTATCTCTTTGGGATGCCCGACAAAAAGACACCCTAAAACTCGACCTGTGGACGAAAGACATGACGGTTGATGAAATGAAAATCTTCTTCCATCAAACGCTCGTCACTATGGCTAATACTTTACAAACAGCCACCAACGATGAGCGTATTTCAGGTGATATGATGGATTTCTGTGACTACTTTGCAGAGAAAATGGAGATTAAAGCCTAGTTCAATAACAACTAGACAACACTCAATTTACATGATTAGTGTGTGTTGTTTATTGGAATAGAATACTTCCAAAACTAACGGCGCTTTCCTGCTCTCGTTCATCCCATACATCATAAGAGAGAATGTTACCGGATATTCCCGGAAATGTTTTCAGAAATGTAAGAAGAGGAGGGAAACCGCAAATGCGATAGGGGTCGTATTCTTCTTTCATCAATGAAACCAGTTTTTCAGCATTTCCGCTGGCACCGATTTCAAGGAATCGTTCATCATTCAGTTTCACCTCTTCAAACATCATTGATGCTTCTTTTTGATCTCCAAACTTATGCCCGAAATGAGCTAAGTCTCCACTGACAAGAAAAAAAGTATCTTCATCATCCAATTTTCGCAAAGCAGAAGCAAAGGCGTCTAGCTGTTGTCCCCGAAATGGGTTATTTGAATACATTAGTTCGTCAAGGCTTCCAATCAGTATTGGTACAATTTCAAATTCATGGTTCCAGATGTAATTGAGAAATAGAAGATGAAGTTCGATGCTGTGCTCGATACGATGGGCTCGCGAATGTTTTGAAATTCCAGCCAAAGAAAGATCCTGAAACGAGTTCAGGATGACATCAATAGAGGATTTATCAGCACTAATATCCCCATTTGGCATGAGGAAGTTTTTGTATGACAAAATAAAAGGAGTTTCCTGATATAATTTTTCAAATAAACCCGAATAGTGAGAAGTAGCCAGAATAACTACTCGTTTAGGTTTTAGGTTTTTGATGGAAGAGAACGCTTTCACATAACTATTCATGCCAACCCGGGGATCAATATGTGGAGCGTATAGGCCTTTAGCAGAAGTTATGGCTACAGACTGCTCATGTTGCTCAAAAGCAGCAGCCAGCATTATTTGCAGTTTCTCTTGCTCTTTAGGATAAGAAACGCCAGCAGTTGTACAGATATGGTAATGAGATTGCTCGTATTCTGTTTCAAGCAATTCAGATTGTTCTGCAAAATATTCTGATTGAAGTACCCCATTTTCATCCAGAAAACGAACATAGCCTAAGATCTGTTCTTTAGTTACATCACCGGCACTAAACTTCAGAATCTTTTCCACACTTCGAATGCCATCAATTAAAGAAAGCACGGTTTCTGATTCAATCGGTAAAGCAAAATCAGGTGTGGCATAACCTAACGAATCATAAAAATATAACAGAGAATGCCCGTTTTGATTTAGCGGAATTCGTTGGATATCGTACCGAACAGGAGGGATGGGTTTTGTATATGAGTTAAAGAGAAGCGACATTGTGTAAATCTATTAATTTTGTAAGGACTTTGCTTTTGAATAGTCTTACTAAAAATTAATCATTTAGAAGTTTTCCGCATTTTCTGGCATTCACAATTATTTCCAAATTTCACACACAGCGGATGATCCGGTGCTTTAGAAATTCGTGCTTTGCATGGGCCCCGACCGTGATGAATCATGAGATGGGATAAATCCGTCCAGCTTTCCTGAGGGAACAAAGCCATTAAATCACGTTCTATTTTATCGGTGTTAGATTTGTGTTTAGTCAGTCCAAATCGATTTGAAAACCGTTTAACATGAGTATCCACTACTACACCGTGATTTATCCCAAACGCATTACCAAGTACCACATTAGCTGTTTTTCTGGCAGCTCCACGCAGGCTAAGAAGATCATCCATATTGGAGGGTACTTCCCCATTGAATTCCTCAACTAATGTTTTAGAAGTTTCTTTCAAAGATTTGGCTTTGTTTCTGTAAAAACCGGTTGTGCGGACTAGTTCTTCCAGTTCTTCCAGTGGAGCTTCGGCCATCAATTCAGGAGTTGGATAGGTATCGAAAAGGGCAGGAGTAACTTTGTTCACTCTAACATCCGTGCATTGCGCACTTAAAATCGTTGCAATTAACAGCTCAAAGGGATTCCGGTGATTAAGTTCACAGTGAGGATTTGGGTAATAATTATACAACTCATTCAGGATTTTCTGAGCCCGTTCTTTTTGTTGCTTCGTTTTTCTGGGTAACTTCATGCCGGATATGGAATTGAAATGAATGTATTCTGGTTGAACTGCTGGTAATAATTATCGACTCTTAGAATCAATTAAGTCTGGGATTGAAATAAAATTTTCACATATGTCATCTGAAAAAGAAGGAAAATCATTCCAAAATACAACAAACTATACCATTTATGGGATGACTTTTGGTTTACTTTTTCCAGTGATAGCTACTTTATTTGATATCAGTTTACAGGGATTACCTTTTTCTCTGGATTCTGTATCGATAGTGCAAAGTGGAAATCCATTACATTGGATAATAGACACTGCTCCATTCTTTTTAGGATCGCTTTCTGCACTGGCTGGTTATAGAAAGGATCAAACAGAAGAAATAAACAGGGGGTTGGAAGAGATTGTTCAGGAGCGCACAGAAAGGCTGGAAAAGAAAAATGAGCTTTTGAAGCATGAAATAGAACAGCGAAAGGAAACAGAAAAAGCGCTTGTTGAAGCAAAGGAACAGGCGGAGATTGGAGCAAGAGCAAAAACACAGTTTCTTTCTACAATGAGTCACGAGATAAGGACTCCGCTCAACGCCGTAATTGGGATGTCGGGTTTATTATCGGATACCGAGTTGAATAACGAGCAACAGGATTTCGTAAACACCATTAACAAAAGCGGTGAGAATTTGTTGGGTATCATTAACAACATTCTTGACTATGCTAAAATCGAATCCGGCAAGCTCGACCTTGAAGAAGTAGAATTTTCACCCGCATTTCTTATTGAGGATGTACTCGACCTCGTTTCTGCTACCGAAGCAAACAAAAAAATTGAACTGCTTTATAATATTGATGAAAAAGTTCCGGATTATGTGTTAGGGGATTCAACACGGGTGCAGCAAGTAATGGTAAACCTGGTACGAAATGCAATTAAGTTTACCGAGGAAGGAGAAATTGTCATTTTTGCCAATGCAAAAAAAGAAAGTGAAGGGTATCTTAAATTGCATTTCGAGGTTAAGGATACTGGAATTGGCATACCCAGAGACAAACAGCAGAAATTATTCCAGTCATTTTCCCAGGTGGATGCAAGTACTACACGTCGTTTCGGTGGAACCGGTTTAGGGCTTGCAATTTGTAAACGGCTGGTAGAATTAATGGGTGGAGAGATTTTTGTAAAAAGCGAACCGGGGACAGGCAGTTCTTTTACGTTTACTATAGATGTTAGAAAGAGCGAAAAGAAATTAACGGTTCGAAATCCTGAGAATCTGAAAGGGAAAAATATTTTCATTCTGGATGATAACGATACGAACCTATTCATTCTTAAGGCACAATGTGAAAAAGCAGGAATGCAAGTAAAGACATTTAAGGATCCATTGAAGGTATGTTCTTCTGTTCTGTCTCTGAAGGATTTTGATCTTGGAATTCTGGATATGCATATGCCCGATAAAAATGGAGTAGAAGTTGCGGAAGCTATACGTGAAAGATATTCTAAAACAGAGCTTCCGCTTGTTTTACTTAGCTCTATTATGGATTTAGGAAGCATAGAAGAACGAAAAAAATTCAACCTATATCTTACAAAGCCCATAAAGCAAACTCATTTATATCATAATCTGGAACGGGTTTTTGGAGATGTTGAAGGGGTACTCCGGTCCAAAGAAAAAGAAAACGTGCAGTCTTTTGATGTTGGTAAGAAACTGAAAATACTATTGGCCGAAGACAACGCAATCAACCAGAAAGTAGCCTCAAAAATGCTGGAGCGATTAGGACAAACCTGCGATGTGGCCGGTAATGGAATTGAGGCCGTTCAAATGTGTCGGTTGATCAATTACGATCTGGTTTTCATGGACATGGAAATGCCTGAGATGGACGGACTTGAAGCCACTAAAATGCTAATAAAAATCGAGGATGATCTGAAAAAGCTTCCAACAATAATTGCCATGACCGCAAACGCGATGGAAGAAGACAGAAAAAGATGCTTAGAAGCAGGAATGCACGATTTTCTTCCCAAACCTGTAAAAATGGAAGCGATGCAGGAGGTTCTTACAAAATGGTTTAAGTAGTTACTTTAAGTTAACTCCTAATCCGTTTTAAGAGCGTTCATTCTGACTAACATATCTGCCGACTGAAGTATCTTGAGCCGTAATTGATAATTATAATCAGGTCGGTCGGCTAAAAATTCTCGTACCGTTTTTACGGCCGAGTCAGAATTGTAATTCTCCAGGGTTGCACCCATCCAGCGTCCGGGGAAAAAGATATCTCCCGTAACCTGTATCTCTTCCAGTAGTTCTAAACTAGGCAGAATATATTTTTCTGAAACTTCTGTTCTTAAGGGATGGTGAAGGTAACCTAATGCTCCTAATACCCATGATTCGGTTTGGCGGTTTTCTTCGTCCTTCAGAGATTCAAAGAAAAGATCACGGACTTCCTGATTGGGTGAAAGAGCAGGTTTTATAAACTCAAATCTGCGTTTTCTGTCCGGGTTGTTAATTCGCTCCAGTTGACTATCCGTTACACTTTCGGCAATGGATGGATCTTTTATAGCCAGTGTGCCAGCCAAGCCGATAAAATCATTTTCAGAAAGAGGAAGGTCATCCACTTTAAAGCTCTGTTCCCAAATTCGGTATAACCTATCCAGTCCTGAATCTGTTAGAACTACACTTTCCCAGGAGTCGTAGAAAATCTTTTTTCGGCTGGCATCTTCCTGGGCAAGCATAGTTTGCCAAAGCATAGATTCGAGTTCGGGAGCAGCTTTAATCCGTTGTTCCTGATCGAAGAAACCCCAGTACAAAGAGCGAAGGTGACCAAGCGCAAGATTAAGAATTAGCTGGTTTTCTTCTTCGGGGAGAATTTTGGACAACTCTTCGAAATACTGTATTGGATCGATATTTCCTTCAAGAAGATTCTCATACATGTTAACTAGGGCGCTTCCTTTGATTACATCATCAAGTTCTTGCCAAAACTGAATTGTTGCTAAATCTTGAGGGAAAAGGCCGTATCCAAAGCCATTAGAATTTGGCACCAGTGTTTCAAAGGGATGATTTTCCATAAAGGAAACAGTTTGAATCCGGCTTATTTTAGCATTACTTCTAATTGTATAGGATCCAAGTTGTTCATTTTGTAATACTGAGAGTTCAAACTCTTGTGGCCATACTCTTTTTTGTTTTATTGGATCAATTTGAATCGCACGTAATTCCTGAATACCAGTTTCTATTTGGAATTGTGGACGGCCAGCCGTATTCACCCAAACCTCACTCCATGTTATTAGATCCTTTTCAGTTTTCTGATCCAGTATTTCGATTAAATCCGGCCAGGTAGCGTTATCGAAAGCGAAGGTGCTGAGGTATTCCTGCATCCCTTCCTGAAAGGTTTTTTCGCCCAAGAGTAACTCAAGCTGACGCATCATAATCGGGGCTTTATTGTAAATGATAGCCCCATACATAGTCCCCGCTTCATTCAGATTTGGGAGCTCTTGCCGGATGGGATTTGCTCCTTCAGATCGGTCAACCGAATAGGCGCTTGGGTAATGTCTAACCAAAAAGTTTAAGTCATGGTTAATTTCAGGAAATCGGGGATTCATGATTTTAGCAGCCATAAAATTCGCGAATACTTCTTTGGTCCAAACATCATTAAACCATTTCATGGTAACCAGGTCGCCGAACCACATGTGGGCTGTTTCGTGAGCGATCAGGCTGGCTCTGCTAAGTAGCTGAGATTCAGAAGGAGATTCATCCAAAAACAAACTGGATGCTCGATATTGGATAGCGCCAACATGTTCCATACCTCCATACTGGAAAGAAGGGATCAGGGCAAAATCAAACTTCTGGAAAGGATAGTCGATTCCGGTGTAGTCTTCCAACCAATCGAGTGAAAAGGAATGTAGTTCAAAAATTTCGTTCAGATTACGTTCTACTTTCTCCCGGTCGGTTTCGCGGTGAAGTAATTTCATTTCACGACCATCAATCTCCCTGGTAATGGATTCAAATTTACCCGCTACAAAAGAAAACAAATAGGAGCTGATTAAATCGGAAGGAGCAAAATTCCAGATAGTGGAACTATCTTGTTCTGTTTTTTCGGCAAGCGGAGCATTAGCGACTGCGGTCCATTCCTTGGGTAGTTCAAGGGTAAGTTCATACTTCGCTTTCAAATCCGGCTGATCGAACAGAGGAAATGCAGTTCTTGCGCGATCGGGAACAAACAAAGTATATAAATACTCTGGATTTCGGTTAAGGGAGGTCTCTCCAGCGATGAATTCAATTTCAACCAGATTTTCGCCATCATTCAAAAGTGATCCGGGAAGAATGAGATGCTCGTTTTCAAACAGAACTTCTGATAGATTCCCATTGATTATGATCTCTTTCAGCTTTTCTTGGTCTTCCCGGAAGTCCATGTACAGGAAGTCTGAGTTTCCGAAATAAGTAAAAGAAGCTGTCAGTTGTCCCTGAATTGGATGATTAATATCAGCTCGGATATTCAAAGCAAGGTTATAGGTGATATCAGAAAGAGTTTGTTTTCGATATTCAGCCAATTCGAGGGAAACACCTGGAACATTTTCAATGGTAACCTTACAGGAGGATAAGATGGTTACCAGTGAGGCCAGTAGAATGAAATGATTCTTCATACATAGAAATGGGTTAATCAACTTCTCAATATAAAAAAACCCTCCCGATGATCTCAGGAAGGTTTCTGATAAAAGTTATTTCTGGCTAACCGAGAAGCTCAGTAATCTCACTGAACCCTTTAAAACTCCGCATGTTCGTCAGCGGTTTTGCCATGAGCATCTTTGATGGTTTTGTCTGCACCGTGCTCTAAAAGTAATACCGCAATGTCTTTTTGATTGAATATTGCTGCAAAAATCAAAGCAGTTGCTCCCTGTTGGTTTTGAGCATTAAGATCAGCCCCATGATCTATTAGAAGTCGGGCGATTTCTTTATTCCCTTTGAAAGAAACACCCATCAGCGCGGTATTCCCGGCAGCATCTCTGGCATCTATATCGACACCTGCTTTTAATAAAAAGCCCGCGATCTCTTTTTGATCTACATAACAAGCCATGATGAGAGGCGGAAATCCTTTTTCATCTTTTTTTGAGAGAATAGAAGGATTTTCTTTTGCTTGCTTCTTTATTTCTTCAAGGTTGCCGGATCGTATCAGATCAAAAAAGTCCATAAGAAATTAGTTTGGGTTCCAAAAATGCGTACGGGCAATCTATAGACTGCCCGTACGAAATACATGTATGGCTAAAGATCAATTCAGATCAAAACGATCCAGATTCATCACTTTATTCCATGCTGCCACGAAATCGTTGATGAATTTTTCTTCTGAGTCGTCGTATGCATATAGCTCTGCCAAAGCGCGAAGCTCAGAATTAGAGCCGAAAACGAGATCAGCCCGACTACCTTTCCACTTCACTGTCCCTGAGTTTCGATCTTTACCTTCAAAGAATTCTTCTCTTTCAGAAGTTGCTTCCCACTTGATGTTTACATCAGTAAGATTTTTGAAGAAATCGTTTGATAGTGTGCCTGGATTTTCAGTGAACACACCTACATCGGAACCATCGAAGTTGGTACCAATTACTCTCAAACCTCCAAGAAGAACGGTCATTTCAGGAGCGGTGAGAGTAAGTAACTGAGCTCGATCAACCAGCATTTCTTCTGGAGTAGTTTCGTAATCCGGCGCATAATAATTTCGGAATCCATCGGCTACCGGTTCCATCCATTCGAACGATTCAACATCTGTTTGTTCTTCGGAGGCATCAGTTCTGCCCGGAGTGAAAGGAACTGTTATAGAATGACCTGCATCTTTCGCAGCTTTTTCAACTCCAACACATCCACCCAGTACAATAAGATCAGCAATAGAAACTTTTTTATTTCCGGATTGCTCGTCATTAAACCATTGCTGTACAGCTTCAAGCGTATTGAGAACCTTATTTAATTGTGCCGGATTGTTCACTTCCCAGTCTTTTTGAGGAGCAAGTCTTACACGGCCACCAGTCGCGCCTCCTCGTTTATCCGATCCCCGGAATGTAGAAGCGGAAGCCCAGGCTGCCGAAACTAATTCAGAAGCAGAAAGCCCGGAATTGAGGATTTTATTTTTTAAGGTAGCAACGTCTTCGCTACTAATTATTTCATAATCAGCTTCGGGAATCGGGTCCTGCCAAAGTAGTTCTTCTTCAGGAACTTCAGGTCCTAGTAGCAGAGATTTTGGCCCCATATCACGATGAGTCAGTTTATACCATGCCCGGGCGAAAGCATCCGCAAATTGATCTGGGTTTTCGAGAAAACGTCGTGAGATTTTTTCATAAGCAGGATCAACCCGAAGAGCCAAATCTGTAGTAAACATCATTGGGGCATGTTTTTTATCCGGATCGTACGCATCGATAACGGTTCCTTCTCCTCCGCCATCTTTTGGCTGCCACTGATATGCTCCGGCAGGGCTCTTAGTAAGTTCCCATTCGTATCTAAAAAGATTTTCGAAATAGTTGTTATCCCACTGGATGGGATTTTCGGTCCACGCGCCTTCTTCTCCATCGGTAATCGTATCCGCTCCTTTTCCGGTTCCGAAGCTGCTTGTCCATCCAAACCCCTGCTCAGCCATGCTTGCTCCTTCTGGTTCAACACCTTTATGGTCAGTAGAGCCTGCACCGTGAGCTTTTCCGAAAGTATGCCCGCCTGCAATCAGAGCAACTGTTTCTTCATCATTCATTGCCATTCGGGCGAACGAGTTACGAATGTATTTTGCGGATTTAGCAGGATCAGGTTCTCCATTTGGTCCCTGAGGATTTACATAAATCAATCCCATGTGATCTGCTGCAAGAGCTCCCTGAAGTTCTCCATCTGCATTGTGGCGGTCATTAGAAACCCAAACTTTTTCAGGACCCCAGTTTACAGATTGGTCTGCTTCCCAATCGTCTCTTCGTCCACCTGCAAACCCAAAGGTTTTGAAACCCATAGATTCTAAAGCAACATTACCTGCCAGAATCAACAGGTCGGCCCAGGAAATTTTGTTACCATATTTTTGCTTCAGAGGCCAAAGCAAGCGGCGCGCTTTATCGAGGTTGGTATTATCCGGCCAGCTGTTAAGTGGAGCAAAACGCTGTTGACCTCCGGTCGTACCTCCGCGACCATCCATCACTCGGTACGTTCCCGCAGCGTGCCAGGCAAGGCGAATCATTAATGGACCGTAGTGACCATAATCAGCCGGCCACCAATCTTTAGAATCGGTCATTACAGCGGTTAAGTCTTCTTTAAGAGCAGCCAGATCCAGTTTTTTGAATTCTTCAGCGTAATTGTATCCTTCTCCCATTGGATCAGAAAGAGAAGAATGTTGCCTGAGGATATTCAGGTTCAGAGCATTCGGCCACCAATCCTCGTTCTTAGTACCGGCACCTGCGGCATACTTATCATTCACATTCACGAACGGACACATACTTGCATCCGCGTTTCCATTAGCTAATTCTTTCATTTTAAACCGATTTATTTGATTCTGATTTACTTTCTCTTCCAATGCAATATTTGCATAGACACTATTTTAGAACACAAAGAAAAAGATTAGATGAATCGTTCTCCAATCAATAAATCTTTAAGCGGTAATAGGCATTGTTGATTAGCTAGAAAGATTCATAAAGAATGATTTCGAACTGGAGATTGGCATTTGGCGGAATTCCGCTGTCTGGTCTTCCATCTGCTCCATAGGCATATACTGAAGGAATAAACAATGTAATACGCCCAGCATCTTTAATTAATGGAATCCCTATTTGCCAGCCTGGTATTAGCGATCGCAAATCAAACACTCTTATTCTTTCGGTACCATCATCAAAAACAAAACCAGTGCTTATTAACTTGCCTTCATATGAAACTCTGACCTGACTACAGTTTCCTGGTTTATTGCCGCTCCCTTCTCTCTTAATCAGATACCTAATCCCGGATGGATGGGATTCAACTTGAACATTATTTTCTTCCTGGTATCCTTCTAGGTAAGCGTCAATTGCTTCGATATCCTTAGCAAGCTGAGTTTGGTTTACATTCAAATCGGGTTCAAAGTCGCAATCTTTTCCGCAGGAAACTAGCGATGAAATAATAATCGCGGAAAGCAAAAGGGGCTTCTTCAAGGTCATAAAGTAAATTCTTTTTTTGGATGTTGGATGTTGGATGTTGGATGCTCTTATACCTCATTCAGCGCTTCATTTAATGCCTGAAGGCTTTTCTTTGCATCCCCAAAGAACATCTGGTTTCTTTGCTCATAGAATAATGGGTTATCAATACCTGCATATCCAACACTTAAACTGCGCTTAAACACCACAGTTCTCTTGGCTTCATCCACATCCAGAATAGGCATTCCATAAATCGGGCTTCCCGGGGAAGTTTTCGCCATCGGGTTTACCACATCATTCGCACCGATAATCAGAACCACATCTGTACTTGCAAACTCGGGGTTGATTTGATCCATATCGTAAAGTAAGTCGTAAGGAACATCAGCTTCAGCAAGAAGAACGTTCATGTGACCCGGCATGCGTCCTGCAACCGGGTGAATTCCATATTTTACCTGTACTCCTCTGGCTTCTAGTTTAGAAGCAACTTCTTTTACAATATGTTGAGCCTGAGCAACTGCGAGTCCGTACCCCGGAACGATAACTACTTTAGAGGCATAGGCAATTTGGATAGCGAGGTCTTGAGCCGAAGTTTCGTTAACAGACTTGTCTCCGTCAGCTCCACCGCCACCGGATGTTCCACCATCTCCGCCAAATGAACCGAATATTACGTTGGCAAGTGAACGGTTCATCGCTTTACACATTATGTTAGTAAGGATAAGACCTGCTGCACCAACCAAAGCTCCTGAAACAATCAATAAATTATTGCCAAGAACAAACCCTGCCATAGAAGCGGCAATACCCGAATAAGAATTCAGGAGCGAGATAACCACGGGCATATCTGCTCCACCAATCGGAATAACTGATGTGATTCCAATAAGTAACGAAACCCCCATAATCACCCAGAAAATGGTCATGTTTGAAGGGTCGTAGGTGAAAAATCCAATCAACACCAGTACGCCAATCATAGAACCAATGTTGATGAAATTAAGTCCCGGAAAAGTAATCGCATTTCCCGAGATAAAGCCCTTCAGTTTACCAAAGGCAACAAAACTTCCCGTAAAGGTAATTGCACCGATGAAAATACTAAGTCCGGTTGTAACCAGTACCGTTGAGTCAAAAATGGAAACATCAGTGGTTCGGGCAAATTCGCCCCATGCAACTAAAGCTGAGGCAGCGCCACCAAACCCATTGAAAACCGCTACAAGTTCCGGCATGGCGGTCATCTCTACTTTTTTGGCCAAAACGGCTCCAATCAGCCCACCAATTACAACACCCGCTATAATTAGCTCAAAAGAAACAATTTGTCGATCGAAGAGAGTCACGACCACACCAATCAACATACCAATTGCGGCGAGTTGATTTCCTTTTCGTGCAGTAGCAGGCGAATTGAGGAGTTTCAATCCCCGGATGAAAAATGCGGTAGCAACCAGATAAATCAGTTGGATGGTGTCCGGTAAATAAGCGGCGATGGATTCGGGAAGAAGATCACTAATCATTTGTCATCCTCCTTTTTTTTGAACATCTCCAGCATGCGGTCGGTTACCATAAACCCTCCAACCACATTTATGGTAGCAAGAATTATTGCGGCGAATCCGATCCACTTTCCCATTTCTTCGCCTAAGGAACCCGCAACAATCAATGCTCCAACAATGGTAATTCCCGAAATGGCGTTGGCTCCACTCATCAACGGCGTATGTAGCGTTGGGGGAACTTTCGAAATCAGCTCGAACCCTATAAAACAGGCGAGCACAAAAATGAATAATGAAAATATTAAAGCAGACATAGTATTTGAATTATGAACATCCAACAAGGAACTCTGAACATCGATGTTAGATGTTCCTTGTTCTAAGTTCGATGTTTATTTTTTGAGCATTGGACTTATGATTTCCCCTTGATGCGTAATCGTGGTATTCAGTAAAATTTCGTCTTCAAAATCGAAATTCGTGGCGCCTTCTTTAATAAGCAAGTTCAACAGGTTCAGCATATTTTTTGCATATAAAAGGCTTGCATGATTTGATAATTGGCTGGGTAAATTCACAGGTCCAACAATATTCACTTCATGTTCAACTACCGTTTCTCCGGCTTTAGTTAGTTCGCAATTACCTCCGTTTTCGGCTGCAAGATCAACAATAACAGAACCGGGTTTCATGGAAGCAACCATCTCTTTGGTAACAAGAAGGGGCGCAGGTCTGCCCGGAATCAAAGCCGTAGTAATTACGATATCCGATTTTTTTACATGATCAGCAATTACCTGCTTCTGCCGTTCCTGGCTGTCTTTCGAAAGTTCTTTAGCATAACCTCCCTTAGTTTCTGTGTCTTCTTCTTCCAGAGGAACCTCCACAAATTTTGCACCCAGACTTTCTACCTGTTCTTTTACAACCGGACGGACATCATAGGCTTCAACTACAGCTCCAAGTTTGCGGCAGGTAGCAATGGCCTGAAGTCCGGCTACTCCGGCACCCAGGATAAGTGCTTTGGATGGTGGAATGGTTCCGGCAGCAGTCATCATCATCGGGAAATATTTATCGAGAGTATTTGCAGCAATCAGAGATGCTTTATAGCCTGCAATAGAACTCATTGAAGAAAGGGCGTCCATGTTTTGAGCGCGGGAAATCCGGGGGATGGCGTCCATTCCTAATGCAGATATTCCGGCTGATTTCAGAGACTCAACAAGATCCGGATGTTGAAGCGCCCAGAGAAAGCAGACAAGAATGGCTTCTTTTTTCAGATTTTTCAGATCATTTTCAGAGGGTGTTTGTACGGCAAGAAGTGCATCTGCTTTACTGAACAACTCCTTTCTGTCCGTAATAATCTTTGCGCCAGCTTCCTGATAAGCGGTATCAAGAAAACTTGCACCTAAACCGGCTCCGGTTTCGATCCAAACCTCCAGTTCTTTTTTTACAAGCTGAGCAGCTACATCGGGAGTAAGTGCAACCCGATGTTCATGCTCTGCAGTTTCTTTAGGAACAGCAATAATCAATGGTAACCTCCAACATTAGTTTGCCCCAACTTAATGAAATCGAAGGATTCGACAAATTAAGTGGGAGCGCTTTTTTACTAGGAAAACAGATTTAAAAAAAACTGCTGTACATCAAGGTATGAACTAACTGATTTTACAGCAGTTTTTTTATCTGAGATTTTCCGTTTTAAGACAGTCTAACTCTTTATTGTTAAGAATTTGTGCATTTTTGAAAAATATAAAGTATAATGGATTAGAATTTTTTAAGGTTGCTGACATTCTATGAAGTTACTAATTGGCAAACCATCTTTGATTGGGGTCCTGTTTCTCATCATTATCGGAGTTTCCTGCGAAGGTGTAAATCTTACCGGGATAGAGGATGATGGTGTGCTTGGTAGTTGGAAGCTTCAAACAAACAGCGCTGTTGAAACCTATCTTTCCGTTGATGAAGACAGTCTTATTTTTCGTTCTGCTACTCCGGGCCAAAATTGTAAATCCATCAAAAAATTTGAAGTAAAGAGAATAGAAGATGGAAGCTTTTTCTTTCTTAGAGAGGTTTTATCTGACGAAGAGCTGGTTCTGGCTATTTCAAGAAACGATGAGCGAATTGATGTAAGAGATATTAATGACCCTGCCGGAAAAGTTGAAAGGTACAACAAAAGTGAAATACCGGGTGAAATGTTTAGCGCTGGTTGTCAGGGTAATGGTGGTGGCAACGGTAACGGAGGTGGAAACGGAGGAAATGGAAATACAAAAGAAATATTTGGGAATTGGGAATCCTTTCAGGGAAATCAGGCTGAGGAGTATGTATCTATTTCAGATACTCTGATTACTACCATTTTACTTAATGAAACAGCTTCGTGCTTTCTCAAAAGAAGGATGAGAGTTATCACTATAGAAGACAGCTTGTTTACCGTAGCGCTTGATTCTCTGGGAAGTGAGCAGGGAGCATTCATCATTACTGCTAAAGGGAATGGAATAGAAATGAATAAGCCTGGTTCTTCAGCTTCAGATGCAAAAAGATATCGTGCCAGCGAGGAAGATTTTAATGCATTTGAGCCTGAATGCGAGGATTCGGAGACTATAGAAAATCCAGAGTTCGAAGAGTTAACCGGTCAATGGGAAACTTTGCAGGGTAATGTGGATAAAGTATTTCTGCAACTGAGCAATGAAGAATTAATTAGAATAGAGCATCAGCCTACTTCAAACTGTTACATCACCAGAAAGTTTACAGTAAGTGATATTAATGGTTTGAGCTTTTCGGTTTCTGATACTTCTGGTACAATTTTGGTAAGGGGTAAAGTTACAGGAAATAATATTGAACTAGCTTTTGATGATGGAGTAACAGTACATGAAGAAAGATATAAGCCAAATAAAACTGATCTTAATGGGCTTTCACCTGAATGTAAAAACGAAGTAATAGAAGAACCTGAGCATCCGCTAAAGGAATTTTTTGGAAACTGGGAAACGGTACAGGGGAATCAGGACAAAGAATATATTTCTATTGAGGCAGACTCGATGATTAGCATTCTGCATCTGGAAGCATCAGCATGTTATTTAACAAAGGTATTTAGTATTGAGGAAGTTACTGAAAGCAGCTTTGTGTTAAAAAATGGAGACATTTCTATTCAAGTTCAAGCTGAAAAAAAGGGAAATAACATTGATCTAACCTACAATGAAGGGAGCGAACCTCGTACTAGTAAGTATAAACCCTCCAACGAAGATTTTAGCACCCTCTTACCGGAATGTAGTAACGAAGTAATAGAAGAATCCGAGCATCCACTAAAGGAATTTTTCGGTAACTGGGAAACCCAGCAAGGCAATAAGGACAAAGTATATGTTTCCATAGCTGATACTTCGGTTACCTTTATTGAATATCAGGACGATCAGGCATGTTTTTTAAACACAGAATGGACGATCGATAAAATAGAAGGAGAAAAAGTGACTGCTAAAAATATAGCAGGAGTCACAGGGGTATTCACTATTACTAAAAAAGGAAACAATATTGAGATAGAAGTTGAAGTTGGAGGGCAGAAAACGGTAGAGAACCTCAAACCCAGTAAAGAAGATTTTAGCACATTCAAACCCTTCTGTACCCCGGAATAAACAAATCGCAGTTTTTTTCATCGGGATACTGTATAATTCATTCCTTGTAAAGAAGTTAGGGGTAGCAACTATGAAGTCACTATTAAAATATTCCCTTTTATTAGCTGGATGCATGCTTCTGGTAACATTATCCTGTGAAGATATAGATATTGAGAGCCAGGAAGCAGGCGAGATAAGAGGATTTTGGAAGCATTATCCTGGATCCGGAAACATTACATACCTGCTTATTTCTGATACAGAAGTAATTTTCTACAACTATAATGGAAGAGAGCAATGCATTACTGTTGATGCTTACCAAATAGAGAGAATAGACGGAACCGGGTTTTATATACTTGCTCAGGAAGGACTTGAGGAAAACCGTGTTCTGGCAATTTCCAGGAATGGAGAACGATTAGATGTCCGTGATATAAACGAAACACAGAAACAAATAGACAGATACTATCCAAGTGAGGAAGATGTTAACTCACTTCCCAGAATTTGCATCAATCCTACAGATGTATTTGGTAATTGGGAACTGGAGTTGGAGGGGGGAGATAAAGTATTTCTGTCTGTAGAAGAAGATTCAATAAAGGTTATAGACCAAGATCAAGAATTAGGTTGCTATTTTATTTCTGTTTTGCAAGTAATCGAATACACCGGCAATGATTTCCTTATTTCAGATAACAGTCCGTTTTCATCAGGAACACAGCAAGTGAAATTCACACGAACGTATGATGGACTTGAAGTGGAACGCATGGAAGGAGACATGCTGATTAAAGAACTTTTTACAAAAAGTGAGGCTGATTTCTCAACGTTCGCTCCAATATGTGTGTTTAATCCTCTTGATGGTTTTGAAGGAACCTGGCAGTATAACGCAGGTTCTGAAGAAGGTGATGTAGAGTTCTACTTGACCATTGATCAGGAAGCATTTGTATTTCATTTCAGAGTGGGAGATCCTGTTAACGACCCCAATAATGTATGTTTCCAGCTTCAAAAATTTGAAATTATATCCATCAGTGAAAACACAGTTATTATAAGAGATAACAATGCAGAAACTGCTGAAGAAGTGGTTTTTACTATAGAGTTCAGAGAAGAAGAAGGCCTTCTTTACATTGACGATACTTTAGAAGTACTAACCTTTTTCCCCGCAACCATAGATCAGGGGTATATAAATAACCAATGTCAGGATCCCGTTGTACCTGCAAAGAAAATCTTCTAAAAAGCTATTAATGCCATAGACACTTTCAACTCAAATTGATAGTGGTTTTTCTTATTATTGCCTGTCAAAAAATTTAAAAGAAAGTATTATGGAAGATATTGCAGGCAAAACGTTTAAAGTGGTAATTATTGGAAGCGGACCTGCCGGATTAACAGCAGCTCTTTACGCTGCGCGAGCTGATTTAAGTCCGATAGTGTTTGAAGGACCTGAGCCTGGTGGCCAACTTATGACTACAACAGACGTTGAGAACTTTCCCGGCTATCCAAATGGTGTAATGGGGCCACAAATGATGCAAGACTTCCGGGAGCAGGCTACAAAGTTTGGGGCAGATTGCCGCTACGGATATGTAACCAATATTGATTTCGAAGAGAGGCCTTACAAATTAACGGTTGACGAAAAAACAGAAATTAAAGCACATACCATCATCATATCTACAGGAGCATCAGCAATGTGGCTTGGTCTTGAGAGCGAAACTCGTCTTCGTGGAAAAGGGGTTTCAGCCTGCGCAACTTGTGATGGAGCTTTCTTCCGCAATCAACATGTGATTATTGTTGGAGGTGGAGATACCGCCATGGAAGAAGCCACTTTTCTAACCAAGTTTGCAAGCAAAGTAACAGTAGTTCACCGCCGTGAACAGCTTCGTGCCTCAAAAGCTATGCAAACCCGTGCATTTAATAACGAAAAGATTGAGTTCGTGTGGAACAGCGAAGTAGAAGAGGTACTTGGCGAGCAGGTTGTAGAAGGAGTGAAAATCAAAAACAGAGAAACTGGAGAATCAACCATTCTGGATGATGTGACCGGAGTGTTTGTGGCAATAGGGCACAAGCCAAATACTGACCTGTTTAAAGGAGTTCTTACGATGGATGATGTAGGCTACATTCAAACAAAAGGGCAATCCACAAAAACTGATCTTCCCGGAATTTTTGCCTGTGGAGATGCGATGGATTCATTTTACCGTCAAGCGGTTACAGCAGCGGGCACTGGGTGTAAAGCTGCTTTAGATGCGGAACATTATTTAAGTAATGAGATGAGTGCTGAAGCAATTGCTGAAGCCCATTGGAAGTAATATCGAAAGTTGAGAGTTGATAGAGTGAAAATCCAAAATCACTCTATCACTTAATCAACAATCAAAATTCATTTCTTCTTTTTCTTACCAACTGTTTTTTCTTCGGGCTCGTCTTCTTTTTCCTCAGATGTTGTTTCTTCAGATGATTCTTCTTCCTCGTCGTCCTCAGTGATTTCGATCACATCTGCATCTACAGAATATTCGTCTTCCTCATCAACTTCTCGTTCGACCAAAATTTGATAGTCGTTAATAAACATGGCGAACATCCCAATAGCAGAAATAACAGGAGCCATTGCGCCAACCAGTGCCGCACCACCAACACCAAAAGCCAGTTGTGTTTGAAAAACCACTTCTCCCTCTTTGTTCTTGATGATTAAACGTCTGGCACTGCCTTCCTTTATAAATTTTCGAATTTGAGCGATCACTTCATTCACGCCACCCTGAACTTCTTCATAGATGCGTTTCGCTTTTGTTTTTGCCTCGTCTTTATTCATGATATGTGCAATTTATGAAATTTTTTGTAAGGAGTTTCCTCCGGCGGGGTCTAACTACGCAAAGCAAAATAAAAAGATTCGGAGTTCCCATGTTAGCCAGAGTTTATTGTGCATCAACGGTAGGTGTTGATGCCAGAATTATAGATGTAGAAACACATCACACCAATGGAATGGTAAAGTTTTTCCTTGTAGGATTACCTGACAGGGCAGTTTCAGAATCAAGAGATCGGGTAGAAGCGGCAATTCGAAATACAGGTTCCTACTACCCTTTAGGTAGGATTACAGTAAATCTAGCACCGGCAGACTTACCCAAAGAAGGCAATGCCTTTGATTTGCCAATCGCGATAGGATTACTTCGGATGTCGGGACAGATTCACACCCAAAAACTGGAAGAAACAGTGATGATGGGTGAATTGGCATTGGATGGTAAAATCCGTCCGATTAAAGGCGTTCTTCCGGTAGCAGTAGAGGCAAAAAGGCGCGGATTCAAATATCTGATTGTTCCAAAGGAAAACGGCCCGGAAGCAGCGGTGGTGGAAGGAATTGAAATTTTTCCTTTTGAACATCTTAATCAGGTAAAAGACTGGCTGGAAAATCGAGGAAGTATGGATTCATTCAGTATTGATGTTGGTACAGTGTTTTCGCAGAACGGACAAGCAGATTTGCTCGATTTCAGTGATGTTCGGGGGCAGGAAAACGTGAAGCGTGCACTGGAAATAGCTGCTGCGGGAGGGCATAATGTAGTAATGGTAGGTCCTCCCGGTTCCGGAAAAACGATGATGGCTCGCAGGATTCCAACCATACTCCCGCCACTTTCTTTAGATGAAGCTCTTGAAACCACCAAAGTTCATTCCGTTTCCGGTTTAATGAAATCCGGGAAGGCATTGATTACATCACGGCCATTTCGGGCGCCACATCATACAGTTTCAGATGTAGCATTAGTTGGAGGAGGTGGGATTCCAATGCCGGGGGAAATTTCGATGGCGCATAACGGAGTATTATTTCTTGACGAATTACCGGAATTTAAACGGAGTGCACTCGAAGTAATGCGGCAGCCTTTGGAAGACGGATTTGTATCAATTTCGAGGGCGAGAATGAGTGTTACTTATCCCAGCAGAGTGATGCTGGTGGCATCTATGAATCCATCTCCTTCCGGTGACTGGTACAATCCGCAGGAAATAAATGGCACGTCATCCATGCAGATGCAGCGGTATCTGAGCAAGATTAGCGGACCGCTTTTGGACCGAATCGATCTTCATATCGAAGTAAATAAGGTTAGCTATGACGAACTTTCAGGGAAAGCTAAAGGAGAATCGTCTAAAGAAATAAGGGAACGAGTAATTGAAGCAAGAGCAATACAATCGAGGCGTTTTCTTGGGTTGAAAGGAGTGTATTCAAATGCACAGATGAATACCCGACAAGTTCGTAAAGTGTGCGAGCTGGATGAAACGAGTTCCGAAATACTTAAGAAAGCGATTACCTCACTGGGGCTTTCTGCTCGCGCGTACGACAGAATTCTAAAAGTGGGAAGAACCATCGCTGATCTTGATAAGTCTGAAAATATTCAATCCCATCATATCGCTGAAGCAATCCAGTACCGAAGCCTTGACCGAGAAGGGTGGTTGGGGTGAGAACATTGAACAATCAACTTAGAACATTGAAAACAGAGAGCAGATCATGAGCGGAATTCAAAAATATGATTTACATGAAAGATTAATCAAATTTTCGATTTTGATTTTAGAGATCGTTGATGACTTACCCAAGAGCTATGCAGGTATTCATTTCGCTAAGCAATTAGTTAGATGTGGAACTGCTCCGGCTTTTCATCATGCTGAAGCGCAAAGTGCAGAATCAAGAAGAGATTTTATTCATAAAATGAAAATAGCTGTTAAAGAACTAAGAGAAACTTACGTAAATCTTAAAATCATAAAACGAAAACCTCTTATGTCCGATAAAGTCATTGAAGAAGTAATTCTAGAATGCAATGAGCTGATTTCAATATTTGTGAAGAGTATTCAAACCGCTAAGAAAAACTTAAGTCATGAATAGTTCAATGTTCTAAGTTACTTTTTCTTTGTTCAATGTTCTTAGCATCATCATGCGGTGAAATTTGTGGTGCCAAAAAAGTTATTTAAAGGCGGGAACTAGTCTTTGCGAAATGCGTTTTAAGATTAATAGTTGGAGAATCCTATGAGAAAAGAAACAACATATTGGCAGGGCAGTTTGGTATTCACGTTACCAATCATCATTCTGATTATTTATCTGATTCTGACTCTATAAAAAGTTGATTTCAGTGTATGAAATGGATAAGCTTTCAGGCTTTAATCCTAATCGAACTTATTGCCCAAATACGCTGACATAGTTTTTCCAACGGCGGTTCGCCAGTCATTTACCTATCAGATTCCTGAAGGAATATACCCTGATGTAGAAATAGGTCAACGGGTATGGGTGCCTCTAAGGAACTACTTCGCTATAGGAGTTGTGGTTCAACTGCTTGATGATACACCTGAGTTTGAAACTCGTCCAATCAGGAAAGTACTAGATCAAAGTCCTGTTATTGAAGGAGAGTTACTTAAGCTTACAGAATGGATTCATCGGTTTTACTACAGTAGTTGGGGGGAAGTAATCCAGGCAGCACTTCCGGCCGGACTCAATTTTATTTCTAAAAAATATGTTCGGGTTAACGAAAGTATATCAGGCTCAGATCTTTCAAAAAAGGAGAAAGAAGTTATTGCAGAAATTGTAACTGCGAATGAGATTTCGCTTGATGAGGCTAAGGACAGATGGAAAGGAACCGAACTAAATAAAACGCTCAATCAACTTATTAAGAAAGAATATTTAGAAATCTGGGAAGAACCTGATTTGAAGGTTTCCATTAAAAAGGAAAGGGAGTGGCATTGGGCTAAAGGGAAATCAGAAAAAGAAGCTGAAATATTCTTATCAGGTATTGAAGGGGAGCATAATAAATGGCAAAAAGCACTCAAAGAAATCACAGAAGCGCAGCTTCCTAAAAGACAATCGTCGCTCAATTCTCTGAATTATTTCAATGGTTATTCGAAGCGAAAGCTTCAGGATGCAGGCTGGCTTACCTTCAGGGAAGTAGAAGCAGGTAGCATTGAACCCGATCTGAACTTCGATCCTACATCCATTAAATCCTTGAATCCTTCACAAGAGAAAGTATTTAAACCGATATCCAAATCTTTGGATAAAAATGAGTTTGCAAATTTTCTGCTGTACGGAGTCACAGGGAGCGGGAAAACGGAAGTTTATATCCATGCGTTAAAACAAGTGAGGTCTCAGGGTAAAGGCGGCATTGTGCTTGTCCCCGAAATTGCGCTTACTCCTCAAACTGTTGCCCGCTTTTATCAGATTTTTGGAGATGATATTGCCGTACTTCATAGCCGAATGACAAACCGTGAACGTCTTCAAGCCTGGAAAGAGCTTAAAGAAGGAGTTAAAAGCATCGCAATCGGGCCAAGGTCGGCGGTATTTGCACCGGTTGCTAAACTGGGACTTATTATTTTGGACGAAGAACATGATGCTTCGTATAAGCAAGTCGATCCCTCGCCAAGATACCACGCCCGAGAAACTGCCATCATGAGAGCAAACTTGAATAATGCAGTGGTGATTATGGGCACCGCAACACCGAGTATGCAAGCACTTTATATGGCTGCAAAGGGAAAAGCAACGCTTCTGGAATTAAAAGAACGCCATGCCGAAGCAGTGCTTCCTGAAGTACAAGTCATCGATCTTAAACAATACACTGGTGCGATGAGAGGAGAATTGGCAATTCCTCTGTTCAACGCAATTCAAGATGCTCTTGCTCAAAATAACCAAGTTATATTGCTGTATAACCGTCGTGGATTTGCGAGCTATATGCAGTGTCAAACTTGTGGTCATATACCTCAAAGTCCTGAATGCTCAGTGAGCCTTACATATCACAAACACAAAAATATGTTGATGTGCCACTATTCAGGGTATTCACGAAGAGCGGATAGTGTATGCGAAGTATGCGAATCAGATAAGTTGTTAATTCAAGGTTCGGGTACTCAAAGAGTAGAAGAGAGCCTGGAAAAGTTATTTCCAAAAGCGCGAATTTTTCGGTTTGATAAAGATTCAACCTCCAAAAAAGGCGCTCATGAACGAATACTTACTTCTTTTGGAAGAGGGGAAGCAGATATTTTAATTGGTACCCAGCTTGTAGCTAAAGGACTTGATTTCCCTAATGTAACAGTAGTTGGAGTAATAGATGCAGATACGGAGCAGGCATTTCCTTCATTTCAATCTAGTGAACGAACGTATCAACTTTTAAGTCAGGTTTCGGGAAGATCAGGTCGGGCATCTAAGCCAGGGAAAGTATTTATTCAAACCCGCCAACCGGAGAACCCAGCCATTCAATTTGCGAAAGAGCATGATCATAAAGGGTTTTCGAAAGAAGAGATGGGATTCAGAAAGCCTTTGAATTACCCTCCATATTCGCGTCTAATTAAGTTTGTGCTAAAAGGAAAAGAGGATTATAAAGTCAGAAATGCATCGGTAACATTGAGAAAAGCCATTGAATTGGTTATTCCGGAAATAGAGGTATTGGGTCCGTCTGCTGCGGCTATTGGATGGATGAAGCTGAATTTTTACTGGGAATTAATTATCAAAATCGATCCTGAAAAAGGCGCGAACTACATCGAAGCTCTGCTCAATAAAGTAATGGAAGTGTATGAGCTGCAATCAGAAATAAGTTCTTCAGTAGTCAGACTTAATATTAATGTAGATGCAATCCGCTAAAAATTTGCAATAGGTCTCAGAAAGTAAGTATTTCCTTGTGGAAACTATTACAGTGAAAATATGGGTGAACAACGAGTAAAACTAGCTAAAACAAACGAGCAGGTTCAGAATTTTATGAAGAATGTGCTTAAAGATCTTCGCGCATTGAAAAAAATGCTGGATGAAGACTGGTTTGAAACGGATACCATAAGAATAGGAGCAGAGCAGGAATTATGTCTGATCGATCAGAACGCGAAACCTTTTTTTGAATCCGGCAAAGTGCTTGAAACTCTGGGTGGAGACAGTGAACATTTTACTACTGAATTCGCAAAGTTTAATCTTGAGATCAATGTAAATCCCCCGCTGGAGTTTAAAGGCAATGCCCTATCTGAAATGGAGCATAATCTTCAAAAAAGAGTGGAGCAGGTTAGGGCTGCTGCCGAAAAATTCGGCGCAGAGGTATTACTAACGGGTATTCTTCCTACCATCAGAAAAGCGGATGTAAGCATGGATAGCCTTACTCCGATTCCTCGCTATAAGGCTTTGTGTGAAGCGATTGATAATCTGCGAGGAAAAGAATATGAACTCCGTATTCAGGGTATGGATGAACTGCTGATGAAATTTGATACTCCAATGTTGGAGGGTTGTAACACCGGATTTCAGGTTCATTTACAGATCAAACCGGATGAATTCGTTTCTAAGTATAATATTGCACAAGCGATTACGGCTCCGGTTCTTGCCAGTGCTGTTAATTCTCCATTATTTCTTGGAAAGAGGTTGTGGGCAGAAACCCGTATCGCACTTTTCCATCAATCAGTTGATACAAGAGGTGTCGGAGATCACATACGAGATAGCAGCCCAAGAGTAATGTTTGGCACGGATTGGCTCAAAGATTCAATCCTGGATATCTATAAGGAAGACATCTCTCGTTTCCGTGTTCTTTTAAGCTCAGATGTAGAAGAAGACGTAGAAGAACTGCTGAAAAACGGAGTTCCGCCCGAGCTTATGGCTCTGAAAGTGCACAATGGTACCGTTTATCGATGGAACCGGCCCTGTTACGGAGTGGGCGGAGGAAAGCCTCATCTGAGAATCGAGAATCGGGTTCTTCCATCTGGCCCGACCGTAATTGATGAAATGGCTAATACGGCCTTCTGGCTTGGTTTGTTGAACGGCTTTGAAGATGAATATCCTGATATTACCAAAGAACTGGAATTTGATGATGCACGTATGAATTTCTTCGCTGCATCTAAAATGGGGTTGGATACAAAATTCGAGTGGACAAAAGGAAAGAAAGTCACGGCGAAAGACCTGATTATAGAAGAACTACTCCCTATTGCCAAAGCAGGACTTGAAAAGGCAACAATTGATAAATCGGATATTGATACCTATCTGGGCGTGATTGAAGATCGAGTAGAATCTGCCCAAACCGGCGCATATTGGGTTGTGAAATCCTATGCGAACCTCATGAAAGATAACAATCGGGAACAGTCGGTTTCTGCTATTACCAACTCTATGCTCAAGAATCAGAAAAAAGGGGAGCCTGTACATAAATGGGGAATGGCACGGCTTGAAGATATGGATCATTGGAAACCCACCAGCTTATTAGTGGAAGAATTTATGACCACCGATCTTTTCACAGCCAGAAAAGAGGATCTAATAGAGTTTACCGGAAACCTCATGGATTGGCGCAGGATACGTTATATCCCGATTGAGGATGACCAGAAGCACCTTATCGGGTTAGTCTCTATGAGAATGATGCTTCGCGAATACTCCAAAGCTGTAACAGAAGACATCGAAATCATCAACCGGCCAATTAGCGAGTTTATGATCGAAAACCCAATTACCGTTCATCCGGAAGCATCCATTATGGAAGCAATGAATATCATGCAGGAGCAAAAAATTGGTTGCCTTCCGGTAGTGAAGAATAGCCGATTAGTTGGTATCATTACGGAAGACAATTTTATGAATATTACGCGGCGTTTGTTGATAGCATTGTCGGAAGAAAATGGTGATAAGGAGTAGATGCATCTCGCGGAAGTAAAACACAATTTGAAACCAGGCTCAAGAGCTCAGCATTATATTGCAGATGTTGTTGGAGGAAATCGAGGGCCAACCATTATAGCTGTAGCGGGAATACATGGTAATGAAGCTACAGGCGTTTCTGCGATCGAACGTGTTATTAAAGAAATTGAGCCTGTTAAAGCTAAAATGAAAGGTCGCTTTCTGGGATTGAAGGGAAATATTCCGGCGCTTAGTGCCGGTGTTCGATTTGTGGATGAGGATATGAACCGGCTTTGGACGACCTCCATTCTCGATAAAATAAGAAGAACCAAATCCAGAGAGCTTAGCTCAATTGATCGTGTGGAAGTGAAAAAAATGCTTCAGATTTTAGATCCTATTGTAATTGCTGATGAATCAGAAGAGATTATCTATGTTGACCTGCATACGTTCTCAGGTTCTGGTGGTCTTTTTTCCATCACCTCAGATGATGAACGTCATTCCAGGATACTTTCAAAATTAGGAGTGCCCAGAATTTTCGGTCTTCAGCATTCCATTCCGGGTACATCGATGGATTATGTGGAAGATGCCGGGCACATAGGTTTTGCCTTCGAAACCGGTACACACGGATCTAAAGAAGCTGAAGACAATGCGTTTGCCGGATTATTGGTTCTGCTTGAAAGTATCGGCATGATTGATCGTAGCGATATCACTGAGTATGATATTTGCCATGATTACCTGATGAGCAGGGTAAGTGGTTATCCTTCCAAGGTACAATTTCTCTATAAGCACATAATCGAAGAAGGAGATGAATTTGTAATGCGGCCTGGCTTTCAGAATTTTGATGAAGTTCAAAAAGGAGACTGGCTGGCGAGCGACAGAAACGGGAAGATTAAAGCCCTGGCAGATGGATATCTCCTAATGCCCCTTTATCAGGAGCAGGGAAACGATGGTTTTTTTATTGTGAGGGATTGTGACTAAGAAACAGGCATTAAACGACTACCAATTTATTGATGGAAGCAGACTGTCTTCAGTAATAGAGGCGTTAATATTTGCGAGTGATGAACCAATTTCGGGAGAAAAGATTCGGGCTATTATCGTTGAAAATGAAGAACAGATCGAAATTGATGAAAGCACAGTTTCCGATTTTGTTGAGAAGCTGAATCAACGATATGATGAAAACGGGTTAAGTTTTCGGATTGAGAAGCTTGCCGGTGGATATACTTTTGTTACCCAGTCAAAATATCATTACTGGTTAAGCGTATTTCAACACGAAAATGCATTCCGTAAGCTTTCACAATCAGCCATTGAGAGTTTAGCGATTGTAGCATATCGTCAACCCATCACAAAACCCGAAGTTGATCAAATCCGTGGGGTAGATTCCGGATACATCATTCGACAGCTGATGGAAAAAGCATTAATTGAAGTAGGAGGAAGAGCCGATGGTCCCGGGAAGCCTTTGCTCTACAAAACGTCAAAACATTTTCTAAGGCACTTTGGACTGAACTCAGTTCAGGATCTTCCAAAACCGAGGGAAATAGAAGAAATTCTTAAAGACGATGACATGGCAGAGCATCGTCAGTTACTTCTTGAACGGCAACTGATGATGGAAGAATTGGATGAAGAGTCATCAGAAGAAGAGGTTTTTCCAAATCAGGAACAAGAGAATTCAGAAACTGAAGAAAAGGAAAAGGGCTCGGAGAGTATAGAACAAGATGAATCAGGAGAGGAAGAATAATGAACAGAAAGAAAGGAAACCCAGGGGCAGGACGTAATAAAAAGTCTTTTTCTAAGAAGAATAAAGCAAACGAGGTTGATCAAAATTACTCGACTTCCGAAGAAATACGGCTAAATAAATTCATTGCTCACGCCGGGCTGTGTTCCAGAAGAGAAGCAGATACCTATATTGCTGATGGTAAAGTTAAGGTGAATGGCAAAGTCATTACCGAAATGGGGTTTAAAGTCCGCCGTAAAGATGAAGTGATTGTTGATGGACAGAAAGTATCACTTGAGCCCTTTGTTTACCTGTTGCTTAACAAGCCAAAGAATACCATTACCACTACCGATGACGACCGTGGCAGAAATACAGTACTTGATGAGGTAGAAAATGCTACGGGTTACAGGGTCTATCCGGTCGGAAGGTTAGATAGAAATACAACCGGATTATTAGTTCTTACCAATGATGGCGATTTAGCTCACCGGTTGATGCATCCCAGTTATAAAGTGAAGAAGACCTATGAGGTAGAAACCAAAAGAACACTTACTGATGATGAGCTTGCTGCGTACGCCAAAGGTGTTGAATTGGAAGATGGTGTTGCCAAAGGTCATAACATCAGACCGTTTGCAGATGTAAAAAATACTTTTTTGATTTCTGTGTTTGAAGGAAGGAACCGGTTGATTCGCAGAATGGTAGAATTTCATGGCACAGAGGTTACAAAATTGAAGAGAATTGAATATGCCGGATTAGATTTAAAAGATGTTTCTGTAGGTCGTTGGCGCTATCTGAGGCAAAAAGAGATCAACGATCTTCGAAAACTGGTTAAGCTGGATACCCTCGATTTCAAGAAAGAATAGTATGGAATTTGAAAATATTTCTATTTCATCAGGCCAAACTCCTTCATCAGAAGGACTGCCCATTCGCTGGGATTTATATACTCCAATTAGTGGTACTTCCAGAGAATTTCCCGTGATTATTTTTCTTCATGGATTTAAAGGTTTCAAAGACTGGGGACCCTTTCCTGATGCCTGCGAAGATTTAGCCAGAAGCGGTTTTGGTGTTCTGGCCATGAACTTTTCTCTGAACGGTGTTGGAGAAAGAAGAACCGAATTGGATAGGCTAGATCTTTTTGAACGGGAAACCCTGTCTCAGGATTTGGAAGATATAGGGACCATTATCCACGCGCTACAGTCAGGTAAAATTCAGGATAGTCACGCTCACCTGAACACTGATATGATTGGTATTGTAGGGTATTCCCGTGGAGGGCATACAGCCATAGTGGCTGCCGCTGAATATGAATCCGTACAGTGCCTGGTAACCTGGTCTGCAGTTGGTAATTACATTAGCAGATGGGCAGAAGACAAGATCGAAGACTGGAAAGCTAATGGTTTTATTGAAGTGGAAAACACCCGAACAGGGCAAATAATGAAAGTTGGGAAAGTTGTTCTGGAAGATGCGATGGCTAACGCAGACCGCTTGATGGCAATGAACAGAGTCTCAGAAGTTAGAATCCCTTCTTTATTCATACACGCCAGAGAAGATGAAACAGTTCCTTATACCGATTCAGAAGAACTGCATATTGAATGTTCCGCCAAAGACAAAGAATTACGTCTTATTTCTAATGCCGGACATACGTTTGGAGCGGCGCATCCATTCGAAGAAGATGAATTTCCAAAACCTTTCTCAGAACTTCTGAACTGGACGATTGGCTGGTTCAGAGAGCATTTGAGGTAAGTTTTAGCCAACATTGTAATTCAGTATTAAAAAACCCCTTCCAAAGCTCCAAGTAGAAAAAAGTGAAAAAAAGTTAACTTTTGTTAACGAAATATGTAAGTTCGATATTCAACGCTTTATTAACTGGTGGGTTTATTAAAGTCGAAAACTTTCTAACTAATTAACGACGTTTCTATGAGAAAACTAATATTAATAAGAAATAGTGTGTTTGCATTCATTATGACTTTAGTCATAACTGTTTCCGCATTTGCACAGAACCGGGTAGTTAGCGGTGTTATAATTGACGCCGATACCCAGGAACCCATACCTAGTGTTACCGTACTTTTACAAGGAACCGCTAAAGGGGTTGCTTCAGATGTTGATGGTAGATATGAACTAACATTAACTCAGGAAGAGCTAAATAACGGTATCCTTATCTTTTCCTCTATAGGTTATATTGCCAGAAATATTCCAATTAATGGCAATACTACCATAAATGTAGAACTAAGTCTTGATATCGCCCTTCTCGATGATGTGGTTGTTGTGGGATACGGTTCGCAGATAAAAGAAAAAGTAACCGGTAATATTTCCACTATAAAAGCCAGTGAATTTGAAACTGTACCGGTTAATAGCTTCGAGCAAGCGATCCAAGGTAGAGCATCAGGGGTATTTATTCAGACCAACAACGGTAAACTTGGTCAGGGAATTCAGGTACGTGTTCGTGGGTCTTCCTCTCTTAATGGTAGTAATCAGCCACTCTATATAGTTGACGGTATCCCGGTAACTACGGATGATTTCTCCAGAAATGCTGCTCAAACGAATCCGCTCGCAGATTTGAATCCTGCTGATATCGCGTCTATTGATATCCTTAAGGATGCTTCAGCTGCAGCAATCTACGGATCCAGAGGATCTAACGGAGTTGTGCTCATTACAACTAAAAGTGGGGGAGCAGGCCAAACACAAATTGATGTGAACTATGCAATCGCAACCAGCGAGCCTACAAATAAAAGAGAATTTTTGAATGGCCCTGAGTATTTGGAGCTTATCACTGAAGCCTACATAAATTCTCCCTTTAATACTACAGGAACGATTGATGGACTCATTGGCGGTAGAACCCTTGAAGCGCGGTTTGATGTTGCTATTCCTGGTTGGGACGAAGGCAATGATACTAATTTTCAGGATTTAGCCTTTCAGGAAAACACATCTCAGAAGTTTGATATCTCCGCAAGTGGTGGTGATGCAAAAACCAGATTTTTTATAAGTGGTCAGGTTGATGATCAGGAAGGTATTGTCATCGATAACGCTTTTCAGAGGCTTAGTGGTCGTCTTAACTTAGACCACAGTGCTAGTGAGAAATTAGATATAGGGCTTAATCTAAGTTTGGCAAGAACTGTCAATGACAGATTGTCAACTGATAATGCATTTTCAACTCCTCTTCAATTGGTTGCGCTACCTCCAGTGCAGCGTGCATTTAATGATGATGGGACTCCATCGAATGCGACGGTTTATGACAACGGTCTTCTTTACAGAGATGGCGCGACTTTTGAGACTACAGTATTCAGATCTTTAGCCAGAGCTTATGCTGCATACAATGTAATTCCAGAGCTTACATTAAGAGCGGAATTTGGAGTTGATGTGTTAAATCAAAATGAAGAAAGATGGTTTGGTTCAACTGTATCTCAGTTTACTGGATTTGCAAATGGTACGGCGGATAACCGATTTGTTCGCTCGGTTAACTGGACTTCTCAGGCTTTTGCACAGTACCAACCAGCGATTGGAGAAGATCATGAGTTAGATCTTACGGTTGGAATGTCAGCTCAGGAGCAAACAACTGATATAACCAGTGTAACTGGTACTGACTTCCCCAATGACTTATTCCGGCAAGTTGCAAGTACGGCTAACATAACGTTTGGTACTGCGACAACCACTGTTTGGTCGTTGGTTGGATATTTTGCCAGGGCAAATTATGCGTTTGATGGAAAGTATCTGCTTTCTGTAAGTGGTAGGGTTGATGGTTCTTCTAGATTTGGAGCGGATAACCAATATGGGTTCTTCCCTGCTGCATCTGCCGGATGGATTATTTCTAACGAGTCGTTCATGGAAGACATTGATCAGATCAGCTTTTTAAAAGCCAAGGCAAGTTTTGGTTTAACTGGTAATACCCCAACCCTAGACTTTGGCTCCAGATTCCTGTTCGGTGCCGGTTCTTATTCCGGTGCTTCAGCACTTACTCCAAATCAGGTTCCAAATCCTGACTTAAAATGGGAGACAACTCAGCAATTCAATATTGGTCTGGAGTTCGGATTATTCTCAGACCGTATTACTGCTGAAGTTGACTATTATCAAAAGAAAACGGAAGACCTATTACTTAATGTAAATATTCCAGGTACAACAGGATTCTTAACTCAGCTTCAAAATGTTGGTGAGCTGGAAAATAAAGGATTTGAGTTCTTAGTAACTACAGTAAATACTACTGGAGATCTTAACTGGACAACTACCCTAAACTTTGGCAAGAACGACAATGAGATTACTAACCTAGATGGCCAGGTTGTAACAGGTACCTTCGTGAGCCAGGCACGTGAAGGCGAGCCAATTGGTGTTTTCTTTGCCAGAGAATACGCCGGAGTAAATCCTGATAATGGGGATGCTTTATATTGGGTTAATAGTGCAGATGGTATTGATCACAGTACTGGTACAACAAACAATGCAAACAATGCAAATCCCGTTGCTATCGGTAATCCTAACCCCGATTTCCAGGGTGGTATTACCAACAACCTGAGCTACAAAGGATTTGACCTAAGTGTATTCTTTCAGTTTGTTTATGGAAATGATATCTACAATGGAGCTGGTAGATTTATGTCAACTAGTGGTGATTTCTATGATAACCAAACTAGAGATCAGTTAAACAGATGGCAAAATCCAGGTGATGTTACTGATGTGCCACAAGCCAGACTATTTGGTAGCAATGGAACAGCCCATTCATCAAGATATTTAGAGGATGGAAGTTACCTTAGATTGAAAACCCTTACACTTGGGTACAACTTACCTGCAAATGTGTTGAGTAATATTGGACTTAGAACGGCAAGAGTATATTTCACCGGGTTAAATCTTCTAACTTTCACAGATTATAGTGGATGGGATCCTGAAGTAAATACTGACTTTTCAGCAAGTAATGTTACTCTGGGTTCAGACTTTTATGCAGCTCCACAGGCTAAAACATATACCGTTGGAATCAATATTGGATTTTAATTATGAGGCCAACAATGAAAAACACTCAAAACGATTTAAATAAATTAAATATGAGATTTCTTAATAAAACAATGTTAACTGTTCTGGTTACGGGTCTGTTCATGGCCAACTGCGATAGCCTGCTGGATACAGAGCCTGCACAATCTATTGATGGGTCGATAGCGCTGGAAACGGAAGCCAACGTACTTACCGTACTAAATGGTGCATACGATGGATTCAGTGATGACGACATGTTTGGTGGAGAATACCAGATGGAAGCTGACTTAATGTCTACTGATGATGTATTGCCTGAGATTGAATGGGCAGGTTCATTTGCAGACCCAAGGCAAATTTTTGACAAAACTATCCTTGTTGATAATGGACAAGTTAGTCAAACCTGGACAGAGTCTTATGATGCAATCAACAGAGCAAACAATGTGCTTTCCGCTTTAGATGTTATTGAAGACGCAGCGACCAGAACTCAGGTTGAAGCTGAAGCTAAATTCATCAGAGGAGTAACTTACTTTTATCTGGTGCAATTTTATGCTAAACCTTTCAGTGATGGTAATGCAGCTTCAAACCCTGGAGTTCCACTGGTATTAACCCCAACTACTGGTATTGATGAATCATCTAATGTTTCCAGAAATACTGTAGCAGAAGTTTATGCTCAGATTCTATCTGATTTAACCGATGCTGAAGCCGGACTGCCTGCCTCCAATGGTGGTTATGCAACCTCTCATGCTGCTGCAGCATTTTTGTCACGTGTTTACCTACAACAAGCAGATTATGCGAATGCACGTGATGCGGCAAACAGAGTAATCAGTTCAGGAGCATTTTCACTTACTGCAACCTATGTAGATGCTTTCAATAATCAGGAGAATTCTACGGAAGATGTATTTGCAATTCAGATTGATGCTCAGGATGGAGCTCATTCATTAAACACATTTTTTGCAGATCCTGCTTTTGGTGGACGGGGTGATATTTTTATTACGCCCGCACATTTAGCTGCATATGAAGCCGGTGATGAAAGAATCGACGCAATGAATGAAGACAGTACAGTTACAAAAAAGTGGGATGATTTTACTGCAAACATTCCTGTAATCAGACTTGCAGAACTTCACCTCACAAGAGCAGAAGCTAATGCTGAGCTAGGAACTGCTATAGGTGCTGCCCCACAAGATGATCTGGACGCAATCAGAGCAAGGGTTGGACTTCCTTCGACACCAGCTACAGTTGCTTCAATTCTAGCTGAACGTAGATTGGAATTAGCTTTTGAAGGTCAGTGGCTTCATGATCTAAAAAGAAGGCAGTCATCCATTGGTAGCATTCCATTTGATGCTAACAGAATTGTATGGCCTATTCCAGAGCGTGAAACAATTGTAAATCCAAATCTAACTCAAAATCCAGGCTATATAGCTAATTGATTTAAGTTGATTAACTAGATTTAAGCCCCGGTTCATTAGAATCGGGGCTTTTTTGTTTTATCTCTTTTTACAGATATAACGAACTTTTTTCTTGCTTGACTCCCTTTCATGTAAGACTTTATCAGTTTGAATTTTATAAAACTAACAAAATCTATTAGTATGAAATACGGACTATTAAAGAAGAGCTGGCTAGTACCCTGTTTTCTGAGTGCATTCCTGATTTTTCCGGCTGTAAAACAAGCCAAAATGCAACTTCAAATAATACACCTCCAACATCCCGTTCCGGAAAACCTGGAGGAAGTGGCGGAGACGTGAAAAAGTTTTCAGAAATTATCACAGATAAAGCAGTTTCCGATGAAGGGCTTTTCAATGTGCACAAAGTCGAAGACAAATATTACTTCGAGGTTCCTGACTCTTTACTTGAAAGAGAAATGTTATTGGTTACCCGTGTTGCTGGTTCAACTCAGAACTTAAGTTTTGGTGGTGCCGGACAAAAAGCTCGCGGGCAGCAAGTTGTACGCTGGCAGCGAAAAGAAAATACAATTATGCTTCGCCATGTTTCTTTTTCGAGTGTAGCAGATGAAGATGATCCGGTGTATAAGTCCGTTCGTAATAACAACTTTGAGCCTGTTATTCATACATTTGAAATTGCCGCAGACAAAACAGATAGTACAGGCTTGGTATTTGATGTAACAAAGCTATATACATCAGATATTCCATTACTTAGTGGTTTAAACGACTTCCAACGAAGAAATTTTCAGGTTCGTCGATTAGACGGAAGCCGAAGTTTTGTAGAGCGAATGGCGAGTTATCCTAAAAACCTGGAAGTACGCCACGTACTTACTTACGATGCAGGTTCCCCACCGGATGATGGTGTGACCGGAACTATTTCTTTGGAGGTAAACCAGTCGATGTTATTGTTGCCAGAAGAGCCGGTTACTCCAAGAAACTGGGATATTAGAGTAGGATATTTTTCTATTGGCCAATATGATTATAGCTCTGAAGAGCATAAAGCAGCTACAAATCGCTTTATTACACGATATAATCTGGTTCCTAAGGACAAAGAAGCTTACCTGAGAGGAGAGCTTGTGGAACCAGTTGAGCCAATTGTTTACTATTTGGATCCTGCGACTCCAAAAAAATGGGTTCCATATTTATTGCAAGGTATCGAAGACTGGCAGGTAGCCTTTGAAGAAGCTGGTTTTAAAAACGCAATCATTGGTAAAGAAGCACCAACTCCGGAAGAAGATCCTGAGTTTACACCGGAAGATGCTCGTTATTCTGTGATGCGTTACATCACAAACCCAATCCAGAATGCGCAAGGCCCTCATGTACATGATCCACGTTCAGGTCAGATTTTGGAAAGTGATATCCTTTGGTATCATAACATTCAGAACCTGCTAAGAAACTGGTATTTCATCCAGACTGCAGCAGCAAATCCAGATGCAAGAAACGCGAAAATGTCGGATGAGATCATGGGAGAAATGCTTCGTTTTGTGATGGCTCATGAAGTAGGTCACACGATTGGTTTGCCACATAACATGGGCTCAAGTGTAGGTTATACGGTTGATCAGTTAAGAGATCCGGAGTTTACATCTACCCATGGAACAGCTCCTTCGATAATGGATTACGCTCGATTTAACTATATCGCGCAGCCTGGTGACGGAGTTACTAACTTTTACCCTCAAATTGGGGAATATGACAAATGGTCCATCAAATGGGGGTATACCTGGTTGCCTGATGTAGAAGAAGCAGATGATGAGAACGAGACTCTGAACGAGTGGATTGTGGCAAATGGTGATGATCCTTTGTATTGGTTTGGATATGCAAACGGAATTGATCCGCGTTCGCAAACAGAAGCAATTGGTGACGACGCAATGCGGGCAAGTGAGCTTGGATTGGCAAACCTTCAGGTAATCACAGATAATCTTATCGACTGGGTTGAAGCACCGGGGGAAGACTTTGGCGATCTTTCTGAATTATATGCCAATGTACTTGGTCAGTGGAGAAGGTATATGGGGCATGTTACAACCTACGTAGGTGGTGTGTACCAAACCTATAAAACATACGATCAGGATGGCGAAGTCTACGAAGTGGTTGCAAAAGCAGACCAACGCAGAGCGCTTGCATTCCTGAACAGACATGCGTTCACAGCACCAACCTGGGCTTTCAACAAAGAAATTCTGGATCGTGTAAATAGTTCAACAGCAGTTGAAACCTTCCGTTCTGCTCAGGCAGGAGTACTTAACAACCTGATGAGTCCGGATAGAATTGCCCGTTTGGTTGACAACGAAACCCGAGCTGATGGCGAAACTTATACGGTATTCGAAATGATGGATGAGTTGAGAGGTGGTGTTTGGAGTGAGCTTCGTGCTAACAGAAACATCAACGTTCACAGAAGACATCTTCAGCGTGCTTACCTTGAGCGTGCAGAATACTTGATGACCACAGAGCCACCACGCGGAGGATTCTTTGGTTCCAATTACGATGTAAGCCAGTCAGATATCCGACCGGTAGTAAGAAATCAACTGAATATTCTTAAAAGAGATATCAACAACCGTCTAAATGCAGGTAATGTTGATCGGGCTACCCGTGTTCATCTTGAGGACGCCCGTTCAAGAATTGATGACATTCTTGAACTAGATGACTAATCTTTAAAATTCTAAAAGGATGGCAAATACTGCCATCCTTTTTTTATTAGGTACAATAACATTGGAGGAAAAATGAAAAAGCTTTTACTAATACTGTTGGGGGTTATGGTCACAATTTCTGTTGATGCCCAACAACTTGATATGGAACTGATGAAAGGCATAGAGCCTCGTAATATTGGCCCTGCCGGAATGAGTGGTCGTATAACGGCGATTGATGTTGTGGAAATGAATCCAGACATCATGTATGTAGGTTCCGCATCAGGAGGTATCTGGAAATCAGAGAGTGGGGGAATCGTTTGGGAACCAATTTTTGATGAATACGATGCAGCTTCAATCGGAGCCATCGACATCTACCAGAAAAGCCCGAGCATCATCTGGGTTGGAACCGGAGAAGGAAACCCGAGAAACAGTGCTTCAGCAGGAGCAGGTGTTTATCGCAGTCTGGATGCGGGCCGCTCCTGGGAACTCATGGGGCTTGAAAATACCCGAAATATTCATCGCGTAATTATACATCCGGATGACCCAAACACGGTGTACATTGGGGCACAGGGAAATGCATGGGCTGATACAGAAGATCGTGGAGTGTATAGAACGACTGATGGTGGAAAGACTTGGGAAAAAATTCTGTATGTGAATAACAGAACCGGAATTGCTGATCTGGTAATGGATCCGATCAACCCGAATAAAATGTTTGCGGCAATGTGGGAATATAGAAGATGGCCGTGGTTTTTTGAATCAGGTGGTGAAGGCTCTGGACTTTATATGACTGTTGATGGTGGAGATACATGGAAAGAACTTACTTCAGAAGATGGACTTCCAGAAGGAGAACTTGGTAAAATTGGGATCGCAATCGCTCCAAACAAACCTGATGTGATTTATGCCTTGGTTGAGGCAAAAGAGAATGCACTTTACAGAAGTGATGACGGAGGGTATTCCTGGTCACTACGTCAAACGGTAGAAGATGACCCTGATGTAGGTAACCGACCATTTTATTACCATGAGATTTATGTTGACCCTTTTAATGAAAACCGGGTTTATAGCATCTATACCTACATTTCAAAAAGTGAAGATGGAGGGCGTTCATTCGAAGATCTGTACCCATACTACAACTGGGTTCATCCAGATCATCATGCCTTTTGGTTAAGTAAGGAAAGTTCGGGATTTATGATTGATGGAAATGATGGCGGACTTAATATCACTTACGATGGCGGCGATACCTGGAGATTTATTGAAAATATTCCAGTAGGTCAATTCTATCACGTTAATGTAGATATGGAAATCCCTTACAATGTGTATGGAGGAATGCAGGATAACGGTTCCTGGGAAGGACCAGCGTATGTTTGGAGGCAAGGAGGAATCAGAAATTCATATTGGGATGAATTATTCTTTGGGGATGGATTTGATGTAATGATGGATCCAAGCAATTCCCGATATCTGTACGCAATGTCTCAGCAGGGGAATATAGGTCGTGTAGATCGCGAAACCGGAAGTGCCCGTTTTGTTCGCCCAACACATCCTAATGGTGATAATCTGAGATTCAACTGGAATTCAGCGTTAAATTTCGATCCATTTGATGAAGAAACTATCTATTTCGGAAGCCAATACGTGCATAAAAGTACCGATCGGGGAGAAACCTGGGAAATAATCTCTCCAGACTTAACCACGAACGACACTACCAAACAAAAGCAGCACGAAAGTGGTGGACTTACCATGGATGCCACCGGCGCAGAGAATTACACTACCATACTTGCAATAGAACCAAGTCCGGTTGAAGAAGGAGTGATTTGGGCTGGTACCGACGATGGTAAAATCCAGATAACCAGAGATGGAGGAGCAAACTGGACCGATGTATCCCGAAACCTTAGGGGAGTAGCAGAAGGTAGCTATGTAGCACAGGTAAAGGCTTCTAAGTTTAATGCGGGTGAAGCATTTGCCGTGATTAACGATTACAGGCGTGGAAACTGGGCTCCTTATGTAATGCATACTTCAGACTATGGCCGCCGATGGAAAAACATTGTTGCCGATAAAGGAGTGGAAGGTTATACGCTCTCATTTGTACAGGATTTAGTGGAGCCAAACCTGATGTTTGTTGGAACCGAGTTTGGGCTTTATGTAACTATAGATGGGGGTGAAAGCTGGACAAAATGGACGAATGAATATCCAACCGTTTCAACCTACGATATGGTGATTCATCCTCGTGAACATGACTTAGTAATAGGCACGTTTGGACGATCATTCTGGGTAATGGATGATATCCGTCCACTAAGGGAACTTGCAGCCAACGGGGCTGATGAACTCAATAAAACTATTAAGGCATTTCCTTCTCCTGATGCGTATCTGGCAGAATGGAGACAGGCAGCAGGCACTCGTTTCGCGGCTGACGGAATGTACTCCGGAGATAACCGACCGAGTGGAGCCATGCTTACGTATTCTGTAAATATTCCGGAACCTGAAGAAGGCGAAAAGAAAAAAGAAGAGGAAGTAACCATCGAGATTTTCGATGCTTCTGGTGAGAAAATTCGAACGTTTAAACGAACCCCTGATCAGAATGGAATAAACCGTACACGATGGGGCTTGGAACGTAAGGGAGTTTCTTTCCCGAGTAGAAACGCTCCGAGACCCAATGCCCCAGAACCGGGCGGCGCGGATGTTCTTCCGGGAACTTATAAAGTAAAATATACTTTTATGGGTTCTTCAGACTCAACCATGGTTACGGTTCATCCCGATCCAAGAATCGAGATGCCAATGGCAGCGCTGAGAGCGACCTCAGAGTTTGTAGATCGTACCAACGATGTAAGGGAAAAGCTTAACGAGGCAGTAACAAAGCTAAGAGAAGCTCAGGAAATCATCGACCTGAACGAAAGATTGATTAAGTCGGATACACGCTCGAAAGAAGAGCTTGAAGAAGTAAACGAAATAAGTAAATCTACCAAAGAGAAAGTAGAAGAACTTATGAATCATATCTTTGGGAAGCCAGATGATCGACAAGGTATTACAAGTAATCCTACCATAACGGTAATGAATCGACTGTTTGGTCCAATGCGATATCTTGGCGGCGATTTTGACGGACCTGGAGCAACTGAAGAAAACCTGCTTCGTCTTGCTAACGAAGCTGTTGATGAAGCAGTAGCAAAAATCGAAGATTTTGTAGCTACAGAATGGGTAGCCTATCAGGTAGCCATAGAATCAGCAGATCTAAGTCCGTTTAAAGCACTTGGAGAAAAAGAAGAGAACTAATACGGTTCTAGTTCAACTAACCATGTATTTTAAAGCCCGTTTCAATGTCGAAACGGGCTTTTTTTGTAGTTTGCTTTTTGTGTTTTAGTGATTTTGTGGCTTACTTTGAATCAATCAAAAGTCACGATATGGAATCATTTATAGAATTTTTTGAAAACATTCCATCCGCTTTCCGAGCTGGGATTCTGGTTGGTGGAATTTTCCTGTTCTGGATTATTGAAGGAGTTTTTCCCCTCTTTGAATTTGGGTATAAGAAAGTTCGACACGCTGGGATTAATGGATTACTAACACTCTTTTTCCTGATTATTGGGTTAGGCTTTGCTGGAATTCTTCTAGCTGCATCCGATTGGGTAACAACGAACAACTTCGGACTTTTAAACTGGGTTTCGATGCCTGTATGGTTGCAGATGGTAGTGGGAGTAATGCTGTTGGATTTTTTTGGTGCATGGCTGGTTCACTGGGTGGAACATAAGGTTCGGTTCATGTGGAAATTTCATCTGGTTCATCACAGCGATACAACTGTAGATGTTACCACCGGACTTCGTCACCATCCCGGGGAAGCTGTGTTCAGAATGATATTCACCATTTTAGGAGTGATTGTAGTCGGCGCTCCAATCTGGATTGTATTCCTGTATCAAACCTGCTCTGCGGCGTTCACGCATTTCAACCACGCGAATATCCAGATGCCTAAAAAGCTAGACCGGGCTCTTTCGTACATATTTGTAACGCCTTATATGCATAAAGTACATCACCACTACACCCAGCCATTAACTGATACCAATTATGGTAATATTTTTGCTCTTTGGGATCGGTTCTTTGGCACTTTTGCTCAGGTAGACGACACCAAAGAGTTGGTTTATGGTATAGACACTCACATGGACCCCAAAGAACACGATGATGTGGTAAACTTACTCAAGATTCCATTTCAGGAATATCGCCCACCTGTGGGTTCTAAGTTTGGGAAGAATGACGATACAGCCACAGTATCACAAAAACACTAAGTTTGTGATTTAGAGTTTTCGTGGCAGTGAGATACTAACAAAGTATCCAACTAACACCACTACAAAAGCCCCAAGCGGATTCAACCATAAAAACTCTATCGCTTTAGAATAGGTTTCGGGGACTTGTGTCCATGGAAGAAAGAAAGAATAATCTCCCAGAGTTTCAGAGTAGAATAAACGATCGAAAGTAAACACAGCAAGCATCCCGGAAAGAAGCCCGGTAAGTGCTCCGGTTCCATTGGCTTTCTTTACCCAAAGAAGGAGAATGAAGACTCCTAAAATCGATCCATAAAAATAACTCCCAATCTGATTTACTAACTCGATAATCGAGCGGGTTTCACCAAGCGCAAGAGCAGAAAGAGTGGCAAAAACACCCCAGCCTAAGGTAGTCCAACGCGAATACTTTAAATAGTGAAGCTCTCCGTGTTTATTGTTATCCAACCTTTGATACCAGTCCACAATACTCACAGCACTTAACGCATTCAGTTGTGAATCGATAGAGCTCATTGCAGCGGCAAAAATTCCGGCAATGATTAATCCAATAAGACCTATTGGAATGTAGTTTAGGATGAAATATGGAAAGATATAGTTGGTGTCGTTTACATCTGCATCCAAAATTTCTGCTTGTAAAGCGAGCTCTTTACTTCTTGCTTGGTTAAAGGAAGCATCAGCCTGTACAAATGCTCTTTGGTTATTTTCAGATCGGTTCGAGCTAAGGGCGATAGCCGCTTGTTTTCTCGCCTGCATAGCATTAGTGTATTCTTCATAGATAAGTTGCTCTCGCTGAAGTTGCTCTTCCGTTTGAGCCACAGGATCAGAAGCTCTGAATGAAATAGGAGCATCGTTAAAAATAAAAAAGACATACAACATCACTCCAAGAAGCAGAATGAAGAACTGCATAGGAACTTTTGCATAGGCCGACATTAACAAAGATTTGCGCGCCTGACCAACGGAAGGAGTGGTTAAATACCGCTGAACCTGTGTTTGGTCGGTTCCAAAATAGGAGAGCATTAAGAATAAGGCAGCGATTACTCCACTCCACACATTATATTTTTCGCTCAAATCGAAACTAAGATCCAGTGCGGTTAGCTTATCTAAAGACCCTGCGAGATATAAAGCATCTCCAAATGATACGTCTTCGGGGAAATAGTAAATAATCATCCCAAAACAGAAAATAAGTCCGAACATCATAACGCCCATCTGTTTTACATCGGTAGAGATTACCCCCGCCATTCCCCCAATCATGGTATATCCTGTGGCTATCACTCCAATAATGAGAATAGTAATCCAAAGTGGCAGACCCAGAAGAAGTGCAAGTACATAGGAAGGAGCAGCAATTACAGTTCCCAATGCCAATCCTCGTGATATTAGAAAAAGTCCACTTGTTGTAAGCCGTGTTTTAAGTCCGAAACGTTCTTCAAGAACTTCATAGGCGGTAAAAGCTTTCATCTTGCTGAAGAAAGGAACCAAAAACATACAAATAAGAATCATTGCAAATGGAACTGCCAGATATACCATCACAAAGCGCATGTCTTCCACATAAGCAATTCCGGTAGTCCCAATAAAGGTAATGGCTGATGCCTGAGTAGCCATAATAGATAGGCCTGCAGCCCACCAAGGCATTCCTCGTCCGGCTAACAAATAACCTTCAATATTTTCGGCATTTTTCCCCTTTCGGGTACCATCCCAAATGGTATATAAAAGAAAAGCGATAAGAACTGTCCAATCTATCCAATGCATGAGCTAGGGAAGATTGAAGTAGTAGGTGAATAACCAGAACAAAATAATACAGGCAATGCCCCAGCAAAAGACATCGATGTATACCTTTTTCCAGTTGGTTTCTTTTTCTTGGATTTCTTGCATCGTAAAATATACCGAAGGATTTAAAAGCAGAAAAATCTGATTTACTCTGAATGAACTTAATTTCTTAAAGTCGAATACACAATAAAAAGTCATACTTTTTGTTTCTGGGTACAACTTATTCGAATTTTCCTTGAAAAAAATACTTTTACTGTTTTTTGTAAGCAGCTTCTCCGCAACAATTCTAGCCCAAAACTTTACTATAAGTGGGTATGTTAAAGACAAACTTACTGGCGAAGTTTTAATTGGTGCTAATATCTACAACACGAAAAAAGAAAACGGTACTGCGACCAATTCCTTTGGATTCTTTAGCTATACCTCTCCATCCGACACCGTGGAGCTGGTGATCAGCTACATCGGATTTTCAGTAGAAAAACTCACTTTCTTTCTTGATAAAAACACAGAACTTAATATCGAGCTAGTTCCCGGTGATGTATTGGATGAAATTGTAGTTACGGCAGAAGAAGAGCGTGTGGAAGATGTAACACAGATGAGCAGGGTTACTATTCCAATTCAGCAAATAAAATCGATGCCGAGACTGTTAGGCGAGGTAGATGTTTTGAAAGCTCTACAGATGATTCCGGGAGTGCAATCTGGGGCAGAAGGAACCAGTGGTTTGTATGTTCGGGGAGGAGGTCCCGATCAAAATCTGATCTTATTGGATGGAGTGCCGGTGTATAACGCATCTCATTTATTTGGATTCGTATCCGTTTTTAACGCAGATGCGATCAATAATGTAAATTTAGTAAAAGGAGGCTTTCCTGCCAGATACGGAGGGAGACTTTCTTCCGTGGTAGATATCGCCCTAAAAGAAGGAAATACAGAAAAACTGAAAGGGGAAGGATCAATAGGAATTATTTCATCAAAACTTACCTTAGATGGACCAATCTCAGATAAAACCACTTTTTTGGTTTCAGGAAGAAGAACTTATATAGACCTGTTGGCTCGCCCATTTATAAAAGCAGAATCAGGCGGAGACGATGTGGGCGGCTATTACTTCTATGATCTTAACACGAAAATAAATCACAGGTTTTCAGAAAAAGACAGGGTGTATTTGAGTGGGTACTTTGGAAAAGACAGAGCCTATGCTGAGAGCAGATATTCGGACTCTTATTTTGACGGCTCCTCAACCAGAAGAACTGAAAATGAGGATGACTTTGACCTGGAATGGGGGAATTTTACTACCGCTCTGCGATGGAACCGTATCTATACTCCGCGCTTGTTTGGAAACGTAACACTTACCTACAGTCGATACTTATTTGATATTTCTGAAAGAAGTTATTCAAAAGAAACCTATGGTGGTAATACAGAGATAGATGAATCCAGTATCAGATACTTCTCAGGAATAAACGATGTAGCCGGAAAAGTAGATTACGAGTTTATTCCTTCGCCCAATCACCATATTCGATTCGGGTCTAGTGTTATTGGTCATAAATTCAATCCTGGTGTGTTGGCGTTTAAATCTAACGTAGAATCAGATACTACCCTTGGAGAACAGAAAACCAGAAGTACGGAATTTTTTGTGTATGCGGAAGATGATATTCAACTACTCAATAACCTGAGCTTGAATATTGGAGCACATTTTTCAGGCTTTGCTGTAAATGGTGAGCTTTATACTTCTCTGGAACCAAGGCTAGCATTTAATTATACGCTGCCGTCAAAACTGGCAATAAAAGGTTCCTACACTAAAATGACGCAGTATATCCATTTGCTAACAAATAGCGGTATTGGCCTGCCAACAGATTTATGGGTTCCATCCACCGAAAACGTAAAACCTCAGATAGCCAACCAGTATGCGATTGGTCTTGCCAAAAACCTGAATATAATAGAAGTAACTCTTGAAGGATACTACAAGAAGATGGACAACCTGATTGAATATGAAGAAGGAGCTACCTACCTGTCGATAGAGGATAATTGGCAGGATAAAGTGGTAGCTGGTGAAGGGGAGAGTTATGGGGCCGAATTGTTTTTTCAAAAGAAATATGGCAAGTGGAATGGCTGGCTGGGATACACGCTTTCCTGGAATTACAGGAAATTCGAGGATGTGAATTTTGGAAAAAGTTACCCTTATAAGTACGATCGAAGACACGACACCAATATCGTATTCATCTATACTCCAAGAAAAGGAGTGGAATATTCTTTTGGTTGGGTTTATGGCACAGGTAATGCCATTTCACTACCCACTAATACCTATCCCGGAGCGAGTCCGGATAATCAGTATCAAAATGGAAGTGTGAATTATTACGATGGTAGAAATGGATTCAGAATGGCCGCTTACCACAGATTGGATATAAGTGCAAGCTGGACGAAGCCGAAGCGATGGGGGGAAAGAACATGGAGTGTTGGAGTGTATAATGCCTACAGCCGTAGGAACCCATTCTTTGTAGATATACGAACAGAGTACAAATACAATCCAAATACTAATCAGTCAACCGAAGAAAAGAAACTGGTTCAATATAGTCTGTTTCCGCTGATTCCTTCCATCACATACAGTTTTAAATTTTAAGAACATGAAACGATTTTTAATACTCTTACTTCTTTTTTCAGGATGTGAAACGATTATTGATATCGATATTCCCGAGGATGAGCCCCGGTTGGTATTAAATGGGTTCATTAATCCGGATAGCACGTTATCGATATCTTTATTTCAAAGTATGGGCATTTTAGAAACAGGAGAGTTCAGAGCTGTTGAAGCGGCAAATGTAACTGTTTATGATAAAGATGGAGTTAGGATAGCAGATCTTACAGATAGTGGTTCAGGGAGATATATGTCTGCTTTTATTCCTCAGGTGGGACAGGAATACCGTATCGAGGCTTCAAAAAGTAATTTTGCCACCGTTGAATCTTCTGATATGATACCTTCAGATTCTGCGGAGGTTATTTCCATTAATCTCAACATAACTGAGTCCGGATTTGAAGGCGGAGGAAGTGGCGAATATGATATTGATTTTACAATCAGGGATTACGCTGGAGCTGATTTTTATGAAGTTCATGTGTTCGAGCGGTCGGTTTATGAATTTGATGGACAAAGGTATGAAAACTTTGGTAACCGCTTTTTAGAATCCGAAGATCCCGTGTTCGACGAGTTTAATTCATCTGGTTTAGGTTTGCTTTTTGGGGATGCATTGTTTGATGAAGGAGAATTAAAAATTACAGTAAGTACGTACCTAAATCTCGGGAATAATTGTGATGAAGTACCGGAATGTCTAAGCGAAGAGTCCTTTTTAATAGTTAGAAAAGTTAGTGAATCTTATTTCAGATATAATAGAACATTGAGGTTACAGCAGGATTTAGAAGGCAACCCTTTTGCAGAACCGGTCTCGGTATTTAACAATATTAAAAATGGTTTTGGGATTTTTGCCGGGTATCGGAATAGTACGTTTTTGCTTGAAGTTCCGGAAAATCAATAAAGCTTTTCAATAATTCTGAAACTTTCCCGGCCTTCATTCAAAAGTAGATCCAGAGCAGAGCAATTAGGTTCAAATTCCGGGTAAGCTTGCTGGTAAACAGGGTGTTCGTTAAGAGCTGTTTTAGCCTGTTGGCTCTGCCGCTGGTAGTTTTTTGACTTATGCTCCAGATAAAGGGTTTCAGCACCAAGGCATGAAACTGTTTCATCAGGAAAGGAGCTGTAGCCTTCTGTTTTACTTGCCAATTCATAATCGATTTCTAACTCCAGGAATTGCAGAATTCGTCCAAAGAAATAGAGATTAAATTCCAACATATACTCAAACTCATTTACTTTCCGAATATCTGAAATCAATTCATCTTCATAAAAATCGAACCACGTAGCGTTCTTATAATTATGTGCAATCGCATTCCAGAACGGTTCAAACCAGCGTTGGGAGTGATCAAGCCTAACTTCCCGAATAGCTTTTTTGCGGTCTTCATGTAGAACAGGGAGGTTAATCCACTGTGTTCCTTCTTCGTTCCTGATTTCAGCCCGATGGGTTCGGCCTTTACGAGACCACTTTTCCACATCCTGAAGGATAACCCGATCGGCCCTGAGCATAGAAGCCAGATCATGTAGATTAGGGGTAAATTGGGGAGTGAGAATCGCTAAGGTCAATGTTTAATGATTAATTCTAAATGTTAAATGAAGAATACCACATTTAACATTTAGAATTTAAAATTCATCATTATTACCACCAAAAGGCGTCTTTAAAATTTCATATCTTTGTGGCCCTATACAATTTGAATTAAAGAAAAGAATTTAATGAGCGTTCGCGTACGATTCGCACCTTCACCCACGGGATTTTTACACATTGGCGGACTTAGAACCGCACTTTATAACTACTTATTCGCCCGACATCATGGGGGAACCTTTGTTTTAAGAATAGAAGATACCGATCAGGCCCGCTACGTTGAGGGCGCAGAAGAAGATATTATCAACTCGCTGGAATGGGCAGGAATGACCATAGATGAAGGACCAAACAAACCGGGAGAGTATGGACCGTACCGACAGAGCGAGCGAAAGGGGATGTACCACGGATATGCCAAGCAGTTGATTGAAAATGGTAATGCCTATTACGCGTTTGATACTACTGAAGAAATTGAAGAAATGCGGGAGCGCTTGAAGAAATCAGGGAACCCGTCTCCAAGTTATGATTCCATCACCCGTCAATCCATGAAAAACAGCCTCACGCTTCCAAAGGATGAAGTGGAGAAGAAGCTGGCAAATGGAGATGAGTATGTAATCCGCCTGAAAGTACCCCGACGTGAAACCGTGAAATTTGAAGACTTGATCAGGGGAATCGTTTCTTTTGAAACTGCCGGACTCGATGATCAGGTATTGATGAAATCGGATGGTATGCCAACCTATCATTTGGCAAATGTGGTGGACGATCATACTATGGGAATTACCCATGTAATTCGTGGCGAGGAATGGTTGAGTTCAGCTCCTAAGCATATGCTCTTGTATAAAGCCTTTGGATGGGAGCCGCCAACAATGGCGCATTTACCTTTGATTATGAGTCCGAGTGGAGGAAAATTATCCAAACGTAAGGCAGAAAGTGAAGGGATTCCGGTAAATACGAAAGACTATATTTCAGGAAATTATGAGCCGGAAGCTCTGGTAAACTTCCTTGCCTATTTGGGATGGAGTCCGGGCGATGATTCCGAAATTCATGATATGAAAGAGCTTTGCGAGTTGTTTACCTTAGATAGAGTAAGCAAAGGAGGAGCGGTGTTCAATCACAAAAAACTGATGTGGTATAATGAGCATTACATCCGCGAAACCTCAATAGATGATTTGCTTCCACGAATTAAATCACTGGCAGAAGAAGCTGGCTTTGATACAAAAAACGAAGAATACCTCGTCTCTGTGATAGGGCTTCTTCATGAGAGAGTTTCCAAAATTGATGAATTTATAGCGATGGGTTCTTTCTTTTTCGAAGCTCCGAAAGAGTACGACGAAAACGCTCTTAAAAAATGGAATGCGGAAAGTGCAGGATTTGTGAAAGCGTATCAATCTAAAATCGAAGCGCTGACAGAAGAAGAGTTTGTTGCTGATAAGCTGAAATCAGCGCTGGAAGAAACCGTAGCAGAAAATGAAGTAGGTTTCGGAAAAGTGATGATGCCGGTTCGCATTGCTACTACAGGACAAGGCTTCGGTCCGGATTTGTTTGCTTCCCTAGAGCTACTTGGGAAACAGGAAACGCTGGCACGAATAGATACCGCTACTGAGAAACTCCCTTAATCAATTCCTATGAAAAACAGATTTCTGATATTATGGCTAGCCTTAGGATTTGCTGCCTGCAAAACAACAGAGCTTCCCACAAAGCTGGAAGTTCAGAATGAAAATACGTCTACTTCTGACGTTCTTGCTTCCATTTTTGAAGAATCTGATACTTTCGCTAAAACCATTACGGGATTTATGCTTTATGATCCCGAGGGAGATTCCACTATTTACTCGGTGAATGAATCGAAATATATGAATCCGGCTTCGAACACAAAGCTGTTTACCTACTTTGCCGGATTGAATGTGTTGGGTAACCGTTTGCCGGCGCTTAAATACATTATAAAAGGCGACTCCATGATTTTCTGGGGAACGGGAGACCCATCGTTTCTTCACCCTGACTTTGGTACTTCCGATGTGTACGATTTTCTCAAAGACTTTGATGGAGAACTTTACTTTACAGATTCCAATTTCGACGACGAAAATTTAGGTCCCGGATGGTCATGGGCTGATTATAATTCCTATTATTCAGCTGAGAAAAGTCCACTACCCATTTATGGAAATGTTGCCCGTGTCACCATAGAGCATATTGAAGAATATCGTATTGCAAAAAAGGATGGAGAATACCTGATAAGCCCCTCCATATTTAATAACTACCTCAAAAATGCCGAAAGGAACGAGGAAGGTAGATTTGTTCTTGAACGTGAAAGGGTTGGGAATGAATTTGAATATCAGTTTACATCAGATACTTCCCGGTACGAAACAGATAAACCATTTCATTATACGCCGGAATTTTTGGTAGAGCTTCTTTCCGATACTTTAAAAAAATCAGTTTCCTATTTACCGGATTTTGAAATTCCGTTTGATCACAGCACCATATATAGCATGGAATCAGATTCTATGTTTAAGTACATGCTTCTCCCAAGTGATAACCAGGTTGCAGAGCAGATTATGCTTATGGTAGCCTCAGAGTTAGGATTGGAATTGAATTCGAGGGCGGCAATTAACCATGTGGTAAATACTTACTTGAAAGATGTACCGGACGAGCCAAACTGGAGAGACGGTTCAGGGTTATCGAGATACAATCTGTTTACTCCCAGAACTATGGTCGCTCTACTGAATAAGTTAGACGAACTGGTTGAAGATGAACGATTATTCGATGCATTGCCACAAGGAGGGAAGCAGGGTACTATCCGACGGTTATATGCTCACAAAGAAGGAGGAGAGCCTTACGTGTTTGCAAAAACCGGAACGTTGAGTAACAACCACTGCCTCAGCGGATACATTGTTACAGAATCGGGGAAGAAACTCATCTTCAGTTTTATGAACAACAACTATGTGATTCCCACCCGAGAGGTTCAGGCTCAGATGGATGAGGTTTTGTGGTTTATCTATAAGAACTACTGACTTGTTTAATCAGTTAATCACTCTTTACTTTTTGCATCTTTAAGCATTCGGAATTTGATCTTAAATACCGCGAAGATTACTGTCATAAAGGGACTGATCAAATTAAAGAAGGCGAACGGGAAATAAGCGAAGGTGCTTACACCAAGTACATTCGAATGGAAAGCTCCGCAGGTATTCCAGGGAATTAGTGCCGAAGTAACTGTACCGGAATCTTCTAATGTACGACTGAGGTTTTCAGGGGCAAGGCCTTTGTCTTTATAGATGTCAGCGTACATACGCCCCGGAACAACAATGGCAAGGTATTGGTCGGAGGCAGTAACATTGAAAAATACACAAGTCCCGGCAGTGGTAGCGACTAGCGCTCCGGCAGAATTGATACCGGAAATCACGCCTTCAGCAATACGCTTAAGCATGCCGCTTTTTTCCAAAACTCCACCGAAAATCATAGCGGAAAGAATAAGCCAAACGGTTTTAAGCATACCGTACATTCCGCCAGAAGTAAATAATTCGTCAACAATAGCATTGCCAGTAACGATACTAATATCTCCGTACATAGATCTTATTATCCCAACAAAGCCAGTAGTAAATTTGGTGATTTCAATTTCATGATCAAAGTCCCGAATTGTATTAATTCCAATTTCTCTAACCAGTTCCGGCTGGAAAATGAAAGCAAATATGGCTCCTAATAACCCTCCAATAGTAATTGCAGGAATTGCGGGCATTTTTTTTGTTATGAGAATGACCATAATCACGGGCACTATAAACAAGAATAAATTTATGTTGTATTTGCTGTCAATCGCATCTAGGATTACTTGTGTATCCGTGATTTCTGCATTACCACTGTACATAAACCCAAGTATTAAAAACAGAAGTAAAGAGATACTTATAGAAGGAACTGTGGTGTACAGCATGTAGCGGATATGGGTAAAAAGATCTGTTCCTGCCATTGCAGGTGCAAGGTTTGTTGTGTCAGAAAGAGGGGAGAGTTTATCACCAAAATAAGCACCTGAAATGATCGCTCCGGCAACCATTCCAAGCGGAAGTCCGAGGGCTTTTCCAATTCCAACTAATGCAATTCCTACGGTGGCAGAAGTAGTCCAAGAAGAACCGGTAGCTACCGAAACGATTGCACAAACCACACAGGCAGCAAACAGGAAAATAGTTGGATTAAGAATCTGAAGGCCGTAATAAATCATTGCAGGTACAATCCCACTCAGTAACCATGTTCCGGCAAGTGTACCAATCAGCAAAAGAATAATCATCGAAGACATTGCCGAGCTTATACTATCCACGATCCCCTCACGAATTTCTTTCCATTTGATTCCCAAGCGAAGAGCCACCAATGAAGCTACCCCTGCTGAAAGCATAAGGATAATTTGATTGGAACCATCCAGAGAAGCATCTCCAAAAATCCGCACATTTATAAAGAGTGCGATAATCAGAAAAATAATGGGTATAAATGCCTGAAGAAGAGTGGGTTTTTTATAGGTATAGGTCATTAGACTGGATCACTAATTGGTAAATAATAAACGGAATGAATAAACGCTCTTTTTTAACTAAAAACCAGTTTAAAAGCATTCTCCTCAATTATAGCCGATGTTTTTGGGTTGTATCTTCGCTCTATAAAAGTAGCTCTGTTTTCATTGTCTATCATCAAAACCGTTGAGCAACGCGTACCGTAGGTATCGGTTTTGATAAATACCGAAGAAACAGCTCTTTCCCATTCTTTCGGAATTCCTGTGTCTGGAAGTTGTTCTTCAGGCGGCTTATGGTCGCTTTTTAAAAGCGTAAATAATTCTTCTACATCAATAGCATCTTGCTGAATTGCTGCTTTTAAATCTGTTTTTGCCTGATCAAGTTTGGGCCAGGAAGTATCGAGCAGTGCGTTACTAACCCCATGAATACCAGAATTAAGTTTGGTTATGGAATCGGTAACATTAGAGTAGTGATAAATACCTTCAGCACTTCCAAGAAGTAAGTTAAATCCATTGTATGCATTTGCGGTAGCTTGAATTTTTGCTAAGTGGGACTTTGGAGCTTCTGAATGTTTTAAAAAATTAAGCACAAGTTCTCCCCGGCTAGGCGGATTTTCTTTTATAATGGAAGGGTCACGATAGTTTGTTAAAGCGCCCCATTTTCCAGACTTATTGATTCCCATCCAGGTACCTCCGGCTTCAAGGTCTTTGCCAGCCAGAAGCTTTGAATAACCCTCCTCGTCCCAATATTGTGCTTTTCTTGTTGGGCGAGCGTAAAATTCATCACGGTTTGCAGCCAACACAAGCTTGTACTTCGGATGTACTTTTTCAGCAAATACAATTAAACACATAAAAAACGAGAAAGAATGGTTTTAAAAAACGAAGGAATCTAAGCATATTCCCGCAACCTAATTAAACATTTCCGTATAGGATTTTCATGTTTTCGATACACGATCAACGCTTTAGGGATATACTTCTTCTTGTTCTTGGGTTTTTTGGTGCTTTGTGGTTTTTCTACGATTTGGGCAATCATCACCCTCTTGGGCCAGTAGAAATAAAAATTTCGGAAGAAGAAGCCATCCAACAGGCCGACTCTATCTTCTTAAACTGGCAGTATCAACCCGTAAATCTTAAAAAAAGAGCCAGGGTAAGTTCGTATTCCGATTTGGTCGATTTTCTTCAGGACGGGCATGGCAGAGCAGAGTTTGTGTATAATATGAAAAAGCAGAGTGGACCTAAACTACCCCTCTATAATTGGTTAGTAGAAGAGTTTTCGGTTCAAAGTGGGGAAATAAAAAAATCGTACTCTGCTCGCTTAAGCAAACAAGGAGACTTGATTACGTTTGATGTGGAAGATGAATTGATAGAACAACAAACTCCCTTTAACAGGGCTATGATTCGTTTTGCTTATAGCAGGGGAAGAGCCATAACAAAAGCTTTTGAAGATTCGATAATAACCCGGTTAGTGAATTTTCAGCACATGCGCGACGACCCGGAAAGTTCTCTTGAGTTTATACGAACACAGCTACAGAGCAGTGAAGAATATCATAGCAGTTATATTTGGGAGGGAATCGACTACTACATACAAAATACTTATTGGAGTAGGTTTGAATTCCAAAGAGATTCTGTAAGCTTTAATGACAACGGAAGATTCCGATTCGCAAAAGCCTACCTCACATCAAAAGATACCCTGATGGGTGTTATCCCTAAGCTTGAAGTAGAATTATTACCGGCTGGGGTTGTAAAATCACTTAATGTTTCACTTGATGAAGGGATACCAAAGGTTTCTAATTTCAATCCTAAACGGTTAAATATTTTAACAGGTGTAAGTCTTTTTTTTGGTGTTTGGCTACTCATTTCTTTTTATCTGAGAATTAAAGCCAGAGCTGTTGATACTCGTCCTGCTTTGGTCGTCGCCGTGATTTGTGGTTTCCTGGTTCCATTACTTTTGGTACTCCAGTACGTAAGAGAATTTGCATTAAGCTTTGATTCGGAGCAGCTTTCCTCTGTACTTAGTGTTATGTTTTCTTTTGGGGTAGCCGGAGCACTGTCGGCGACAGGCTTTTTTGTTATTACAGCTGTAAGCGATTCGGTAACACGCCAGTATTGGCCAAGTCAACTTAAAACCTGGGATTTGGTTCGCAGAGGGATGTTTAAAAACAAACCTATTGGTTGGGCCATTATCAGGGCAATATCCATAGGTTCTATTTTAGCCGGAGCCTTTTCGATTGTGCTGAACTTTTTTCCGGAGCTTTACATCCGTGGAAACATCCTTTTCTATAACGATACTTTTTCACTTTCTCCCGTTGCGAATATTATCATTACGCTGCTTTTGGGATTATCCTTTGTACTTGTTTGTTTTCTGATCGTAGGAAATCAACTATACGCTCTTACAGCTAAAAAATGGATCATTCCTTTTGCCAGCGGTTTTTGTTTTGCGCTTATCGATTTAGTGCCTATTGATATGGCTCCGATGCTTCCCGAATTTTTTATGAATTTCATACTTGGCTTTCTGATTGGGGTGTTCTATGTCAATTTCGATTTTCTAACCATAGCACTGGGCTTCTTTATTTTTCTGAATTTTCTCACCACATCCAAAGGGTGGTTGGTTTCAGGCTCTCCTGATGAACCTATCTTTATTGGCTTTTTTATAACCATGATCATCTTTTCAGGTATTGCTCTTTATTTTCTATTTGTTGGGGAAGAAAAAGATCACTTACCCGAATATGTACCGGAGTACATTGAAGATCTGGCAAAAGAAGAGCGTGTAAAACAAGAGTTAGATATAGCCAGAACGGTTCAAAATACCTTTCTACCAAGTACTACGCCAAATATTCCAGGCTTTGATTCTGCTGCTGTATGTTATCCGGCGCAGGAAACCGGAGGGGATTATTATGATATTATTTGTTTAGACGACGATCGTGCGGCAATAGCTATTGGTGATGTAAGTGGAAAAGGAATTCAGGCTGCTTTTTACATGACCTTCATCAAGGGAGTTATTCATAGTCTTTGCTCCATTTTTCCTTCCCCAAAATCCATGTTATTCAGGGTTAATAAGTTATTTAACCAGCATGCTACCCGTGGCACATTCATTTCTATGATCTACGGTGTACTTGATTCGTCTGAGAAAACATTTACCTATATAAGGGCCGGGCACAATCCGATGCTATACAAAAGCAATGGCATGATAGAATGGAAACAGCCCAGAGGAGTTGCCATAGGAATGAGTAAGGGAGATGCCTTTAACAAAGTTATGGAAGAAGACACCATTAAATTTGAAGAGGGAGATGTGTTAGTGCTATACACTGATGGTATTACCGAAGCACAAAACGAAAAAGGGGAATTTTACGACGAGAAAAGATTGTTGAAATTGCTAAAACGTGAAAAAACGAACTCTTCAAAAGAACTTCGCGATTTAATTATAGAAGATGTTCGTACCTTTATCGGAGATACGCTTCAATATGACGACATGACGCTCGTTGTCATAAAAGGCTAAATACAGCAATCATGAACATTCGAATACTATTTATTACGCTATTTGTGGCTATATACTTCAATAGTTCAAATAGTTACGCTCAATCTCAGTCTGAAATCAACTCTGGCTTTGAATGGTTGAGTTTAGATGAAGCTCAACAAAAGGCAAAAGAAACCGGAAAAAGCATTTTACTGTTTGGTTATGCTGAATGGTGCACCTATTGCCTGAAGATGAGAAAAGAGTCATTTCCAGACTCTTCGGTACAAAAATCAATTTCTGATTACTACTTACCAGTTCAGCTAAATGGAGAATCAAAAGAACGTGTGGTATATAATGGCAAAACAATGCCCGCTAAAGAGCTTGCCCGATATTTAAGATTATCATCCTTTCCAACCCATTATTTTATTGATGCAAACGGAGAAATTCTTGGAGCTCAGCCAGGTTATATTGAACCAGAAGTGTATTCTCCTTTATTAGATTATGTAGGGACAGGGGCGTATGGTACTATGGGTTTTGAAGAGTTTTTGAAGAAAGAAGGAAAACTTCAGGAAGGAAAATGAGTTTAAGCCAGTCGGTAGAGGATTACTTAAAGGCAATCTACGTGCTAGAAACGGAAGGAGAAGGGGCTACAACCACCAACATAGCTGACATGCTGAATGTTTCTTCTGCTTCAGTAACTAATATGCTAAAACGCCTGGCTGGGATGAATTTCATAGATCATAAGTCTTATAAAGGAGCCACTCTTACTGAATCCGGAAGAAAAATTGCTTTGGAAATTTTGCGTCATCACAGACTGCTTGAGTTGTATCTGAAAGAAATTATGGGTTATTCCTGGGACGAAGTCCATGAAGAAGCAGAAAAACTGGAACATCATATTTCAGAACAGTTCGAAGATAAAATCGCGGAATTGCTAGACCATCCAACGCATGATCCTCATGGCGATCCAATACCTACGAAAGATGGAGTGGTACCTGAAATGGCATCACTTTCTGTATGCGATGCCAAAGAAGAAACATCTTACATTATTGGAAGGGTTAAAGATCAGGACCCGGAATTACTTCGATACCTTGAAAAAACAGGTGTTATTCCGGGCGTAAAGCTTACCATCCTTGAGAAAGCCCCTTTTGAAGGTCCAATCCGGGTTTTACTTGAAGAAGAAGAAAAGACGCTAGGGTATGCTATTGCTAAGCAAATCTACCTGGTAGAATAAACCTAAGTGTTTATCGCCCAAACTTTTCCAATTGGATAAGTATCTGCTATTTAGTTACAATAAGGAGACATCATTAACTAATAAGGATAATTATGGATACTACTATTGCTAAAATTGGAAGGATACTATACGCTATAACAATTTTAATTTTCTCTGCTTTCCATTTTATGGGAGCAAGCGACATGGCAGGTATGGTTCCTTTACCCGGCGGTGTTTTCTGGGTATATCTGACCGGAATAGCATTACTTGGAGCGGCAGTTTCACTTCTAATACAGAACCGGGTAAAACTGGTATCGATGTTATTGGGAATTCTGCTGGTAATCTTTGCACTTTCCATTCATTTACCAGGAGTAATTGGAGCAGAGAACGATATGAGCATGCAAATTTCTATGGGGAATTTCCTCAAAGATTTAGCAATGGCTGGTGCAGCATTGTTTATATCCGGCGTTTATTCCGAGAAAGAAGAATCTTCCGGATCAGGCGATTAAAAAATCAAAAATACTATTGGAAAAGGCTGCATGCTTTATGCGGCCTTTTTTATTTCAGCTTATAACTGATTCCTGCCATAAATCGCCTTCCCTGTAACGGACCATAAACATAATCAGTAGCGAAATCATCACTGAATGGTCGATCAGATGCAATAATTGGTTCTTGCTGTATATAATTGAAAAGGTTTTTACCGCTCACAAAAAACTCAAATCGATCAGAGAACAGCTTGGTAATTTTTAGGTTATGCTCACTAAAGGGGTTAGAATGAAGATCACGACCAGGATACTCGGGTAATCTCATTTTACCAATAATTCTGCCTGTATAATCAACATTTATTCTAGCTTCGGTGAAACGATATGTGAGGCTTAATACCGAATTAAAATCAGGTGAGAACGGCAAATCTTCTTTGAGTTCGTCCTCAACAAAAAACACATCCTGGAAAGTTATTCCAATGGTATAGGTAAGAGGGGCTATAAAGTTATGAGCCATACTTACTGCAAGACCCCTGGACACTGAATATCCGTCCAGATTGGTATAAATGATTTTTCCAGGTGTATCGTAGTCTGGAATTATCTGATTAGAAAAACGGGTATGATAGAGATCGAAATCAACATTAAGTACCGAAGGACCAATGTCGATTATTTGGTTCCAGTTTAATGCTACATTAAAAGAGCGTTCCGGATTAAGAGCTTCTGCTACCTCAACTTGCCTTGATCCGGTTAAGGATTCATGCTCTTCGGTAAACAAATTAACTATTCGAAAACCCGTACCAACATTAAGCCGAACGGTAGAATGAGAAAAAGGATCGCCCTTTAAGTTGAAGCGAGGCGAAAATATCATTCCATGATCCTGATGATGGTCGGCTCTAAGACCAACCAAGCCTCTGAATTTCGAAGAGAATCGGTGATCGTATTGAGTAAAAACAGCAGGAACAAAACGAATATCTTCAGAACCTCCATCCAGCCTCATTCCATTAAAAAGTTGATTTAATACATCATAACGGGCACTAAGACCAGTAACAAAGCCATTGTTCTTTGAAACAGGCTTATCCCAGATAAAATTTGCGAATGCTGTTTGTTGATCTGCTACGTAATGATATTCGCCATAGTAGCTATCCTGATCGTGATGACTGTAAGACGCATCTAACCGAAAAGACTCTTTTTCGAAAGGGAGTTCATAACTTCCAAAAAGCTCAAAACGGTTTGTATAAATGGATTCTCCATACACAGAATTACTTCCTCTCAGTTCTCTATCAAAAGCTGAAGTACCACCCATTCGGTCTTCGAAATAGTACTTACCAGCAAAGCTGAATTTTTTACCTGATGGACGGTAGACGTCCCACTTATTAAAAAGGGAAACCCGTATGTTTTGAGTTATATCTGCAAAATTATCTCCGTTTTCGTCGATAAAACGATCTTGGAGATAAACACTTCCACTTAACATGGTAGCAGTCTTTCCAATTCTAGGCACAAGAGAAAAATCAACATTATGCTCGCTATGGGTGCTTGTTGTTGAAGCGATGTCGAAAACCGGAGCTAGCGAAGGATTCTCTGTAATTATATTAATCACTCCTCCCATTGCCTGACTTCCATAAAGCGTAGAATTTGGACCCTTTATTACTTCCAGGTTTCGAATAACAGAAGGATTTATCCCATTTAGACCATATACGGAAGCAAGTGCTCCCATAAGTGGCATCCCATCAATAAGTACAGAAGTATAAGGACCTTCCATACCATTAATACGAATATTGCTAGTACCACAAACAGCACAATCAACCTGGGTGTATAGTCCATTTACGTATTGGATGGCGTCCATAATGTTATTGCTGCCTGTTTTACTAAGGAAGTTTTGTGAAATCAGGTTTACTTTAACAGGCGAGTCTTTAATCGACATCTCTTTCATGGTTCCCGTAACCACCATTTCCTCCATCTGAAGCATAGACTCTTCAAGAAAGACGCTAATGAAAGTGGTATCTCCTTTTTGTATCTGAACAGGAACTTCTTTTTCGAGGAATCCTATTGCCCGAATAGTGATACTATGAGAACCAACCGGGAGGGTTCGGATCATGAATGATCCATCTTCTTTAGTATAGCTTCCTATCCCAAGTTCTTTGACTCCGATAGTTGCATTCTCAACTGCACCGGATTTAGATTCAATCACACCCGTTAGAACGCCTGTCGTTTGGGCATAGGCTATTCGACTGAATAAAATAATACTTGCTAATGCTAATGCTCTCTTCATAAATGTTTTTTATTTCGAAAGAGAATATCAGATTAATTTAAAATTTAGTCAAGGCTAAATTTTAAATTAGGCAAGGATTTTCACGAGTGGCAACTCGCGTTTATTTAATAAGTATCATCCGTTTCGTGAGCACTGTGTTCCCGGCAGAAAGTCGGTATAAATAAACTCCGGAAGGTACAGAAGTAGCATTCCAGGTAACCGTTTGTTCTCCTGAAGGCTGAAACCCATCAACCAAAGTGGTAACTCTCTGGCCTAATGCATTAAAAATTTCAAGAGAAACTTCACGGGGAGAGTCAAGCTGATAAGAAATAGTTGTAGAAGGGTTAAAAGGGTTCGGATAGTTTTGATTTAATTTAAAAGATGAAGGAAGATTTTCGGTTTCAGAAGAAGTAATTAACAGAGCCAGCTCATTTTCCAATACCTCAACCACCTCTTCATAATCCGAATCAACAAAAGTGGTTCCTTTGTATTTCATAATACCATCTGCACCAATTACTACTGAGCGATCATAAAAACCAGTTCCGCCGTAGTAATCAACAAGAGTTTGTCTGGCATTAAGAAGTAATGGATAGGTAATGCCAGTTACATTTTTGAAATTATTATTTGATGAGACAGATTCATTCCAGGTATCAAGTCCTAGAGCTACAAAATTTGTGTCATTTTTAAACTTCTGATGAATTTCTGTTTCCGTAACAGGGCCATTAGTTCGGCAGTGAGGGCATCCGGCTCCGTAGAAAAAGATATAAACTACCTGCCCTTTATAATTTGACAGATTTATTGTACTACCTTGAGCCCCTCCAAGGTACGGGTGAGAGAATTCCGGTGCCATTCCTCCAACAGAAACTTGAGCGAAAAGTATATTTTGAGTGAAAAGAATAAAAAATAGCAAAAAAACTAAGTGCTTCATGATTGTGAGATTATTGGTTCATCTTGCTTAATTCCTGTTCGATTATTGAGATCACTTTTTCTGAATCGGTATTTACAAAATCGGAGCCTTTATATGCTATAAGACCGTTAGCATCGATTACTACTGAACGGTCGTAAGCCCCTGCATTTCCATAATAGTCAATAAGGCTTTGACGAGCACTTAATAATAAAGCGTATGTAATACCAGTAGTGTTTCTAAATGAAGTATTTTGAGAAACTGAATTATTCCATGTATCGAGTCCCAAAGCAACAAAGTTTGAGTTTGAGACAAATTGCTGATTAATGTTTTCTGTCACCGAACCGTTTGACCTGCAATGAGGGCACCCCGCCCCATAAAAGAATAAATACACGACCTTTCCTCTGAAGTCAGACAAAGCTAATTCCTGACCATCCAAACTATTGTACATAAACTCAGGAGCGACAGTGCCAACGGCATCTTCAAAACCGCCACTATCTGTAGAAGATGAGCATCCCAAAAGAACTAAAAGAAAAAGTAATATCGATGTTTTAATTATTTTCATATTAAAATCGGGTGGAAAAACGTAGCTCTACACCTTCGAAGTCTAAAATTTCATAGCAAATACCTGAAGTACAAGCCGGGCCACCTCTTCGTTTTCCTGCAAATACATCTAAACGATTTGAAGATGAAAATTTGTACGAGAAGTTTGCGCCTAGCCATGTTCTAAGGTCATCCTCTATTTCAAAAACAGTAGCCGGATTGTCGGTTAATTGGGGATCTGAACTTGCTTCAAACACTATTCCGGCAGAGAGATCAGGTAAATAAGAAAAGGAAAGTGCTGCGTAATAGTTAGAACTCGGTTCAGGGTCGAAAGAGCGGTTAAAGGTTTGATACTGAATATCCAGATTCAATCCCCATTCGTAATCAAACGATTTATCGGTTATAAATCCTATCGAAATCCGGTCTTCTTCTCCCTTTGGCTCATCTTTAGCATAGTCGAAAAAAGCTTTAACCGAAAGAAAATTATCTACTTTATAAAACCCTTCCAGAAAATATTCTCTGTACTTCAGTTCAACAAATCCGTCGTTATTTGCTGTGGTATAATTGGCGGTTACAGAGTGTCCTCCTTCAAAATTATAGTATCCTTCAAGTTGAAATCCAGTCTCGTTAGAAACATTCAGCACGTGCGTACTTCTGTTTAATACAGGATAGGTGTGTTCCTTGATCAGTGAAGGAGGGTCGTTGTATCCCTGGCCCAAACGGAAGTTGTTGTAGTCTTTATATTCAATACTTCCGCCGAATGAATCGAAATAGAAATTTGAACCTAGATATAAGGCGTAGGCATCTTCATCTTTAAAACCAAAAAGCCTGGCATCGGTTTCAAAGGCATATTCCCCAAACAGGCTGAAGTTAGTAACCGGTGTGGACGAAAACATCAATGAGCCATATTCCCGGAATTGATCAGAAGTATTGGGATAGGATCTCATTAAAGCACCTCCAAAACTTAGTCTTTCATCTAAAAATACATTAGTCTGAATTGCTTCAATTAAATCAGGCCTTCTCAGCGTATCCAGCTCAAAGTTTGGGGGCAGGATATTAAAGAGTGGCTTTGCATGAAGTACTTTTACCTCAAACAAGTCAGTAGTCGCATCGATCGCAATTCCTTCCAAGTCCCTGAAAAAGGCATAGCGGGTTCGTTCAAATTCTTCTTCATATACAGAGCCGGGAATATCGTAACTGCGAAGTAAGAGACCCCTTCCAAGCGTTTCATAAAAATTACCAAGGCGTACCCTGAACATATCATCACTGTATTGAACTCTTTTTTGGGTAAGATCGAAATAGTTTCGATCCTCATCAGGAGTTGAAAATCGTTCCACTTTCCCAAAGAAACTCAGGTTGTTATGATCATAAAATAAGTTGAGTTGATTGTAAGAAGTCCCAAATCGTTTGTCTTGAAAGGGAAGGTTTCCATATTGAATCTCAAGGGTATTGGTACCATATATCTGGGCTATCCCTTTTTGGTGAAATGTCAAAATTAGGAAGAGCAATATGAAGATTCGGGTTATCATTCTTCTAGCAGTTCAAGGATTTTATTTCTTATTTCTACTTCCTCACCGGGCTTATAACCTTCGTGGAAATAGACAATTTCATCATCACTGTTTACAATGATCAAAGAGGGAACCGCCCGTACTCCCAATTTTGCCATAACTTCGCTATTAGTATCTAAAAGTATAGGGTAAGTTACTCCTAATGATCGTGCAAATGGTTTTACTTTAGCCAGATTTCTTGGGCCATCCACACTTATTCCAACAAAATTGACCCCTTGGTCTTCAAACTCATCAGATATTTCCACCAGCTTGGGAATTGATTGAATACAAGGTTTACACCAGGTTGCCCAGAAATCAATAACAGTGAAGGTTTCTCCTTTAATATCTTTGTAGTAGGTCGTCCGGTTATCGAGATTCTTGAGACGGAAATTGGTCACTTTTGGAGGTGAGTAATCGATTCCGCTGAAAAGAAAAAGTAATGCTAAGATGACCTTTATGATGATGTCTTATTATGTTTTTAATAAACATCATCAATTTAGTTCATGTAAGTATCACAAAAAGATAAAATCTTATTTACTCGCCACAGAAACACTAAATCACAAAAAAATCAGATTTAGTGCTTTTGAGCTTTAGTGGCATGTTCTCTAGTCAACCCAGTCGGCGATGAATACGTTGGTGGAACGATCCCCGCCGTTAAATCGATTTGAGGCAAATACTACTTTTTTACCATCATAGGAGAACATAGGGAAGGAATCGAAGGTAGGATCGAAAGAAACCTGCTTTAATCCGGTTCCATCTACATTGATCATAAATAAGTTAAATGGAAATCCTCTTTGGGAAGCATGGTTGGAAGAAAACAGGATTTTTTCTCCGGAAGGGTGGAAATAAGGAGCCCAGTTCGCGTTGCCTAAATCAGTTATCTGGCGAAGCCCGGTTCCATCAATATTTACCACAAATAACTCCATATCGGTTGGCTCAACAAGACCCTGCTTTAGCAGAGAAGTATATTTTTCAACTTCTTCGGGAGTTTCCGGACGAGAAGCACGAAACACCAATTGGGTTCCATCTGGTGAGAAAAATGCACCTCCGTCATAACCAAGATCATCGGTTATCTGTACAACATCAGATCCATCTGTATTCATAATAAACAGTTCCAAATCTCCTGTTCTCATAGAAGTGAATACAATCTTTGTGCCATCAGGAGAAAGTGTCGCTTCTGCATCGTAGCCCGGAGAATCAGGAGTTAAATTGGCAATGATTTCACCTTCAAGATTGGCTTTAAAGATGTCGTAATCTGGATAAATTGGCCAAACATAAGCACCACCGGGACCTCGTTCCGGCACTGCCGGGCATTCTTTGTTGCCTAAGTGTGTTGAACCATACACAAACGTGGTGTCACCAGGAAGAAAAAAAGAACAGGTGGTTCTACCCATTCCGGTACTGATCATTTTTGGAACAAAATTTTCGTCTTTTGGGGTGGTAGTATCCATGTAGTAAATCTGGTCACAATCAGCTCCCCAAGCAGGGTTGTCAGACTGAAAAATCAACTTAGTGTCTTCAAATCCCCAGTAGGCTTCTGCGTTGTTTGCCCCAAAGGTAAGTTGACGTACATTTTGGAAGTGTACTTCTTCCGCATATTTCAAAGTATCTGCTTCAGGATTGTAAGGAGCCTCTTTAGGTTCAGAAGTACAGTTGATGAAAAAGATGGAAGTCAGAATAAAAAGAAGAAGTCTCATGTAGTTAGTTTTTTAAAAATTTGGCGAGATAATCGGGTTCTAATATGAAGATTATATGAAGAAATAAAGTTTTTTACTGTTGATCTTTCCCGGTTGAAACCAGTTCCATAAGCTGTGTAAAGATTCCTTTTCCTACTTTCAGGAACCGCTCCTGGCTTCCCATTGCCAGATATCGAAGAACCAATCTTAACTCGGAAAGTAAGGGAGGAGGATTGGTAACAAGAGAGTCTTCCTGAATGATATAATCCCAGTCCATTGGTTTCTGAAATTTCACTCCCGCTTTTCGCATCACTTCCCGATAGACATTCGCCATTAGTCCATATCCTATAGTGGTTGGATGAAGCCCATCTAAACTGAATATTCCACCTTTATATAATTTTTGGGTTTCCTTATTCACTCTTACAAATTCAGTAGTAAGTAATGCTTCGTTATGTTCATCCACAAGGTGCTCGGTGTTCGGATTTCGTTTGAGGGCAGCCACAAAATCATCCGGGTAACTGCGCAACAGTTCTCCGCCCAAACGTCTTCGTGCCATGCTGGCTACATTTTTTGCCATTGGCACCACATGCCAGCCATACTCCCGGGCAACTTTTCGAATGATCGAATTGAATTCATCAACTGCAAAATCAATCTGGATGGCTTCGTCTTTCGTCAAATGTGGATGTTTTCCGGGATCAAAATCCTCATCCCAAATCCAGAATCGGGTATAATAATCAAAGTAGCCTAGATGATTGCTGGAAAACTGAGAGTTCACTCCACGACATACGGGTGGAATGGTTGGGTAGGGGATTGTGGGGACAAACACTCGTTCAGCACCAATCTTCGAGATTTTATCAGCAAGTTTTCGGTATTCTAGCTCGAAATGCTCAGGGCGGTAAATAGAGTGCTTTCGAAACCCCATAAAGGAGTCGAGGTCTTCTGGCTTTGACCAAGTCAGGTCTAGATTTACAACTGCACCCAACGCATTATTATGACCCAGGCACACAATCAGGTTTTCGATTCCTCCATCCTGTTGAAGTAGCTCAGTGTTTTTAAGTTGTGTGTTCTCTTCAAATTCGGGGGTGAGTCTTGGATTCAAAACCAATCGAGAGGTAATATATTTGGCATGCTCGGGAAGAAATCCAAATACGGAATACCGCTCTTTATGCTGCTCGATAAATTCGCGGCTGTTCTTCTCGTTTACAATCCACGAATCGTTAACAGCCAGTCCCCAAATCGCCTGGTTATGGTAAGGAGCAGTCTGATCTACGCTAAGATCTTTCAACCCGCCCTCCCAGTATTTTTTGATTCTCTTCAGTGTTTTGAACGTATGCGATGCAGCGTTTGCATATTCTCCCCAGTCGATATCCGCCCCGAATTCATCTGAAAGTCCTCGAAGAAGCACTTCCAGATTTAACGGAATACCGGCTTGTGCTGTGAAGGAAGGCTGATCGAATTGAGGAAGAGGATCGAAACACCTTCTTATAAAGGACGGAAAGTTAATGTCTGTTCGATAAATACCACCATTATTGAAGCCCTGAGCAAGGCTGTCTCCGATAACAACAAGTTTATGTTTAGACTGATTTTTTCCGAACATGAATGAAGTCCCCTCTTGAGAAGGGATTTAGGGTGTGTTATTTACCCGAAATTTGCCACTAATTCACGAAAGCACAAAATGGTAAAGCCACAAAAACACAAAAGCACTAAATAGGTATAAATAGTATTTTTGATTCATTAAAGTACTTAGTGCTTCCGTGGCTAACCAATTAAAAATCATGTCAAATTCAGAAGAAAAAAACCGTCTCCAGCAATTCCGTGAAAAAAGAGCTATTCAAAACGAAAAAGTGCTGGGACTCGACCATTTGGGTATTAAACGCTTCTTTAATATGGATACCAACACCTACAAAGAGGGCGCGCTGGATACCAAGACCAAAGAACTGCTGGGATTAGTGGCTTCCACCGTTCTGCGCTGTAACGACTGTATTGACTATCATCTGGAACAATGTGCCAAAACCGGCTCAACCAAAGCTGAAATAACAGACACTTTGAATGTAGCCTTAATGGTTGGTGGAAGTATTGTGATTCCGCACCTCAGACACGCTGTGGATACGATTGAAATGCTGGAAGAAGAAGGCAGCTTCAATTAAGAATGGTTCAAGTAAAAATGGAAAGGTCAATAAAAAAACTCGGGAAATATCGCCTTATAAAGGAAATAAGTAGCGATAATTATAGCTGTTAATATTAGTAGTCTTACTATGAATAAATTTCTTTTTGAAAGATTTTGTTCAAGACTACTATTGAATTTATTAGCAAGAAAGTGACTGGAATCAATAATTTTTTTCAAAAAAATTTCTCTTCCTGGATATAAAAAAAAGGAAATAGAAAGAATTAATACTAGGGCACTTTTGAATAGCTCTTTATTGTAACTTTTGTTGTTAAGTGTATAATCCAAAAAGCCCAATAGTAGGAAAAAACTGCCTACCGAAAGGGAAATCAAAAAGGAATTAAACCAACTTTTAAAAAATTCCTTAGAAGCACTCATTTATAATTCTTAATTGAATCATTGTAAATTCACTAACGTGATTCCCGCCCCGCCAAAGTCTTCATGAGCCAGTTCGTACTTTTTCACTTCGGTCCGGTCTTTCAGGTATTTGTGGATCTGATCTTTCAGGATGCCATCACCTTTGCCGTGTAGTATTTCAACCTGATTCAATCCCCGGAATATGGCACGGTCGAGATAGTGAGTGACTTCGTTCAGCGCTTCATCCGCTCGTTTGCCTCGTAAATCAAGTCGTGGAGAAACGGTTTCTTTCATGAAGTCAGAGCCGTTTACCAAATTTACAGCACGGGCTTTATTTTTCTCTTTCTTTTTGGGCGGATCAACCTTTATCAGGTTTTTGTATTTCGTTCGGAGCCGGAGGCCATCAGCCTGAACGGTAGCGTTATTTCCTTTGTGCTCGATCAGTTGTCCGGTAGTGTTTCCATCCAGAAAACGAACATAATCGCCTGTTTTTGGAGGATGTTTACTCTTTTTGAACTTAGCTTCCCGTTTCTCTTTTACTTCCTCCAAACTTCCTTCAATGGCCGCTTTTTCCTGATCAATATCTTTTCGGATGTCTTTGATCTGTTTCTTGTCGGCCTTGTTTTTAACTATAATCTGCTCAACGGCCTGCTCCACTTTCTGGTTGGCTTTATCCATAATGGATTTTGCCTCAATCAAAGCCTTTTCGCGGATTTTATCTTTCTCCCGATTAATGCCTTCCAGCTTATTCAGATATCGGTTCCGATCGGTTTCTGCCCTGGATTTCAGGTTTTCGAATCTGGATTTGAGCTCTTCTGCCTGCTGGGTTTTGGTTTCTAGTTCGGTAATCAACGATTCCATCTTATTCTTTTGTTCGCCCAGCAACTCCCGCGAACGCTTTAGAATGATAGAATCCAGTTTCATCCGTTCGGCGATTTCAAAAGCATAACTGCTCCCCGGGATTCCCTTTTTGAACTTGTACGTAGGCGAAAGTGAAGACTGATCGAACTCCATGGAGCCATTCACCGCATTGGGATGTTCATGCGCAAATACTTTCAATGATCCGTGATGGGTGGTAACCAAAACTTTACAATCCCGATCGAGCAGGTATTCAATAAATGCCTGGAACAAAGCCCCGCCTTCTTCGGGATCAGTACCTGCAGCGGCTTCATCAATCAAAACCAGGCTACCGGGTTTCAGTTTCTTCTGGGTTTCCCGCATCCATTGCAATCGGGATGAAAACGTACTCAAGTCATTTTCAATGGATTGATCATCCCCCAGATCCACAAAAATTCCTGAGAACACTGGAAGTTCAGAGGTGGGATCAGCCGGAATCGCATAACCCGATTGATTCATCAAAGCGGAAATCCCCACCGTTTTCATGGCTACGGATTTCCCACCGGCGTTCGGCCCTGTAATCATCAGGCACCGCTCGTCCTCATCCAAATCCATAAAAAGTGGAACAATCTTTTCCCGGTCATCTTTTTTCAGAGAGAGGTTTTTAAGCTTTAGATTGGCGTTATAAGCATCTTTCAATTTAAGTCGGCCATTGGATGCAGAAACCGGAATTTCACCTTCCAATTTAATGGAAACCTTTGCTTTGGCTGCAATCACATCCAGTTCGGCGAGGGCTTCAATATTTTGAGAAATATAGGGCGAATGTTGCCGTACATGATTGGTGAGTTCTCTCAAAATACGCTCGATTTCGCGTTGTTCCTCAATTTCAAACTGACGGATTTCATTATTCAGATGAAGGGCTTCAGCAGGTTCCAGATACACGGTTTGTCCAGTTGATGAAACATCGTGTATAAACCCGGGGATTTTCCGTTTATATTCCGCCAGGATTGGAATCACCATTCTTCCGTTTCTAATGGTAGCTCCTTCATCAGAAGTCATACCGTCTTTTGTGGCAATCCGCATCAATTTGTTGATGGTGGTACGCAATTCATTTCGTTTCCCATTCAATCGTTTTCGGATCGATTTCAACTCCTGGCTGGCATCATCCTTAAGCTGACCACCATCCGTAACTTTTTGCCTGATAGAATCTTCAAGTTCCTTAAGAGGAATCAATTCTTCCGAAATGGAAAACAACTCCGGCTTATGTTCGGCTCTGCCTTTCAGGAATTTCTTTATCAAACGGGCAGTTGTACAAATTCCCAGAATGTAGGGAAAGGCCGCAAGAGGGATAATACTTCCCTGGGCTTTCGCTGTTTTGAGGAAATCGCGAACATCCGGTAATTCTCCCAAAGGAAATGGATCGGGATCCCTTAGAATTTCCATCATTTCCCTGGTTTGATTCAGCAACACGTTTACCCGCTCGGCACTGGCAGTTGGGTATAATTCTTCAATCAGTTCAAAAGACCGTTCTGACTGGGCGGCATCTAAGGTAGTTTGCCGAAGTTGCTCAAAGCCGAGTTTTTCTAATATGGAAGGGGGATATAGTTGCATTGCTTTTAAAATCAGGTAAAGATAAACCGATTTGTGATGGAATTCGATCAATGTTTTTATAGAGCCACGAAATCACAAAAACTCAAAAAGTAAGTATTGATGAAGGTAATTGGTTACGACGCAGCAGCATTGTAACCAGGATCAAGCTGCTACATGAAGATTCAGTGATTGGGGTTAGTAATTTTGAGGCAGGATTTAAGGTGTACTTCTTGAGAAACAAGAGAAAAAAGTCCCCTCTTATGAAGAGATTTATGGAAGAGTTTTTGATGAGACTATACCTGTAAGGGCGGATGGCCATCCGCCCCAACTAGTCGCTGAACTATGAAATTTGAACTTTGTATCCTTCCCTAAATGAATCTACCTTATTACTCAATATTTGAAAGGAGGGCGAGATGAAAATCGCGATATATCAGGTTGATGCTTTTACCGATTCCGTATTTGGAGGAAATCCCGCTGCAGTTTGTCCGCTCAAAGAATGGATCAGGCCCGAACTGATGCAGAAGATCGCGATGGAGAACAACCTTTCTGAAACGGCTTTCTTTGTGCGCGAAGGGGATTTGTATGCACTAAGATGGTTTACCCCTGTAGCGGAAGTAGATTTATGCGGACATGCCACTCTTGCTTCTGCACACGTGTTATTCGAAAAACTGGGGTACAGCAAAGAAGAAATCAAATTCGAAACCAGAAGCGGTCGTCTGATAGTTAGGAAAGAAGGAGACCACTTGGCGATGGATTTTCCATCAGATAAAATGGAACAGGTTCAGGGACCTCCAATCTTGTATCAGGCACTTGGAATAAAACCTAACATATTCACTTTCAAATCAGATGACTACATGATTGTACTCGATTCTGAAAGAGAGATAGCTGTTTTACAACCGGATTTCAGGATGTTGAAAGAAGTGGATGCGAGGGGTATAATTGTTACTGCCCCCGGCAATGAAGTGGATTTCGTTTCAAGGTTCTTCGCCCCCCGCCATAATATTGACGAAGACCCGGTAACCGGATCAGCCCATACAAAGCTGACTCCATATTGGTCAGAACGGTTGGAAAAAAGAGAAATGCAGGCCAGACAAATTTCGGAACGAGTGGGTACACTTACGGTTCGCGATAAAGTAGAACGGGTAGAAATCCTTGGTAAAGCGGTAACCTATTTAAGAGGGGAGATTGAAGTTTGACTTTAAAACCCAGTCATTGCGAGGAGTATCAATTAGAATGGTTGGTATATTTTTTTTCGACGAAGCAATCTCTTTATGCTTCATAAGATCACTTTGTCGAAAGGTTTTTTATTCAGGTATCAGAGTTCACAGCTCCTCGTGATGACTATTATTTATAAATATTTAAGCAAGTAACTACACAATGGAGTTATTAATTCTTCTACTAATCGGGTTGATAGCAGGCCTCATCGCAGGATTGATGGGAGTTGGAGGAGGAATCATATTTACCCCGGTACTTTTCTTTTTGTTTGAGGGAGCAGGAGTAGAACAATCTGTTCAGTGGTCGGTGGCTTCCGGTTTGTTTTGCACCTTGATTGCAGCAGGCAGCAGTACAGTTCGCCAGTATCTTCAAAATAATATTTTCTGGGAAGAAGGTATTAAACTTGGAGTGTTAGGAGCATTGGGGATTACCCTCGGGAAACTGGTGCTCACTTCTCCTTATTACAGCAGGGAAGAGTTCGTACTATTCTTCAGTTTAATTTTATTTTATGCAGCCTATATGATGTTTAGAAGAGGGAGAGATAAGTCTAAAGAAAACGACAGAAATTTTACCGAATTGAAATTACCTCAGCTACTCGTTACCGGAGGACTTGGAGGATTCATAGCTTCCCTTGCCGGAGTTGGCGGAGGAGGAATTATGGTTCCGATCATGAACTTATTCTACAAACAACCCTTCCGAAAAGCGGTAAGTGTTTCACAATTAGGAATGGTTATTTTGATTTCAGTTGGAGTAATTCAACTTGCGCTAATTGATGTGAGTTCATCCGGACTTACAGAATTTACAATTGGTTATGTTGATTTTGGCGCGGCTGGCCCGCTTGCAATCGGAGGCTTAATAGGTGGATTCGGCGGTGCTTACCTCAACCACAAAATAAACCGAAAATATTTGCAGTGGGGTTTTGCTATGTTGGCGGTAGTTATGGCGAGTAAATTACTTTGGGAGGTATTTGGTTAGAAAAATGAATATCGGATATATCACAAAACAGGATCCAAACGATAAAAAAGCCTATTCGGGTACTCACGTTAATATGCTCCAGGCTTTACGAAGTAATTTTGAAGAAGTAAGTATACTTGGACCTGTTGACCTTAATTATAAAATAATACCCAAAATTAAAGGTCGGGTTCTAAGAGCACTTTCTAAAAAAGTATATAAGTATCAATATGATACAGCATTAGCAAAAAAATCAGCTAAAGTAATCGACAGGAGAATCGAAATTGATAAGCCTGACGCTCTTCTTGCATCGTTGATGAGCCCGGAAGTGGCATATCTGGAAAGTAAAATTCCTTTTTATATAACTACGGATGCTACATTCCCTCTTTTGAATGAGATGTACAATAGCCACAGCAACTTGCATCCACTAAGTATTAAAGAAGCTTTGGCATTGGAAAAGAGAGCGTTCGAAAGAGCAACAAAATTAATTCTTCCACTGAAATGGCTGGCTGATTCAGCAATGAAGGAGTACGGAGTTTCAAGTAAAAAAATTGAGGTGATTCCATACGGATGTAATCTGGAACATAAGTTAAACTCCGAAGAAATAGATTCTGTAATACGATCGAGAATGGAGGCAAGACAAATTAATCTGCTATTTGTTGGGGTGAGATGGGAAGAAAAAGGAGGCCCGTTTGCGGTTGAAGTTCTTAGAGAGTTATTGGGCTTAGGATTGAATGCCAAGCTGACTATTGCAGGATGTACTCCTCAGATTCCTGATCTGCCATCGCATGTCAACATTGTTGGTTTTCTTGATAAAACAGTACAAGCCGAATCCGAGCGATTAACTGGGCTGTATGAGAAAGCGAGTTTTTTCATTATGCCAACAAAAGCTGAATGTGTGGGAATGTCTTTTATTGAAGCGGCTTCGATGGCTTTGCCAGCAATCGGAACTAATGTTGGCGGAGTACAGGAGGCAGTAATCCATGAAAAAACAGGATTTATTATTAAAGAGGCTTCTTCTGCAAAAGTAGCTGCAGAATGGGTAAGAAAGACCTGGGATGATGAGAAAGAGTATGAACAGATTTCAAGAGCTTCTTACCAAAAATACAGTGAAGTTATGAACTGGGAGACATGGGGGAAAAAGGTAAAAGAGATTATCGCAGATCAATAGAAGTAAACGAAAAGAATATTAATCATCCTTGTCATTTCGAGCGAATGTGAGACATCTAAAAAGCTTGGAGGTGTTAGATAACTCTTTAGATTTCTCACCTCCATCGGAGGATTCGAAATGACAGGTTCTTAGTTCCGTTTGTTACTTCGAACGTAATTAAGAAGCCTAAGTAGTTTTGTATTCAATATTTTTGAATTCGGAAATCTCCTTTAAATAAGACTTAAGGCTTTTAATCTGTTCAGTTGTATGTAGTGGGAGAGAAATCTTTTCAGTAGATCCAACTTTGTTTTTAATCAGAATCTTATTTCTCTGGACTGAAATAGCTGATATTTTTTCCCATTTAATTGAGTCACGCTCTCCCCAATAAAATTTGTAATGATGGGTTTGGATGCCATCTTCATTAATAGTTAGCGATTGCTTAGCCATAGCTCCAGGAAAGAAAGCGAAAACTATACCGCAAAGAATACTTGATAAAGCATTCATCCATTCTACTTCCATTCCATATTTTAACTCGTAACTAATCCATCCTAAAGAAAGTCCTATAAAAAGCGCTCCAAAAAAACGGATAGCTTTTATATAAATAGTATTCGTATTAATCTCGAGTTTAAATTCTTTCATAGCTTATATTTAAGTTCATGTAAATAAAGTCTATTTAAAAGAAATTTTCAAGATGGAATAAAAAAAGAAGCCCCGATCAAAGGGCTTCTTTTATTGTTAGCAATCTATAGCCTGCCGTCTGTAGGCCTGGCCGCTTAAACGCGACCTTGGCTATATTCATCCAGTAAACTAATCCGGCTTAGAGACACCATTCCCATGGGATCCCGGGGAAAAGCCGGTTTCTTGGAGAATTAATCCATGATCTTTCGCAGGAATGCGGGCTGATCTGAATCGTCTTTTCTAATACGCTCCGTTCTGCTTTGGAAAGGAGCTACATTAGCACTTTGTTCTGTATCGGAGGAATAATCTTCTTCCTGTGCTGTAGGTTGCTCTTCTTTCTTTACGCTGAGGTCACGACGTAAGTAAGAAGGAGTGTCTAACCGCTTTAAATTGCCTTCACCTTTGTAAAAATCACCTGTAGTTCTGGTGAATCGGGTCGCGATTTCCTGCTTTGGCTGAGACTGATTTTTCAGTGCGTTTTCAGCGGCAACATTCATCGGTTTATTTGGAGCAACCCGAGCTGTATTTCGGTCTTCAGCAAGATCAAATCCGGTAGCAATTACCGTAACTCTGATTTCATCACCAAATTCCTCATCCAGTACAGTTCCTAAGATGATTTCTGCATCGTCGCCAGCTTCCTGCTGTATAATACTTGTTGCAGTAGTAGTTTCACGCATTCCCAGGTTAGCTCCTGCTGAGATGTTAACAAGAACATTTCGTGCACCACGAATGCTTACTCCGTCTAATAAAGGAGAATTAATAGCCTCACGGGCAGCAAGTTCGGCACGATCAGAACCGGATGCGGTTGCAGAGCCCATAATGGCTGCACCTCCATCCGTCATCGTAGTACGAACGTCAGCAAAGTCAAGGTTAATAAGACCAGGCATCAGGATAAGATCGCTGATTCCACGGGTTGCGTTATACAATACCTCATTTGCCAGAGCAAAAGCCGCCATCAAAGATGTATTTTCATCTGCGATATCAAGCAAGCGTTCATTTGGGATTACTATTACTGTATCGCAGTTTTTCTTTAGCTCGTTGATACCTTCAAGGGCATATTTCTTACGGATTTTACCTTCGCATTCAAATGGGGTTGTGATAATCCCCACGGTAAGAATTCCTTTTCTTTTGGCCATTCCCGCCACTACGGGGGCACCTCCGGTTCCTGTTCCACCACCCATTCCGGCAGTTACAAAAACCATGTCGGCACTTTCAATGGCTTCCTCAATCTCGTGACGGTTTTCTTCCACCGCTTCACGACCGATTTCAGGACGTGCACCTGCTCCTAAACCACTGGTAAGGGCAGATCCAACCTGAATCTTGAGGTCAGCCATGCTGTTTTTAAGTGCCTGGGCATCGGTATTAAGCGCGATATATTCCACGCTGTCGAGGCCCATATTTATCATATTATTGATAGCGTTTCCGCCACCACCACCAACGCCAATCACTTTAATCTTAGCGTTTTCCTGGCTTTGTTCATCAAAAAAGAAAGTAGCCATGATTACTCCTGTTTATGTTTGTTTACTGAATTATTTATTCTGTTTGTAGATGATTGCTGTTTAAAGTTCTTTGAACCAGCTCTTCATGCGATCAGCAATTTTCGCCATTACTTGTTCCACGCTGGTTGCTTTTGCTGAAGAAGGAATCATTGTTTTATTGGTATTTGTGCCGGTTTGAAGGGCATGTACCACCAACCCAACGCCGGTAGCGTATATCGGGCTGTTCACTTCTTCCACCAGCCCACCGGTAATACCGAGAGGGATACCCACTTTGGCATCCATTCCCAGAATTTCAGATCCGAGAGCTGTAATATTCTTGATCAAAGATCCACCACCGGTTAATACTACACCGGCACTAAGTGATTCCTGATATCCACTTCGTTTGATCTCAATACTTACGATTTCCAAAATTTCTTCCATCCTTGCCTGAATAATTTTGGCGAGGATGCTCTTTGTAATTTCTTTGGGAGGACGGCCTGCGATTCCCGGAACGGTTATTACCTCATCGTTCTGGATCATATCGGCATAGCTTTCACCATGATTTCTTTTCAAAGTCTCAGCCTGATCATCCAATACGCTGAGGCCAAGTCGGATATCATCGGTTACTTTTTGTCCTGCAATAGCAATTACTGCAGTATGTCGGATCGTATTATCCTGGAAGATGGCCACATCCGTTGTTCCTCCACCGATATCAACCAAAACAACACCCGCTTCTTTTTCTTCCTGATCGAGTACCGCATAAGACGAAGCGAGAGGCTCAAGAATGATATCTGCTACCTGATATCCGGCTCGTTCCACACATCGGTAGATATTCTTAGCCGCAGAAACCAGTCCCGTGATGATATGAACCTCGGCTTCCATGCGCATTCCGCTCATTCCAACGGGATCGCTGATGCCATCCTGGCCATCTACCACAAACTCCTGCGGAATTACATGCAGAATCTGCTGATCTGTTGGGAGCATGATACGTTGGCAATCCTCTAACAAGCGCTCCACATCATGTCCGGTAATTTCATTGTCTTTGTTATTGATAGTGATCACTCCTTTGCTGCGCATACTGCGGATGTGATCTCCGGCAATACCCACATTCACAGAGTTCACCTGGATTCCGGAAGCGAGCTCAGCCTGTGCGATAGCGTCTTTGATGGCGCTTACCGTTTTGTCGATGTTAACGACCACGCCACGATTTAAACCATCGCTTGGAGCTTTTCCAACCCCGAGAATATTGATTCGTTGTTGTTCATCGATTGAGGCTACGATTGCGCATATTTTTGTTGTCCCGATATCGAGACCGACCATGATGTTTTCTTGTTCTGACATGTCAGTTCCGCTTGTTTAATTGATTGCTAAAATTTTGTTCTCCATTAAAACCGGTAAGTCGTAATGACTCACCCTTCAATCCCCTCCGTTGGAGGGGAAGCTCAGATTGTTCTTTCCAATCCCCAACAAGTCCCCTCATGAGAGGGGATATAGGGGTGTGTTCAAATAGTTGAAATAAAATCACGACTTCACCTCCCGGGTTACCACCTGGTTTTTGAATCTGAGATCCACCTGCTGCATTGTTTGAATTCCTTTTGTGCGGATTACATCTGCATAAAAGGCTTCCCAATTCCGAAGTTTTGTTTCGAAATCGTTGGTTCCAAAGACTAACTTTACTCCGTTCTCGTGGCTCAGTGCTACGACTCCTTCTTCGGGGCTGTAGGCAACTTCGCTGATCGTTGCCCACCCAAATTCGTTGGTTCTGGCTCCAACCAGAAAATCTCTGATTTGCCTGAATTCGTTAGATTTTAACGTGTCCATTCCCGCTGAAGCTCTGAATCCATAGACCAGAGGTAAATCCAGCGTTTTTCCTTCCAGAATCGGAAGCCGAACTCCATCTTCATCTACATAGATTCGGTTGGAGCCCTGAACTAAAACTGCGATAGGTGTTCGTTCAGAAACTGTGAGCTTCAAATCACCGCTGGGTTCTACATACGGGGTAACAGACTTCACATAATTCAGAACTTCAACCCGGGCAATTAAAGAAACCAGATTCAGGCTGTCCGGTTTTATTCCAAGAGTTACATTTGCAGCCCGTTCAACTTCTTCAGGAGTTGAGAAATAGGTTCCGGTTACTTCAACTTCATTAATAGTCACGTTCCGGTTCCAGTACAAGGCTGCAAGCACAGCAATGCCAAGCACCATCAGGATGGCGGTTAACCAGGGTAGTAATTTCCCTTTTTGAGCTTCGGTATGTGTAGCCTCTTTACTCAATCAGTTTGAACTCACTTTAAAATTTCCGGATTCAATCTCGGTCACAAAACTTTCACCGGATCGGTAAATATCTCCCGCACCCATCGTAATAATGATATCTCCGGGCTTGGTTATTTCTTTAAGTTTTCCAGTTACAGCATTTTTGTCTTCTACATAAATAACCTGCTTATGCCCATATTGCACGGCGGTGTCTGCAATCAGTTTTCCGGTCACTCCTTCGATTGGTTTTTCACGGGATGGATACACATCGGTAACAATCATCACCTCGGCGTCAAAGAAAGAGAGTCCGAATTCTTTGTATAATTCCTGTGTGCGCGAATACAAATGAGGTTGGAACACGGCAACCACTCTTCGATCCGGCCAGCCTTTACGTGCAGCATTCAGAGTAGCTTGTACTTCGGTAGGGTGATGAGCGTAATCATCAATCACCATAATTCCATTGTTGTACTTCATTTGGAAACGACGATACACACCCTGGAAGCTTTCCAGACCTTCTTTAATCAGCTTGAAATCGATATCTAACTCTATACCAGTTGCGATAGCAGCCAGAGCATTTTTCACATTATGTTCACCGGGAGCTTTTAGGGTAATAACACCAAGCTTTTCTTCATTATTTATTACGGTAAAAGTGGAGGTAAACTGAGCCATGCGGATATCCGTTGCCCTGAGCTGAGCCTGTGGTGTCAATCCATAAGAAATAACTCGTCGCTGTAGCTGAGGGAGTATGCTTCGCACATTCGGATCATCCAGACAAACGATCACTGCCCCATAAAATGGGACTTTGTTCGCATAGTCCACAAAAGCTTGCTTTACATCTTCAAGATCATCATAAATATCAAGATGCTCGGCTTCAATATTTGTAATAATTGCTATAGAGGGAGTGAGGCGAAGGAACGTTCGGTCGAATTCGTCGGCTTCCACTACAATTACATCACCTTTACCAACCACAGCGTTGGTTTTATCAAAACTGTGCACCTTGCCGCCTACAATAATGGTGGGGTCGTAATTTCCGGTTCGGGTTACAAGCCCAACCATGGTAGTGGTGGTTGTTTTACCGTGTGTCCCTGCTACACCAATTCCATACTTCATTTTCATCAACTCGGCCAGCATTTCTGCCCGTTTGATGGTTGGAATCCTTTGCTCAATGGCCGCTTTTGTTTCTTCGTTTTCTTCAGCTTTAACTGCGCTGGTGTAAACCACCACATCAGCGCCTTCAATATTCTCTGCGCTATGGCCTTCGTAAATGGTGGCTCCGATTTCTTCAAGGCGTTTAGTAGTTTCGCCCAAAGCTCCATCCGAGCCTGAAACTTTATACCCACGATGGATCAGAATTTCTGCCATTCCGCTCATACCAATCCCACCAATACCAACCATGTGGATGTGTTTGGTTCTTCCAAAAATGGGTTGTGTTTCGATTCTTTTCTCCATCAATTCATTCGGGATTTTGCTAGTTCTAAAATTTCCTGTGCGATTTCTTTCGCGGCGTTTGGCTTGGCCAGGCTAAGCGCAGCCAGATTCATTTTCTTCAGTTTTTCCTGGTCAGAAATCAGTTTGTTAACTAATTCCGGGAGTGCATTAACTGCATCTTCGTCTTTCAATAGTTCGGAAGCTCCTGCATCTGCCATTGCTTTGGCGTTTTCGGTTTGATGATCTCCAGCTACGTTGGGAGAGGGGATCAACACACTTGGCATACCGGTTAGCATAAATTCTGAACAGGAACTTGCTCCTGCGCGACTAATTACCAAATCAGCGGCCGCATAAGCCTCAGGCATATTGTCGATAAATTCAGTGAGCCTTAGATTCGGATACTTAGCTTCATCAATTTCTCCTGTAAGTGCATCGTAATATCTTGAACCGCACTGCCAGATGATCTGAAGTCCCGCCTTATCATGCAGTGCCTCCAGGTTTTCTTTAACTGCTTCGTTGATGGATTTTGCTCCACCGCTTCCGCCCATAATCAACAGAACAGGTTTGGATTCATTGAAGCCATACGCATGTAGTCCAATATTCTTATCAACTGCTGTCAACGTATTTCGTGTTGGGTTACCGGAAACAGTAATCTTATCAGCAGGAAGGAATTTTTCAGCCTCTTTAAAGGCGGTAAAAATCCTGCTGGCGAATTTAGCGAGAAGTCGGTTCGTTACTCCCGGAAATCCATTCTGCTCCTGAATTACAATCGGAATCCCCTGTTTTCCTGCTATCCAACCAATCGGTCCCGCTACATATCCTCCGCAGGAAACCACAACGTGCGGTTTGAAAGAGGCTATAATTTTCAAGCTTTGAGTTAAAGCAGTGATCAACTTAACCGGGAAAAGCAGATTCTTTAATGTAAGCCTTCGATGAAAGCCACTAATCCAAACGTTCACAATTTCATAGCCAGCCTTAGGTACGGCTTTCCATTCCATGTGATTTCTGGTTCCAACAAATAATACTTCGGTAGCTGAATTTTCTGCTTTTAATGCATCAGCGATAGCAATGGCAGGATAAACATGTCCTCCGGTTCCGCCTGCTGCAATCAAAATCTTTGGATTAACCATAATAGAAGGCCCCCTTATCCCGGTTGTGTTTCGAGATGTTGAGGATGATGCCCACCATTAATCCGGCAAACATCATACTGGTTCCTCCATAGCTAACAAATGGCATGGGTAATCCGGTTACAGGTAACAATCCACTGGCTACACTCGCATTTACAAAACCATAGAGAACGATAGTAAGTGTGCATCCCACCGCAAGTAAGGAACCTAAGGTATCTTCCGCTTTTCGTGCGATGAAAACAACGCCACGAATTAAAATCAGGCTGAATAACACGATCAGAGCCATTGCTCCGGCAATGCCATATTCTTCTGCGATTATCGCGAAGATGAAATCGTTGTAGGGAGCAGGGAGGAAGTCTCGCTGAGAACTTTTACCTATTCCAACGCCAAGCAGTTCACCCTTTGCAATGGCTATATGAGCCTGTTGAGCTTGATAACCGCTGCCTGTCAGGAACTCTTCAGTCTCAATATTTTTGATTTGCTGAATGTATTGATCAATTCGATCCTGTCTGTTTGCAGATTGACTAAGAAGAAGCATTCCTCCCAGAACCGCAACTGTAACCATTGAACCAAGTTGAAGAACACTCACTCGTCCAATGAACATCATAATCAAGCAGATTCCCATCAGGATACCGGCGCTACTAAAATCTTCTACTCCTATCAAACCACAGGTGAGCATTACCCAAACCATTATAGGCAGGAATGATTTTTTGAAGTCTTTAATGTATTCCTGCTTTTCACTTAGAAGCACACTAACATGAAGAAGCAGGGCTACAGTTGCAACAGTAGAGGGTTGGAAGGTAAAACCACCTAAATTAAGCCACCGTTTTGCTCCAAATTGTTCGGTTCCGAATATCAAAACTGCAACAAGCAGGAACAGACTTACAACCATTCCCAGTCGACTAAATTTGGCAAGTGTATGGTAATTGATTTTGGAGGCAATCAACATTACAAAGAAAGCAATTCCTAATTTAACTACGTGACGGGTAACCAAGGCAAAAGCCGAGGTTTCCTTAGAGGCGGCAAAGAAAGCGATGGATGAATACACCGCAAGTACGCCAAACATCATTAAAATGATGACAGCCATAAGCAGAATCCGGTCGCTACCCTGTTTACGGGTATCGATATCCTCAGGACTGGTTCCCAGAACGCTGGATAAATTGCTATGTGGGCTGGTGTATATCACTTTGTGCCTTTGTCTCTATGTGCCTTTCCTAATCTCACAGCTTATTCACTTCTTCTTTAAAAACTTTTCCACGGTGCTCGTAATCATTAAACATGTCAAAGGAAGCACAGGCTGGGCTTAACAAAACTACCTCACCTCGTTTAGCTACTCTTTTTGCAGCCCTTACTGCATCACGCATGGTTTCAGCCATTTCAAAATTGGGAGCGGTAGTTCCAAGTTGTTCTTTTACCCGATCCTTCGATTCACCAATGGCAATAATGGTGTGCACTTTTTCTTTGATCTGATCGACCAGTTCGGAATAATCGTTACCCTTATCACGTCCCCCAAGAATCAGTGTCATTGGTACGTTATAGCTATCGAGGGCAAACCATACAGCATTCACATTGGTTGCTTTACTGTCGTTTATGTACTTAACCCCATCCACTTCCCGGACAATTTCAAGCCTGTGTTCAACACCGGTAAAGGATTTGAGGCTTTCCCGAATAGCTTCGTTTTTAATTTCAGCGGCGCGGGCTGCAAGTGCAGCAGCGAGACCGTTTTGTAGATTGTGTTGGCCTTTCAGGCCGATTTCGAACACTGACATAAGGGTTTCTTCCTTATTATTGAGTCTGAAGATGATTTGATTATCGCGAACGAAAGCGCCTTCAGGCACTTCGTGTTTATTTGAAAATCCCCACAGCTGAGGGGAAAATTCTTTCTTTTGGAGCACTTCAACATGGTTCTTGATGAGTGGATCATCGTAGTTGAAGATGAATCGGTTTTCAGAAGTTTGGTTTTCTGTAATTCTGAATTTGGATGCCGCGTAGTTTTCTAAACTGTAACCATAACGATCTAAATGATCGGGAGTGATGTTTAGCAATACGCTTATATTCGGTTTAAAGGTATCAATATGATCAAGTTGGAAACTGCTTACCTCCAGAATATGATCTCCTTGAGCCTCTTCCACTTTTTCTGAAAAGGCATATCCAATATTGCCAGCAAGGCTGAAATCAACCTGAGCAGTTTGCCAGATATGAGCGAGCCAGCTTGTAACGGTGGTTTTACCATTACTTCCGGTAACAGCAATAATTTTTTGATTCGTGAACCAACTGGCAATCTCGATTTCCGATAAGACTTCTTTACCAGAGTTTAAATAGCTTTGAACCAACGGAGTTTCTGTTGGAACTCCAGGGCTTACCACTGCAAACTTACCCTGTTCAGCCAGAGAAGTATGCCCGTTTTCCTCGAAGTTGATTTCAGCGTCAATCAATTTTGCCTTTGATGACATTGAAATAGGGCCTGCATCAGTTACAAAGATATCCGCGCCTTTGTGCTTAAGCAGCATGGCCGCGGCAACTCCACTTCTGGCAGCTCCGATTACGACGATATGTATTCCTTTTACGTCTCTCATCGGATTTTGAGTGTTAATAAACTAATGAGTGCCAGCAGGATGGTAATAATCCAGAATCGAACCACAATCTTTTGTTCAGACCAGCCTTTCTTTTCGAAGTGATGATGAATCGGTGTCATTAAAAAGACTCTTCTGCCTTCACCATATTTTCTTTTCGTGTATTTGAAGTAGGTAGTCTGGATGATTACCGAAAGAGTTTCAAAGAAGAACACTCCGCAGATAAAGGGGAGGAGAAGTTCTTTGTGCAACATCAAAGCTAAAGCACCAAGTGCTCCACCGATAGCAAGAGAACCGGTGTCACCCATAAAAACAGAAGCCGGATTGGTATTGTACCATAGAAAGCCCATACACGCACCAACCAAAGAAGCACAGAAAATAGTTAACTCACCGGCTCCGGGTAAGTACATGATATCCAGGAATCCAGAGAAATCAACACGGCCTGATACATATGCGAAAATCGCGAATACGAATCCACAGATTGCTGATATCCCGGAAGCAAGTCCATCCAGACCATCGGTTAGATTGGTAGCGTTACTTACAGCAGTAATAATAAATACAGAAACGGGCAGATAAATCACCCAGCCCCATTGTTCACCAAAGAAAGCATAGTCTATATTCAAGTCTTTAGCGAAAGGAACCGTTGATAGTGTATTGAATAACTCAAAATCGGGGTGGAAATAAAGCACAGAGCCTAAAACCAATCCTACAGTTACCTGACCTGCAATCTTAAATCTACCGGCAAGTCCGCTTTTGTCTTTCTTCACTACTTTGATGTAGTCGTCAATAAATCCGACAATTCCCAGCGAAAGCATCACAAAGAAAATCAACCATCCATAAATGCTGTCCATTTTCACAAAAAGCAGGGTAGGAATGAGCGTTGCGAGCAGAATAATAACTCCACCCATCGATGGAGTACCTTTCTTACTTGCGTGGTGATCTAACCCAACATCATCCCTTATTACTTCTCCGAGCTGCATTTTGCTCAGCCATTTGATGATTCTACGCCCAATAATCAGACTGATTACCAAAGAAGCGACCGCTGCGAGTCCAGTTCGTGTGGATATGAACTCCATTGCGGAAGCTCCGGGGAATTCGTAGGTGGTCTCAAGCCAGGCAAATAGTTCGTACAGCATCAGATGCCTCCTTTTACATTAAGTTCAAGGGCATCCCGGGCAATCACTCTGTCATCAAAGGGGTGCTTAGTACCTTCGATGTCCTGATAGTCTTCATGACCTTTACCAGCAATCAAAACAATATCTTTTTGATTTGCGATGGAAATAGCTTTAGTGATAGCCGTTTTCCGGTTAGCGATGCATTCTACATTATCCAGGTTTTTGAATCCCTTTTTGATGTCTTCAATTATTTTCTCAGGATTTTCAAAACGGGGGTTGTCACTGGTAACAAAAATCTTATCTGAATACTTTTCTGCGGCTTTAGCCATTTCAGGACGTTTAGAAGTATCCCGGTCGCCGCCGGCTCCAAATACCGTAATTAGTTTTTGGTCAGGTTCTTTTACCTCTTTCAGAGTTGAAAGTACATTTTCCAAAGCATCGGGAGTATGTGCGTAATCCACTATCGCTAGCGGAGCAGATTCAAATTCAACTTTTTGCATACGTCCGGCAGCCCCGGGAGCTTTTGCTAATGCCTTAGCAACCGTAACTGCTTTTAAACCAAGCGATTTGCAAATCAGAAAAGCTTGAGCAACATTGTAGGCATTGAACTCTCCAATTAGAGAAGAGTTGACAAGAGTGCCGTCAACAACCAAAGTTAAGCCATCTGATGTATTCGACTGGATGTAGTTTTGATCTGTGCCAAATGAAAGCAATACTTTTTTTGCTTTACAATTTGCAAGCATAAACGCCCCATGCTGATCATCCGAATTAATTACCGCTGTTGAAGAGGATGGAAGGCTATCAAATAAAATCTTTTTTGCTTTAGCGTATTCATCTATGGTAACATGATAATCCAGATGATCATGACTCAAATTAGTAAACGCTGCAATTTCAAAGTTGAAGCCTGTTACTCTGGATTGTGCTAAAGCATGGGACGAAACTTCCATAACGAGGTATTCCGAACCAGCTTCTACCATCATTTTCATATCCGAAGCAAGTTCAATAGGATCGGAAGTCGTAAGAGAACTTTCCAGTTCTTCTTCTAAGATCTTCTTGGATACGGTTCCAAGTAATGAAGCTTTTTCACCTAAATTAGAAAGTACCTGGTGAACAAGAGTTGCTGTTGTGGTTTTACCATTTGTACCGGTAATTCCTATTACTTTGAGCTTTTTTGCAGGATTGCCAGCAAAAGCCTGCGCAAGTTTTCCGACCAAAATTCTTGTGTTCTCAACTTCCATTACACAAACACCTTCAGCACCAGTGTAGTAGCTTTCTTCCACAATCAAAACCTTAGCCCCTTGAGAAATAGCATCTTCAAGGAACATGTGTCCATCTACTTCATGCCCCCGAACGGCAATAAATACCGAGCCTTCAGTAACTTGTCTGGAGTCCTGAAAAATAGCTTGTAAATATCCTTCAGGCTTCGTTCTCGAAACATGTAAAGGGTTTACTAATTCTATAAGTTCATTGATATACAACTTATTTATCTCTCCGGGCTTCGGTTACAATTTCAAGTGATTTGGCCTTTCCTCTGATGGTTACTTCATTTCCTTTTCTCATCAATTCTCCGGCTTTAGGGAATTGAGCAAACACAGTTCCTGAGCCAATCATGGTTGATTTTAATCCAAGGGAGGTAAGCAGATTAGAAGCACTTCGCATGCTCATTCCTTTCAAATCGGGGATTTCAGCAAGTCCTTCTGTTACGCTTGCACTATCAATCGGAGAATAGGTTTCCGACAGAGTGAGCAAAATTTTCTGTCCTGCAAGGATTTGGGTTCCGGCTTCAGGTTGTTGATCTAAAACAAAGCCATCTTTCCCTGAGATTTTGAATTCCAGGTTCAATTCAGAAAGAATTTTTTCTGCCTGATCTGATGGTAAACCTTCCACATGAGGAGCCAGCGCAAAAATTTCAGACTCATTTTCAGCTGTATTGAATTGACGTTGTAAATCACTGTCAAGTCCGGCGATTCGTGTAGCCACCTGGCGAAAGATTGGTCCTGCGGTGTAACCACCATAACCGATTGGTTTTGGTTCATCTAATAGGATGAGGCAAACATATTTTGGATCTTCGACCGGAAAGAAGCCCACGAATGATCCACGATACTTGTTGGTATAGCGTCCATCAACTACTTTTTTAGCGGTTCCGGTTTTACCGGCAATACTAAGCCCTTCAATCTGAGCATATTCTCCGGTTCCTGAATCTGAAACTACGCTTTCAAAAACAGGAAGGAGTACATCCAGTGTTTTCTTTTTGGCGATGCGTCTGATTTCAACAGGCTGATGCTCGCTGATGATGTTGCCTTGTTTGTCTTCAATTCGTTCTACGATATAAGGCCTCATCATTAAGCCATCATTCGCAAACGCGGCGTAGGCCTGAGCAACCTGAATTGGGGTAGCTAAAAGTTCATAACCGTGAGACATCCATGGCAGACTAACCAAACTCCATTCATAAGGCTTTGCCATTCTGCCACTTTCTTCCCCGGCAATATCTACATACGTAGGAGTTCCGAAGCCCATATTTCTGGCATATTGATAAAACTTATCATTGTCGAGGCGCATGGCTATTTCTGCGGTAGCCACGTTCGAAGACTGGCGCATAACTCCGGCAAAGTCCATATTTCCGAGAGGATCATGATCTCGGAGGGTAAGTCCATGAATGACAACTTCACCGTTCTCGGGTGTTTCAAAGATTTCTTCAAAATTCACTTTCTTCTGCTCTACAGCCGCAATTGCAGTAACAAGTTTGAAGGTAGAACCCGGTTCCACCATATCAGAAACAGCAAAGTTACGGCGGTTTATATCGTCTTCATTTCCTGGAAAATTAGGATCAAAAGTAGGATAGTTAGCTAATGCTTTAATAGCTCCTGTTTTTGGATCAAGAATAATTCCGGTTCCATAGTTGGCCTGATGCTTCTCAACTCCGGCTTTTAATTCGTCTTCCAGAATCGCCTGTATATATGCATCAATTGTAGTATGAAGAGAATAGCCATCCTGAGGAAGTTTTCTCGGTGCTCCCACATATTCAAAAACGCGGTTAAAAGGATCTTTCCGAACCTGACGAACGCCATCTTCGCCTTTAAGTTCGGTATTGTAGAAAGATTCAATACCGGTTCGTCCATCCATGTTATGATTTACAAATCCCAACGAGTGCGCAGCAAGCGTTCCGAAAGTATATTTTCGTCGGAAATTTTCTTCTATGATAACTCCGCGAATACCCAGAGCTTTAATTTCATCTTTAGCCAAGCCGGGTAGATTTTTTGCAAGTACCACATACCGTGATCGTTTGGGAGCAGAATCAATTTTACCAAGAAAGAAGGATGACGGCTGGTTAGTTACTTCGGCCATTTTCCTGGTCAACTGAATAACCTGATCTCTTGTTAATCCATCTATTTTTGGATCTAAAGCGATCTGATAGTCAGTAGCATTGGTGGCAAGCAGCGTTCCGTTTTGATCGTAAATATTTCCACGTTGTGCTGGGATGGAGATATAATCAATAGCTTGTTGACTCCATAATTCACGTAGTCCTTCTCCTTCCAAATAATTAATTCGGAATAATTGGAAGGCTAACGCACATGGTAGCAAAAACAGGAATCCCAGTACAATGAACATCCGGCTTAATATGGCAGTACGATGTTCTGTCATTCTTTTACCGTGATTATTTTATCGGCTGGACCACCGTTTATAAAGCCTTGCTCTTTCGCTTGTTGATAAATCTCAGCCGGGCCGACCATTCGATCGTAACGCAACTTTAATTCATCATGCATCTGGCGGGCTTTGTTGTACTCCTGTTCTAAAGCCTGTACTTCCTGTAACAGTTTTTGTGTTGCAAAAACGTGTGTGAGGTAGGCAAAGCCAAACACCCCGATAATTATAGCCGCAAGAATTACTTTTCCAGGCTGAATTTTTGGAAAACCTGTTTTTCTAGTTAAAACCTTGCCGACTTTTTTTTCCCTGGCTTTTTTAGCTGAAGAGGGTGAGGGTGTTATGTCAGGTTTTGGGACTCTGCGGAGGTTTGGCTTCACTTCTTGGCGCTTAAGCGGGGATTGAACCATCATGAGCCGCCTCCGTTGGTTTTTTCAGCTACCCGGAGTTTAGCGCTTCGGGCTGCGGGGTTTTTGGAAACCTCATCTTCGGAAGGGGTGATAACCTGTCGGGTTACCTGTTGAAGTGGGGAAATGACGTTTCCATAAAAATCTTTTTCGATCTTACCTTCTAAATTTCCTGCTTTAAAGAACCGTTTAACAATACGATCTTCAAGAGAGTGGTAAGACATCACTACTAATCGACCGCCGGGTTTAAGAACCTCGAGTGATTGAGTAAGCACATCTTTCAGCATTTCAAGCTCTCTGTTCACCTCAATTCGAATTCCCTGAAATACACGAGCCAGTGATTTAACCTGGAATTTTCCTTTGATCACTTCCGCTACGGCAGCTTTTAGTTCGCCGGTTGTCTCAATCGGGCGGGCATCAATAATGGCTTTAGCTATCTGCCGACTGGCTTTTTCTTCACCGTAGTGAAAAATTACATCCCGAAGTTGCTCGTATTCGTAATTGTTTACCACCTGATAAGCAGAAACTCCCGTCAGATTACCCATTCTCATATCTAGTGGGCCGTCTTCCTGGAAACTGAACCCTCGTTCAGCTTCTTTAATCTGATGAGTAGAAACTCCAAGGTCTAAAAGGATTCCGGCTACCTGACCATGTACTTGGGGAGGTAGAAGAGTAGTCAGGTAGCCAAAGTTTCCTTTTAATATGGTAAATCTCGAATCGTCTCCTATTCGTGCTGATGCCGCTTCAATCGCTTCATCATCCTGATCTATAGCAAAAAGTTTTCCGTTTTCTCCTAAGCGGGATAAAATTTCTTTAGAATGCCCGCCTCCGCCAAGAGTTCCGTCTATATATATGCCATCTTTTTCGATAGCAAGACCATCCATGCATTCCTGAAGCATTACGGGGATATGCTCATAATATGTAGTCATATTACTCAGCATCGGTTTGTGAGCCGCCTCCCATCACTTGTTCAAAAATTTCTTCAAATGCATCAGGATCGAGGTTTTCATCAGCCTCATTTAGTTTTTCAGGGGACCAAATTTCGATGTATTGTCCCATCCCGATAAAAACTGCTTTCGAATTAATACCTGCGAATGTTGAATGATCAGAGGGGATCGCAATTCTGTTTTGTTTATCGAGAGATACATCTTCTGCGTAGCGGAGGAAGTTACGTTTAGCAATACGTCCTGAGCGGGTAAAATTATTGGCTTGAGAAAGAGCTTGTTCTACATTTTGCCATTCGTTTTCGGGGTATAAATAGAGGCAACCTTCCAATCCACGAACCACAACGAACCGATCCTGAGCAGATGGGCTAAGCACTTTGCGCATTTTAGCCGGGAAAGAAATACGTCCTTTCTCGTCTATACTATGCTCGTATTGGCCTTTAAAACTATACACGATTCCCGCTACGTGAATTTAGATTGCTAATTGATCAGAGAAGAGAAAGTCCCCACTATCTCCCACATCACCCCATAATGTACCCTAATTTGCCACAATGAGTCAAGAACTTTCCACTTTGTTCTTAAAATTTATTTTTTTGGCATGAATAGAAGGAATGTTGACGGTTTAAGTTGGATCGATTTTTGAAGAGTTCGTCATGCTGAATAACATGAGATATCTAAGTAGTGACAATAGGTGATGAGACATTTTAGAGTTCTTTTCTAAATGCCCGGAACCGAAATTACAGAAAGTCTGGAGCAGGTTGGGTTAGTCAATAACCGAATACTTTTTAAGAATTGGAAGCACTTCGTTGATGGGAAGCGCTTGTTGTTCTCCACGGTGACCTGAAATAGTAGTGGCTTTAAATAAAGAGTTGAGAATAGCTTCTTCGGTAGCTTCTACCGCGGCGAGAAAAAGGGGAGTCATAGCGTTGTTATCGAGTTCAGAAATTTCTCGAACAGGATTTCTGTTGTCCAGATTATTTCGAACTGATTCATTGGTTGAAAATGCGATGATATAGTCGCCACTTCCGTTCGAAGCAAATCCACCTACTTTTGCTATTCCAAGAAATGCTCTTTTGGCCAACCGTTGAAGGTTGCGAGAAGTGATGGGTGCATCGGTTGCTACAATAATCATTACTGAGCCATCAACATCATAAGGCACTATATTTGATAAATAGTGATTTTTGAGTTCCTCACCAACCGGAGCCCCATCGATGGTAAGAATACCTCCAAAATTTGATTGAACAAGTACACCAACGGTATAACCGCCATATTCCTTTGGAATTACTCTTGAAGAACTTCCAATTCCACCTTTAAAACCGAGTGCCCGGGTTCCGGTACCGGCTCCAACCGAACCTTCCCCAACCAATTCCGAAGAAGCATTTTCTATTGCTTCAAAAACATGGGTAAACTCAACGGCTCTTGCTCTAATATCATTCAGGTATCCGTCATTGGTTTCTCCAACTACGGGATTTACAGATCGTACATTTTCATTGCCCGGAAGGCTTAATGTATAATCTGAAATAGCATTTGCAACTGTATGAATACTTAGTGTATTCGTGAGACCTATTGGGGTTTCAATTTCGCCTAACTCCTCTACCTGAGTAAAGCCTACCGCTTTCCCAAACCCGTTTCCTACATAGACTGCTGCGGGCACTCTATCTCTGAAAAGGTTTCCATTATGGGGAAGGATCATTGTGACTCCGGTCCTGATATTCTCTCCTTCAATCAGAGTTGTATGTCCTACAAGCACTCCTTTTACATCGGTAATTGAATTGAGGGCGCCTGGAGTAAGGATTCCGGGAGTAATACCATAATCTCTGGTTCGTAGTTGTTGCTGAGCAGTCGCCGATTCAAGAACTAATACCAATAGACAGAGAATTAAAGTGAACCGGGCCATATTAAAAGAATTATGTGTTTAAAATATAAGGTGAAAATACACGGTTCAGGCTAAAGACAAAGCAAAAACCTGGATTACTTTAGCAATCCTTTTTCTTAAAGGCTGGTTAACTTTATGCCACTTCGTTCAAAACCTGATTAATCTCATCATCAGTAATAGAGAGATTTCTTTTCTCTCTTGTTTTTACTTCTTCAAGCAGCTTTTCAGCTTTGTGCGCATTGTTCTCGTAAACCTCACGGAAGTGAAGACCTCTGATATATAATTGAACCGCTATATCTATAAGGTGAGGTTTATTTTTAAAGCACCAGAGAACAGTTTTCCAGAAGTATTTTCGATCCCGGTTCTTTATACCAAGAAGATACGTAGTTATGATAGATGCTCTTAGTATATAACGTTCGTGGGCTTGTTTGGAATGCCGGTGTATTTTCGGTTTATCATACACCTCGAGGAATTTGATTACCCGATCGTAGAAGGCTTTTCCATTGTATATGTACGAGGTAGTACGATTGAAACCATCCGTAAGTAGCTTGGTATCCATTTTTGGAACAATATTGGTAACTCCTTCAAAAAACCAGTTTTGATCCAGTAACCGACCCTCACGTTGCATTCTTTCATTTAACTCGGTGCCGGGAGGGGCATTAAGCAGACCAATATTGCATACAACGATTCCGGTTTCTTGTATAAACTCAATCTGGCGGTCGAAGACACCTTCGTCATCATTATCAAATCCCAGGATAAATCCGGCTATTACATCGAAGCCTCTTTTTTGCAGGTATCTGACATTATCAACCAGGTTTCGCTTTGTGTTTTGCTTTTTTCTACACTGTGCCAGCGTGTCTTCATCAGGAGTTTCCAACCCTATAAAAATAGTTCCAAAACCGGCCTCAAGTAGCTTATCAATCATTTCGTCATCGTCCGAAAGATTGATGGTTAATTGCGTAGAGAACCATGTTTTTTTCTTCCTGTCCTCTTGCCATATTTTAAGCTTAGGCAGCAGATCTTCTTTTACCTGTTTTTTATTTCCGATGAGATTATCATCAGCGAAAAAAAGCGTTTGGAATGAGTCAAGGTTGGGGATACTGTTTAGTTCCCTAACAATTTGCTCTGAAGTTTTAGTACGAGGTCTTCTCCCAAATAAAGAGGTTACGTCGCAAAAATCACACATATAAGGGCAGCCTCTGGAATATTGAATAATTCCAGCACCATATTTTTCTAACTTGGCTAAATGCCAAAGTGGGATAGGAGTTTCATGAACATTCGCATATTCGTTCGTTTTATATACCCGTTTAGGAGTTCCTTTCTCCAAATCTTCCAGGAAAAGAGGAAGCGTAATTTCAGCTTCATTAAGAATTAAGTGGTCGAATTCAGGAAACCGTTCATACTCATGTGTTAATAACGGGCCGCCACCTACAATGGGTTTATTTAGCTTTTTTGCCCTGCTTATTACCTCTCTCATAGATACTTCCTGAACATTCATCCCCCCTAGAAATACATAATCAGCCTCTTTTAAGTATTCATCTTTTAGCGGTTCAACATTCAGATCAATCAACTTTTTTTCCCACTCTTCGGGGAGTAAAGCTGCAACGGTTAGTAAGCCCAGAGGAGGAAACGGGGCTTTAAATCCACCAAGCTGAAGTTCTCTCGACAAAGTCCAGCCGGTTTCTGGCATTTCCGGATATACGAATAGAATTTTCATGGAATCTTAAGATTAATTACTCAGAACCATAATATTTTTTTTTGAGAAGAATGTACAGAGGAATGTTTGTTTAAAAATTAAAGCTAATTAGTACCAGAATGTCTAAATAGACTCGAATTCTCTTTTCTTATTCAGAAAACTATTCAGGTGCTCATTAATCTGCTCAAACTCTATCAGGAAGGCATCATGACCATAAGGAGAATTGATTTCCTTATAGATTGCATTAGGGATTAGCTCGGCCAGTTCTTTTTGCTCTAAAGTTGGATATAATTTGTCCGAATCGATACCCATAACCAAGACCGGGATAGTTATACTGCCAAGTACTTCTTCAAAAGAACCGCGATTTCGGGAAACATCGTGAGTATCCATAGATTTTGTAAGTCGGTCGTAAGTCATGGCATCAAAGCGATCGACTAATTTTTGCCCCTGATATTCCAGATAAGATTCAACCTCAAAGAGTTTTTTATCCTTATTAAAATCCCGCCCGAATTTCTGCTCGTAGTTTTGGGGAGTACGGTAAGTGATCATCGCCATTGCCCGAGCCGCTGCCAGACCATCAGCCGGAGGGTTGCCTCTTTCATAAAATCCATTGTTCCATTTCGGATCAGCATATAAGGCAAGCCTTTGCGCATGACTAATCCCAATAGCCCAGGGAGAATGTGATTTTCCCATTGCAACTATACAGGCATGCTTGATTCGCTCATCCATTAACACAAATTCAAGAGCGATCATACCTCCATAAGATCCGCCAATTACAAACTCGATGCTTTTTATTTCAAACACATCCAAAAGTTGTTGTTGAAAACGAACTATATCCCGAATGGTGAATACTGGGAAATCACCACGATATGGAGCGCCTGTTTTTGGGTTAGTACTCCAAGGATTTAAAGAACCATAGCAACTTCCGGGGATATTCATACAAATCACAAAATGCTTTTCTAAATCAACGGGGCTGCCTTCAGCAAAAAAACCGGAAAACCAATCTTCGATGTTGGAGTTTCCGGTAAGGGCGTGAATCACAAGGATCACGTTGTCTTTATTTTCATTTAGTTCACCCCAAGTGTGGTAAGCCACTTCTGGAGTTTCGAATGTAAATCCTGATTCGGTAGTAAAAGGTTTTGAAAATGAGTGCGTCTTAAGGTTGCTCATAGATTAAATTTATTTTGGTTTTCATATCTTAAGCCCCTCTTTTTCGGGAAGCGGAAAATCTCCCTTCGAGGGGAGATGAAAAGTTGAACAAGTTCTTCAACTTTTCTGAGGGGTGTTAGTAAAGTCTCGGTTTCACGAACACCCACCGTTCCTTCGGAACACCTCCCTCAAGGGAGGACTTACAATATGAAACAAAGTTCGACAAGGAGGAGTGAAATCCTTGCCGAACTTTGCTGTTTCGCTCATGGATGTTTCAATGAGTGAGTGAGTTTCTAACTTACATACACCACCTCACCGTTCACTGGAACGGGGTTTGAAATGATGTCTAACACCGGGCATCGATCGGTCGAAAAATTCTTCAAAAGCTGAAGCTTAGTTGGGTCCGTTTCATCGGTAGATATCACGGTTTTGTACCGCACCTTGTTAAACCCAGGGCGCTCATCCGAAAGATTAAAAAATCCCCGGAGATCCAAATCACCGGAAGCTTCCACTTTAATCGAGTTAAGGTGAATGCCGAGTTGTCCGGCATAGGCTTTAATCACAATTTCCTGGCAGGATGCTAATGCCCCAAGCACATACTCCACAGGATTTGGAGCTTCGTTTTCTCCACCCAGGCTTTCAGGCTCATCAACAATGAATTGAAAATTACGAACATTGATTTCGGATCGGAATCCACGTTCAAGTTTAGAATCTACTGAGAAGGTTACATCTTTTGCTGAAGGATTTTCTTTAACGTGATTAATGACGTTCGAAATTGCTTCATTAAGTTTTTGATCGATGGTGTTTATTTCTGTTGTTAAAGTACTCATTGTGTTTCTATTTTAGTGTTGCAAGATCAAATGCAGAATTTCTGCAGGTGGTTTTTACAGGATGCGGGGTGGCAAGACCTCGCATCCTTTTTTGTTTCTTATAGTCATTGCGAGAGATTCAACGAGCGAAGCGAGTAAATCTCGTGGTAATCTCATGTATTACGAGATTGCTTCGTTGTCCCAAAACCTTGGGACTCCTCGCAACAACTTGGTAGTTATACCGGAACTACAGTCGCTTCAAACGCTTTTTCGAAGTCTTCAATGATGTCATCAATATGCTCGATGCCAACCGAAACTCGGATCAAATCCGGTTTCACACCACTTGCTGCTTGTTCTTCACCACTTAACTGCTGATGAGTTGTTGAAGCAGGGTGGATCAACAGTGTTTTAGCATCTCCTACATTGGCTAAATGACTTCCAAGTTTTACGCTATTGATGAAATCTTTGGCCGCGTCGTATCCGCCCTTTACCCCAAAAGTTAATACCGAACCGAAATGGCCGGGGCGCAGGTATTTCTTTGCTCGCTCGTGGTATTCATGCTCAGGCAAGCCTGTGAAATTAACCCATTCAACGGCATCTTGTTCTTTCAACCACTCAGCTAATTTCAGAGCGTTTTGATTGTGGCGTTCTACTCTCAATGAAAGGGTTTCCAATCCCTGAAGAAGAAGGAAACTATTGAACGGAGACTGCGATGAACCAAAATCACGCAACCCTTCAACTCGAGCGCGAATGGCAAAAGCAATATTTCCGAAGGGCCCGTCCGTTCCAAATACTTCCCAGAAATTTAATCCATGATAAGAAGGCGATGGTTCTGTGAATAATGGGTAACGACCATTGCCCCAATTGAAATTTCCACCATCAACAATAACTCCGCCAATGGATGTGCCATGCCCGCCAATCCATTTGGTCGCAGAAGCGGTAACGACATTAGCCCCATGCTTTAATGGCTGAACAACTGCTCCACCTGCTCCAAAGGTGTTATCTACAACTAAAGCGATTCCGTATTTTTCTCCTAATGCAGCCAGCCCTTCGAAGTCGGCGATATTTCCACGAGGGTTCCCAATCGATTCAACATAAAACGCTTTGGTGTTATCATCGATCAGCTTTTCAAATTCCTCTACCGTATCCTCAGCGGCAAAGCGGACATCAATTCCCAATCGGGGTATAGTAACTTTGAACTGATTGTAAGTTCCTCCATACAGATTTTGGGTGGAGATTATGTTATCTCCGGCTTGCGCGAGATTACTGATGGCCAAAAACTGAGCGGCCTGGCCTGAGGAAGTAGCCAACGCTGCAACCCCACCTTCGAGTGCGGCAATTCTTTGCTCGAAAACATCTGTTGTTGGATTCATGATTCGGGTGTAAATATTACCGAATTCGCGCAATGCAAAAAGGTTGGCTGCGTGATCAGAATCGTTAAAATTATATGATGTGGTTTGGTAGATCGGCACGGCTCGAGAGCCGGTAGTTGGATCAGGTTGCTGACCTGCGTGAAGTTGCAGGGTTTCAAATTTGAGTGATCGTTCTGTTAGTTCGTTGCTCATGATTTTGGTTGTTTTTGTGAGTGATTGTTTAATTTCTCATTTGCCACGGAAGCACTAAAGCACTAAAAGAGTTTGCGACTGGCTTGTCTAATTATCTCGGGATTCATAAATAATTTTGTGCTTTAGAGTTTTTGTGGCGAAAATTTGATTTAATAAAAAAAGCCTTGTTCAGAAGATGAATCCGAACAAGGCTTGTAACCAAAACTGTTTCGAACTCATCTTTCCCAGTGCCGGCTTATCGAACACTGAGCAGGATGTAGCACCTTTCCCTCCCGAATAATCGGGAAGGCGGTTGCCAAGGCTTCGCAGGACCTGATCCCTCCACCTTTCTTAATGAGAATGCAATAGGATTTTAAAGAACGTCTGAGATTAACTCCCAACAAAAAAGCCCTTCCGATATTGCATTCAAAAGGGCTTTTTCGTGTTTATTTAAAAACGGAGATACCTAAGCCCTTCAGGTGCACATCATGCACATACACATGCATTTACATGCGGGCTTACAAATGGTATGTCGGGTTGAAAATTTCATTGCATAAAGCTTACGGGTTGATATGCTCCCAAACAAGACCCTTCAAATTTTTTTTTGAAAAAAAGTCAAAAAGGTTCTTTCAGAGAGTTAAGTCTAGAAATTTCAACACATGATTTTATTCTGTTTTTAAGACGAAAAGAGCGGCAAAAAGAATAAAACTAAAAATAAAATACATTCAATAGTGTATAATTCTGTGCGAGAGTAAAATGAGCATCTCGGTATTTCGAAATGTTCATCCTCCTTCGAAGCAGAAATTACTCTTCGCGCTTTTTTAGAACTGATTCTAGAAAAAACTGCTGGGGCGGATAGCCATCCGCCCGTACAGGTCTTACTACGGAAACAAAGCAAGAAATAGAGTTTTCAATGCAACTAGTTATTCAACTGCTCTAGCGCAAGTTCGATAGCTTTGGTTAATTGAGGGTCATTTCCGGTTAGTCTGTCTTTGAAATTGTTGTGTACATCAATATCGGGAGCTACACCGGTTCTTTCGAGATTAGCGCCATCTAAAGAATACACTCCTACCTTAGGAAGTCGATAAAACGAACCATCCACCAGGCTTTTTCCTGAAGTGAAAATGATCCATCGGTAGGTTTCGGTACCCACAACCGTACCAAGACCAAGCTCTTTAAAACCGGCGGTAGTAACTTCAGCGTCGCTAAGAGTCTGTTCGTTTATAAGTAGAATTATGGGTTTATCGGCAGGATTAAAATTCGACTGGCCAGTCATTTTTCCTTCCCGGTATTTCCATTGGGCGTATTTTCTTTGTGAGAGGAAGCGCAATACTTCGTCATGCACGTTTCCACCAGTATTATACCGCAAATCAAAAATTAATGCGTCCCTGTTGTAAGCTTCTGATGTCATTTCGAGAAGGAAGCTTTGCAGTTGCCCTCCGCCCATATTCCTCATATGTACATAGGCTACCCGTTCGTTCGTTCGTTCATCAACCATTTGCTGATTTTTATCAACCCACTCTTCGTACAAATCGGATCTGGTTGAGAAGTAGGAGACAGGACGTATCTTTACCTCAAAAGAATTGCCATTTCTTCTGAATGTCAGGCTCATTTCTTCTGTCATTTCCGGAGAATTAAAATAAAATTCTCGGTTCATTTTTCGATCGATATTCTGTCCGTTAACAGCCACCAGCTCATCCCCCGGTTGCACATTTTTGCCTGCCTTATCCAGTGGACCTCTTCGAATTATAGAAGCTACTTTGTAAGGTTCATCGTTCTCAAAAATAAGGCCTGGTGAAAGTGTGGTGGTAGAGTAAAACTCATTCTCTTCCGGCCCATTAGAGTTAAATCCAAGATGAGAGGAATTCAACTCACCCAGCATATCATTGTTCATCCGGCGCAAATCAGCCCTGTTGGTTACAAAAGGTAGATAGGTTTTATAGCGATCTCTTATTTTTTCCCAGTCGACGCCATGGAATGTTTCGTTATAAAAATTCTCTTCCATGTTGGCCCAGAACTCCTCGAACATCTGGTTAAATTCAGTACTCAAATTTCTCTGGAAGGAATATTCGGTTTCAATTTTGGTGGCTTTTGCTGAACTGGCATCGATTTTATAAGCAGAGCCTCTTCCGATAGCGTAAGCTTTTCCATTCGTAACCGATATAAATTGAACTTGATTAATGCCATCCACTTTAGATGTTTTAGGGCTCTCGAAAGGCTGATGCGTGGTAACATAAAGTGCCGTATTTCCTTCATCATGATTACTGGTATAAAGTACCATGGTTTTATCGCCATCCTGTAAAACAACACTTACAAATTGGTTGCCAAACCTTTCACCGATAGGTTCTGCCCGTTCCATTATTCGATCCATATTGATCGAGATTTCAGGCTTTTTGTCGTCCTCGTCCTCTTTCTCATCTGAATCCTCTGATTTTTCTTCTTCCTTAAAAAGTTCATCAAACTTTTCGGATTTGAAAGGTTCTTCAAATCGATCTAGCGGTAGCCGGAATACATCAAAATTACTTGCCCCTCTGGGATAAGTTGGGGTAGTCTGAGTAGTAGAGTAGTAAATATATTTTCCATCAGGAGACCAGTACGGAGAGAACTCAGAAACTCCGGTTTTGGTAAGGTTCAGGATCTCTTTGCTCTTAATGTGATATACAAAGATGTCCTGCTCAAAATCACGTTTAGCATTATAAAGCAAATACTCATCATTTGGAGAAAAGTAAGGCTGAGTATTCTGGAAACCCCAAAACTCATCACGAACTACTGTTTCGCTTTTGAAAGACTCAAGATCAATAATTCTCAATTCATCTCTTCCGCTATGATACACCGCTTTAGAACGATCTGAATTTACCTCGATATTCCTGTTGTTTTGATTATCAGAGGTATGCTGCTTCTCTTGTCCCAATCCATCCGCAGAAATGGTAAAAAGATTCTGATAGCCGTTAACCGTTTGATTAAAAAGCAGGGTTTTATTGTCTTTTAGCCATTTAACTTCTAGCACTCTTCCCATCTCCGAAGTTGGAATTTGACGGATAAATTTGCCGTCAACTCCTGAAACAAATAATTCTCCCCGTGAGATGAACGCCATTTTCTTCCCATCAGGGGAAACATCTAATCCGGTAATATTTCCACTTACACCAAAGCTTTGATTTTGGGACAAGGTACTATTACGAGGAAGTGAAATAGGAACGAGACTGCTTCTTCCGGAAGCTACATTGTGTGCGAATACCTGGTATTCTTTTTCAAAAACAATAGTTTCTCCATTTGCACTTACTCGCGGATTTTTAACGGAAGTTTTGAATGAGGTAAGCCGATTTTTTTGTCCATCATCATAGCGATATAGATTATACTCTCCATTAAACTCATCCGAAACAAAAAATAAGGTGCCGTTTCTATCCAAGGTTGGCCATAAATCTTTCCCTTCCCAATTCGTGAGCTCGGTATATTCCTCAGTTTCGGTGTGGTAGGATTTTATGTCAGGATTGAAAGAGCCTTTATAGCCTTTTCGTTGAGGAAAAACGAAACTCTCCCACGACTCATTGAAGTAATATTCATTTCGATTTGGATGTTTTACCATATTATGCACGTTATTATGGTAATGCCCAAACAACCGTTTTGGAGTGCCACCAGTTAAAGGAACGGAATATGTACTTACCCGATTAAGCCGATCTGAGCGAAAATAGATTGTTTTAGAATCCCAATCCCAGGATTCCACCACATCGTTCGCCTGGTGAAAAGTTAGACGGGTGATGGTTCCACCTTCAATCGGCATAAGGTATATATCATCATTCCCAAATTGATCTGAGCTGAATGCAATCCATTTTCCATCGGGAGAAAAACTCGCAGAGTGCTCGTCACCATCCATTCCCGTAATTCGAACCGCGGTACCTCCAGTAGAAGACACCTTCCATAAATCACTTTCATAAGAAAAAATAATGGTGGAGGCGTCTGGGCTAATTGCCGGCATGGTTGCAAAACGTACCGAATTTTGCGATTGCACAGAAATAGAACTAAAAATAAGCAGGCTTAAAAGTGTAGGGAAGAATCTTTTTGGAAGCATGAAAATCCTGTAATTGAATGATTGGGAAAAGTGTATTCAAAAGAGGCTAAAAAATCCAAAAAAAGGGGTACGGTGTTTGTAAAAAGAAGTTTTTAGAGGCTAACGGTAGCCCAAGTTCCTTACCATATTTTCGTTCTCTCTCCATTTCTCTCTTACTTTTACATGCAGATCCAGAAACACTTTTCGATCGACAAATTCCTCAATCGACTTACGAGATTCTGTTCCCAGCTTTTTTATGGCTTTCCCGCCTTTTCCAATAATCATTCCCTTTTGCGACTTACGGTTTACGATCACTTCCGCGTTGATGTAATCCATATCCTCACGTTCTTCATATTGAATTACTTCTACTGTTGCTGAGTAAGGGAGTTCTTCATGAAATTGTAAGAACAATTGCTCTCGAATTAATTCGGATGCAAAGAAGCGCAATGGATGTTCGCTTAGTTCATCTTTTGGGTAGAAAGGAGGACCGGGTTTTAAAGTGTTGATGATAGATTCCATCAGGCCTTCAATGCCAACTCCTTCCAATGCAGAGACGAAAATAATGTCACTAAATTCAAACTTTACAATCAATTCTTCTTTCAGCTTTTCGGCTTTTTCCTGGCTTGCAGCATCAATTTTATTGATGACCAGAAGCACAGGTTTTTTGAGGTTTTTTAACTGGTCAAAAGCATAATCGGGGATATTGTTTTCAGAAACCTCAACGATAAAAAGGATAACGTCGGCATCTTTTTCGGCTTTTTCCACAAAGCGCATCATCGCTTTTTGAAGCTCATATTTCGGGTTGATTATCCCCGGGGTGTCCAGAAAAATAACTTGCGCGTTTTCTTCGGAATGAATTCCTACAATCTGATGTCGGGTAGTCTGAGCTTTATGTGTAGCAATAGAAAGTTTCGTTCCTAAAATCTGATTCATAAGTGTTGATTTACCCGCATTGGGTTTTCCAACAATGGCTACGTAACCAGATTTATGCTTTACTTCTTCCTCGCTCAATTATTCCTTTTTAATTTCTTAGTTGGATGTTGGATGTTCATTACTTCACATCCTTATAAATGCTCATGATTTCCAAATACGCCTTAACCGTTTTTGGGAGCCCCCAGAATAGAGATTTACTAATCAGGGCATGACCTATACTTACTTCATTCAAATACGGTACTACATCCAAAAAAACGGGGAAATTTTGAAGGTTTAGACCATGGCCCGCATTAACTTTCATGCCCAGGTCATGAATTTGGATTGCAGCTTTTTTGAGCCGAACTAATTCTTTTATTCGTTCCTCTTCAGTGGATGCATTAGCAAAAGTGCCGGTATGAAGTTCCACAGCATCACTTCCCAGTTCAAACGCCATATTGATATCATCCCGGTTAGGGTCTAAAAACAGTGAAATTTCGATATCAGTTTCTCGGATGGAGGGAAATACTCGTTCTTTGAAATCATCAAAAACCGTATGCATATTCAAACCGCCTTCAGTGGTAAGTTCCTCCCTTCCTTCGGGAACAAGGGTACACAAATCCGGATTTGTTTTTTTTAGAATGTTCAGCATTTCATCGGTAGCTGCCATTTCAAAGTCCAGAGTTCCTTTAACCGTCTTTTTTAAAGCTTCTACATCATAATCTTTAATATGACGGCGATCTCCTCGAAGATGAAACACAATTCCCGCTGCCCCGGCTTCTTCACAAACCCGAGCAGCTTCAATTAGGTCTGGGTACCCTTCACCACGAGCGTTTCTGAGCGTTGCTACATGATCTATGTTAACAAGTAAATTCATTCCTTTTATTTCTCCATCTCTTCGTCAAAAAACTATTCTTTTGAAAATAGGCATTCGGTACGTTATTTTTCAGAAACAAATTAACTACATGATCCGCTATTTTTTGTTGTTATTGGTATTTGGAATCGTAGCATCCTCATGTGGAATGGTAAAGAGAGGAACTATCCCCTGGGAAGAAAGAGAAAGGAGTGAAACCATCGAAGCTGCTATCGCTGCAACAAAAGTGCCTGATCCAGAGCCCGAGAATCCAGCCCGACTCTCAAGAGGTGAGAAAGCGATAAAATCTTCGTTGGATCTTGCGTATAAAGACTGGAAAGGTGTTCCTTATGTGTTGGGTGGGACCGGATATAACGGGGTGGACTGTTCTTCATTCATGCAGATTGTATTTGCCGATTATTTTGAGATTGATTTGCCAAGGAACACAAGAGAACAGATGAAAGAAGGTTCATCAGTAAAGAGAAATAAAATCAAGTTAGGAGATATGGTGTTTTTTAAAACAGGAAGAGATTCTTATCACGTAGGGGTGATGATTAATAACGAGCAATTTCTGCATGCTTCAACCAGCTCGGGGGTTATGATATCGGGTTTACAAGAGCGCTACTGGGCCGATGCCTACCTTACTACTCGAAGGATTTTATAGTCTAAGAAATGGAAAGTATTAACCTTATCTAAATGTAACTATTGCTTATTGAGTGATAGATTTGTTTCTTACCCCATACATTAAAAAATTTTAATGTATGGGTACGTCAAGTTGACGATAGGCTTAATTCTAAGAAGTTAGTTTGTATAATGAGCAAAGAAATTAGGGGTAGATTTTCCAAAAAAAGTGCATATCTAATTGGGCTGTCAACGGTTATTTTGCTCACGCTTTTTAATCAGTTTTTAATACAGCGTATTTTAAACGAGCAAAAATTTGATGCTACTGTTATCAATTTAGCAGGTCGCCAGCGAATGCTAAGTCAACAGATTACCAAAGAGGCGTTACTTACTGTAGAACAAAAACGGTCTCTAGATTTTTTGAAACAACGCGCTTCTCAATGGGATCAAGTTCATAAAGGATTACAACTTGGAAACGAAAAGTTAGGGCTGCCAGAACTTAAAAGTGAAGCGGCTAAAATCCTGTTTACTAAAATCAGTCCGTTTCAGGAAGCTATATCAAAAGCAATTTTACCTGTTGGATCTGTAGAAGAATTGGCTGGAAATCTAGATCTGATCCTCGAAAATGAACAGCAGTTTTTACCAATTATGGACGAGATTGTAGATACGCTAGAAGCAGAATCTAGTGAAGGTATACGTAGCCTTATATATCTGGAAATGTTTTTGGCCTTTTTTTCCATTTTGGTGTTAACTGGAGAGTTTATCTTCATATTTAGACCAATTTATGATGAACTGGATGAAGAAAATGAGAAGCTCGAGAAAACCATAAAAGAACTTACTCACTCTAAAGGAGAGTTATTCAAAGCAACCCAGCGATTTGATTTATCGATTGAAGCGATTAATGCAGGGATTTGGGATTGGTATATACCCGATGGAACCGAGTGGTGGTCGGATAAATTTCATTCCCTTTTAGGATATAAGCCAGGCGAAATTAGTGCCTCTTATAGCACTTTTTTGTATGAACTGCTCCATCCCGAAGACAGAGAAAAAGTTGAAAAGGCTGTAAAAGCTCATCTTGAAAAAAGAGAAAGTTATAAGCTTGAGATTCGAATGAAAGCCAAAGATGGCCATTACCGATGGTTCGAAACGGTAGGTCAGGCAAGTTGGGACTATAAAGGAGAACCTATTAGAATGGTTGGCTCTATAATTGATATAGAGGAAAAAAAGCAGTTTGAGTCACAACTTTCGTCGGATGAACAAGTGCTTAGAATTCAAAAAGAGGAACTTGAAAAAGCTCTAACCGACCTTTCGGAAATCCAAAAAGTTGCCAGGATTGGTATGTGGGAGGTAGATCTTGAAACAATGACGGCACATTGGTCAGATGAAGTCTATCGTATTCACGAAGTGCCGAATGGAATTGAAATAAAAGTAGAAGATGGGATAAACTACTATAGGGAAGACTACCGGCCTATTATTCAGAAAGCGATAAATGAGGCTATTGAGCAAAAAAAATCCTGGGATGTAGAATGTGTTTTGGTAACCGCTTTGGGAAATGAAATTTGGGTAAGAGCTGTAGGTTTTCCTGTTTTTAAAGACGATAAACCCGTAGCACTACGAGGACTCTTCATGAATATCTCTGAAGAACGTCTTGAAAATATGAAACAGTTGGAGAACTCAACCAAGCTTTCGCTTGTACTAGAAACCTCCGGTATTGGTATTTGGGAATGGGGTTTAGCTACCCAGGAATTAACTTGGGATGAACAGATGTTTAAAATTTATGATGTTGAGCAAGATGAGTTTATAAGCACTTATGAAAGCTATTCAAATGCAGTATTCGATGAAGACTTACCTGTAATCGAAAAAGAATTAGAGCTTGCAATAAAAAATCGGAGCATTCTGGATTCAGAGTTCAGGATTAAAAGGAAGGATGGGACGATTGCCTATATAATTGTAAAAGGTAAAGTATTAGAAGATGAGTTTGGGAATCCCATAAAAATGATAGGGTTGAACCTGGACATTACCGATCAAATAAATCAGAAATCAAGCGTAGAAAAGCGTGAGCGTTTTGCCGAACTCTTACAAATACTACCAAGAGCGGAAGAAAGTGAGTCCCAAAAAATAAAGGATATGCTTGAAGTTGTAACAAAGTCTATTGGGATGCAAACCGGCTTAGTTAGCAGAATTGAATCAGAAAAAAATCTATACAGGGTTGTAGAAAGCTATTCAGAAGAAGGAGAGATTCCGATAGGTACTGAATTCGATTTCGATACTACTTACTGTCATATTCCATTTAATTCAGAAGTAGATCTAATCGCTATTAGCTCTATGGGGGCATCCGAATATAAGGATCATCCTTGTTACTGCACATTTAATAATGAAGCATATATTGGTACAACTATTTACAGGGGAACGGAACAGTTTGGCATGTTAAGTTTCTCATCCAAGGAATCAGTTGAACCATTTACCGAGGATGATAAAGAGTTAATTAAGTCAGTTGCAGCTTCGGTAAGCCATTTGATAACCCTTCAGTATGAGAAACAACAAGCCGAACTCGTATTCAGAAGTATATTTAATAACACGTTCAATTTTACAGGTTTGCTCGAGCCTGATGGAACGCTCATAGAAGCCAATAAATCTGCATTAGATTTTGGTGGGTTTTCCCTGGAAGATGCCAGAGGGCTTAACTTTGCAGATGCCCCATGGTGGTCGTTAAGCGAGGAAACTATCTGGAAGCTAAGAGAAGCAATAAAAAAATGTGCGAGTGGTGAATTTATCCGCTATGATGCAGACGTGGTTGGGGGAGATGGAAAGGTAATTACCATTGATTTTTCCATGGCTCCTATATTTAATGAACAAGGAGAAGTAATTTATCTGGTGCCAGAAGGTAGAGATATCTCCGAACGAATTGAACTGGAAAAAGAAATTGCAGAGAATTCTTTACGGTTGATTGAAGCCCAGGAAATCGGAAAAATTGGCAACTGGAACTGGGATATGGAAGAAGATAAGCTCACCTGGTCTGATCAGAACTATAAAGTATTCGGGCAAAAGAATAGTTTTAAACCAACCTTCGAATCTTTAATGGAGTTAACACATCCTGAAGATCGTGAGCCTTTCAAAGAAGACGTTGAAAATGCTATTAAAGAAAACAGTCCACACGATTTTATACATAGGATAGTACTTAGTGGAGGAAAAGAGATAAGATATATCCACGAAAGAGGAAAGGTTTATTATAACAAAAAGGGAAAGCCTTATCGAATGGCGGGAACTTCCCAGGATGTAACAGGGCAACTTTTAAAAGAACTGGAGCTTAAAGAAAAAACAGAGTTACTCGAATTATCCAAAAAGCAATTACAAACGTTCATAAGTAATGCGCCGGTAGCAGTAGCTATGGTAGATGAAGGGATGAATTATATTGCTGCCAGTAATAAATGGTATAAAGACTATGGTTTGAAACAGAAGAACATAGTTGGACAAAATCATTATGATATTTTTCCTGAAATAAAGAAAAATGAACAATGGCTTGATGATCATAAACGTGCTTTAAGTGGAGAGGAACTATCCAGCGATCGCGATAAATTTGTAAGGGATGATGGCTCTATACAATGGATAAGCTGGAAGATATTACCATGGTACGATGAGCCCGGAGAAATTGGCGGGCTGATCATGTACACGGCAGATATAACAAACGAAGTTAAATACCAAGAACAGCTCGAAAACCTGAATGAGATACTCGAACATCAGGTTCAATTGAGAACAGAAGAGTTAAATAAGGCTAACAAAGAAATGGAATCATTCAGTTATTCCATCTCTCATGACCTTCGGGCTCCGCTTCGTGCTATCAATGGATTTGCAGATATCTTGGAAGAGGATTACAGAGATTCCATAGATGAGGAAGGCCGCAGGCTAATTTGTATAATAAAGAACAGCGGTGTTAAAATGGGGCAGCTTATAGACGATATATTGGCGTTTTCCAGATTGGGTAGAAAGGCAATTGCAAAAGAAGAAGTAGATATGAACGGGCTATTTAGCGATGTTATAAAGGATATAAAAAATGAGTTTGATATACAGGATATACACTTTGATATCAAAGAATTGCCGCTAGTAATGGGAGATATAAACCTGCTTAAGCAGGTAGTAATAAACCTGGTTTCTAACGCAGTTAAGTATTCTTCAAAAAAAGAAAAAGTAAAGATCGAGGTAACTTCAACCAAGAAGCAAGGAAAATATATTATAGAGGTTAAGGATAATGGTGCAGGCTTTGACATGAAGTATCATGATAAGATGTTTGGAGTTTTTCAAAGGTTGCATACTTCTGACGATTTTGAAGGAACGGGCGTGGGCTTGGCAATAGTTAAACGGATAGTTAATAAACATGGTGGAGAAATTTGGGCAGAGAGCGAACTCGAGAAGGGATCTTCCTTTTATTTTTCACTTCCCATAAATAAATAGATATCTATGAAAGACAATAAAACCGTAGAAATTTTATTGGTAGAAGATAGCGACCAAGATGCAGAACTTTCGATTAGGGCACTCAAAAAAAGCAATGTTATTAATAATATTGTAAGGCTAAAGAATGGAGAAGAAGCGCTTGAGTTTCTTTTTGGTGAAGGTGAGTTTGAACATAGAAGTATTAAAAATCAACCAAAAGTGGTTCTTTTGGATCTTAAGATGCCTAAAGTGGATGGCTTAGAAGTGTTAAAAGCTTTAAGAGAAAGAGAAGAAACGAAAGAACTACCTGTAGTTATTTTAACTTCGTCTAAAGAAGAACAGGATTTGGTAAAGAGTTATAAACTCGGCGTAAATAGTTATATAGTAAAGCCAGTAGAGTTCTCAAGTTTTACCAAAGCGGTGAGCGATATAGGTTTGTATTGGGTACTTTTAAACCAAAGGCCATAGACTAAAAAACAACCGGATGAGTAACATTAAATTACTTTTACTGGAAGATAATGAGCTTGACGCCGAACTCACTCTTAGGGTGTTAAATAGAATGGAGCATAGCTTTGACACTAAGATTATATCCACGAAACCCGAGTTTGAGCAGACAGTTAAAGATTGGTCACCCGACTTAATTATATCTGATTTCAATCTTCAGACTTTTAGCGGAGATGAAGCTCTGGCCGTTGCAAAAAAGACAAGTCCTGACATACCCTTTATTACACTCTCGGGTTCTATCACCAGGAAAATGGAATTAACACTACTTGAAGAACGGGCAAATGATGTGCTTACAAAAGATAATCTTAGAAGACTACCATTTGTAATAAATCGAGTGCTTAATGAGAAACAAGACAAAGAAAAATTAAGGAGCACACTTCATGAATTAGAAGGGAATTTAAAGTTCCAGGAAGCGCTGGCAGAGATTTCTATCAGATTTAACTCTTCGGAAAGTTTTGATTTAAAACTAAAATATGCTCTTGAAGTATTGGGTAAAGCAGCCAAAGTATCCCGGGTTTACTTATTTGAAGACTTCGAACAAGGAAAGTTTTGCAGAAATACCTTTGAATGGTGCGCGGAAGGTGTTAAACCTCAGATACATGAACTACAAAGTGTATGTTATGCCGAGGACATTCCATCTTGGAAGCCATACCTTATTAAAGAAGGAAGCGTTTTTTCATCAAATATTGAAGAATTACCTAAGGATATCCGGGATATTCTGGAACCTCAGAATATAAAAGCAGTAATAGCATATCCTGTTCAACTTGGGAATGAGTACATAGGATTTATTGGATTTGATGAAGTAAGAAACACGAGAGATTGGACAGCCTCAGAAGATAAACTTTTGAAATCTGTCTCTGGCATCATATCTAATGCACTAAGTGAAAAAAGGGCTAAAGATGCTTTGCAGGCCAGTAATATAAAACTTAGTTCTCTACTTAAGGAGAAAGAAGTACTGGTAGGAGAGGTACATCATCGGGTAAAAAATAACCTGGCACTTATTTCGAGTTTTCTTCAACTGGAGCAACTTGGTGTAGTAAAGTCTGAGTCAGTAGAGCAGATTATTACCTCAAATATTCTTCGGATAAAATCGATTAGTATTGTACACGAAACGGTTTATCAACAGGGTACTTTTTTAAATATTGAAGTACTACAGGTATTAGATCAGATTATTAGCGTGGGCTATCTTGAAAAAGTTGGTATAAAGCGTACAGTTAAAAGGATTGGTTCAGAAAAACCAGTAACGTTCAACATAAACAGTGCGGTTCCTTTTGCTCTTCTTTTAAGCGAAATTATGTACCAAATACTTAGCTCAGAACATGCAGAAACACTTTCATCTGCAACCGAAGTAGTTATATCAGCTTCAAAAAATAAAAAGTTGTTAACGGTAATCATTCAGGAACCAAATCTCGCAAAGCTTGTAGAGAATCTGAAAAAAGAGGATGGTTTTAGCGAAGTAATAGAGGTGCTTGCCAAACAGATTGATGCCAAAGTCAAAGTAGATTCAGAAAAAGGAAGTATAAAAATTACCTTTTCAGATAAAGATTCGAGAGGCTCAAGTAGTACTTTAAATTCTTAATTATAATTTCTTTTCAAAAATCTGTCTCATCATATTTTCGTATTCTGGGGTTAGCTCTACTTTTCGGCGCGCCATCATAGCTTTCATTACTTCGACGGCTTTATCAAATCTAAATACCGGATTTTCTTTACCGTCTAGCCATGTAAAAGAAGGAATGTATTTCTGAGGAAACTCAGAGGTAAAAATATTCGATGAAACCCCACAGGTTGTTCCTGTACTTAGCATTGAGTTTATGGATGTTTTTGAATGATCACCCATTACAGTGCCGAAAAATTGAAATCCGATGTTATACATCTTCTTTGTTTCCCAATCCTGGATACGAACAAAATCGTAATTGTTTTTCAGGTTAGAAGTATTAGAATCTGCTCCCATGTTGCACCATTGACCTAACAAAGAGTTCCCAACAAAACCATCATGTGCCTTATTCGAAAATGAGTGGAAAATGGAATGATAAACCTCTCCTCCAACTTTACAAACCGGCCCAATAGTTGACGCCCCATAAATTCTGGCACTCATTTTAACAGTTGCCCCATCACAAATAGCAGCAGGACCTTTTATAATACTGCCAGCTTCAAGGGTAACACTATCTCCAATGTAAACTGGTCCAGAGTCCCCCATAATAATTACTCCAGGCTCAATTACAGCACTATCAGAAATGAATACTTTCTCTGGTTTAGAAATGATTACATGTTCAATATGGTTACCCAGAAAAGACTTGGCTTTAACTAGCTTAATATCGCTTTCAATTTCATGGCTATTATACTCTAATAAGTCCCAGAGATAGGTAAGAATCTTTGGTTTAAAAGAAGTTTCAGAAGGAGTTAGTTTTGTTTTTATCTCATCAAAAGTCAAAAAATTTTGAAACCGATATGCAAGAAGCGTGTTACCTGAATAAAGCGCATCACCTGATTTTAACTTACAAATAGATTCGGCTAATTCGCTAGAAGGAAGCATCCGAGAATTAATATAATGGCATTCTTCTGTTCCTAGCGGGGTATGCGAAGGAAAAACTTCTTTGAGGTGGTCATCAATTAACCAATAACATTGCTCTGGTTTTAGAATACTTTCCCATTTCTCCTTTATTGTTAGAATTCCGATCCTTAAATCCCATATAGGTCGGGTCAATGTGAGTGGCTTAAAATGGCGGGCATTGGAATCATCAAAAAAATAAATCCGCATTTGTATAAAATTAGGTTAAAATGCCATGTACTTAATATTTATATTCAAATCTAAACAATTAGTACCTTAATTAATAAAGAAGTATGTGTGGAATTGTAGGTTATATAGGAAATAATCAAGCCAAAGACGTGGTAATAAGAGGCTTGAAAAGACTGGAATATCGGGGATATGATTCAGCTGGGATCGCTATGATAAATGGAAGCCTGTCTGTAAAGAAGTGCAAGGGCAAAGTGGTAGCATTAGAGCAGTTGATTAATGGAGATAAAAACGCAACAATTGCAATTGGTCATACAAGATGGGCAACTCACGGAGAGCCAAATGATACTAATTCACATCCTCATGTAAGTTCATCTGGGAAACTAGCATTAGTGCATAATGGAATCATCGAAAACTATAATGCTTTAAAACAAAAACTGGAGCAAATAGGGTATAAGTTCTATTCAGAAACAGATACAGAAATAGTAGCAAAACTGATAGAAAGTTTTTTAGATAAAGACGCGTCTTTAGAATTGGTAAAAGCGGTACAATTGGCACTTGCTCAAATCCGTGGAACGTACGGGCTTGCAATCCTTCATGAAGATTACCCAGATACTATTGTAGTTGCGAGAAAGGGATCACCCTTATTAATTGGAATTGGAGAAGGGGAAATGCTTATAGCTTCGGATGCTTCTGCAGTAGCTGAATACACCGATAAGGTTGTTTATTTGGATGATGGTGAACTTGCGGTCATTAAAAAAGATGAGTACCAAGTTATTAATGCACATGATATTGAACTCACAAAAGAAGTCCACGAACTGGCAATGAGCCTGGAAGAAATAGAGAAGGGAGGCTACCCTTTCTTTATGTTGAAAGAGATTTTTGAGCAACCTAAAACCATTTCCGACAGCCTGAGAGGTCGTCTTAATGTGGAAGATGGCACGATTACTTTAGGGGGGCTTTCTAAAGTGATGGATAAGTTGGTGAATGCTAAACGTATTATAATAGCTGCCTGTGGTACAAGTTGGCATTCTGCCTTAGTAGGGGAGTATTTATTTGAAGGGCTGGCAAAAACACCGGTAGAAGTGGAATATGCTTCTGAATTCAGATATAAGGATCCGATCATTAATGAAGATGATGTTTTGATTGTTATTTCTCAAAGCGGCGAAACGGCAGATACACTTGCAGCCCTTCGTGAAGCAAAAGAAAAGGGGGCTACTGTATTAGGGATAGTAAATGTGGTAGGCTCAACCATAGCTAGAGAAACAGACGGTGGAGTATATTTACATGCTGGTCCTGAGATTGGTGTGGCATCTACAAAAGCATTTACCGGGCAGGTTACCGTACTTGCTTTAATAGCTCTTAGCTTGGCACAGCATAAAAACTCTATTAGCAAAGAATATTCAACACGGATAATTAAGGCACTATCAAAAATTCCATCACAGATTGAAGAAATTCTTCAGCAAAGTGAGGTCATAGAAAAAATAGCGAACCTTTTTACTTACGCTCCTAATTTTTTATATCTGGGAAGATCGTATAGTTTTCCGGTTGCTCTTGAAGGGGCATTGAAATTGAAAGAGATTTCGTATATCCATGCGGAAGGCTATCCCGCAGCAGAAATGAAACATGGTCCCATTGCCTTAATAGAATGAAATGATGCCTGTAGTAGTAATCGCTTCAACAAAGCATACCAACGATAAAATGGTTAGTAATGTAGAAGAAGTAAAAGCCCGAAAAGGAAGAATTATTGCTATAACTTCTCCCTCCAATGAAGAAGTAAAAGATTTGGCGGAGTTCAGTTGCACGATTCCGGAAACGGAAGATGTACTTTCTCCCTTATTAAGTGTAATACCTTTGCAGTTACTCTCATATTATATAGCGGTTAATCGTGGTTGTGATGTTGATCAGCCCAGAAATCTGGCTAAAAGTGTAACTGTAGAGTAAAAGCTTAATTGTTTCTGAAATTATTTTTATTAAGGCTTGTTCAGTAAAATTAACAACCTGTAGCCTTTATGAAAACGGGAAGCGCTTTTTCGCCTAAAAAAAGGCTGTGGATAACTTGTTTTTGGGTAAAAAATTTAGTTCCATTGCTTCTCTGTATAAATCTCTCTGTGAAAAGAAATAATGAATAACTGGAAGACCATAATCTTTAAGATTGTAGTATTGGTTTTGGTAACTATCGTAATTTTTACTGGCTAGAAACTACATCAAAAACTGGAAGGGTTAAGAATAAGGTTACCAATGTAACTGAAGGGAAAGAAGTGTATGCTTCAAATTTTAAAGAACTTTGTTTCTAATAATTCTATTTTGAGCACTAAATAATTAATTCATATAGTCAAGAACAGTGGAAATAGACCTCTCTTATTTAGAAGATATTACCGGTGGAGACAAAGAGATGATGCTGGAAATGCTAAATCTTTTTTTAGAAGATATACCTTCACAAGTAGAATTGATTAAAACAGCTGTTGAAGAAAAAAATTTGAAAGCCGTGGGAACAGAAAGCCACAAGCTTAAGCCGGCGCTTCAATATGTTGGCTTTAATGAAATGTATGAATTGGTTAAGGAACTTGAAATAATTGGTAAATCAGGTGATAAGCACGAGGAAGCAAAAAAAATAATGCCTGCCCTAGAAGAGCAGTTGAAAATAAGCCTGCCACTACTGGAAAAAACAGCAAAGAAGTTTAGCTGATTTTTTTTAATACCATTTGAAGATGATCAATATCATCAACTACATACACCTTTCCCTCTTCTGCAAATCCAAACTGTTTGTAATAATTCTTTAAGGCCGCCTGGGCCTCAATACGAATATCAGTGTCTTCAAATAACTCAAAGGTTCTGCTAATGCCGGACTTGATGAGCTCTTTTCCCAGCTGTCCTCCACGAAAATCCGGAGATACAACAATCCGACCGATTGAGGCTTCCTTATATTTAATGCCGGGGGCGAATATTCTAAGATAGGCGGCAAGAACATCCCCCTCATACATAAGTAAGTGATAAGCTTTACTATCAGAGTTATCCATATCCTTGTACAAACAATTTTGCTCGATCATAAATATATCCTGTCTCAACTTAAGGATATCATATAATTGAGCAGGAGTAAGTTTTTCAAACTCGGCTAATAGAGTGGTCATCTTTTTTTTGATTGAAGGTAAACAAAATCGAAAGTTCTTCGTAGTAATGCCCTGACTTTTAACAAAAATCTACCATTATGATTTGGG
>JBLLNP010000002.1:0-258176 GCA_048058975.1 Balneola sp.
GGCTGATGCCGATGAATACAAAGACAACATCAGTTCCGGCTATCGAATGGAATATTTCTATAGGGATATGCGTCGGATGACAGGTTATTTAATGGATGGAAGTAAGCCTGAAGGTGGGGAGTGGAATTATGATGAGGAGAATAGAAAAAAACTTCCCAAAGATATAGAAATACCCGAATGGGCATCTACCGAAGTTGACGAGGTGACTCAGGAAGTAATAGACTTAGTTGAAGATTCTTTTCCTAACCATTTTGGTAAAAGTGATGGGTTTGATTATGCGGTAACGCGAAGGCAGGCTTTGTACAGATTGAACGATTTTATAGAACGGGGATTAGATCAGTTTGGTCCGTACGAGGATGCAATGGCAACAGGTGAGCATGTCGTTTTTCATTCCCATCTTTCCATGTACCTCAATAACGGTCTTTTGCTTCCAAAGGAAGTATGTGATAAGGCTCAGGAAGCGTACGACTCTGGAAAGGCTCGGTTAAACTCAGTTGAAGGATTTATACGACAGATTATTGGCTGGAGGGAATTTGTCCGCGTTTACTATGAAGCCATGATGCCCGAAGTTCGGGAAGCCAACCATTTTGGGTTTGATAATACGCTACCTGAAATGTATTGGACAGGAGAAACTAAGATGCAATGCATGAGTGAATGCCTGAAACCGGTAATCGAGTCAGGATATTCACATCACATTCCCAGATTAATGGTACTCAGTAACTTTAGTAATTTAACGGAAACGGATCCCCGAGAATTAAATAAATGGTTCTGGTTTGCTTATGTAGATGCCTACGAGTGGGTGGTTCTGCCGAATGTGTTGGGGATGTCGACCTTTGCAGATGGGGGAGTATTGGCATCCAAACCGTATGCAGCAGGCGGCAATTACATTAATAAAATGAGTGATTACTGTAAAAACTGCTTGTATAAAATCAGTAAGAAAACAGGCGAAGATGCATGCCCATTCAATTATTTGTATTGGAATTTTGTGGATGAGCAACGAGAGACATTCATGGAGAATGGAAGGGCAAATTTTATGGTGAATATGTTTGATAAGAAATCAAAAGAGGATAAAGAGGCGATAAAAGAAAGTAGCAGGAAGTTTATAGATGACCTTAAAAGAAGTAAATAAACAAATACATTTCTCACATTTTCATGTGGTATTTTATTGGTAAACAAGAGATTACGTTTTTTTGAACCAATAATAAACTGGGATAATACATGAAGATTAAAGGGATAGTCTTCCTGATTTTAGGTGTTGTTCAGGGAGTTACATACGCACAAACTAGTGTAGATACGCTTGAAAATGTAGATAGAAGCAATCCAAGCTTGATATCATTGAACATTGATGCTACTTATGGTATGCCAAGGGGAGAGTTTAGAGAAACACTTGACCGAAATGCTATTGGAGGAAGCCTCGAAGTACTTTATCATTTTCCAAAAACTATATTAGAAGTAGGGTTGGGATTTAGCTATCTCCATTTTGGTACAAATCGGAAAAGTTTGTTTGCTGGTTTAAATTATAAAACAACCAGTGGGATGTTTGTTCCAAGCATACTAGTAAGGGCTGATCCAAAATTCAGAAATATAAGTCCCTATTTAGAGGGATCGATTGGATTAAATGCTACAAATGCGCAAACCAAAATTTCGGGTATAATTGCGAATCTATTTGACGAAGATGATGAATATTTGAACGAGTTTTATGATACAAGTTTAAGTTATGGTTTTGGGGCAGGATTGAAGATACTTTTGAAAGACTGGGATTATGAAGATCAAAAAAAGACAAGGTTATATCTTCATATTAAAGGTAGATATAATTACGGTGGAGAGGTACGTTATCTAACAAAAGATGGTGTGCAAATAATAGAAAATCAGAACGAAACAGAGTTTGTTTACAATCTAAGTAATTCCCGGACGGATCTGACTACCTTCCAGATTGGGATTTACATTGGAATGTAACCTACAAAAGCCCCTCACATTTTTATGCAGTATTTCAGTACTGAGGAACAAACTAGCTTCAGGAAACCTTAAAATTATCGGAGCGGGTTATGAAAAAGTTAAAAGTTTTTGTTTTCGGAATATTACTAATCCCTGGATTTACTGCCGCACAGGGATTCAATTTTGATATCGGGTTTGCATTGGGGACACCCCAGGGAAGTTTTCAGCAATCACTGGATCGGAATGCTTATGGGCTTGATATGGCCGCAACATACCAGATTCCTAATTCTCCGATTCATTTCGGGATAGGAGGAGTGTACCAAAACTTTGGATGGCAGGAACGTTCCGAGTTTTTCAGCCCTGATATACAGGAGGTGCGAGTGAGAGTGAGAACCACCAATAATATGTTTACTCCGCATTTACTCATGCGCTTCGAACCTCAGTATGGTATTATCAAACCTTTTGTTGAAGGGATGGTCGGATTTAACTACTTATATACAGAAAGTAGCGTTCTTGATGATTGGGATGAAGGGGAGCTTGCCAGCTCGGTAAACCACGACTATTACACCCCAAGCTACGGAGTTGGTGGCGGAGTTAAATTCAAGTTGTATGAAGGTTTTGATGATGACGGTGACTTCTTTGGTATTTCCTTAATAGTAAAAACCAAATATATGCTGGGGGGAGAAGCAGACTACTTGAAGGAAGGTGATCTGATAAGAACCCGCAGAGGAGTTGACTATAATGTTTCAAGGTCCAGAACAGACTTGACCACGTTTAACGTTGGTTTTGTATTCAATTTCTAATATCGGAATGTAGTTAGATGAATATCGGTTTGCATGTCTACTATGCAGACCGATATCAAAAACATAAACAGTTACCGTAGATTTAATCGCAATGATAAATCTCCAAATAAAGACGGGGAATATGTTCTTTACTGGATGCAAGCTAATCGGCGCCTCCAGTATAATTACGCACTTGAATATGCTATAGCATGGGCGAATAAGCTAGAAAAACCGATTCTTATCTATGAAGGATTAAATGTTGACTATCCTTGGGCTTGTGATCGTTTTCATACCTTTATAATGCAGGGGATGAAGGAAAACCTGGATACTGCTCAATCCAAAAACCTTAACTTCTTCAGTTATGTTGAGCAGGTTTCAGGTGCAGGAAAAGGACTTTTATACTCGCTTTCTGAAAAGGCCTGTTTGGTAGTATCTGATGAGTATCCAGTATTCATAATTCGAAAACACAATGAGTCGGTTGGTAAGAAACTTGAGATCCCTTACATCACCATCGATTCAAACGGATTAATTCCTCTTGGGGTAACAGAAAAAGACCCATATTCAGCCTATTTGTTTCGGAAGATCATGCAAAAGCATTTCATCGAAGGGTTCACAAATCCTCCCAAACAAAATCCAACAGACGATTTACAGATTAAAGAACGGATGATTCTACCGGATGAATTTTTGCAAAAATATCCTGAAGGTGATAAGGCACTAAAAAGTATTGATGAAACGGTCTCATCGTTAGATATTGACCATTCAGTAGGAGTGGTTGCAGCCGATGGAACAAGACAGGCGGCACTTGGTAAACTTGGACATTTTATTGCTCATGGCTTGATGGAATACGATGAGAAAAGAAATCATCCGGATGAAAAGAAAACGAGTGGTTTAAGTCCCTGGCTTCATTTTGGCAAGATCAGCGAATATGAGATAGTGAAGGCGGTTCTTGATCACCAACCAGAAGATTGGGATCTGGATAGTATCACTCCAAACGGAGGAAAAAACTCAGGGTTCTTTAATGGAGATCCGAATATTGAATCATTTCTGGACGAAGTTATTACCTGGCGAGAAGTGGGTTTCCATTATGCACATCACAGGCCTGATTATGATCAGTTTGAAAGTCTGCCTGATTGGGTGAAAGAAACCATGGATGAGCATAGGGATGATGAAAGAGAATACGTGTATTCTTTGGAAGAATTTGAACAGTCTAAAACCCACGATGAGCTTTGGAATGCTGCTCAAACTCAATTAAGAGAAGAGGGAATCATACATAATTATCTTAGGATGTTGTGGGGCAAAAAAGTAATTGAATGGACGCCGGATTACCGAACGGCACTGGATTATCTTATTGAGCTTAACAACAAGTACGCGCTGGATGGTCGTGATCCAAATAGCTACTCCGGTATTTTCTGGGTACTGGGTAGGTTCGACCGCGCCTGGCAGGAACGGGATGTGTTTGGGAAACTTCGCTATATGACTAGTGAGAGTACCCGGAAGAAAGTGAGGCTTAATCAGTATCTGGATAAATTCGGAAGTCAGAAAAGTCTGTTATGACTTTTGGTAACCAAAACATATATTGCACATATTTTAAATTAATCCATTTCAATGGATCTGTTTCAGGATAAAAGTCAGCAAGGTTTTCGGGTAAGTGAACCTGATCAATTTGATTATCACCAACCGTTAGCAACAAGAATGCGCCCTAACTCTTTGCAAGAATTTGTTGGTCAGGAGCACTTGGTAGGAGATGGGAAAATGCTGAAGCGAATGATAGAAAGTGGGGTAATAGGTTCACTCATTTTTTACGGCCCTCCAAGTTCAGGAAAAACTACACTGGCTCATGTAATTTCAAAAGAAATAAAAGCCGCTTTTGAAGTAATTAATGCCGTACTGGATGGGATTAAAGAGCTGCGAACAGTGGTTGAAAAAGCAGAGAAGCTTAGAAAGCTAAATGGACGAAAAACTATTCTGTTTGTGGATGAGATTCATCGCTGGAATAAAGCTCAGCAGGATGCATTACTCCCTCATCTGGAAAGTGGGATCATCACTTTGGTTGGTGCAACAACCGAAAACCCATTTTACTCACTGGTAAATCCGCTTCTTTCCCGATGCCAGTTATTTGAACTGAAGCCTCTTTTAAAAGAGGATGTGGAAAAAATGATTCACCGGGCTTTGAAGGATGAGGAAAAAGGCCTTGGGGATAAAAACATTAAGATAGATCAGGATGCCATCGATCATTTTGCGGATTATGCAGGTGGGGATGTTCGTAATGCATTAAATGCCTTAGAAGTAGCGGTACTTTCGAGTAAGCCAAATGAAAGTGGTGGCATTCATATTAATCTTGATATCGCCAAAGAGAGTATCCAGAGGAGAACAGTCAGGTACGATAGAACCGGCGATGAGCATTACCACTATATTTCAGCGTTTATTAAATCTGTGAGAGGTTCTGATCCTGACGGAGCATTATACTGGATGAATGCTATGCTTGAGGGCGGAGATGACCCGAATTTTATTTTTAGACGGATGTTTATTCTCGCAAGCGAAGATATCGGCCTTGCAGAACCGAATGCAATTACGATTGTGAATTCTTGCCACGAAGCATTTATGAAATGCGGTATGCCAGAAGGCATGTTTTTTTTATCTCATGCCGCTCTCTATCTTGCAATGTGCCCAAAAAGTAATAGCACTCTTGGGATTTTTAAAGCGAGCAGTGAAATCAAAGAAAAAGGAGTTGTGAATGTCCCGCCTTATCTGAAAGACAAAACAGCGAATAAACTTTCAGCCCGCTACCAGGATATTGAAAATGCTTCAAAAGATTATAAATACCCACATAGTCATCCGAGAAATTGGGTGGAGCAGCAATATTTACCTGATCCGTTAAAGAACACCTCATTTTACGAGCCAGGAGTAGAGGGACGTGAGGGACTGTTGAATAAACGCTTAATTGAGATAAAGAAGGCTCATCAAAAAGCAGAAGAGAAGGATCAATGAGAGGCTGTACCCCCCTTCTTTAATTCATACCCATCTGCACGTTCGAATTTAATAGGAAAGCTATTAATCCCATCCTTTGTTGGGGTTAATACATTAAAATGTAAATGTGGTCGACTTGAAAACCCAGTATTTCCTGATAGTCCAATAGGTTGATACTTTTTTACTGTGTCACCCACACTCACAAAACTGCTTTTGTAACTTAAATGAACATATTGGGTCATAGTGCCATCCTTATGAAAAAGAGTAATGTAATTGGCAAATGGTCGGTATTTCCTGGATGAACCTCCAACATTATAATCTTCGATTACCCCAATTACAATTCCATCCAGAGCTGCTGTTACTGTATCTCCAATTGACATATCAAAATCGATTGCATACCGTGAATAATCTGAGGTATGAGAGAATGTACCATTATATCCCTGCATGATTTTATAGCTTCTTCCTTTAGGAAATGGAAAAGCATATCTGAAAGTAGTATCAGTAACGCTTGTTATTGGATCACCGAATGTAATAAAGTAGTCAAGGTTTTTTGCTGTAATACTGTCTAGTTGTTGGCTGCTATAGCTTAGTGTTGAGTCTCCATAACCGGGAAGTACCAATTTTATCAATGAAGAATCCGAGTTATCAAAACGAAGATTTATTCTTACAGGAGCAGCAACTGGATTTACAAGTTCGATATATACAGAGTCCCCCTGATGATATGTATTTTTCTTAAAAGTGAATTGAGAGTAACGCTCTTTTGGTAAAGAAGTACATGCGAATAAGATGCATGTAGTTATAATGATCAGATTTGAATACTTCATCTAGAAAGAATAAAAAAAGCTGAACAAAAAAACAGGCGAAGAGGATCAGCACTTCGCCTGTTGTTGTTGGAGTCACTAATACAAACCGGAAGGTGAATCGCAGCCTAACCAACCTGATCCCCCCGGCACGTATTAGGCGGAATAAAACATATAGTAACTGTTTTAAGAAATTAGTTACTACACATAAAATGGTACGGACAAAATTAATAAATACAAAATAAATTTAAGTTATATAATATATTATGTTAATAAAGTTTATAGTAGCGCAGAAAAGCGCTTACAAAATTAAGTATTATAAATATGTGTATTAATGGAATGATTTTTTGTATATAAAAGTGTGTAAGAAAAAAAGTAAAGGGAATCACGGATGAAGTTGAAAATTATTAGCGGTACAGATATGCCAAACTCAAAGGCAAAGGAGGTGTCAAACTACATAAGAGATTTATATATGGGATCGGGGGTAAAAGCAGAGGTTGTGGACTTAGTTGATTTTCCTCTCGGTGATGTTGTTGGAGGTAGATATATGGAAGAGATTCCTTCTGTTAAAATATTCCGTGAGCCAGTACTTGAAGCCGATGCACTATTGTTTGTAATTCCTGAATACAACGGGAGTTTTCCCGGGATTTTGAAAATGTTTGTGGATTACTTGCCTTATCCAAGTGCTTTGGTAGATAAACCAATAGCTTATGTGGGTATCGCGGGAGGTGCTTTTGGGGGATTACGACCCGTTGAACAATTTCAAATGGTTGCTAATTATCTGAATGCGCACCAGTACCCTGAAAGAGTATTCATCAGCAGGGTTCAAAGCATGTTTGATAAGGTAGAAGGCATCAAAGATGAATTTCAACAACAGCTTCTATTATCTCAAACCAAAGGCTTTATCCAATTTGTAAAAGCGCTGAAAAAAATAACTTAGTTTGTTTTCAGTAAATACCCAACTCCATGAAGAGTAATAAGGTAGCGTGGATCGTCAGGATGTAACTCTATTTTAGCGCGGAGTTTTGAAATATGTACATCCACCGTTCGAGTGTTAGTACTATATTCATATCTCCAGACCTTTTCAAGAAGCTCATCTCGAGATACCGGTTCTCCTCCGGCACTTAAAAGATATCTGATCAATTCTACTTCGCGAGCAGTAAGTTCGTTAACCTTTCCATCTGGAAAGGTTACCTCAGATTCAAGAAGGTCAATCTTAACTTCACCCAACTTAAGGATCTCAACCTCGCTGGAAGAAGAATAGGTGCCGGCACGTCTAAGTCTGGCTTGAATACGGGCGAGCAACTCTTTTACACCAAAAGGTTTTGTGAGGTAATCATCTGCTCCAAGATTTAGTCCTTTAACCTTGTCAATTTCCTGATCTTTCGCCGTGAGCATAATGATTGGAAAGGTGTATTTTAGCGTTCGTACTTCTTTACAGATATCATAACCACTTTTTCCCGGTAACATAATATCGAGGATCATCAAATCCGGCGAATGTTCCTGAACAAGCTCAACAGCATGTTCACCCTCTTCACTTACAATTACCTGATAGCCCTCGCTCTCTAAAGTGTCGCGAAGGGTAAATATTAAACTGGGTTCGTCTTCTACTACAAGAATCTTTATGGTCTTATTAGGCATACTCCGAAGAATTGATCACTGTTTTAGTTGAGGAATCAGAATCTTTATCAGATTTAAGCTTTTCTTCTTCCCGCACAAAAATAGGAAATCTTATCGTGAAAGTAGTACCCTTTCCAACTTCGCTGGTAACTTCTATAGTTCCACCGTTTAGTTGTATCAGATTTTTAACAATGCTTAAGCCAAGTCCATGTCCTTTTGTTTTGGCATTAAGAGAATCTTCAACCCGATAGAATTTTTTAAAGATATTTTTCTGGTGTTTTTTGGGGATGCCAATACCGGTGTCAGAAATATGAAGAACCATATTTTTAGGTTCTGATTCGACTTTAAACCTGATTGATTTCTTACGATCTCCACAATATTTGATCGCGTTTTCAGTAAGGTTACTCAATACTGTTTCAAGATGGGATCTGTCAATCATAATAAGTGCCCGATCCATACTATATCTGAACGAAACAGTAAATCCCTTCTCCTCAATATATGAGCGGTTCTCTTTAATATATTCTTTCACTAACTCATTGAGGTTTGATGGAGCCGCTTTAATAAGAGTTTGCCCTGAGTCGGTTTTGGCAACGTCCAGTAATTTCTCAATCATACCACGAAGACGGATGGATTCATTATAGATGTGCATCCCATATTGCTTTAAACGTTCCTTTTCTGTTACTCTTCCGTCAGAAATATTTTCTCCTGCAGCCTGCATAACGGCCAATGGAGTTTTGAGTTCGTGAGTTACATTCGCCAGAAAGCCCGCCTGACGTTGCGATAAATTTCGCTCTTTTTGTGCCGTGAAAAACATGAACAGCAGGGCTCCAATCACAAAAAGCATTGCAACCCCAAGTACAAACAAATTTTTGAATAATGTTTCGTCGTATAAAGCCCCTACTGGATTTTCTATGAATCCGACTTTAATATTCCAGTTTTCAAACATATCTCCCGGAAAGAACTTTCGGGAGTTGATAAGTTCACGGTCAAAGTTTACAGCAGGGTTATTTGTTGCCAGAACATCATTATTCGCCCAGTCATGCAACCAAAGTACAGTTCCGGGATTGGTTTTCGGGTCAAAATATTCTGTAAGCAAAGGAGCTATTACATCATCTACAATGTATTCTTTATTCATTGAAACCGAGAGGTAACCAATTATCCGGTTTTCAGATAAATTGATGAACCCGATATTCATAGTACGATGAGCATCGAACTCCACATTATTATTCCATCTATAGTCAAAGCTATTAAGCTCAATACGTGCCTTTGTACGTGCAAGTCCTACACCATCACAAAGTGTTGAAGGATAATTCTCGGTGTATTCCATAATCTGAGTGCTGTAATTATATACGTACACCTTGGTTCCTTCTATACATGGATCAGTACCTTCTGGAGTATAATAAAGGCCGTCAAAAAGTGGACTTTCAGCAGCAGAAATAATCTTTTCATGTAACTGGGGAGGAAACCTCCCAGAGTTTTCAATGGTACTCTCAGTGGGCTCTAGTTCCAGATTACCTAACCCTTCAAAAGGCTGATAGATTTGACGCCAGACATTCCTTGTAAGTTCATCAACAAGAGAAAGTTGACGTTCTTCTTCGCCATCGATCATTCTGGCACGAATATCGTACAAGGAGTAAACGTTCATTCCTGTTAAGGCAATTATGGCTAAAAGCCCTATACCCAGCAATGCCCATCTAAAAGCTTTACTTCTGAACATATAAATTCAATTGGCGATACATTTGAATAGAAAATACCAGATGAGAAGATTACATCCACAAGAAAATGGTAAAACTTCGTGAAGTAAAAAGTAGTAATTCGTAAAAGCTTAGGTAATTATTTTCCGAAATTACGCTCAAGAGATTCTTTGAGATCGTTAAACTCAATTGGCTTAACAAGGTAATCTACATAGCTGGTTTCTTTAGCTCTTTGTACATGATAAGGATCTGAATTACCTGTTATATAAATAACGGGTACATCAGAAAACTTACGGATCTCAGTCATAGCGTCAATCCCATCCATTTCACCTTCTAAAGAAATGTCCATAAGAATCAAGTCAGGACTGATTCTTTTGGCAACTTCAATAGCGGTTTTTCCATAAACAAGCTCACCTTCTGCGTCATATCCAAGCTTTTCCAGGTAGCTTTCGTATAGAAGATTAAGTATCAGATCGTCTTCAACGATCATCACTGTTTTATTCTGAGATTTTTCCATTTTCTAAGCCTTAATCATTCCTTTTATGTCCAACCCCTAATTCTTAATAATACCACGAATAATTACAAAACGAAATTCTTAGAAAAGAATTTGATCTAATTCTTTTATGAGCGGTAGAGCAAATAAAAAAGCCTGATAATATTTCTTACCGGGCAGGGACTCAAGAATAAACTAGCACAGTGTTAATGTTAGTTATAGATCGGATTTAAATTCTTTTTTCTTTTTAATAGAGGCTTATCTTAGAAAGAAAATTTTTTAAATGCATATCCATTTAACCGGTTCCATTATAAAACAAGTTGAGAGCATCATTCAATCAGCTATTGAATTTGAAGCCAGTGATATTCATATAGAACCCTTTGAGAAAAGCTTTAGACTTAGATTCAGACTGGACGGGGTTCTTCAGAAAGTGTCAGATTTACAGGTAAATCAAAAAGAAGCGCTTGTTTCCAGGGTCAAGATTATGGCCAACCTCGATATAGCTGAAAAAAGAAGGCCGCAGGATGGAAGAATCAAAGTGCGTTCAAAAAAAGGCATCGATATTGATTTGAGGGTATCAACGCTGCCTACTCAATATGGTGAGAAAGTGGTAATGCGAATTCTGGATAAAAGCCATCTTAATTTAGAGCTGGAATCGCTTGGCTTTGATGGAGAAGTTCTTTCAAAATTCAGAAAAGGAATTCATAATCCTTATGGTATGATTTTGGTAACAGGTCCAACCGGAAGTGGAAAAACCACATCTTTATATGCTGCTTTAAACGAGCTAAATACCCAGGGAGTTAATATTACGACTATCGAAGACCCGATTGAATATAATCTGGAGGGGATTAATCAAACGCAGGTTCACGAAGAAATTGATCTCACTTTTGCAAATATTCTGCGCTCCATACTTCGGCAGGATCCAAACATAATTATGGTTGGAGAGATCAGAGATAAAGAAACTGCCGAAATTGCTATACGTTCTTCTTTAACAGGGCACTTAGTGTTTTCTACGCTCCATACCAATGATGCAGCCTCTGCAGTTTCACGACTTACCGATATGGGAGTGGAACCTTTTCTTGTTACTTCTTCTGTACGGTTAGTTATGGCTCAGCGACTGGTCAGGAAAATATGCCAGAAATGTAAAGAGAAAGATTCACCGGACTTTTCTTTACTTAAAGAATTAAGGCTAGATCAGGATAAAGTCACTTTCTACAAGGGGAAAGGATGTGAGGTATGTAATCATACGGGGTACAAAGGAAGGGTTGCCTTAATCGAGTTACTTGAAATGGACTCAGATTTATCAAATAAGATTCAATTAAACGCCAATGCCGGGGATATTAAAAAGCTTGCCACCGAAAAAGGAATGGTATCTCTAAGAGAGGCCGGGATTCAAAAAGTAAAGGATGGGCTTACAACCGTTGAGGAAATTTATCGGGAAACGGTACTTTAAGATTACTCACTTTCTATACATTTATCTTAGGAGTTTCAGGTATGGTTTTATTAATACTTGATTCTAACTTTAAAGATCGTTAAATGGCTTAAAATTATAATTAATTATAAGTCATGAATAAATTTAAGACTTTAATATATGTAACAATATTTTTTCAACTGTATTTGAGTAAGGTTATTTGGGCTCAAAACTTTACTACCGATGTTTCAATTACAGGATATTAAGTACAAGAGAATAGCTGCACAAAAGAAAGTTTTATTAAAACAACAAGAGTTGCTTAATGATATCTTCATAAAAATGAATCAACTTTATCTAAAAAATAGCGAGGAATAATGCATAAAACACATCTCTTTTTCCTGATTTTTATAACCCTAAGCACCGTTAACGCACAAAATAGTTATCCAACTAGTGGAAAAGCTTTAGTTTCAGGGTTAGATGTTGGTATAAATCGTAATGCTATTGCTTCAAATGTAGGGTTAAATCTTGGTCATACTCCTTACACTAATATTAATATTACTCACGATACCTGGAGTGGGTCACATGGTATTTTATTTAATGCTTATCAAGCTGATCCAAATCCATCCGGAGGACTGGATGTGTATGGAAATACAAAGTTCTCCAATGATGTTGGGGCTTATAACAGTGGGGCTGGAGCTATCATGTACTACGGAAACGGAGGAACAATGAAATTTTATGTTACTCCAGCTTCTTCAGGAAAAGATTCTTTGGTTAGCTGGGGGACACCACAGATGACTATAAAAAGAAGTGGAAATGTAGGAATTGGAATAAGCGATCCTGAATCATCTTTTCATGTTGCTTCTGATGGTACTGCGTTCCAAATCACACCCATTTCTTCAAATGCGGATGTTTCGCAATCAATTATTGCGTTCAATACAAATAATGACGCGCCTACTTCTGATGTGGATGCAGTACTTAATTTAGTTGGAGCTCAAAGCGGCTCTTTCAATCATAAACGTGTTAGTCTTAAAGCTTTGGGTACTACGGGAGGAAATAGAGAGGGTATTTTAGTGATTGAGGCTCGCGAACAATCTAGTGGTGATAATGTAGAGGTAGCAAGATTTCAAGGAGATGGTAATGTAGGCATAGGCACCTCCAACCCAGATCAAAAACTCACCGTGAAAGGCAAAATCCATTCTGAGGAAGTGATAGTAGATCTAAATGTACCCGGGCCGGATTATGTATTTGAGGAAGACTACAACCTTACCTCACTGAAAGAACTTGAGGCCTACATCAAAGCCAATAAGCACTTGCCGGAAATCCCCTCCGCCAAAGAAATGGAAGCCAATGGGATTACTTTGGGTGAAATGAATGTGCTGTTGTTAAAGAAGATTGAGGAGTTGACATTGCATGCTATTGCTCAGGAAAAGACATTGAATGAAAAACATAAGATGTTAGAGGAAGAGAAAGAGCATAATAACACCCAGCAAAGAACGATTGAAATGCTAATCAAACGAATAGAAAAACTCGAAGCAAAAGGAAAACAATAAGATGAAGAAGATTTTTGGACTAGTAATACTAATAGTAGTTTGTACATCTCTAACCCAAGCCCAAACAGCTACCAACAAAATAGATTCCACTGGAAATGTTGGGATTGGGACGTTGAGCCCGATAAGCTTATTGCATGTGAATGGAACTATAAGGTCAAGCAACGAATTGATTATATCAAGAACTTCAAATGCTGTTCGGGGTATTCATTTAGAACAAACAGGGCATGGAGATTCTCCTCGTTTTGTGCTTTCAGGTACAAGTGGAGCTTATTCAATGGCAGTGCTAAGTGGTGGCTTATCATTTAGAAGCGATGCAATTTATAATTCCGCATCTGGTATTGAGCGAATGAGGTTAACATCTTCAGAACTTAATATTAGGGTGAATACAGACATAAACGGTTCATTAAAAACCACTGGTGCTTACACCCTCGAATCTGCAAATCCTACTATGATCTTCAAAGAAACTGGGATATCAAACAACGATTATGATATCCAGGTTAATAACGGAGATTTTAAAATCTTAAAGGTTGATGACACAAGATCCACATTCGAAAATGTATTTACCATTTTGGATAATGAGAATATAGGCATAGGAAGTAGTTACCCAGAAGCAGATTTACATATTAAAGAATCATCAATAGGAGCTCCCTCTCTTCTAATCCAAAGAAAAGGATATGTTGGTGGTTCTGGAGGTGAAGCAGGAGCTGAGCTGGGTACAATTCTTTTCAAGAACGATCATACCAACAACTATGGAGCAATGATTAAGGGGGTAATTTCACCAAGTGGTTGGGCAGATAATGCAGCGTTAGACTTTTATGTGAGCCGAAATAATTCCTACAATATGGTAATGAGAATTGACAGCGATGAAAATGTTGGCATTGGAGTAACAGATCCTGCCCATAAGCTTGATGTATCAGGCACGATACATTCCGAAGAAGTGATAGTGGATTTAAATGTAGAAGGCCCGGATTATGTATTTGAGGAAGATTACGCCCTGCCCTCTCTTTCTGAGATTGAGGCATTCATAAAAGCCAACAAGCACTTGCCGGAAATTCCCTCGGCCAAAGAAATGGAAGAAAACGGAATTATTTTGGGGGAGATGAACATGCTTTTGCTCAAAAAAATAGAGGAGTTGACATTGCATGCTATTGCTCAGGAAAAAGCAAAAGACAAACAACAGTCAATTAATGAAGAACAACGAGAACTAATTAATCAATTGTTAAAAAGGGTGGAACAACTAGAAAAGAAAGGAGAACAGTAAGATGAAAAGATGTAGCCTATTAATACTGTTTGTAATTCTCTTTACAAATACTGCCAAAGCTCAGGTAGAATACAACAAACAAATTGTTCCAGCTAACAGGTCGATAGGAGCCAGTTTAGAAAAAAATGTTTTGTTTTATGCTGACAAGAGGTTTTCTGTAACTCAACAAGGAGATGCGTCACTCAATCTTTCCAACTTATTTGATGGTAAAATGGAGCCATCATACACGAGTAGTGCTCCTTCATTGACCAATCCAACCATTATAACAGTAGAAAATTTACCATATCCACATACTCAGCAAGGAGCCTGGGTGGGATGGAGTACTCGTTGGTGGACGCCTACTCGATTTAAAATTGAAGGGTTTAACACCTATAATGGAGTTGACAGTTGGGTAGAAATTACCAATATCACTTCATATAGCGAATACAGTTATATGGAGAAGGTTCCTGCTGGTCGCTATACAAAGATTCGATTTACCTTTTATGAAGCGAATGGAACAGATGGCCGGCTTGGAATTTCTGAGTTATTCTTCCTAATGCCTGAATCTGTTAAGGCGTATGATAATTTGATGGTTCAGTATAATTCAAATGGCAACGTCGGTATTGGAACAACAAACCCCGATCAAAAACTCACCGTGAAAGGCAAAATCCATTCTGAGGAAGTAATTGTAGATCTAAATGTACCCGGCCCGGATTATGTGTTCGAGGAAGATTACGATCTTACCTCACTGAAAGAACTTGAGGCCTACATCAAAGCCAACAAGCACTTGCCGGAAATTCCTTCTGCCAAAGAAATGGAAGCTAATGGTATCATCCTAGGTGAGATGAACATGCTGCTGCTGAAGAAGATTGAGGAGTTAACATTGCATGCTATTTCACAGGAAAAAGCGATTGAACACGGACAAAAGACGGAAGATGAGCTGATAATGAGATTAGGAAAGCAAGAATCGATGATTAATAAGCTTATGAAAAGAATAGAACAATTAGAGAAGAAAGGAGACAAGTAACATGAAGAAGATTTTTGGACTACTAATACTAATAGTAGTTTGTACATCATTAACACATGCCCAAACCGCTACCAATAAAATTGATTCTACTGGGAACATTGGTATAGGCACAATAACGCCTTCAGTCCCTTTAGAAATTAATGGAACCGGGAATAAGCTAAGATTGTGGAAAGGGCTTGGAAATGCAAAAATCGATATTTTTTCTGGCGGTGATGGATCACATAATAATTCTCCAATAGAAATTTCTTCATATGGATATGGTGGATCCTCAGACTTACGATTTACTATTAGAAATTGGGGTGGAAGTTATTTTTACCAAATTAATTCTATCGATGGAGTTTATAATTTGGCCAAGATAAGCAAATCAGGAGGTAGTTCAGAAGGTATTAACTCTGGTGCTGGTATTCTCGATTTGTTTACACTGAACCAAGGAATAGGAATTCGACTTCATGGAAATGGGAATTCATATTTTAATTCTGGCAACGTTGGTATTGGTACTACGTCTCCAGCACAAAAGCTACATGTTAGTTCAGGCACTTCAGGTGATGCAGTTTTTAAAATAGAATCCGATACAGATAATAACAATGAAGGGGATAATTCAAGGATCGAAATTATTCAGGATGGAGGACTACACGGAGCATTGATAGGGTTCAATTCAGATTGGAGTGGCACTAGTGAATCTGATAATCTTTTTAGGGTAGTAACACGAAGAAGTAATACAAATGACGAAGATGCATTTGTGATCAAAACGACCTACTCAAACTCGATAACCAGATCATTTGTTGGAATAGGCACTATTAATCCTTCTCATGAACTCGAAGTAAACGGCACCATACGTTCTAAGGAAGTAATTGTAGAAGCCACTGGTTGGCCAGATTACGTATTTGAAGAAAATTACAATCTCCCATCCCTTTCCGAAATAGAGGCTTTCATAAAAGCCAATAAACATTTACCGGAAATCCCTTCTGCCAAAGAAATGGAAGTCAATGGGATTACTCTGGGTGAGATGAACATGCTGCTGCTCAAAAAAATAGAGGAGTTGACACTTCACACCATTCAGCAACAGAAAGAGCTTGATACCCAAAAAGGACTATACGAACAAACCATAAACCTGCTTTTACAACGAATAGAAGCATTGGAACAAAAATCAGAATAAAGGATCATCATCTACATGTCGAATTCATCATCAAATCAAATTACGCAGCTTTTAGCTTTAATTGCTGTAATAGCAATTGCAGCTTTAGGATTAAGCATCTATCAATTTGTAACTCCTAAAAAAATCGCTTTTGTAGAGAGCAATGTTTTATTAACCGAGTACAGCGAATCCAAGCAAGCCAGGGAAGAACTTAATGCAAAAGTACAGGAGTGGCAGGCCAACATCACTACGCTACAGCAAGAATTAGAAGCGTTAAATAACGAGCTTGTTGAAAAAGCGGAAGGATGGAACCAGTCCCAGAGAGATACACACTTACAAAAGATGCAGGAAAAGCAGCAGGAACTGGGGCGTTATAGCCAGGCTGTTAATCAAAAAGCCACAGAATTAGAGACCGAACTTATGGAACCAGTATATGCATCCATTAACAACCGGATAGAAGCTTTCGGAAAGGAAAACGGATACAGTATCGTTTTTGGAACGGTACAAGGAGGAAACATTCTCTATGGAAACGATGCCGTAAACGTGACCTGGGACTTTATAAAATACCTGGAGGGTGATGAATAAAGCTCTGGTAAATATAGCAGCACGTATCGCTTTACTAGGTTTAGTAGTTATCGGTTGCTCGGGTAATGAAATCCGATCATTGGAAGAATTGGAGCAGATGGCGCAAAATCCAACTCCGGATCTCAGAAAAGAAGTAGTTCAAGGACCTTTCAAATTCACCATCAATTATCTTCCTCCCGAAGTCCTGCTTTTAAATGAATACAAATACCTGGAAGAGCTGAAAGAACGAGGAGCGGAAGAAGAAGCTATTCAAAAACAAATTGCTTTCATTAACCTGTATAAAAAAAGCTATGCAAGCACACTTCAGTTTAAAGTAATAATCACGCCAGAAGATGGCTCCGATCTTATTTACGAAAAAATGCAGCAGGGTTTTGGGGCATATAGTGAATGGTTACAAAAGCTTCTCTTTGGCATTAAAGAAGAAATTACACTTGTTACTCCTGATGGCCAGGAAGTACCCCTGATTGGCTACCAAATGGATAGAAATTACGGCGTGGCAAAATCCCGGAGTTTTTTACTCACCTTCCCCAAAAGCTGGAATGGTAAAGAAATTGAAGAACACGATTCCTTTAAAATAAGGATCGATGAATTTGGATTGGGAACAGGAAGAGTAACGGTGAAATACTCCACTCCCTTACCTAACATAACTCTTTCAGAAACATACTTAACTACTCCCTCATAGCATGAAAAAGAACACACCAAATAACACCGGAATGAGAGATTATCTTAAAACCACTGCCCTATTAATGGGTCTGTTACTTACTTCAAACTCAGTATTAGCCCAAGGCCCGGTACAGCCCGAAGCCATGCAATTTGAACCGGTAGATGTTACCGACGTGGTTAACCTGGCTACAGGTGATTTTGTTTACACCATACCTCTAATGAGTGTGCCTGGCCCTGAGGGAGACTATCCCATTGTACTAAGTTACCATTCGGGAATCGGCCCGAACCAACCAGCTACCTGGGTGGGATTAGGGTGGACATTGAATCCGGGGGCAATTAACAGAACATTAAGTGGGTACCCGGATGACTATAAAGGGGATGTAGTAAAAACACATTATCAAGCTGATGCTCAAACTAGTTGGGCGTTGAGTCTTGGAGCAGGATGGGGGCCTATTGGAATTAATATGAACTATGATCATTATTCAGGAATGGTTGGGGTTAATGGTATGATCTCAGTTAATATGGTCAAGTTTGGTGATAGTAACTTAGGAGGCGGGATTGGTGCAGACATTAGTTTTGGCTCAAATGGCTTTTCAGCAAATGCAAGTTTAAGTGGTAGTAGAGTTTATGGTCAATCAGCTATTGGTAGCGCTAATTTGAATGTTGGTACTAGTGGAATAAGTGCTGGAGCTAATGGGTCATTATTGCTAAGTAAAAATGCGATCGGAAGTGCGAGTTTAAATGCAAGTTCATCAGGAGTAAGAAGATCTGTAAGTGGCAGTCTCAAAACCAGAATGGGTTCAATAGGAGCTTCAATAAATTCCTCTGGAGGTGGAGGAAATTTTAATGTTGGAGGAGTGGGGTTTTCAACCGTTACATCTGCCAGTAATGGGAACTTTTCATCCAGTTCCAGAAGCGTTAAAATCCCATTGCCTGGTGATTTTTGGGTAAGCATTGGGTTTGCCAAATGGAAGTGGACTCTGGATGAAACCTTCACAGAGTATAGTTACGGGGTATTACATCAATTTGAAAATGCTAGCCTTAATAATGTGAAGAATGAACGACAAGCTTCTGAGGAACAACTTTTCCCATCAAAGGATGCGTATCAGGTGACAGCCCAAGGAATAAGTGGAAGTTTTGCTCCTGTTTTTGATTACCCCTATTTACTAGAAGATGGTTTAGATAACGATGAAAAAGGAAAGCTTTCTCAAACGTATGGTTCTAATAATTTCAATTCTAATAATTACTCTAGTAATGGGGTAAAATTTCGGTTTCTGGATGATACGGGTTTGAATTTTACTAATAAGCAAAGCCTTATTACAACAAATAATTTCAGTCAGATAGATGCCAGTGAGTTTTCTGGAAAAAAAATTACACCTCATATTTCTTCAGTTTCCGGTAAAATTCAAGGTTTTACTGTAATTTCAACAGATGGAATGGTTTATGAGTTCAGGCTTCCGGTTCATAATCTCTACCAATATTCAGAAACTAAATTTAATGACGGATCTTCAAATCTCTTAAACTGGAATAGCTTGAACGCTGCATTTGCTACTTCCTGGTTGCTTACTGAAATCAAAGGCCCGGATTTTATAGACCGGGATAGCGATGGGGAGGCAAGTGACGATGATTGGGGATACTGGGTCAAATTTAATTACGATCGGATTTCTGCTCCACAAATTTGGAGAGCTCCATTTGTAGGATATGCACAAGGAAATACAGAGGATACCGAGAATTTTAGTATGGGCGTTAGAGAAGTCTATTACCTAGAGTCCATTGAAACTCAAACTCATAAAATTGAGTTTACGACAGGTACTTCTAAGAATGGAAATAATGCAGATGTAAACTTAAGTACGATAGATGATAAGATTAATGTTAAAGATAGAAGTAATGAAATTCAAAATAATGAGATTATCTTTGAATTTTCAGGAAATTATGAGTGGGTAGAAACAGAAGCTTCTTCATCCGAATCGATACTTGCAGTACGGGATTATGTGAAAGCACCTGGAGGTAACAGGCCTACAGATGGTTCATATCAAACTTGTGGGTTTAACCTAAGATCCTTTACAAAAAATGATGTTGACTTTAGTTTCAACTCTTCAACAGGAGTTACCTCGGTAACTGTTTCTGCAATTACACCTTGTACGGGCTATACTTATTATGACAGCGAAGCTACAATACTGGTCAGTAATTTTATTGATCAGACCAGTTCAACGCATAGAAAGCTTGAAAATGTAAAACTATTCAATAAGTCTAATTTATTAAATGAAATTAGTAAAGTTTCTTTTGAATATGATTATAGCTTGAGAGAAGAAACCCCTTCCTCTACATCAACCATAGGGGTCGATGGATTTAATAAAGGTACTTTAACACTTAAAGAGTTACATTTTTATGGTCAGAATGATTTTTTAGTTTCCCCACCCTATAGATTTACTTATGCAAAAGGTGCGGCACCAGGAACTCCCCTTAATCCTGATTTTAATGCTGGACACTATGATTTTTGGGGTAGTTACCGCTATATTACAGGTTCTATTCAACGAAATACTTCACAGGTTAAGGGAGAAGCTGATTTAGCTGCGGCCTGGTCACTTACTACGATTCAGACACCCATTGGAAGTGAAATAGAAATTGAATATGAAAGTGATGATTTTTTCAGGATTAACAACACCTACTTTCTTACTGATGCTAAAGCATATTATATCATTGCTGGTTCTTCATCCGGAAATGATATAGAATTATCTTCCAGTTTTTCTAGCTCTGACTTTAATAATTACAATGCGGGTATAATTGTAGAAAAGCATACCTATGACGAAAACCCAACTCAAAATGATGAATTCCGAAATCCAACAGAGACGGTAAGTGACTACAAGACTATCGGTTTATTTCATATAGAAGCTGTAGATGATGTAAATTCTGAAATTACACTTGATGGTACTCCTGTATTCAAAACATCAGACATCGATAATCTTTACTCTTATACTTTTATTGCAGTTCCTACTACCATATATGGAGGAGGAACTCGTGTAAAAAGTATAAAAACTCAGGATGGTAATGAGGTTACCCAAACCCTGTATACCTATAAAGATGGGAATGCTTCTTCAGGAGTTACCGCTTCAATGCCGGCGGACTATATTGAGCTGGAAGCAGATGCACAAGTTGCTACTAATGCGGACATGAGAGAGTTATACCAGTCTGTTTTTATGGATCATAAAGCATCCTATGGCAGGCCAAATCCAGGAGTAATATATTCAAAAGTACAGGTGTTAAACTTAAACGAAAACCTTGAGCCTGTTTCGGGAATGACCGAATACGAATTTTATACAGCTAAGGACTTCCCTTATGAACCAGACTACTCTGAGAACCATTTTTATGTAATTGACAACTCGGGTATCTATGGCAAACCTAAATCAGTGGCTTATTTTGAACAGTACCAGGATAACTCAGCTACGAAATTCAGGCCTCTGAAAAGAACAGAAACCTTATATGCGTATAGCGATGAGTTATTGGACGTAGCAAATGTGTATACCGGAGAAAATACTCAGGAGAATTCACCCAATAAACCATTAGGTGTAACACAGCAAAAACACGTTTCCAGGGTAGAAAAAGATGGAGGAGGGTTCTTTGATAAAGGAATTGAGCATACCTATTTAAATGTATTTGGAACAGGTCAAACAGACACGGAATATTTTTATAACAGTACTACTTCTGGTACTCCGAGCAGTCTCCTGATTAGTAAAGGGAAGACAATTGGGTATGATGCCTATTCCGGAACTCCAATAGTTAGTGTTCAACAATCCTCTACTAATGATGAGGTGACTATTTCTAAAACTACCCCGGCATGGTGGAAATATTCCGGGATGAAAACAAAGAACATGCTAACTCAGTCGTTTCAGCAAACAACCTATAAATCAGATTTTGATTTCGGGGATGTTGATATTGATGCTGATCTTAAAGCTTATAATTTCCCAAATTCTGATGTACTGTCTTCTTCTATAACTACATGGTCTGATACCTGGCCGGGTATTTCATACAGTATATGGAGAAAAAACGATAGCTATTCGTTTATAGCTGATAGTATATATCAGGCATTCCCTGAAGATAGTCTAGGGGTAACCACGAATTCCTATCCAGCTGTTACAACTTCATTTCCATGGAAAAAAACCTCGAATATTGTAAGCTATGATGAATATGGTCATGCAATAGAAACAACTAATGAAGACGGCACATTTCAATCGGTTATATATGATGCTCAAAATTTTAGTTTGGTAAAAGCTGTAATTAGTAATGCCAGATTAAATGAAATTAAATATATAGATTATGAGGATAATCTAGGAGCAGGAAGTAGCAATGCACGTACAGGAAGGAAATATGGATCGCAGTTGGATGGTATTATTGCTACCTCACCTACAAATACTCCATTATTTGGAGGAGGATATAAGGTAGGCATTTGGTATAGGTCATCAGGTACAGGAGATATTAACGGGGTAAATATACCCGCTACACTTGGTAGTGATTGGGGTTTTATACAAATCAAAGCGTCTGCAGGAGAGAATATTATTGCTTATGATCCTATAGACGTAGATGATATTACAATAATCCCGGAATATGCATCCATCAGTTATTTCGCATATGATCCACTCACGTGGAAAGTCACGGCAATGACCGGTCCTGACCATCGGACTTCATTTTATGAATATGATGACGGTGGGAGACTGATTGGGGTTCGTGATCAGGATAAAAACCTACTTCAAACCAACGAATATGTATATGGTCAGGAACATTATATATCTACCGACGAGGTTTACTATGATCCTGACGAAACGATTAATTTTAGTTTGCTGGCGCTAAAATCAGGTATTTCTGTTAATGGTGATTATAAGTGGAGTTTTGGGGATGGAATTGGTATTGAAACATCCTCTACTGCACCCTCTCACAGCTATTCAGAACCTGGTAAATATAATGTAAGTGTTGCTTTTACAGATAATAATAATATTACAAGGCGTACCACTAGAATCATTAAAGTTACCGGAGGACTTTCAGCACAACTTACGATTCTGAGGACGGCCTTTTATGGAGACTCAGACGAAGGATTTACCGAGGTAGAAGAACCAACAGGAGTTGGTGAGGCTTTTATTAGAGTATATGCTAAAGCAAGTGTCACAGGAGGCACTGAGCCTTATACCTATGTGTGGTATAAAAGACCTAATTCTGGGTCTGCTTGGAGTTTAATTAATAACGCCAGTAGCGACATGTTAAACGTTGGACAGGCAACCTCAGGGTCAAGTGGATCTGTTGATATCAGATTAGTGGTTACCGATTATGACAATAATCAGTATGAAGTAATTGAAACAATTTATAACGTAGAATGAGGGGGAATAGAACGATGATTAATAGCATAAAAATAAAGTCCTCTTCAAGCATAATAATCCACTTTTTGATTTTATTTATGATAAGTATTTCAATGAGTGTTAATGCTCAATCTATCTCTGTTAATGTGCCTACAAGTTCTACGGTCTGTACCGGGGGGCAATCATGTGCAGTTAATTGGATACAACTAGCTCCTCAAGGTGTTACGGGTTATGAAATCTTGTTACAGAATGTAACTACATCAACAACCTATTTGATAAATGGTTTTTACACATTTACTACAGGTAATGAAAGTACATCATGGGTAGTTACTAATGGACCAGATTTCAATGGTACGTTTCGTGTCAAAGTAACTGAAATCAATGGGCAAGATCAGGATCAAAACTTTATTTATGGCGATTTTGATTATAGCGATAACTTTACCATTAACCGGGGCCCCTATATTGATATTACTTCTCCAACCTCGGGAGTATATACCAATGGTAGTAAAATTTCGGTTGACTACTCTACCAATCAATCTTCGTTAGCATTTAAATTAAAGAAGCTTTCCGATAATAGTTTAACTACTATTACGCTCGATGGAAATGGCGATTGGACTATTCCGGGAGGGCAAGCGGAGGGAGACTATAAGATTCAGATTACCGGCGGATCGGTTACAGAGGAATCTGCTACTTTTACCATAGAGCCAAAACGTATAATTGTAACATACCCTTTTGACAACTTGATTTTTGAACAGGGCGCTAAGCCGGTAATCCGCTGGTCGGCCAATTATAACGTTTCAAGTTTTAAAGTGTGGGTTGAGGATGAAGATAATTCCTGGACCATCGTAAACAGTACGATGGGTAACAGTTATCAATGGAATATTCCATCCAATTTTCATCTGGATAATGATTTTGAAGTGTACGTTAAGGACAACTCATCTTCTGTTACTGGTATTCAGAATGGAAAATTTACCATTGAAGTACCAAACCCGGAATCCTTCACCCTAAACTCCGCAAAAAGTACTTCCATCAAAATACCTATAAGTACAATCAGTCAGATCAGTTCATTGGCGGTGGATGAAAAAGTGCAAAGTGTGGGATATGTGGATGGCACCGGCAAATCCCGGCAAAGCGTTGCCATTAAAGCCGCACCCAATCAGAAGGATGTAATTAACGTTCATGACTATGATGAACTCGGTCAGAAAGACATCCAGTATCTTCCGTTTATACTAGCTACTACATCCGGCGCATACAGAAATTTTGCTATAGAAGCGCAAATGGAGTACTACTGTTCAGGAGGGTCCTGTGTGGCTCAGGGGAATAATGTTACCTCCAACTCACACCCTTATTCCAGAACAATCATGGAGAAATCTCCATTACGGACAGTGGAAGAACAAGGAGCTCCCGGGCAGAAATGGCAACCAGGTTCCGGTAGTACTATTCGGTCTGATAATAGCGCAAATGTATCAGGAGACCAGATTATCTATTGGGAAGTAAATACTTCCGGTAACCCAAAAGCGAATGGATATTACGAGCCGTCCGTTATTGCCATAAGCAAAACCACCGACGAAAACGGAAACGAATCCTACGTATATACCAACCGGGAAGGCCAGGAAATCCTGAAAGAAGGATTTGTCAATTCCATCACTCCCGTACGCACCTACTATGTGTATGACGACTTTGGAAACCTCCGGTTTATTATCCCTCCCGAAGCGGTCGTGGATATTGGTAGTAATAATACTATAGAACTCTCTTCAACTGATTCCATTCGAACTACCTGGCTTACCGAAATGCAGTACGATGGCTACCACCGGGTCGTCTGGAAAAAGATTCCGGAAGCCGAACCGGTTTATACCGTCTATGACAAGCTTGGAAGAGTGGCACTTACCCAGGATGGCAACATGCGCCTGACCAACGAATGGTTCTTCACCAAATACGATATTCGCGGACGGGCCATACTAACCGGAACGTATATAGAATCCGATCAAACCCGGCAAAGCAGGGAAGCCATGCAGACGTACCTGAACAGCTGGAACAGCTTTACCTGGGAACTCCGGGAAACCGACCAGGCCAAATTCCCCACCCAGCATGGCTACACCTTTCGCACCTTCCCGGATAAGCTGGAAAACAGCACAATATGGAGTGTAACCTACTACGACCATTACGATTTTAACAACGATGGAACACCGGACGAAAGCTTCGAAGCCAACACCGAATTCACCTCGCTAACCGGGAACAACCGCAGCAAGCACGAAGCCGATGTAATCCGTACCGATGGAATGGTAACAGGAAGTAAAACCCGGATACTTTCCTTTCCGACCGTTATCGAAACTAACACCGCCGTTGAATACGATGCGCACAACTTTGATGCCCCGGAAGTCTATTATATAGGCAACGGAGGTAGTACCATTACCCTAAAACCCGGCTTTAGCACCAAGCCCGGGCAAACCGTGGTTATAGGAAACGACAATTCCATTCTACCCGCCCTCTACGATGAACACAGCCAGGGAAGTTGGCTGGAAGGGGTAACCTTTTACGACAAATACGGTCGCACCATTTACACCAAAAGTACCAATCATGTAGGTGGAACCGACAAAAGCTGGAGCCTGTACCACTTTGACGGCGAAGTAGAACGCACCAAAAGTATTCATGTTGGAAATGGAATCACGACTACGGTCCGTAACCGTTTTGAATACGACCATGCGGGCAGGCTGCTCAAGCAGTACCAGCAAAATAACAGCCAAACCGAAGTGCTCATTGCAGAAAACAGTTATAATGAACTGGGACAGCTTGTATCCAAAGAACTAAACAAAGAGCTGGTAAGCGGCAGTATGGTGGCTGCCCAAACGGTAGATTTTAAATATCACTTGAGAGGTTGGTTAGAGCAGGTGAATAACCCCGCAGGCTTGGGAAGTGACTTGTTCGCGTACCGACTGTACTACGATCAGGTTCCCGCACAAGGCTTAAGTGTAGCCAGTTTTAATGGCAATATTATTGCACAGGATTGGGCCACGATGATAAACGGTTCACTGTCCCGCCACCGGTACGATTATTCGTATGATGGGCTTAACCAATTAACCCTGGCCAGAAAACACCGTTTTATACCGGGCTGTACGAATAATTGCTACGAATGGACCACCCAATATGAAGGCTGGAATACAAGCTATAGCTACGATTTAAACGGGAATATCCAAACTTTAAACAGGGCAGGGAATCTGTATTATAATATGGATCAGCTCAGTTATTACTATTCCGGTAATCAGATTAAGGCGATCACTGATAATGCTACCTATAGTACGGGAGGGTATAACTTAGAAGGTTTTAAGGATGGGGCCAGCAACAGCATAGAGTACGAGTACGACGCCAACGGGAACATGATCCGGGATGACAACAAAAGCATTGAAAGCATCCGCTACAACAAAATGAACCTGCCCGAAGTCATTAGCTTTACCAACGGCAACCAGATTGTATATCTGTACGATGCAGCTGGAACCAAGCTCTCCAAGAAGACCTATACCAATGGCACCTTGGGGGTAAGCACCGATTACGTAAACGGGTATGTATATACTGATAATGTATTAGATTTCTTTGCATTCTCGGAAGGCCGGGTTCGCATGAGCGGAACCACCGGGACCTACGAATACGATTTAAAAGACCATTTAGGGAATGTACGAGCTACCTTTACCTCTGGCACAAACAACCTGGCCACTCTGGTCCAGGCCGATAGTTATTATCCCTTCGGGCTCAAAATGCCCACCCTGTCGTATGTAGCCACAGGCGCCGATGAAAACAAATTCACCTACAACGGCAAAGAACTCGAAGACGAATTCGGGTTAGATTGGTATCATTATGGGGCTAGATTCTACGATCCTGCGGTGGCAAGATGGTGGGCTATTGATCCAGCTGGTGAATATCATTCCTCCTATAGTTTTGTTGGTGGTAATCCTATTGTTTTTATTGATCCTAATGGTCAGTTCTCAGAAAATACCAATCCATGTTTCCCACTTTGTGGGATTATCTATCAGACAGTAAAACATAAAATTTCAGAATTTGCTGAAACCATAAAAAATGATAGAATAGTAATGAGTGGAACATACGATATTTCGTTAGGTTTACAGGGAGGGTTAGAATTGGATGGATATTTTGGGGGGACTGCAAATATGGGAAGTGTAGATTTATTTAGAGGTATCGTAGAAATAAGCTGGTCTTGGGATGAAGGTTTTCAACCTGAATTGTTTCCCCTTGAAAAAATCGCAAGAGTTAATCATCAGAATAAAGCAATTGGTACTTTTACTCAGTCCGCATCATTTAGCATACCAGGGATAGGCGTAAATGCTGGACATGAAGTAGATTATTCATTTAATCTGAATTCAAGACATTTAGAATTCTCAGATCAAATGGTGACATGGGGAGGGAACGCTGCTATTCCTGGGTATACTCCATTTACTGTTTTTGAGCAAAGAACACTTACATTAGGTGATAATTTTTCAATTATCGATAGCCAGCATGAATTAGGTGTAGAAACTTCAGGAAGCTTTGGTTTTGGACTTTTGTTTCAAGGAAGTGCTAAATTGAATATAGAGAGAAACGAATAATTAAATTTAAATAATTTATTTTATGTTCTTAAGGGAAAATAAAGTTTTGAAATTAACTAGTTCTAAATTAGTAATAGCTTTAGCTCGGAATTTATTTAAGTTTTTTGGTCCAGCTTCCATACTTTGTTTCATTATAATATACTTTGGAAGTATTCAAATCACTTTTAATGAAGATGTGATTGAAAGTCCTCTTTTAGGAGGGACGATTATGATGGTTGCATTTTTATTGCTGTGGGTTTTTTTTACTATTTTTTTCTTTTTAGTTATAAAACTTGCTAAGCGATTTTACCTTACTCAGTAGTTCTGTTCTCCATAATTGGTGCACAGGTTGAATTTAGCTTAATTGGTATAGTAGCAGGTGAATTCACAGGTGATTGGGGAATAGCAATACAAGGGAACTTTTTAGGAGGGCTTGAAGCTAGCGTGACAGGTAGTGTATCTGCATATTGGCCAATAGCTGAAGGTGATCTAAATTTGGATAGATTACAAGGCCTTGAAGTCGGACTTCAAGGCAGAAACTGGCGCGAGTGTCCACTCGTCCCAACTAGTCCAAGCTTATTTATAAAAAAGAAACTGGCGCGAGTGTCCACTCGTGCCTTCCACAACCCCCAGATGTTTTAAGTCTGTGACTTAAAACTGGAAGAATAGCAAGACTTTGTCTTGCATGATGGGCAGATGTCTTAACTTCAATACGTAGCTCTGCTGCATGATGCATTCCGGGAAGCCTGCCTTTGTCGGCAGGCAGGTTCCACCAGTATTTGCAGGATTAAAATCCTCGCTTGTTTATGTTCTTTTCAGTGTATCGTGATCTGCCCCGAATATAATCAAGAAAGAGTTTCAACTCTTAGATTCAAGGCTCCAAAAGTTCGCGAAGGTCGTTCTCTCTCTCATTTTCACCTATTGTCTTTTTCCAATTGGTCTGACGGATTACCCGTCTGACCAATTGCTATTCTACATCGTTTAGGAACCAGAAAAATGCAACCATACAAGACATAATTTGTAGCTTCACAAAGATGGATATTGGTCAATAAGATCAGGATTAATCTGATTCAGCCGCAGAGCCACGGAACGTGAAATAAGTATATCTAACCAACAAATAAAACAGGAATTTAAAAAAGCCAGTTCCTATATTTCCGCGTGTTTAATTAATACAGAGAGCCATGAACAAAACCGTATTTCTATCCCTCATCCTTGTTTTTAGTTCAACCCAGTTATATGCACAATCCGGCGACTACATAGAGTTGAGAGACGGAACGATAGTAGAAGGAGAGGTGAAAATCAGCGAACGACTATTCCGCAGCTCCAGAATCATTATAAACGATACCACCTATTACCCGCTAAACGAGGTTATGGCTTATAAAAAAGACGGAGAGTATTACCGAAGAATAGGGTTAAGTTTCAATACAGGGAACCAATTTGCAATGCGTACCGAAAAGGGCAACATTGATTTATACGAGCGTATGGAATACTCCTATTCTAACAATTGGGTGCCGGGTCCGAACGGAACCATGATGTTTATGGGAGGAGGCTTTAATGGAAACAACGTGCAATACTTTGCAAAAGACTCAGGCCCGGTACTCAAGGCAAACGCCCGGAATTTAAAAACCGCGCTTAGCGACAACCCACAAAGCATGAGCTATTTAAAAAAACGGGACGGACTAACAGCGGTACAGGTGATTGGAGTTATAGGAGGGATAGCCATAGCAGGTGCCTCCATTTCTGCCCAGGCTGATAAAGAAAACCCCGATTTTACCGGGGCGTTTCTGGGAGTAGGTGTGGTGGCAGGTAGTGCCTGGATTCCATTCTTTGCAAAACAAGACCTGGTACGAAAGGCGATAGAGGAGTATAATCGTCCCGTAAGCCAATTCTGACAAAGCTTAATTACTACGTTCCAATCTCTCCATTTTTTCAACCAATACCGCATTCGTTTTTTTCAGAGATTCAATTTCTTTCTGTGCATGAATCATATATAAGGTCATCTCTTCCATTTTCTTAAGCAGCAGCATATTCATCTCACCCAAAACAATTCCATTTTCTTCCATCTCTTTTGCTGAGGGCACTTCAGGAAGGTGCTTATTGGCTTTTATGAATGCCTCAAGCTCAGAAAGAGAGGGCAGGGCATAATCTTCCTCGAACACATAGTCTGGTCCGGGCACATTCAAATCTACTATCACTTCCTCCGAATGGATTTTACCTTTTACGGTAAGTTTTTGATCGGGGTTGGTGGTTCCAATGCCTACATTTCCGTTGTTTTCAACTGTAAACTTCACATTCGAGTTTGGGGTAGATGTCCCACTTGAAAGTCTTAGTATAGGCTCACTAGAAACTGTGGAAACCTGATTTATATATACTGCGGCACCTACTCCATTTCTTATAAAATGATGGTACTCTGTATTAGCAGTACTTGATCGAAATGTGTCTGACAATATTTTTCCATTCACATGAAGTTTTTCGGATGGTGAAGTAGTACCGATACCTATTTTACCGTTGTCAAAGCGCATCATTTCTTGTCCTTCATTATAAAAAATGGCATCTAATCCATCTTTTATAATTGCTAAATAATCACTCCCTACCCCGACTCCATCTGTTGCATCTCTATCCAGAACAAGAGAAGCTCGGTTGCCAGAACCAGCAGCATCTACACTAAGTCTTGCTGCTCTTATTCCATCATTCGTAGTGATTCTTCCTGAACTAAGAAAATTGCCTGCTATATGAAGTTTTTCGGATGGTGAAGTAGTACCTATACCTACATTTCCATTGTATCTTATTCTTACTCTTTCAGCTTCATTTGCATATAGCGCAAGACCCATACTATTGGCCCAGGAACCTTCCTGTACCGCAGCAATTCCCGACCATTTATTTAATTCACCGTTATGGGATAGCTTGAGTTTTAAACCTACACCATATCCTGTAACAGCTTCTGCATTGTTTGGGTTTTCAATCCATATAGGCCATTCAATAGCAGCGCTGCTAACACTTCTAACATTAAATGAAGTAAGAGGAGTTGAATTTCCAATTCCTACATTTCCGGCATTATAGTATACATTACTACCCGAAGTGGTCCACTGGGCATCAACATCTTGAGAAAAAAAAGTTAGAGTAAAAAAGATGAAGGAGAGAATTGAGCGTTTCATAATGGAAGAGTTGGTTTTTTGTTTAAGCACTTTATTATACTATTTATAGTGCCAAATGAAAACTAAACGATTTGAATTTAGAAAAGATCAATTTAATGGGTGTAAGTTCAGTAAAAATTTTCTATTCTACCCAATCGAAAGAACACTTGAATCCTGTTACATGAGCGCTTTAAAAAACATCCAGTATATCCTGATTTTTGGCTTTCTATCAGTGAATATTTATGGGCAGGTTACAGAGCTTCCGGAAGACTCAACAATCATTTCTGAACGGGAACAATACATGGATTATCTGGAATCCATCATCGACTCCAACATGGTTCAGGTCAATCTCAATAACCTGCCTGAATCGTTATTTCAACTGGTTGAAAATCTGAATGTAAGTAACATCGATTCCCGGGATTTCTTGCGAGCGCTAGGAAGGCAGTACGATGTAAATATTATTGTAGAAAACCGCATTAACCGACAGCTCACGCTCAGATTGTCGGATGTAACGGTAATCGAAGTGCTGATATTTATAAGTCAGGAGTACAATCTTTCCCTAAGTCAATCAGGCCAGGTATTCAGGATTCGAGAGTATGTAGCCCCGGTGCCCGAACCTGTCGTTGCACAGCCATTAATAACGTATAAGGATGGGCTTCTTTCTCTGGATTTGGAACAAGTAGAACTCTCAATTCTTACCCGGGAATTAACCTTAGCCACTGGTAGGAATATTATTATCCGAAATGGAGTGAGAGGTACAATTTCAGGATACTTGAATGACGTTCAATTCGAAAACGGCTTGAATATTTTGCTCAACAATAATGGCTTTTCGTTAAGAGAAAAAGACGGGGTCTTTATCGTTGACCGTTTTGGATTTTCGGGAACTGAACAGGGGAATACTTCCAATTTTTGGGTTACCATGGAAAATGGCCTTGTAAGTCTGGATGTAGTTAATGCGCCCGTTACGGATGTGATCAGAGAAATAGGGTATCAAAGTGATGTAAACATGATCACCTATGGTTTGCCAACTACCACCATTACAGCAAAAGCAAATAACCTTACGATAGAACAGGCCTTAACTTACATTTTCAGAGGTACCGAATTCACCTTCAGAAAAGAGGGGGAGATGTATATTCTTGGAGATAAAAATACGAGTGGCATAGCATCCCACAAGTTGATTCGGCTAAAACATGTCCGGTCTGATGTCATCGTTGAATTGATCCCTCAGAGTATTACTCAGAATGCCAGCGTTCAGGTCATTAAAGAACAAAACGGCCTGATGGTTATTGGTACCAATGATGTTATCGTAGAGTTGGAGAATTTTATTGAGCAAATAGATTTTCCTACACCTCAAATCATGATTGAAGCATTGGTAGTAGATGTAAACTCTTCTGACATGTACCAGTTAGGGGTATCCCTTGCTCAGGGAGGAGCTCCCGACAGTAGTTTCTTTAACCCATTTAGCATCTTATTCGGGCAAGGAAGTGATCAAAGAGGGGGGCTTACTATGCAAGGCTCAGGAAGAGATATAAACAGCGCCTTCTCTTCCGGTGGAAATTTATTTGGAATTCAAAATCTCGGAAGAATGCCTCAGGATTTCTTTTTCAGGATTCAGGCTTTGGATCAGGAAGGATTGGTAAGTGTGCAATCTCGTCCACAGATTTCTACACTAAATGGACATACAGCTAGTATTGAGATAGGTACCACCCAGTATTTCCTTTTAACTTCTACTACCCCGTTACAATCCCCAAATCAAATTGTAACTCAGGAATCGCAACGCTTTGAATCTATTGAAGCAAATGTGTTACTTGAGATTACACCATGGGTAAGTGCTTCGGGAGATGTAACCGTAGAAGTTCATCCTGAATTTAATACTCCGGTTGGTTCTCTTAATGCCGATGTTCCTCCAACAATCAACAGCAGAGTACTTGACTCAACCGTACGTTTAAAGGATGGTGAAACGATTATTCTTGGTGGACTCATTCAGGAAAGTGAAAGTGAAAGTATCAACAAAGTACCAATTCTTGGAAATATCCCACTGCTAGGAAGGCTCTTCAGAAATAAGAGCACAAGCATGATGAAATTCGAGTTGGTAATCTTTATTACCCCTCATGTATTTTATGGAGATGGAAATGATAATGCCCGATGGAATAATTTGAGAGAAGAGTTAAACATCGACAACTAGAATACTAAGTATGCTAAAGATCCCATTTATAGAGCATACAGGACTAAGCATCGAAATTACCCCAGAGGTATTGAGATGGGTAGAGGTTAATCGACTGGGAAAGAGAGAAACACTCAAATCTTCTGGGGAAGTTGTTCATAATAATAGTGAAGCATCTTTTCTTGGGGCTATTCAGGAGTTGATGGGGCAGATTGAATCTGAAGCCTTTCACTTGGGTATTTTACTACCTGAAGCATTAATTGATGTTGTTATTGAAGACATACCTTATTCAGAAGAATCGAATGAGACAGAGCATTGGGTAGTTCAAAAAGTAAAAGAAATTTGTGAGTCTTCAGAAGCTCAGGTACCTCTTATTCAGCATCATATTGTGCATCTGGAAGAAGATAGCAAACGATGTATCTTTCAAGTTACTGAGGGTGCATTAATTGAACGATATGTAAACTTGTTATCTAAACTGGACCTATTCCCACAATATATTGGTACCGGATTACTTGAGAGCGGGCACTCCCAGATTTACAATCATGAATTCGTTGAAGAAGTGTCATCCGTTGTCCAGAATCTCAGTAAGAAAACCTATCTGACAATATATGAAAACGGGTTAATCAGAAATATGTATCAGATTGAATCTGATGGTGAACTCGAAACCGGCTTTATTCTTGGGGAAGCACATTCCTATTTGCAAACTGAAGAAGCGTCTACCGATCAGCCCATAAACTCCATTCCTTTATACCTTGCTATTAAGCAAGAGGGAATAACCCCAGGGGTGATGCACTCAGAGCGCCCGGTTATTAAAGCAATTCCTTTTGGTGATAAAAAAGGATTAGAAGAGCTTCCATTGAGTTTTATTAGATGCGCCGGGCTCATAGTTCGGTTATTTTTTAAGGGGTTGGATAGCTTCAATTTTTCGGAAGCTGCTGTGTTAAAAACAGGGATTCTCAATCATGATAAAAAAGAAGCTATAAGGCTGGCAGTGCTACTTTTTGCACCACTGGTAATTTTTGCTTTATTAACCTATGGTTTGAATAAAGTTGTGGATTACAGGCTTGTGGAAAGTAATCAGATCATGGAACAAATCGGAGACAAAATTGAGGAAGTGAATCATAAGAGAGAGGAACTGATTCTCACCAGAGACCGATTCTTAGAAGCACGTTCGATACTAGAGCAAAAAGAACCGGTGGCGTACATCTTTGAAGAAATAAGCTCAATTATTCCGAATGATATATGGCTTACAGATTTAGTACTGGATAATACATTGCAAAATGTACAGTTGGTACGCGCTGTTGGGTATTCTTCAACAGAGCGTTCCATTACCGTTTTTATGAGCAGACTCGAGGAAACTAAAGAAGTAGAAGAGACATCTCTAATGGTGTCAGAGAAGTTGGAAGCTTCACCAAGAACACAGTCCAACCCATCGCTGGATGGAATGACCCGCTTTGAAATTATCATACGATTTTCTGGCTCATGAGTACCGGAAACGTACATATATGGAAAATGGTAAGTGCACTTTTAGTAGTACTATTTTTAGCGGCAACCTTATTTGGCTTACTTCCATTTGTTGTAACAGTGTTCGAAAAGCAACAGGTTTTAAGCTCTCAAAACGAACAGATTGAGCTTATGGGAAACTGGAAAGTTCAACTTATAGATTTAGAAGAAAAACAAGAGGAGCTGGAAGATAGATTCTCAGAAATGGTAGTCCGGTTAATTGATAAGGACGAGTTTTCTACCATTATTGAACAGTTGTTTATTGAGGCTGGTTTAAGTTCAGTAAGTATCCGACGTGTACAACCGGGAGAAAATAAAATAAACCAAGACTACCAATCGAAAGAAATTTCGCTCGAAATTTTGGGATTGTATCACGGCATTGCCCGATTTGTAAATAAAGTTGAACAGAATGGATTAATGATTGAAGTGAAAAGCCTTGAAATTAATACCGTGGATCAGAGTGAAAACCTTGAAGGAATCATACAGCTTGCAGTAACCCTGAGAGGAAGCTAGATGAAAGATTTTTTAGAGACAACGACAGGTAAAATTATACTCGGAGTGGTAGTAGCTGCAATCTGGGGAGTAAATTTAGTTAACTTCTCACAGCTATCGGATGATTCCGTTGCTTATGTAGCCAGTGAGGTTCAACGTATTGATATGGATGCCTTAATGGTTCCCGCCAATGTAAATTATGCCTATAAGGCTTCAGCAAGAGATCCGTTCAGAAGGCCGGGCACATCTTTGCCAGTTAGAGAAGAAGCAAACATACAACAGGAAAAACAGCAAGAATTTAACATGCCGGAGCTTGTATTGGCAGGAATCTTTGATGGAATGGCCGTGATCTCCGATAATCTGGGGCAATCATTTTTCGTGGAATATGGAGATGAATTCAAAGATGGAATTAAGGTAAAAGAAATTGTTCAGGACTCAGTAGTTCTCGAATATCAAAAAAGAAATATTATACTCAAATTAAACTGAGAAGAAGCGATGAAAAAACAGTTGAAACAACTTATTGAATCTGAAGATGGTTTTTCATTAACCGAGTTGCTAATTGTTCTTGCAATTATAGGTATCCTGATCATGATTGCGGTTCCTCTGTACCAAAATGTGACAACAAGAGCAAAAACCACAGAAGCAAAAACACAACTGGCTTTTCTTCATACGCTCCAACGCGTGTATCATTTGGAGCATGATACCTATGCTACAGACTTTACTGCCATTGGCTTCGAGCATGAGAAGATGATTACCGAAGGAGGGAGGGCTCGTTACACCATCGAAATTGAAAGTGCAGGTCCCGCCGGATATATCGCTTCAGCAACTTCTATCATCGACTTTGACAATGATGGGGTTTTCAATAAATGGCAGGTGGATGAGGAAGGAAATGTAGAGCAGGTCATTCCTGATTAAAAAGTGGTACTTCAGGTTTCCATAGCTCTCGCACTAGGAGTTTTAGGGAGCTATCTTAGCTTCTTTCATCCTGGGTTACTTACTGAGAATATCGAGGAGCTTACCAGCAAGAAAGGTAAATGGTCTTTCTCTATTTTTTCCGTACTGATCGTGAATACTTTTGTGCTATGGCTGAAACCTGCGGATATCAATTCGTGGATAGAATGGGGCTTTTTAACCATTCTGTATTTCATTTCTGTAACAGACCTATATAGTAAAATTATTCCAAACAAATTAGTTATTCTACCTTTAGTTCTATCCGTTATTCAGCTATCATTTCAATTTAATGTCAATTATATAGCAGCTTCCGGGCTAATTATGGTTGTGTTAATTGGGCTCAATCTGTTAACTAACAAGTACTTTAAAAAGCTAATTTTTGGGTGGGGAGATGTAAAGCTGATAGGGGTACTCAGCCTGTACTCTGCTTGGGAAGTGTTGTGGGTTATTTATATCGCAATACTTTTAGGAGGTTTACTCTCAATAATCGGGTTGGCTACTAAAAAAATAACATTGGGAAGTAAAGTTCCTTTTGCATTTTTTCTTCATTTAGGTTTCATAATCGTTCATTATGATTTATATAGAAGCTTTTTATAACCTTTGTATTAAGCATAATGTATTTCTGTTAATAGCTTGAATCTTTTGTTTAAAAAGTTTTAACTAAAAGGGAAATAATCACTCAAGAAAGAAAACAATGAAAAAAATTTGCCTAATATTAATGGTATGTATGAGTTCATCAACGCTGATAGCACAATGGACTACTTCTGGCAGTAATATTTATTACAATTCGGGAAATGCAGGAATAGGTACTTCAAATCCAGGTGTTTGGTTTTCCGGTAAGGTTTTTGAGATTTCTAACACTCGTCCAATATTAAGCTTAGAATCTACAAGTTTACTTTCTACCATTTCATTTACAAATACTCAAATTAATTCCACCACTCATCACGGAGAATTCCATTTAAATCATCAATATAACTCATCTAATGCTTCTCAATCACAATTGAACTTTGCGACCTATCCAGGTGGAGATGTTTTAACCCTTTTGTCTAATGGCAATGTCGGTATTGGGACAACTTCTCCTTCTAGTAAGCTTCATTTAACGGGAGACTTCAGGCATACTGCATCAATGATAAGTCAGGGTACAAATTACGCTACTACGTGGATGAGATTTAAAGAACACCAGCATGGGAATTCGTTAATACTAGGTGCAGGAGGGCTAACAGCTCTAGGTTCAGGCGAATCTTCAGTGCAAGTAAATAACAATGTAGGGGAGTCTTCAGAGACCTTATACTTATCTTCAGATAACGGTTTGAAAATTCTCACCAATTTACAAACTGGTTGGGGAGCCAGAATTGATGCACTTGATATTACCAGCAACGGCAATGTAGGTATTGGAACCTCAACACCCGGGAATAAACTGGAAGTTAATGGTACTATCCGTTCTAAAGAAGTAATAGTGGAAGCCACCGGTTGGCCGGATTTTGTATTTAAAACAGACTATCACTTACCTGATTTATCTTTTGTTGAAGCCTTTATAAAAGAACACGGGCATTTGCCAAATATCCCTTCTCAGCAACAAGTAGAAGAACAAGGGCAATCTTTAGGAGAAACTCAGAAATTACTTCTTCAGAAAATTGAAGAACTCACCCTTTATGTAATTGAGCTTAAGAAAGAAAATGAGGCTCAGCAAAAAGAAATAGAAGAGTTAAAAGAGAAAAAATAAGAGTAGGTTGATATGATTAAAAAATTAAAAATTTTCATTTTAATGCTATCTTTTTTAGCAGCAGTTGTACCACAAGTTACTGCACAGGAACGGTCAACTCAGTCTCCGGAGGTTCAATCCTTTTTCCTGAATCCGGATTTGAAAGGAGCTGGTCAAAACTCCGTTAATTTATATTCTGGGGATGTAAACCTGCCCATAAATTTGCTTACGGTTACAGGTAGAGGAGGCTTATCAGCGAATGTATCTGCTTTTTATAACAGTAATATCCAAAACCAACGGGATATTTGGGCGTTAGAAGCCCCAACCAGTATTCTCGGATTAGGCTGGTCGATGGATTATGACAAGATAGTGGTAGATCACAAAAATACAGGAACCATACATGATGATGACTTTTACCTTGTAAGCGGGGGGAGTAGTAATGAACTCATAATGACTTCTTCCTCAGGTGGGGTACGAACCTTCGAGACTAAAAATTACCAGTTTTGGAAAATCACCTATACCAAAAACAGTACTACAGAAGAATGGGAAATCGTTAAAGAAGATGGAACCAAATTTGTTTACGGCGGTTCGTTCCAAACTACAAATGGACTAAAATCATCTACTGGGAATGTGATTCAATGGGGCGTTAAATGGGGTAATTGGATTGGTTCTAGTATGAGAACCTCGGGTCAAAGCCAACATGCTATTGCCTGGAATTTATCGAAAGTAGAAAATACTTGGGGAGATGCCATTAGCTATGAATACCTCGCTATTGAAGAGGAAGTAGGAAGATTCGGAGAACCGGATGCTGTTGAACCAAAAACTCATACCAAAGCCTCATACTTAAAAAAAATTAAAACCCCGGAAGGTAAAGAAGTAGAATTCTTTTATGGTGATAAACATCCTGATGAATATATCGACCCTCACCAGGAGCTTACCGATCCATATGAGATATACCTAGACTTTAATGGTCCAACTGCTTTGGAAGAGGGAGAAAACGGGGTTTGGAATTCGGTTGTGGGAAATACGTCGGGTACGGTTAGCTATAATTGGGAATATCAATATCAGGGGGATCAAACATGGTACAATGGCGGTACTGGAAGTACACTTAGTACAAGTTTCATGCCATTTGATGATAGTTATACTATTAATTTAAAACTTACAGTTACAGACTCACAGAACAGTAAGAGTATTACAAAGTTTGTCCGAATATTCCCTAGCGGGAATATTAATAACCCTCAACCTGCCTGCAGTAACGGGTGTAGTACAATTCCGGACATTAGTTCAGCTCCTCTTACAAGTACAACACATTATGAACCGGATGCTTACCAGGAAAAGTTCGAATCTAAGTTCTTAAATCGTATTCAGGTAACCAATGAAACCGGAAGGGTGTTGTACTTTATTGATTTTGGATATGGATCATATGGGAGCCCCGGAGACCCAGAGTTTAAAAGACTGCTAACAAGCATTACGCATGAATACCCAAACGGAGAGGCTCTTCCGGATTTAAAATTTTCATACTATAGTTCTAATGATACTCATCCCGCAGGGTTAAAAAAGGTCACATATCCAACGGGGGCAGAGGTTAGTTATACGTATTCTGAGAAAACAATAAACAAGAGTGACAGAGAAAAACTAATAAGTGCACCTTCAGGAGGATATGATAATCCTAGAGTGTTTATCGCTTCAGATTATGTTGTAGTAACGTGGAAACAAGAAGATGATGCCGACCCTGATCCTGATGATGATATTTATTTACAGGTTTATACATGGGAGGGAGAATGGGTAAAATTTGATTATGGAGTTATTGAAAATACCGGAGATATAATAAATATTAGCTCTACTGGCACATATGATGTTCAGAATTTTGAAATCTTTTTAGAAAAAGATTTTTTTCTATTTGTGTCTGATTTTTATGAAATAGAATCGGCAACATCAGTAATATTTGGGAGCGTATATAGGCGAAGAGCTATCAGTTTCATGAATGATAAAACAAAAAAAGGAAATTGGGACGCTACAATATTAACTGGTAGATCTCCTTTCAATTTTGAACCTGCAGGGTTTGTATATGGAAGCATTTCTAGTAAGGCTGATGTAGCATTAGGTAAAAACTATATAGCGATATCTAATTTATCAAGTTCCGATTTATATACTTATAAATGGGATGGAAAAGATTGGATAGATAACTATGAAACTCACTCTTACTATGGAGGTAATAATGGTTTTTTAGGGGGTAGCGCTAATTATTTCGTAATGAATGAGTTGAGTAGTTCTAATGATAAGAATTATATTTTTTATATAGATGAACTGGGTAGATGGGGGTCAACAAATTCAACTGCAGGCTCCATGAGTAGCTCAATAAGTGGATTTGGTTATTATGACAAAAATTATATTTCAACGGGTAATTCATTATTCTCTCTTTCATTAAATGGGGAGAACAATCATATCATGAAACTCTCAGAGTCTTACGCAATAAGTCAAAGTTTGGATCTGGGGGTTGAATTAGAAAGGGATCCAGTATTCATTTCTAGCGATGAGACGGTGCTTTTTGCTCAATCAGCTACGAATATATCAAGGGCATACAGGTTCAATGGGAATTCCTGGGTTCAGGCCCCGACCTCATTTTTCTCTGATGGCTCATATACGATGTCGGTTGGATTAGATTTGGTTGTCAAGCGTTTATTACCAAGAACAGGAGAAAATGGTTCTTTCATTAAGTTTAATCCCAATTCCAATTCTTGGTCAAGTAATACCTTAATTGACGACAATGTATCATACGTTAGTGGTGAATATCTATATACAGACGTAGCAGGAAACCTATTCATTTTCGGCAAAAAGCCTTATTTCACACAACCAAATGGTATTTCTAGTTCATTAGGTTCACTTTACCAGGCATCAGGAAGAGCAATAGAATACAATAGTATTAGAACTGGATTTAATTTTGTTGCTTATAATACGTTGCTTTGTAATGGTTCAGGGGGGAGTTGTAATGGTCAAAGTTTAAGCGATAAAAAAGCAAGAGCATTTATAGTAAAAAATGGTGCTGTAGAAACTAATAGTATTGATTTAGGTAGTTATTCAGTTTATGATGCTGGTTCTCAGCAGTCCACTCTAGTTGGGGCTAGTATTGTTGTGGGTTACGATGCAAGTCTGGGAAGTATGGAAAATTCTAGCCAACTTAAATTGTTCAAGTTTAATGATTCAAAATTTACCGGTGATATCAAAGATTATCCAGTAACGAAAGTAGAGATAAACAACGGATTTAAAACTTCGGCAAATGAATTTGAGTACGTTACTTCAACGGCTACTGTTGATGCTTCTGGATATGTAGCACAGTACAATGAAGTTAAATCCTATATGGGACTTAAAAGTCAGAATGAAGGGTACACTGTTTCATATTTTTTCAACGGGCTAAGTAATACTGATTTGCCTGGAACTACCGATGATTATCCAGTGAATAGTAGCTTTACCAATGCAGATAACTATTTAAATCAGGTTAAGGGGCTTTCTTACCGAACGGAAGCAAGAAATTCAAACGACGAAGTAATCTCTGAAACAGAGAATTACTGGGAGGTAACAGAAGTTCCGATTCTTCGAGTTTCGGACAGCGGGCAAATAGACTTAGCCTATTACGTACGTCAAAGAAAAACTGAAAATACAACAGATGGCTTTTTTACATATTCAGAAACTGAATATAATTCTGAAAATGGGCTTCCCATTAAGACCTTAAGTGTAAATTATGATATTGATGGCACCAATGAATATACCATCAGCTCTGAGGTAACATATGCTTATGAAAAATATTCAAGCCTTGAATCACTAAATATAATCAGTCAACCAACAGAGCAAAGAGAGTACGTTCAAAGAACAGGATCAACTAAGTTATTAACTTCTAAATCTGTCTCAACCTGGAAAGATTGGGGAAGTGGAAAATGGGCTCCCCATGCATCATATGTGTGGAAAGGTACAGGTTCCAGTACATTTAGTAATGCATCGAATTGGGGAACTATTACAAGTCCTGATACACCTTCTGATTGGATAAAATTTTCTGAAATTACCCAAATAGACAATTATGGAAATCCTACTGAAACACTTGGAGCAGATGGAATCTACACAACTTCAGTATTAGGTTTTGATGGCACTAGAACGATAGCAAATTTTAATAATGCACAAAAAAGTGAAGTAAGAGCAGATGGTTTTGATGAAGAAGGAAATCCTGGTAATTCAAGTTTAAACTGGAATAATTTTTCAGGTGGGACTTGGAACAATGAAGATGGAGTGTTGAAGGTATCAAAATCAGGTAGCACAGAAGGGTATTTACAAACTCAAAATGGAATAGATCACTCCTCCTCAATTATTGAGTTCGACGTACGCTTTACAGGAGGGGGTAATACAGATTGGTTGGGATTTCAATTCAGAACTACTTCTTATGGATGTTTTTGGTCTGATTGTGGAACCTGGCTAAAAATTCAAAAAAATGGAGCAATTAGTTTAAACAGAGTTACCTCAATGAATCTGTCTTCCGGGAATATTTCAGGTTCAATGAAAACATGGCGACATGTGCGATTGGTTTCAATACCTGATGGTACCATAAAAGTTTATGTAGATGGAGTTTTAATTACTGAACTATTAAGTAATCATGAAGTTACTGAGCAGTACTTTGGATTCATTATTCATAATGCCTCAGCAGAAATTGATAATTTCAGAATCTATCCAAATGATGCAACAGCCACTTCTGTTGGGTATGACCCTGACTACTTATACCCAATTTTAAAATCTGATGTAAATGGGTATTTAACCAGAACGGTAAGAGATAAGAATCATCAGGTAATGGAAATACTGGATGCAGATGATTTTGTAATCTCTACTGGTACCTCCGTGTTATCAAGGCAGAAATCGGGGGGTAATTTTGTTATTTCAAGTCCCAATGCTACCTATTCTTCATCCTATCCTTCACATAATGCGGTGAGGAACAGTGGCGGCGAATACGGAGAAACAATAATGCCTATACCATGGCAGGGAGCAAGCTCCGATGCAGCGCAACGTTCTGACACCTCGGATGCTTATTCGGGATATACGTCATTAGTATTCTCCCCAAATTATTCGACAGATGAAATGTTTCAGTTTATTGGGGACCCTGAATTTTTATGGCAGGGCAAAAAGTATTATTTAAGCTTTAGAGCAAAAATTAATTGGGCCCCATCAGCACCGACACTTACAATTTCCCTTCAAAAAGAGGATGGTTCCGGGAACACCCTAAGTGTAAAGACAACAAATTCATTCGCGCTAAATACTACAAACTGGTATTTCTTTGAGGCAGAAATTAGTACCGGAGGAGGGGAGTATTTTACATGGAATAATGAAGATTATGCTTCCAAAATTGTGATTACAGCAAATATCCAGGGTGTGGATTACATAATTGATGATCTTTATTTAGGAGAAGTAATTCATGGTAATGAATCCCGTCCCGGTTATTCAGTTACATTCAGCGATGCAAGTGGCAACCCTGTTCAATCCCAAAGCTGGAATGGTGCTAATTATTCGGTAAGTCATACTGAATACGATGATCTGGGAAGGCAATGGAAAAATTGGTGGCCGTATGAATATAATACTGGTGGAAAATATGATTCCGGATTCAGTTCCCGGTCTCCTAACTATAGCGAAACAGAATATTATTCCGACCCACTAAGCAGAGTGAAATCTGAAAAACCTGTAGGCTCAGTAGCACAAACCATTAATTACTCTTATGGAAATGAGATATACAATGGAGTTAGATTTGCAAAAACTACGGTAACAGATTTGGGTGGAACGGCTTCTAAATCTTTTTCAGATTATTCGGGAAATAACGTGTTAACTATTTCTGCTGTGGGAACATCGGAAGAAATTACCAGCGGTTCCATATATGATCCTTACACAAAAACGAGCGAATACCGACCTCCTAACTATTTTGCTCCTCCTTCTCCAAGTATTGCTACAGACTGGGTATCAACGGCTGAAAATGACTTTTTAGGCAGTACGATTTCAGGAACATCTCCGGATGGTGGAACGTCAGAAATGAAGTATGATGAACTGGGCAGGTTAAGATTCAGCCAAAGTGAGCAGCAAAAGGCACAGGAAAAGGTAAGCTTTACTTCGTACGATACTTTTGGACGACCGTTAATAAGCGGTGAAGGTCAGGATAATTTTGGAGGGCTAAATCCCGATGTAAGTTCAAGCTTGGAGACCGATCAAAACAATTATATTTCGGTTACTTCCTATGATGATAAACCTTCATCCGGTACATTTCCCTGGTCATTATTTAGTTCTCAAACCGGAAATATTTCCCCGGAAAATACAGATAATGCAGTAGTAGCAGAAGCATATAAAACCAATGGGAAATCGGTTGCTTGGTTAGATTTGGATGAAACCACCGTATCAGGTGATGGGGGAGTGGTTTCATCTCCGGGTAATATTATTGCGGGTACCAATTACTCGGTTAGCACGAATGCAACTCTAAAGATGGAGTCTGCAAGTAAGATTATTCTGGAACCTGGATTTACCGCTTCACAGGGAGCAAGTTTTAATGCATACATTGCAGAAGGATTAGGTGCAGGTGTAAATAATAATGACCAAGACTGGCAGGCCAAATATTATAGTTACGATTTTGAAGGAAAGTTGATCAAAAAATGGATATTAACTCAGGATAAGCCGGAGCTAAGAACCGAGATAGCATATACCTATAATGATGCCGGGCAGGTGTTGCGCCAGCATACAAAAGTAGGTACGAGCCAACATTTGTATCATTTCTATAGTTATGATGCACTCGGTAGGCTTATCAAAGTATATATCAGTACCACATCGACAAGACCTTCAACCCCATTGGTTACTTATACCTACGATTCTCAAGGTAGAATGGAACAACGAAACATAGACGGAGTAGATTTGGCAGATGTATCTTATAATTTTGATTCTTCAGGAAGATTAAATGAGATAATAGCCGGTTATTATGATTTTTATGAAGAATTAATCTACAATACAGATGGCACTATCTCCGAAATGATTATGAATACCTATGATGGAAATCAACCGACTTCTTCTTCATATTTATATAGTTATGATAACCTAAATCGATTAACTCTGGGGGATTTTGATGGAAACGCAAGTAACAATAATGAAAGTGTAAACTACGATAAGCATGGTAACATACAAACACTGAGCCGTCATCATTTTTCTACCCAACTGGATAATCTAACCTATAACTACCAGACAGGTACCAACAAACTTACATCCGTAACGGATGCAATAGCAACTACACCAGAAAGCTGGGATGCTGAAGATGCTACCTATCAGTACGATTTGGATGGAAGCATGATAGCCTCTACAAAATCCGGAGGAGGAGCATTTGATCATATTTCTTACGGAACCTCTAAACTTCCAGTTACTATCTCGGTTGATGATGATACAGAGTTAATATATAGGTACAATTCTGAGGGATGGAGAACGCATGCGAAAGTTGTAGATAAAAGTACAGGGAATGTAATTCATGAAGAGTTTTACATTATGGATGGTGCTACCACATTGGGAGTTGCAGATGCAAACGGGAACATTAAATACTGGAATTTATTTGGCCAGGATCTGTTTGGTAGGATGGAGCTTAGCCCACAGGTAAAAAAGAAATACTATGTAAAAGACCATCTGGGTTCTACCCGGCAAGTGATTGACGACTCCGATACGATGGTAGAAACCTATGATTATTATCCATTCGGAGCGGTGCTTCGTTCTAACCTTTCCAATGGAGAAACCAAAGAAACCTTTACCGGCAAAGAGCTGGATGAAGAAAGTGGGCTACACTATTTTGGTGCCCGTTATTACGATGCCGCACTCGGCCGCTGGAGTGTAATGGATCCGGCCGGGCAGTATGCTACACCATATGGATATAATGGTGGAAATCCAGTTATGTATATAGACCCTAATGGGGAATTTGCATTTATTCCTATTGCAATAGGAATAATGGTTGGAGCTTCTTTAGGTTCTATGAGAGCAGGAATGAATGGTGAAAACCCCTATGAAGGGATGATAAAAGGAGCTATAGTTGGGGGGGTAAGTGGAGCTTTAGGTCAAATTGGGGGTGGGTCTTTGATAGCCGATATGGCTTGGGCAGCTTCAGAAGGAGTTGTAACAAATGGAGTCTCTAATGCAATGAATAGGGATCAATTTTTTGAAAATGCAGGTAGAGCCGGGATTGCTTCTGCTGGAACAAGTTTTCTCTTTAATTTACCTGAAGCAATTCAGAATACACGAGATGGATTTGGTTTTAATACAGATATTGGATCATTTCAAAAAGCTGCCAAGGAGGCTGTTTCCAATGGTGTTGTTGATCCTTCTAAAGCACAAAGAGCACTTGATTTTTGGGTCGATAGATTTGGAGGGCCTAAATTAAGTTATATTCCAACGAAAAACTCATCGGGGGGCTTAAATGCTTCAAATGTTAATCCAAGAACTGGAGATGTAAGTATTTCTGGAGTGAACTTCATACAAGGTCCTAAACATGTAACTCGCACTATTGTACATGAATCTGCTCATTATTACAAGTCTATTGTTTGGACTTCAGGACCAGGAAGTAGTACTAATGGATTTAGAATTGAAGGTGCAGGTGAAATTGGTAACCCTCATGGAACTATTGGTTATTATGATGCTATAAAAGAAGCAGGCAGATATAATATTGGTTATCATGCAGTAGCAAAAGGATCTGGGAATGGCTTCACATCACCTTTAGTTCCAGTTGCATGGAAGTCTTTTGGTTGGAAAAAATGGTTATATCAAGTTCCAGTAAGATTTTAAATATTATGAGATTAGCATTTATATTTTTTTTTCTGATGTTTTCTGGTTTTAATAGTTGGGTCGATTTAAATACTTTAGAAAATATTGATATTAAAATCATTGATCTAGAATGTATCGACAATACTACTTCAGTCATAAATTTCTCTGTCAAAAATAACAATGAAGGTAGTTTAAGGGTAAATTCAGATGGCTTTATTTTTAAAGGGCTTTTTCTTGATTCTGGTGAGGAAGTAAGTCCAAGAGTTATGTATGATCCAATAAGATTTAAATCAGGTGATGAAATCATAGTTGGTTTTAATGAAGAGGCTACAATAGAAGTAGTTTTTCATGATTTACAATATTATAAACTTGATAAAGACTTATCTTATTTAATTGAATTCGAATATTTGAACTCAAAAAAAAAATTATTTAAAAGTACTTTCGAAAGAATTCCAATAAAACCTAAAAAGACAAAGATTTGTAATACTTAGTTCACTCCTCAAGATGTTTTAAGTCTGTGACTTAAAACTGGTTGTACAGCAAGACTTTGTCTTGCATTAAGGGCAGATGCTTTAACTTCAATCCGTAGCTCTGCTGCGTGATGCATTTCAGGAAGCCTGCTTCCAGTATTCCCAGATGTTTTAAGTCTGTGACTTAAAACTGGAAGAATAGCAAGACTCTGTCTTGCATGAAGGGCAAATGCCTTGACTTCAATCTTTAGCTCTGCATCGTGTTGCATTTCAGAAAGCCCTGCTTCCAGTATTCGCAGGATTAAAATCCTTGCTTGTTTATGTTCTTATCAGTGCGTTTTGATCTGCCCCGAATATAATCAAGAAAGAGTTTTAACTCTTGGGTTCAATACTCCAAAAGTTTGCGAAGGTTGTTCTCTCTCATTTTCACCTGTTCCTTTTTTCCAATTGGTCTGATGCATTACCCGTCTGACTAATTGCTACTCTACTTAACCTCGTTAACCTCATTCCCAAGCTCTGCAGCGGAACGCCGGCCGGAGGCTCTGCCTCAACCAAAAATGAGAAGAGGGTAAGAGTGCGGAAGCTAAAAACAGGCGGAGCCTGAATATAAGCTTCCGCTGTGGAGCTACGGAACCAGAAAAAATAGGAACAAAATAAAATCCAGTCAGACATTGCGAGGAGGCTAATTTTAAAGACGAGAGTAAAATAATATCGACGAAGCAACCTCTATTATTGAGTAATTATCCAGAGATTGCTTCGCTACGGTCGCAATGACGGTCAGAAACCTACTGCTTCTTCAAGTCCTCAACCTCTGCCCTCAGCTCAGCATTTTCCTGTTGTAGTAATTCCATGTCTTTCCGGAATTCAATCATATATAAGGTCATCTCTTCCATTTTCTTAAGCAGCAGCATATTCATTTCACCAAGTATAATTCCGTTTTCTTCCATTTCTTTTGCTGAGGGAATTTCCGGCAGATGCTTATTGGCTTTTATGAAGGCCTCAATTTCAGAAAGAGAAGGCAGGGCGTAATCTTCCTCAAAAACATAATCCGGACCGGGCACATTCAAATCTACAATCACTTCCTCCGAATGGATTTTACCCTTTACAGTAAGTGCCTGATCCGGGTTGGTGGTGCCAATGCCTACTTTGCCATCACGATTAACCATGAAATCTGTTCTGCTTAATCCACTATCCCAATTAGTAGTATCTATACCGCTTCTGCCAACAATAAAGCCCTTTGATTCGGAGACAATAATTGCCTGCTGATTTGTGATGGCGGTATTTCCTCCGGATGCGATATAAATATTGTCATTGTAATCCGTGTTATAGTCAAACTGAAAAATGGGGTGAGAAGTGGAGTTGGTCCAATCAGATCTGTTTTGGAAAAGTTGAAAATAACCCGCGTTACCATATAGTTTTGTTGAACTATTGCCAAGGAAAATATTTGAGAAGCGTGCATTTCCATTAACATGAAGTTTTTCACTAGGAGAAGAAGTTCCAATACCAAGATTTCCCTTATTCATAATCATATCTCCCGAACCGGTTTTCCAGTAAGAAAACCAACCTCCGTCATCGGGGCTGTATATTCCAAATGCGGTATTAGTACTAGGCTTTGCCATAATCCAGTAACGATTCTCATTTGGAATTTCAAATCGTAATTGGTCAATGGTATGAGTAAGCTTTAATGTTGAGTAGGTAGCAGATTGAGCGACTAAGGTAGCTTGGGTAGTACATATGGTTAATAGAAAAAGCAGGAATTTTTTCATTGTTTTCTCCGGTAATTTATCATTAGTATATGCTTCGTTAGTATAGTTTTTTATAGGTTTAAATTAAAGCTTATACTTAGTTTTAATGATTGATTATCATTCGTTTGAGAATAACTTTTTACATAAAAAAAATAATACATCAGGAACAAGGCTCTGCCCTGGCAACCGTATTAATTATTTCGGTGATCATTTCATTATTTATTGGGGCTATTTTTTCAGGGATCATACTTCAGTCCAGGTTTATTCAACGGGATATCAATTATACAAAAGCATTATACGCGGCAGAAGAAGGGGGATTTCGTTTTCTTAATTCTTTTTCTGTAAATGAATTTTCGGAGACGCCGGGGAGTGTAATCACAAAGGAAGAAGGAGGCACGATTACTAAGTCTGTTCCCTTTGGTGGGTTTCTGGACGTACAATCAACTGCGGAAGTATCCGGTCAGAAGAGAACAGTGAGAATGTTGGCAGGAACTAAAAGCGGTTCGGTTTTCGGAAAAGCAGTTGCCTTGGGAGATAGCACCTCAGCTCTTACAGTAACCGGAAATACTATAATCAGAGGTGATGTGGTAACATATAACACCGCTGTAAAAGCAGAAAATTTTAAAGGGGTTCCTTTTCAGGGCAGTTTTGATGGAGAACAGGTTTCGTTCAGTGATAGCTTTAGATTTCCCCGGGTAGAAACCGCCATGTTTGAGCTACAGGAAAATCACTTTAACTCGCTGTTCGAAAACCAGGGTATTTCCAGGTTTTCAAGCGGGTACAGGGGGGCACCAACTACAGATTTTCAACAAGGAGATACGCTTCTTTTTTCTGAAAACACAGAATGGACCAGTAATCAACGTGTAGGGTTTCCAATGGATATGACCATCATTGTAGATGGAAACTTTATCCTTAATGGTGATTACCAATTCCGGCCATTTACAAAAATCATTGTAAAAGATACCTTATTGGTTGGAGGAACTGTTTCAGGAAAAAACATCCTACTGTTTGCCGGGAAATCCCTTCAGATTGGAGGTGGTGCTTCCATTAGCGCCCAGGTAATGTCAGAGGGTAGTATTGTAATCAGGGATGATGCGTATCTTCAATACCCAAGTATGGTGTATTCATCTAAAGAAAGTTATCAGGGAGGAGAAAGGGAAGTTATCAATATTACAGGGCGTTCAATTATTGATGGATTGGTTCTTTACTCTTCAAAAACAAATTTGTTTACTCAGGATTTGCTTCGTGTTAAAATTGATACAGATGCTACAGTGCGAGGTGGGGTGTTCAATGCAGGTCAAACCGAGCTGCTTGGTACTGTTTTGGGTAGCGTGGTTACCCATCAGTTTTATTTTTATGAGTCGCCGACCAGTTATATTAATTGGTTAAAAGATATTACGATTGATGTAAGCCAGCGCCCTCCAAGCTTTGTCATCCCATTGGGTTTTGCAGATTCCACAAAGTATGAACTAGTAGATTGGTATGAAATTAAAGAATAAAATAGTCTATTCTGATGAAGGGTATAGCCTGGTTGAGTCTTTAGTGGCTATGGCCATCTTACTCACTGTATTGGTTCCTTCTGCTATGTTTCTTACGTACATTGGTAACAATGTACTGGCAAAGGACAAGATTACAAGTTTCAACCATGCCCGGAACCAAATGGAATATGTACTAGCAACCCAAAATGATTCCACGATTGTGAGAAAGTTGGATTCCGACTGGTGGGTAAAAAGAAGTATAGCGAATAGTGGTAATCTGAAGGAAATTACCGTGCAAATATTCAAAGATGATACCCTTTCTGAAGCAACGATTACTCTAAAAACTGCCAGGCTATGGTATTCAGAGAACTAACAAAAGAAGATGGATATACCATCGTAGAACTAATGATTGCTCTTACAATCATTTCAATAGTGTTATCTACTGTAGCTTCAGTTTTTTTATTTGTAAACCGGCAAATGAATAGCTGGAGTGCAGGCGTAGAGTTTTACAATAACTACCAGATCGTGCAAAACAAGGTATTTAATGACCTTATAGCCGCTGAGAATATCTCAGTATCTGATACTGCTTTAACTGTTGTTTATTCGGACTATTCAAACACATACAGTTGGCTTGAAAATCAATTACACTATAACGGAACAAGGCTAACCGCCTCAGAAGGGGATAGCTTGATGTTAGAAGTCGGGAATAACGAATCAGATGTGAAACTATTCCAATGGTCAATCCGGCAAAAAGATGACCGCAAAAACATAGATCAGGAGTTCCTTCTGAATTTAAGAAAACCAGTTTACTGGAAGCCCATGGAACAAGCGAACGCAGGGAGAAATTAATGGCCGGATTACCTCCATCTATAGCGAAGCAACAAAATGCGGATAAAGTCAAGACTAGTATATTATCCAGAGAAATAAAAATACCCTTTTTTCCAGAAGTACCGGAGAAACAGGTCATAGAATTTACCCGAAACCTGGCCGTAATGCTTAAGGCAAAACTTCCACTGGTTAAGGCACTGGACACCAGCATTGACCAAACAAACCATAAGCGACTTAAGGAGATCGTTACACAGATCAGGAGCGAAGTGCGAAAAGGTAAAAGCCTCTCCAAAGCTCTTTCTTACTTTCCTGAAATTTTTGATTCCATCTATATACAACTTACCGAAGTAGGGGAAGTTTCGGGAGTTCTTGACGAGGTATTGCTCAGGCTTTCTATGTATAAAGAGAAAGCGTATAAGTTGAAGCAAAAAGTAAAAATGGCCCTGGTGTATCCATCCATTATTATTACAGTAGCCATAGCAGCTGTCAGCTTCTTACTCATTTTTGTTGTCCCAACCTTTGTGGATATGTATCAGGACTTTGAAGCAGATTTGCCTGGTCCAACCCTTATTATTCTGGGTGTGAGTGAGTTCCTGACTTCAAACATACTTTTTATACTGGGTGTTCTTTTACTAAGCACCATTGGAGTTCGCTATTTTGTCCGAACTCAAAAAGGCAGAGAGTTTGTAGATGGATTAAAGTTAAAAATCCCTTACTTCGGAGAAATGTACTCGAAAGGATTGGTAAGCCAGTTTACCAGTACGCTTTCAACTCTGCTTAATAGTGGCGTGATTTTATCAGAATCATTGAGTGTGCTGAAGAAGTCCTCCAGTAATTTAATTCTTGAGCAGGAAGTAAGTCTGATGTTGTCATCTATCAAGAAAGGAAAAAGTCTTAATCGCTCTCTCTCCTCAAGTAAAATCTTTCCCGTTATGGTTATACAGATGATAAGCGTAGGAGAGGAAACCGCCAGCCTGGACGAAATGTTGAATCAAGTAGCTACATTATATGAAGAAGAAGTAGATTTGATGGTGGAAGGTCTTACTTCTATAATTGAACCTATTCTCATTGTGTTTATAGGATTGATACTTGGTGTGATAATTGTGGCTCTATATCTACCAATTTTCGAGATGGTGAATGTGGTGGGGTAGGCTTCCACTCTCAAAACTTATAAAGAGAATTTATAGCAATTTTTAAGTTTGTTACACCTATGTTCTACCAAATATAAAAAGCCTCGTAAAAACAATGAATTACGAGGCTTTTTGTACCGCAGGCCGGACTCGAACCGGCACGGGCATTTAAATACCCATTGGATTTTAAGTCCAACGTGTCTACCAATTCCACCACTGCGGCTTCCTTTACATTGGCTTATAGATCGGCAAATATACAACTTAATCTACAACTACTTCAATCAGTTTCTACTAAAAAGTTATTGATTACTAATTCGGTTTCGTACATTCCGATAAATCAAAAAATGATGTTCAGATGAAAAAAATTATCACCTTGATATGGCTAATAGTTGGCTTGAGCTCAATTCCTGCCCTAGCTCAACTTGAAATTGGAGCATCTTACGAACTCAGAGATGAAGACCCCCAAAGCGGTTTCGGAGTGCGGATTCAGAAAGGATTTTTAGAACAAATTCCTTTGGCGAAGATTGCTATGCGGGCTCATTTTAGTTTTTTTAGTGAAGAAAACAATGTGGATGAGAACGGTTTTAGTTATTCCGAGGAACTTACAAATTACGACTTCGGAGTAGCGATAATAGGTGGTGTTTCTGTTGGATTAATCGAGCCATATATTGGATTAGGACTTGGATCAACAACACTGGATTTTAAAGCAGAAGGAGCGGCGCTACCACAGGAGTTACAATCAGATCCTGAAGGTAATGAGTCGAATATTTACTGGAACAGGCTTATCGGAGCTAAAGTGAGCATCATTCCTTTGGTTAATCCATTTGTGGAATACAGATATTCAGATACCTCATTAAGTGAGCCGGAGTTAGCAGAAGTAAAAACGGGGAGGATTATTTTCGGAGTTTCATTGAGTTTCTAAAAAAATTCGAGCTAAAAAGCTTGTTTCGTACGTTTTAAGTACATTTGGAGAGCGCGATACTTTTCTCTCGAAAGGCAATTGATGGACAAGGTAACAACCATAGAAAAATACAATCTGGATGAGTACATCTTAGAAAAAGCCCAGCAACAAGACCTGGATCAATTGCTTAAGGTGTGTATCATGCACATGGACTCTGTAGATGAGCAAATGGTAAGTCGTGCCTTCAAGCTTTGTTACCTGTCTCATAAAGATGGGAAAAGAGCGTCAGGAGAACCTTATTATTATCACCCGGTAGAAGTTGCTAAAATCGTAGCACAGGAAATAAATATTGATGATGTATCGGTTGTTGCGGCTCTGCTTCATGATACGGTTGAAGATACGGAAGTAGAGCTGGAGGATATTAAGTTCTGGTTTGGGGGAGAGGTTGCAGTAATCATTGATGGTGTTACCAAAATTGCAGGAGTATTTAAAAGTAGAGACAGCAAACAAGCTGAGGCTTTTATGAAGCTTTTACTTTCAATGGCTGAAGATATCAGAGTCATTTTGATTAAGTTCGCGGATCGTCTTCATAATATGCGTACCATCCAACATCTGAGGAGAGAGAAGCAAATCAAAATCGCCTCTGAAACGATGGATTTGTACGCACCTCTGGCACACCGCTTCGGGCTGTTCAATATTAAGAATGAGCTTGAGGATTTATGCTTTAAAGCAATCGACCCAACATCGTTTAAGTTCGTTGCTCGTAAGCTAAGAGAGAAAAAAGAATCCCGAGAGCAGTTTATTGATGAGTTTATGATGCCGGTTGGGCGTCAGTTACTTCAACAGAATTTTAAGTTCGAAATAAAAGGAAGGCCAAAGCATATTTATTCCATCTACAAGAAAATGCAGCGCCAGCAAAAACCTTTTGAAGAAATCTATGATCTCTTTGCCATTCGTATCATTTTAGAAAACCCACATACAAAAGAAGATTGCTGGAGGGTTTATTCGATTATCACTGACTGGTACACTCCAATACCGGAACGATTCCGGGACTTTATTTCTGTTCCAAAGGCGAACGGATATCAATCTCTACATACAACAGTGATTACCAAGCAAGGTAAAAAAGTAGAAGTGCAAATTCGTACCAGAAGAATGGACGATATTGCCGAGAAAGGACTCGCAGCTCACTGGAAATATAAAGAAGGGGAAGAAGAGGGAAGTGAAACCTTAGATAAATTTGTGAACTGGGTGCGGGATGTGCTTGACAATCCTCGTCCGGATTCTACTGCTGATTTTGTAAAAGATTTTCAGCTCAATCTTTATCAGGATGAAATTTATGTGTTTACCCCAAAAGGTGAATTAAGAACGCTCCCAAAAGGGGCTACTCCTATCGATTTTGCTTTCGAGATACACAGTGAAATCGGTGAGCGGGCAATGGCGGCAAAGGTGAATGGAAAGATGGCTCCACTCCGCCAAAAACTGCATAATGGGGACCAGGTTGATATTATTACCGGAAACAAAATAAATCTGAATCCTGACTGGATGGATGATGTGGTTACACATAAAGCCAAATCGAGAATCCGGCAGTTCATCAAACAAAAAAGAAGAAACGTAGCTGAAGAAGGAAGAGAACTCTGGGAAAAAAGAGCAGCCCGTGGAAAAGTGGAAATCACAGATCAGGATCTTACCAAAATTGCTAAACGGTTTAAGTATGAGTCAACCCAGGGGATGTTTTATGATCTTGGCTTAGGCTCGTTGGATGTGAATGTCGTTTTTAGGGAGGTTAAGAAATTCAAGAGTACGGGAAGAATTGAAGATGAGAATCTTGAAACGACTACCAAATCGGAAGAAGAAATACAGGAGACATATATATCTGCGGCCAGAGCATTAGGAAATTCAAAATCTCTGATTCTTAACGGAGAAATAAGTGATGTAAAATATACTTACGCCAATTGCTGTAGTCCGATTCCCGGGGATAATGTGATCGGATTTATAAGCAGGAATGGTGATGTAAAAATTCACCGAACAATGTGTAATAACGCTCAGCACTTAATGAAAACCGAAGGGGATCGCATAGTTGATGTGCAATGGGCGCGCAATATAGACAATAAATTCCTGGTGGCAGTTCGTGTAATAGGCGAAGATCGCGTAGGTATGATTAACGACTTAACCGATGTTCTTTCAAGGTCTCTTTCAACAAATATGAAGAGTATAAATGTATCGAGCGATGAGGGTATGTTTGAGGGAATAATTACTGTTTATGTAGATGGTATTTCTCACCTTAATAAGATTATGAAAAGACTGGAGAAAGTTGATGGAGTAAAGAACGTACTCCGTTACGAATAAGGGACTTAACAACTTTTAAGTAGATTTTAGCCTAAAGTATCTTTAAACTAACTGCATTGTTCGCTTTAGGTTAAAACAGCTAAAAAAGAAGCAGCGAATTAATAGGAAGGACAACAATCAAGCACATAAAGGTGCTTTTAATACTTAAAGACTAGAAGTTATGATGACTTACACTAAACGTGATATAGTTCGTCGTGTTGCTGAGGCAAAAGATGAACCAATGATCAAAGTAGAACCTTGGGTAGATTCCGTAATAGTAGCCATGCGCGAAATTATGATGTCTGCTAATACCGAGTGCCGTATCGAAATACGCGATTTTGGTGTTTTTGAAGTTAAAGAGACTAAGGCTAAGCCAAAGGCTCGTAACCCTAAAACAAACGAAGTGATTTACGTACCAGCACATCGTAAAACCCACTTCAAACCAAGTAAATTGTTAAAATCTTTCTTGCGTCAGCCACTGGAGGACGTTAAGAAGAAGTAACGTAGTTACTGTGCAGGAGTATTCACGTCTGGTCGGTATTGATGTTGGAAAAAAACGAATTGGTATCGCCCAGACTGACCTCCTCCAAACGATTGCTTCTCCGGTTGGCACGTTCTCGCCGGAAGAAGTTTTTCCACATCTGAAAAAAATCACCGAACAATCTGCGGTAGAAAAATTTATCGTGGGCTGGCCCCTTATGCCTGATGGTTCTGAAGGAAGCTCCATCGATATGGTGAAGGAATTCATTAAAAAACTAGAAAACGAATTTCCAGGTATTCCGGTTCACAAAGCAGATGAGCGGAATACCTCCACTAAGGCTATGCGGCTTATGATCGAAGCCGGAGTCTCAAAAAAGAAACGAAGAGAAAAAGAGCGTGTGGATAGAATTGCCGCAGCCGTTATCTTACAGAATTATCTAGACGAAATTTATTAACTCACATGCCAGTATTACCTATAGTTACCTACAATGATCCTGTATTAAGAGAAAAAGGAGAACCGGTACAAGAGTTTAATGATGAAATGCATGCATTCATAGCAGATTTGTTCGAAACCATGTATAACTCAGATGGAGTTGGTCTTGCGGCACCACAAGTAGGCGTTTCCCTTAGGGTTTTTGTTCTGGATGCCGACAACATGCTGGATGATGATGAAGAGAAACCCGGTCCAATGGCTTTCATTAACCCCGAAATCATTGAGAAAAAAGGGGCAAAAGTTCCAATGGATGAAGGATGTTTAAGCATTCCTGATGTAACAGACAGAATTATCCGGCCAGAAACGGTAGTAGTAAAATACAAAGACGAGAATTTTGAAGATCAGGAAATCGAGGCTTCCGGATGGCTGGCAAGAGTAATACAACATGAATACGATCACCTTGATGGGATCCTTTTTATTGATTACCTGAGTGCATTTCGAAAACGTATGCATAAAGCTGATTTGAAAGAAATTGAATCAGGGGAAAGAGAAACCAGGTACCCGATTAAGCCGAAGGATTGATTGACTAATTCCAAACCGAGAAATCAATGAATATTGTATTTATGGGATCGCCGGACTTCGCTATTCCAAGTCTGGAGGCTATTCACAATTCATGGCATACCATTAAAGCAGTTGTCAGCAATGTTGATAAACGCAGGGGCAGGGGATCTGAGACCGCCCCAACGCCAGTAAAAGCAAAAGCCCTGGAACTAGGATTGCCAGTGATTGAGGTAGAAGACTTAAAGTCTCCGGAGTTTGCCGGAAAGCTAAAGGAATTGGAAGCAGATCTTTTTGTGGTAGTTGCGTTCAGAATTCTTCCAAAACAAGTACTTGAGATCCCCAGGATTGGATCGGTAAACCTGCATGCTTCACTTCTTCCAAAATATCGAGGAGCGGCGCCGATTCATTGGGCAGTAATGAACGGTGAAGTAAAAACCGGATGTACCATTTTCTTTCTGGACGAAAAAGTAGATACCGGCAAGATTATCCTTCAAAAGGAAACCCCGATAGATGACAATGAAACTACAGGCGAAGTTTATTCCCGCTTGATGGAACACGGAAGTGAGGTGTTGCTTGAAGCGATCAATCAAATCGCCTCAGGCTCCTATAAAAGCATAGAACAGAATGATACTGAAGCAACACCCGCCCCAAAACTCTTTCGGGAAGATTGTCATATTGATTTCAATCAATCTGCTGAAACCGTTCATAACAAAATAAGAGGGCTAAGTCCTTTTCCAACAGCATGGGCAACCCTGAATGGAGAAAAATTCAATATGTACCGATCAAAATTGGGAGCGTATGCAAACATTGATCCCGGCGAATTATTAGTCAAAGATGGTAAGCTGTTAGCAGGGTGTGCAGACGGAACCGTTGAATTATTAGAAATTCAACTTCCCGGAAAAAGGAAAATGTATACTGATACTTTTCTTAAAGGGAATAGTATTGAAGGTATACTAGAATAAATTAATATAAATTTAGTTTGAGATAGGGAAACCGTTTTTTATCATCCGCAAAAAATTTAAAGACAATTTCTTTTCTATGGATCCATTAGAACTTATTACCGCCGCAAAAGAGGGTGATTTAGAAGAAGTAAAAAAGCTTCACAAGGGAAATGCTGATCTGAACGCGATCAACAGCAGCGGAGCATCTGCGTTAATCGTTGCTGCAGAGAAAAATCATTTTGCTGTTGTTAAATACCTGGTGGATGCAGGAGCAGATTTAAATATAGAAACCAAAATGGGTGGGACAGCCCTGAACCGGGCCGCTGAAAACGGAAATATCGAGATGATAAAGTTTCTTCTTGATAAAGGTACAAAAATTGGATCTCTGGCTCTGATTGTAGCGGCTAGAAACGGGCACCTTGACATCGTTACTCTATTGGTTGAGAAAGGTGCAGATGTGGATTATCAACAGCGGTGGGGACATACCGCGCTTATGGTAGCAGCAAAAAGCGGACATGCAGACGTAGTGAAATACTTGCTTTCAAAGGGAGCAAATGTTTATCTGAGGGATCGTAATGGCGATACAGCGATGATGATTGCAAATGAAAATGAACAGGAAGACATCGTATTAATCCTCAGAAGAGCAGGTGCCATTGCTGAAACTAAACCTGCGAAGGAAAAAGCACCGGCGCCTGTAGATGAAGATGATGATGACGATACCATAGATGATACTCCCGATGTGGACGAACTGGTATCAGATGATGACGCCCCTGATGAGATTGATCTGGACGATTAAGCTATTCTTTTAAATCGTTCTTCAACCGGGAGTTGTTACTTTCTTCATTGATATAAACATCCTCTGATTCAATCTCAATCTGTCCGGAATCATTCTTAGATTTGGTAACACTTGCCTTAGTAGGAATTTGATCAACGATTTTGTCTACCAGTTCTTTGAGCTTTCGGAGTTTCTTTTTGCGCCAGGCAACGTCTAAAGTATAAACTAATATTGAGCTGACTGTAAACAAGGAAGCAAATAATCCTGCACCTTCAAAAAAAGTAGGCTTAAATACTCCAAGACCAATTCCAAAAAGTACCGTAGCGAGTATTCCTCCATACATCACACCCTCGGTTAAAGAGCTTGCCAAGCCAACCCGTTGAGAAACCCGTAGCCTCACTCCATGTTCTCTCCTGGATAAACTTGCTACGGTTTCAATGCCTGACATGGAAGTATTTACCCATTCTTTTTTTGAGTAATCTTCATCCGTTTTACCAAAGGTTTCTCCACCAACATGGTGTTTTAAATCAGTAGTTACCTCATTCCAGATATCATCTATCAAAGCCTCTGTATTTACTTCCCTTTCTTCAAAAATATGAGTATCTGTAAATCCCGAGTACCTGGTAATATTCTTTTCCCGGTATTCAAGAGCAGCTGTTTTTATATGATCCATATCGAGCCCGGCCTCATCTCCAATCTGAAGAAGCTCATCCATGGTGAGCCCACTTTCTTTTTTTGAGGACGTGGCCTGTTCTGCTTTCTGAAGTTCAGCTGCACGCTTAATGATCAATTGTATTTCGTCTTCTGAAAAAACTTTATCGGGCATGAGAATGAATTTTCGGGTATATATAAAAAAAGCTCTGGCAAATAAACCAGAGCTTTAAAATAAACATTCACGAATTTAAAACTACTTTTCAGCAGCGTACTCGAACGTATGTACATTCATTTCCACGCCTTCACTCGGGCGAACGGTCATAGATTTAGGCTGGAGGAAATAGAGAAGGTAATCCCGGCCTCCGGCTTTAGCATCGGTACCACTCATATTAAACCCACCAAAAGGCTGTGCACCTACTAAAGCTCCGGTACATTTTCTATTGATATAGAGGTTGCCCACTTTAAAGGTTCGCAGCGCTTTTTCAATCTTCTTAGGATCTTTAGAGAAATAGGCTCCTGTTAAGCCATATTGTGTGCTGTTGGCGATACGTAGTGCATCATCAGTGTCTTTTGCTTTGATGAATGCGGTTACCGGACCAAAGATTTCTTCCTGGGCAATACGTGCGTCTTCAGCCACATCTGCAAACACCGTTGGTTCTATATAATAACCAGGGTTTTCGGTTTCAGCTCGTTTTCCTCCTGCCATCAGCTTTGCTTCAGACTTTCCGATTTCGATGTAGCTCATAATTTTATCTACAGCCTGCTGGTTTACAACCGGGCCAGATGGATAGTTATCTTTCGCGTCTCCAACTTTCAACGCTTTGGTTTTCTCAACTACTTTTTTGAGCACTTCGTCATATACAGGCTCAACCACGATAGTTCTGGAGCCTGCTGAACATTTTTGTCCCTGGAAACCGAAAGCACCCTTTACAATTTCTTCGGCTGCACGATCAAGATCGGCATCCTCATCCACAACGGTTGCATTTTTTCCTCCAAGTTCACAAACCAAGCGCTTAAGGAAATGCTGGCCTTCAACTACTTTTCCTGCAATTTCAGCCATATGAAGTCCTACTGCTTTTGATCCCGTAAAGCTAATAAAGCGAGTTTTGGGGCTGGTTGTTAAAGCTTCACCTACTTCGATGTTATCTCCTGTCACAAAGTTGAATACTCCTTTTGGTAACCCAACTTCCTCAAAAATCTCCGCAACAATGTGTCCCATTTTAGGGGTGTCAGGAGCCGGTTTTGCAACTACCGTATTTCCTGCAGCGATAGGGGCGGCAGCCATTCCGAGGTAAATTGCGAAAGGGAAATTCCATGGAGAAATAGAAACCCCGGCGCCAATCGGCATATAAATAGTCTTGTTGGCATCTCCCCAGGAATCTTTAACCGGCATCCCTTGATCAAGGCGAATTGCTTCGTAGGCATAGTAAATTAAGAAGTCTATACCTTCAGCGGTGTCAGCATCTGCTTCCAGATAATTTTTACCAGCCTCGCTGATCATCCAGGCGTTAATTTCCATTCGTCTTCTTTTAACAACATCAGCTGCTTTTAGCAGGTACTTGGCTCGTACTTTTGCCGGAGTATATTGCCAGGTTTCGAAGGCTACCCAGGCAGCGTCAAGTGCTCCTAAAGCCTGGTCGGTACTTGCCATTTGAAAAGTACCTATCACTTCGTTGGTGTTGGAAGGGTTTCGGTTCTCAAAAGTTCCTGAATTTCCTTTTACCCATTCTCCGTTAATGTATAAATCGTATTCTTTTCCAAAATTAGTTCGAGCTTCTTCTAATGCTTTTTTCTGGGCAGAATCGATGGTAGGATCAGAAAAGTCGAGATATTCTTCGTTTTTGAATTTTTCTAGTGTGATGTCAGACATTGTTACGTGTAATGGGTTTCAGTATTAAAATTTTAATTATCGGCATCGAATACCATGGTGTAATATAGCCAGAAAAGCGCTCCCAATTCAAAGGGCTTGTAAAGACATAATAAGTTCAGCTAAAACCATTGAAAATGGGGCTTAGTAGTGGTAGTTTTAGAGTCTTCATAAGAACTTTATTTAGTTATGATAGGTTCCGATGTTAGAATTGATTCATAACTATTCATTAAATAATCAGGATTAGAAATGTCAAAAATTAAAGTCGGAATTAACGGATTTGGCCGGATTGGCAGAATGGTAACCCGAGCTATTCTCGCGAAGTATGCTGACCAAATAGATATCGTTGGAGTAAACGACCTCACCGATACCAAAACTCTAGCTCATCTTTTCAAGTACGATTCATCACAGGGTATGTACAATGGGAATGTATCTGCCGATGGAGATACCATTAAAATCGATCACCTTAGCTTCAAGGTAACTGCCGAACGTGATCCGGCAAACCTGAACTGGGGCGACCTTGGAGTTGATGTTGTTATTGAGTCAACCGGATTTTTTGTAGATAAAGAAAGCGCGGGCAAGCATCTTACTGCTGGTGCAAAAAAAGTAATTATTTCAGCTCCTGCTAAAGGCGGTGTTAAAACTGTAGTGCTTGGTGTTAATGATGATGTAATTGATGCTGATACCGAGATTTACTCAAACGCAAGTTGTACCACCAACTGCCTTGCACCTATGGTTAAAGTATTAGACGACTCGTTTGGTGTGGTAAAAGGATTTATGACTACCATTCACTCTTACACCGGAGATCAGCGTATTCTTGATGCTCCACACAAAGACTTAAGAAGGGCTCGTTCTGCTGCTATTAACATTATCCCAACGTCAACCGGTGCTGCTAAAGCAGTAGGGTTAGTACTTCCACATTTGGATGGAAAATTAGATGGTGGAGCTGTTCGTGTTCCAACTCCAACAGGCTCGCTTACCGATTTTGTTTGTGAAGTGAAGAAAGAAACCACAGTAGAAGAAGTAAACGCAGCATTTAAAGCGGCTGCAGAAGGTCCTCTGAAAGGGATTCTTGAATACACTACTGATCCAATTGTATCTACAGATATAATTGGTAACCCGCATTCAAACATTCTTTGATAGCGACCTGACCAAAGTAGATGGTACTATGGTAAAAGTAATTGGCTGGTACGATAACGAAGCCGGTTATGCAAACCGAACTGCAGACTTGGTTACCAAGATTCTATAATAAGAATCTGATTTATTTTAAGAGCCTCTTCGATTTCGGAGAGGCTTTTTTTGTGTTCATAAATTGTAAAAACGAAAAAAAGAGATTGAGCAGTTGCAGTATCAGAGCTACCTTGTATTTCCTAAAATTTATAAAACTCCCGATATGAAGAAGACAATTTTATTTTTATTCCTGACTGGTATTCTGATTAACTGTGCCCCACAAAAATCAGCTCCGGTTTTAGATACCGACCAACTTATTGAAGACATTAAAACCCTTTCTTCTGATGAGATGCAGGGTAGAATGGTTGGAACGGAAGGGAATGCAATGGCGAGAGCATACATCATCGGTAGGTTTGAAGCAATGGGAGTCCCTGCTTTTGAAGGGAGTTACATCCATGAGTTTTCTCTATCGCGACCCAATGGGAATCCGGTTGAAGGAATAAACATCATCGGAATGATTGAAGGAGATTCCGATTCAGTGATTGTAATCAGTGCTCATTATGATCATTTAGGAGTACGGGACAGCCTGATTTTTAATGGCGCTGATGACAACGCCTCGGGTACATCCGGCTTATTAGCTCTGGCAGACTACTTCACCCAGGTAAAGCCAAATCATACCTTAGTTTTTGCTGCCTTTGATGCTGAAGAAGGAGGCCTGAATGGAGCGAGAGCTTTTGTTCGTGATTCCGTATTTCTTGAAAAAGTAGTTTTGAATATCAATATGGATATGATTTCCCAGAATGATAAAAATGAACTCTATGCAGTTGGCACATATCACTATCCAGAATTGAAGCCTGCTCTGGAAACAATAGAAACCGGAGAGATAAGTTTATTATTTGGCCATGACCGCCCCGAAGATGGGAATCAGGATTGGACATTTGCTTCAGATCATGGTCCGTTTCATCGTGCCGGCATTCCATTTATTTATTTTGGAGTAGAAGACCACGAACACTACCACCGACCTACGGATACATTCGAAACTATACCGCAAGAATTTTATAAGAAATCGGTACAGGTTATTTTAAATTCAGTTTTAGCCTTAGACAAACAATAGAGTAAATAAATGAAGTACTTTTTTCTTTTTTTCCTTTGCACTATCTCATTATCTGTTTATGCACAGAACTCAGTGGACGAGCAGATTAGATTTGCATCAATGGCTGCGCCTGAAGAATACAGAGATGGGGCAAAAGTGTATGGTTGGGATGAAAATGAAGAACCGATCATTTTGAGGGAAGGTACTAATCAATTTGTTTGTGTGGCAGATAATCCCAAGACCAGGTTCCAGGTTTCCTGCTATCACGAAAGTCTCGAACCCTTTATGAACAGAGGACGAGAACTTAGAAAAGAAGGGAAAAATCCCCAGGAAATATTTGATATTCGGGAAGAAGAAGCCCTAAATGGAACATTACAAATGCCAGAAAAACCAGCCGCGCTGCATGTGTATTATGGAGATGATGTACGCTACAACTCAGAGACAAATACTTTGGAAGGTGCCAAATACAGATATGTGGTTTACATCCCGTTTGCGACCGAAGAAAGTACCGGAATTCCGGTTCGTCCTAATGCTCCGGGGCATCCCTGGCTTATGAATCCAGGTACGCACAGAGCCCATATCATGATTACTCCCCAATACAGTAATTGAAGATAAAACCTAGTAAAACTTCTTGTTGTAGCCGGTGCATTCTTTACAGTCTTTACCGTCTTGCATGGCCTCTTCTGTAGCAAACCCTTTGGTAGAATGAGCTTCGATATTACCGTCCTTGTCTAACCTTCTCCATCTCCATTCTTCCTTAACATCTTGGTATAGTTCGCACTTAGCCATATATAAATCATTATTTTTATGAATTTTAAACGATAATAACATACAAAATAAGAAGCGGGAGACCAAAAAATGGAATTACGAATATCAGAATAAAGAATTAGGAATAAGCTTTAGTAGCTTCGCTTATTCCTAATTCAATTATTAGTAATTACAAAATCGTAGCTGATCTCCGAACCTTTTTCCAGGGCTTTGGACACGGAGCAATACTTGGTGATAGAAAGATCGAGCGCGCGTTGCACTTTTTTTTCATCCAGATTTCCCGAAAGAATAAAATGCATGTGGATGGATTTGTATTCTGAATACCCAACATCCGTTTTTTGTTTGTCGCCGTCCACTTCTACCTTAAGTGATTTCAAATCCTGCTTTTGCTTTTCAAGAATGGAGATTACATCAATGGCACTACAGCCTCCGATGGCAGCCAGCAATAATTGCATTGGACTCATGCCGCCATCCAACCCGCCGATATTTGTATTACCATCAATACGGATTTTTCCACCTTCTTCATTTCCAGCTTCCATGTGGAAGTCTTTACCAAGCCAGTTTACATCTATTTTCATGGCAATCTCCTAAGTTTCGATTTTTCGTTAAAATACTCTTTTTATGAGTTATACTGAATACAGAATCATATCCAGCATAATCTTGGTTAAATGGGTAAGGAATAAACTGCCGGAGGTAGAATCATTCTAAAAAACGCTTTGATTTTGGAATCCAGATTTTTCACCCCTAACTTTAAACTGAATTTTATCATTATGAAACTGTTCGAAATACATATCAACCCAGATTTCGGAGGCACTTATTATTATGTGGTGTCCAAAGGGGAATGTATGTCCGGAAAGTAGATATTTGAAGAAATACTATCGTTTTAAAGCCCGGGCAATATGTTGTCAGGGCTTTTTTTATGGGAGTGCGCCAAAGCTGGAGAGTTGGACCGGACTGTAAATCCGGGGCCGCGAGGTTTAGCAGGTTCGAATCCTGCCACTCCCACAATAATAAATAACTAAGTGAAGTCTTCATGTTTTTAATCAAACAAAACTTACCCAAAAGAGACAAAAAATATGATACCAAAACTATTAGGATGAGACACTCTCTCTACACCTGAACTGCATACTGAATAGCTCTTTATAAAAGCAGCCCGGGTTAATGCAGATGGTTTCTCATCCTATCCAAAAACCAAATGCATTAACTAAAACGAAAGGCTGTTTTGACACCTGAAGAATACCAATTTATTAAAGGATGCCTCGGCATTAACAAGGATTATTTTTACTACTTTAAAGATAAGTATGCTCTTGAGCTTGCTCGTTTCCTTTGTGAACGTGAAGAAGAATTAAAAATCGGAGCGCTTAAACAATCCCGATTCTCATTCCTTTTGCAAAAGGAACCAATCAGAAAAGTGATTTCTGGTATTGGTAGGGATACATTGACTATTTCAGATCTGGAAAAGGCAGACAATCTCAATGGAATGGGTTTCAGCTACACGATTTCGAAATGGGGCGAGTACAACCGCCACAGAAACGATAGCTATTATCAGACTTCTCGTCCGGGAATTAACCTTGTACTGCAACTTAATTTTGATGCAGTTCATAACCGATACTATAACGAGCTGATAAATCCGGAGGAAGAAGATCACCCTTTTGTATTCACTGCTCACCCGGTATCGGTGAAAGGAGGGTACACTATGTGCTGGGCAAGGTTGGATATTTCTCTTGAAACCGGTGAAGTCTTGGTGGAGGAAATCCAGAACGACTGGCTGAGAGAAACCCGGAGCATGCTCGGAATGTTGGAGCGATGGGAGAGGTGTGGTCGCGATTATAGCACATACTGGCTGATGGAAAGAACCACGCTCGCCAAGCTTAGGGATTACTACACGTTGTTTCTGAAGCCCTACGTACAACTTTGGGACGAAGCTATGTTATGCCTGGTACTCAGATTCTGTAAGCAGGAGTTGGGTGTGGATAAAATCTGGTATCATACATTCGAAAGTGGGAAATACCTGAAAGGGTATGGAAACTATAGCCTGCCACCTAGATCGTTATATACTAAACTTCCAAAGCGCTTCGGTTTTACTGAAACCGAAGAGGCTCCACAGTTTATAAAAGAAGAACCGTATCTGAGGAAAAAACTCCGTAAAAAAACACTGAGTTGGTTTACTATGTTATTGTAAGGTAAAACCGTTATCCCGGACTTGATCCAGGATCTTAAGAAGCAGTCTCGATACTGTGAGCTATTTCTTCCTTGCTTTTACCTTGATGCCCCGTTCTTCAACGGGGAAGGCGCCACTAACAAAAAATCAAGGCTGCGAAGTCTTGGTGGTTAACGACGCTTTCGCTGAATAATTCCAAAGGCCTTCCTACTCTCTATCTGGAAAATAAGCCCGAGCCCATGTGGAATTATTCATCTTTGCGGATACGCTTCAAGCTTCAGCTCACTTGTACTGCCAACAATTCTAAGGCCGAATTTATTTTCTGAGTCATCCTGAGGATACCTCCGAAGGATCTAAACGGATATCTGTTTCGGATTTTTATATCAATAAATCTCACTCCACTCTGAAACCACTGACTTGATAAGCCTTCATGTTCAGCAGACAGGAAGGGGATAGAAGGGAGGTCAAAAATTTGGTCAGATTGCTTACTTCACCCGCTTCATAGAAATAATCTCTGTATGTGTTTCGTCGTTCTGGGTGATCTGAAGTTGGATTCGAATTTGATTCTCAGATGTTAGCTCAAATATCAGACCTTCCATCTCAATTTTGGTTTTGGAGAAGCTGATCATAGGAAAATGCACCATGTCGTTCTTTTCTTCCCACGAAGTTAAATCCGGGTTGAAATGTTTAAGTCGCATTCCGGTTTCGTCCAACAAAATAAATTCATAGAACACGATCTTTCCATCTCTATAATTGCGGTACATACCCATCATGGTACCATCCACCGGGAGCGACCAGCTTTCTTCGGAAATACCACCAAAGCTATCACCAGTCCATGTTCCAGCTAACCACTGGTAGTCTTCGATGTTGAAGTCTTCTGTCTTATGAATTTCGGTTTCCGATACGGGAGAAAAAGAAACTCCGATAAGTAGCAAAAGCGCTGTAATTACTTTATCCATTTGGACCCTGTATTTAGTTGCTGTTCAGTAATATAACAAATGGAGGAGGGTGGTTGGGACGGATTAAATGAAGTTTTTACAATCACGGGTAAACAATTAGTCATTAATAATTGACTTAATTGATTAATTGTCATTCATTTGGCCATGGCAAAATTTTTTAAAATTGACGCAAGATTAATACTTCAACTTGGTAGGGAGAGTATAAAAAATCATACTACTGCTTTAACCGAATTGGTGAAAAATAGCTATGATGCTGATGCAAGCGAAGTGGAAGTTGAAATTTTTGTGAATAAAGAAGTCCCATATATCAGAATCTCAGACAATGGTTTCGGAATGACCAGTAAAGAGGTAGAAGATAATTGGTTGAAAATTGGTTTTTCAGAAAAAAAGTCAAAGAAAAGAAGCCAGAAGGGAAGAAGAAAAACAGGCGAAAAAGGAATAGGGAGAATTGCGGCCGACAGGTTAGGAAGTAGAATGAAAATGATTACTAAATCAGAGTCTGATAGTATTCAAGGCATTGAGGTAGATTGGGAAGAGTTTGATGTTGACAATAAGGCTATATCTGAAATTGAATTGAAGGAAATAAAGAGTCCTGAGATTAATATTCCTAATAATGGTAAAACGATTGGAACTACAGGAACGGAAATTTTAATCGAGGATTTGAGAAATGAATGGTCAAAAGAAGATGTGTATGATATCTATCAAGAGCTTTCTTTTTTTACTCCATTATTTTCAGAAGATGAAGAATTTAAAATTTTTCTAAAGAACGATATAGATCCAAATTATTCTAAAGAAATTAAAACAGCAATCTACGAAACTTCAGAAATTGAGTTAGAACTTCACTATGATGGAAAAAATGAATTAGTATATGATTTCAAAAATAAAATTAACTCGAAATTAAATGCTACTGAGATTTTTGATCTGCCTAAATTCTATCAAAGAATTGATCGAAATTTTAAAGAATTACGATGTGGGCCATTAGATTTAAAAATATCATTTTTCCCCCGAGTGGCATCTATTTTGAGTGGTACAGATTTTTCGTTACAAGATCTTAGGAGTTTTTTAGATGACAATAATGGCGTAAAAATTTACAGAGACTATATAGCTGTAAAGCCTTATGGTTTTGATAATTCTCAAATGGGTAAAGACTGGATTGGCTTAGATGAAAGAAAAGCTAAGAACCCTGCAGGGGTGGCTCGGGATGATTATCGAGTTAGTTCAAATCAAATTATTGGATCGATTTTTATAACCAGAGATGGCAATGATACGCTAAAGGACAGTGCAGCTAGAGAAGGTCTTGTTGAGAATGAGGCGTTTCAAGATTTAAAGGAAATAGTTTTAGGGTCAGTTACTTTGTTAGAATCTTACCGCGTGGAATTGGTGAAGCAAAAAAGGAAACTAAAACCTAATTCACCAAAATCTAATGTCATTAATAATATTAGAAAAAGTCTTGGTAAGGTAAGAAGAGATTTAGAGGAAATTAGGGAGTATTTAAATGAACATAAAGATTATAAAGGTAGCTCTGTAACTACAAGTATTAGAAATGTTGATATTGCTCAAAAAGAAACAGAAAGAGCAATTGAGGAGCTTTTAGAAGAAAAAAGAATTTTAAGTGCTCTAGCTACCTTGGGTATTTCCTCAGCAGTATTTGGACATGAAACACAAGGGGCGATTAACACTTTTAAAAAATCTACAGACAATGCACTTGGGTTTTTAAGAATGGCACCTCCAAAAATATCAAATGCTTTAGCAAACTTAAGTAATGCTCAGAAACAGGCAAAATTAATTGCTGGGTGGGGTGTTTTTGCATTAGCACGAGTAGAAAAAGATAAAAGGGTTAAGAAATTAAGATCCGTAGAAGACATAATTGATAAAGTAATAAAGCAAGTAAAACCTGCATTTGAAGCTTTAGGAATTGAAATAGAAACGGATCTTTCAGAAAAGTATTTCCATGTTTATCCAATGGATTTAGAGTCAATTATATTAAATCTGCTGACAAATTCCTTTAACGCCGTTCCAAATTCAAAAAGAGAAAGAAGGATAAAGATCGAATTATTCGACGAACAAAATCACGAAGGGAAACCAGGTTTCTCAATTAGTGTTTCAGATTCTGGACCAGGAATAGCAAAAGAATATATAAGCAGGGTATGGGATCCACTTTTTACAACTAAAGTCGGTGATAAGGGAAGGAGATCTGGAACAGGATTAGGATTAACGATTGTTAAATCAATCGTTGAAGAACTTAATGGTGAAGTGTTAGCAGGCAATGATAAAAAACTCAAAGGAGCTCGAATAAAAATATGGTTGCCAAATGAATAATATCGCATTAGTTAATGATCAACCCGATCAACTCGCTACAATACATGATCAATTTGAAATTGCTTTAGATGGAAGCCCTAATTGGAAACTTACACCAATTAAACCTTTTAATGATATCAATGAATATCCAACTTGGATTCTTGAAAATGAAATTACAATTTTAGTACTCGATGAGAAATTATATGGTGGCAGTTTAGATGATGGGTCACATGTAGATTATACTGGTCATCAAGTAGCAGAGTTAGTCAGAGAGTCCAACAAAGAACTTCCAATAATATCGCTAAGCAATTATGCTCCAGAAGAAGAGTTACTAGAATCTCTCGATAATTTTCATTTGATATTAGGTCAAGATGAGTTTGATAATAACTTTGATAACTATTTCAATCTTATCAAAAAACTCTCAGAGAGTTATTTTGAGCAAAACCAAGATAGATTAAACCGTATTTCAGAAATTTCAGAATTAATTGCAAAGGGAAATGGAAATGAAGAATTGTTTAAAGAGCTAAACTCTTTGAGGGCAATTCTGAGTTTACCCCATTTTTCATCAGGTATCGAATTTAGGAGTCAAGTACTCGATTTGATGGAAGGACAGATCGAAGAAATAGCCGCGTTAAAAAAGGAGATTCAAAAGTATTTAAAAGACTCAGAAGGAGCGAATGATGTGGTTTAGAATTCCAAAGGAAGAGGCTCAGCAACCACAAAAAGGAACTTATAGGGATTGGAAACCACTTTTATCTAAAGAAGGAAAAGCCCAGTGTGTTTATTGCACAATAAGGGAATCAAGTTTTGGGGGGATTAGAAATTACCATGTTGAACATTTCCGACCAAAGTCCTTAGAAGAGTTTAAAAATCTAGAAAATGATATAAAAAACCTTTTTCACTGTTGTTCGATTTGTAATAGTTTTAAAGGAAGTGATTGGAAATCTAATCCTGAAACGGCAAATGACTGCGACCTTTTTTACTATGATCCTTCCGTTAAAGATTATAAAGAGATTTTTTTTATTTCCGAAGAAAATGACTTTATAGTTGATGGTCAGTGTGTGTCCTCTAAGTATATGATCAATAAATTATTTTTAAATAGACCCCAGCTTTTATTAGAAAGAAAAGAAAAAGTATTTAGTGAAAGGCTTCTAAAATTAAGAAATGAGCTTAATGAGTTGGCAAAAAAATTAATCTCATCTGGCTTATCAAAAACAGAAAAAGGGAGTGAATTTTTAAATCAAACGTTAGATATGCTTACACAATCGGGTACCAGGTTTAGCGAACTAAGGAATTCAATACCATATTCAGAAGACGATATTCGAAGAAAATGATTAATAAGTCTAAAGGAGCTTATTACACACCTAATATTCTTTCTGATTTTTTAATATCTCATATTCTTGAAAATTATAAAGGATTATTACCTTCAAATTTTAAAGTATTAGAGCCCAGTGTAGGTGATGGTCGATTTGTTGATTCTTTTATTAAGAAAAAGGCTAATTCTTTTTTTTCAAAATTCTCTATAGAGATCATTGACATAGCAGGAGAAGAGCTTGAAAAAGCTGAAAAAAAATTACAAAAGCATTCAATATCCTTTATATCTAAACGTACTGATTTTCTTGATTTCCAAGGAAATAAATATGATTTAGTAATCGGTAACCCGCCCTATATTAATAAGAAGCTTTTAAGCAAAGATCAGATTGAAAAATGCAAAAAACTAGAAAGAGAAGAGATTTTAGATTATGGTGAAACAAAGAATATCTGGCCAGCTTTTTTAATAAAATCGATTGGCTTACTAAATGAGAATGGGATTTTATGTTTTGTTTTACCAGCAGAATTGCTACAGGTGAACTATACAAAAAAGTTAAGAGAATATTTACTAGACAAATTTGAGCGAATAGAAATTTTTGCCTTCAATGAACTAATTTTTGAAGATGAAAATGGAAAGAAAATCGAACAAGATGTAATCGTATTAATTGGGGCAAAAAAATATGATGATACACAAGGAAAAGGCGTTTCATTTTATCAAGTAGATAAACTATCAGATTTAGAAATCCCAGGGTACACTGAAAAGAATAGTAACATACATAGAACAAAGCTTGATAAATGGACCAATTATGTTCTAGAAGATCAGGAGCTAGATTTTATTCAATCCAAAATTGATGAATTAGAACTGAAACCAATTAAGTACTATTGTGAAAAAGCCGAGGTTGGGATAGTTACTGCTGCTAATAAGTATTTTATTATTTCAAAAAAAAGAGAGCAGAAATATAATCTTGAAAACTATACCCGTCCCATTATTTCTAAAGGTGTATTTATTCAGAATAAACTAAGGCTTCTAAAAAAAGATATTAAAAAATTAGAGGAGCGAGGAACACCAATAAGCTTGCTCAACTTGGATGGAAATGATTCTATTAGTAATTCCAATTTAAAGCGTTACATAAAGATTGGGGAAAGGGCAAAACTAAACCAACGCTATAAAATGAAAACAAGGAAAAAATGGTATTCTGTTCCTTCTATTTGGGTTCCAGAAGGAGTATTCTTAAAGCGGAGTCATTTATTTCCAAGAATAATTGTTAATAGTGCTAAAGCTTTATTTACTGATTCATTCTACAGGATAAATATGAAAAAGGAGTTTAAAATTAGGAGCCTTGCATTCTCGTTTTATAATTCTCTTTCGTACGTAATGGCCGAATTAGAAGGGAGATATTATGGAGGTGGGGTTTTAGAATTGACTCCTAATGAATTCAAAGAATCTGTTATTCCCTACAAAGAAATTTCAAATGAAGAGTTTAAACAGTTAGAAAGTATTTTGGAGAATAGTCCAACTGTTGAATCAATCTTGAATTTTACAGACCCAATTTTATTAGCTGATTTATCTGATTCAGATTTAAAGAAGTTAGATCTAATAAGAAGGAAGCTTACTGCTCGAAGATTAAAGCAAAGAATACCTACTTCATAAGGCTTATTATATTAATCTCACTCCCCAATATGCTTATGATTGCCTTTACTGTGGCGTTTGCGGAGGGTTTTTACCACTTTGTGCATGGGGATTTCCTTTTCGGCGAGCAGCAGCATTAAGTGGAACATGAGGTCGGCGGCTTCGGCGATGGTTTCTTTCTTGCCTTTATTTTTGGAGGCAATTACCGTTTCAACAGCTTCTTCCCCCACTTTCTGGGCGATTTTATCCACGCCCTTTTTAAACATGGAGGTGGTATAAGAACCACTGGGCATTTCATTTTTACGATCGTAAATCAGATCCTCAAGCTCTTTGAGAAATTCAAAATCTAATTCCGTTAACTGCTTTTTAACGCCCATGAATACTTAGTTGGCTTTGGTTTTTTTTATGCGGTGCAAAGTTCACCAATTTAACTTTGTGAATCAAAAAAACTGTGAAAATTAATGTTGGGTTTTAAATCCTTAATACTGTCACCCTGAGCGCTTCAATTTTTAAATTAAGGTACACAAAGAAGTCGCGAAGGGTATCAAACCAGGAAAAGGTTCAAAATCATGAATACCACATTTCTGCGAGATCTTTCCAACCAGGGTTTATAGTTTCAATAAGCGCAGCTTTTTTTGTTCTTCTCCAGCCTTTTAATTGTTTTTCCCTTTCTATTGCTCTTCCAATGTCATCGGTATCCTCATAATAAACCAGTTGATGTAAATTGTACTTGCTGGTATAACCTTTGCGTAGCTTCTTTTTGTGTTCATACACTCGTCTTTCCAGATCATTGGTCACTCCTACATAGAGCATTTTGGAAGAGTTACTGAGAATATATACATAATAGGTTTTAGACATATTTGTAAGACCTATTAAAGACTTTAGTCTTACAAAAAAATATTTTCAGATTAGTTCAGGTACCTTGATTTAGTTTGATACCCTTCGCGAGGAGATGCTGAACTCCAAGAAAACTCTGGGCGCTCAGGGTGACAGTAAATTTGAGTGTGAAATGAATTCATGATGATCCGCCAATGACTTTAGTCTTACAAAAAAATATTTTCAGATTAGTTCAGGTACCTTGATTTAGTTTGATACCCTTCGCGAAGAGATGCTGAAGTTCAAGAAAACTCCGGGCGCTCAGGGTGACAGGAAAAGTTCTAAAAAACGCATTATAACCCACGCAAAGTAATCGCTGTACAATAACAACGAAAACTCTGCTATGGGTGTGGTCGTCCACAGATTTGGCTATAACGGATTTTCTTTGACATCGTCTTCCACCATTTCCGTTTCACCAATCAGGGAAAGAGGCACAAATTTTTTGAAGTGGGCAGAGGCACTTTCCCAATCGGATAGAAGATAGCCGGCTTTGGATGATCCGGTCTCTTTCGAGTAGTCTTCCAGAATCGATTTTAACCTGAAAAGATCAGCTTCTGAAACGGCATCTTCGCCAAGGTAATCTTTATTGATTCTGGAGCCGGGGTCTTCATACATGTAGAGTACTCCTCCGGTCATACCCGCACCGATATTGTCTGAAGTTGCTCCCAGTATTACCACCGTTCCGTTGGTCATGTATTCGCAGGCATGGAGCCCGGTTCCTTCCACAACGGCAGTTGAGCCACTATTACGTACTGCAAAACGATCACCAGCCTGTCCATGAACATAGAGCGTGCCACCTGTTGCCCCGTAAAGCGCGCAGTTTCCGATAATGGCATTATCTTCCGGTTTGTATTTCGCATTAGCAGGAGGAACGATAACCGTTTTTCCACCACTCATCGATTTACACACCGAGTCATTGGCCTCTCCAATCAGGCGAATGTCCACATCTTTAGTTTGGAACACGCCAAAGCTTTGTCCGGCGCTTCCGGTAAAAGTCAGATCAATCTTTCCGGTATAAGGAGTAACCTTGGTTTTTTCTCCACGGATTCCCGCAAGACGTGCTTCACTTTGTCGTGATGCCAGAAAGCCGAAAAGGGTTGCCATTGCCGAACGATCGGTATTAATGATCTTGTATTCACGTTTCGCATCCACATTTTTCTCGATGGATTCTTTTAAATCATTAACCAGTTCAGTATTAAGTGGACTGATAGGCTCCGATAAACTTTCGAGTGTCTTTTTTTTGCTGTATGCCGGAGCATTGAGAAAGAAGCCTAAATCAAGATTGAGTTTATTGATTAGTTCAAGATGCGTTCCATTCATGGTAAGTAATTCTGTATTTCCACAAATATCCTGAAGAGAAGTTTCTCCCATGTCGGCTAGAATACGTCGTACATCTTCCGCGATGTAAGTAAGGCCTTTTACGATGTGGTCTTTGTGACCCACGTACTTAGCTTTGAATTTAGGATCGTGAGTAGCGATACCTCTTGGACAGGTATTTTTTTCGCAAATTCGCGCCATGATACAGCCTTCCGCTATCAACAAGAATTTTCCAAAATCGAATTCTTCAGCTCCAAGGATGGAGGCAAGTACAATGTCTTTCCCTGTTGAAAGTCCGCCATCAGTCCTCAAAATCACACGATCCCGCAAATTATTTTCAACCAGTGCCTGGTGGGCTTCCAGCAATCCGATTTCCCAGGGAAGCCCGGCATGTTTCATCGAGCTTAACGAAGCTGCACCCGTTCCACCTTCGCCTCCCGAAACCTGAATGGAATCGGCTCCGGCTTTGGCAACACCTACCGCAATGGTACCGATGTTTACTCCGGCTACCAGCTTTACACTTACTTTTCCTTTAGGATGGATTTGTTTCAGATCATTGATGAGCTGCTTCAAATCTTCAATACTATAAATATCATGCAGCGGTGGAGGAGAGATAAGGTCAAATCCGGGATTCGCGTATCGCGCTTTGGCGATTTCAGCATCCACTTTAAGCCCCATTAACTGGCCGCCTTCACCGGGTTTTGCACCCTGGCACACTTTAATCTGGATTTCTTCTCCGGAAACAAGGTATTCGGCTGTAACACCAAACCGACCCGAAGCAATTTGCTTAACCGAAGCTCCGATTCCTTCTTTAAAATAATACGGGTTCTCACCGCCCTCACCGCTGTTGCAACGTCCGCCGATTTCTTTCATAGCGAGGAAAATATCCCGCTGGGATTCCGCACTGATTGCCCCGAACGACATCGCTCCGGAGCCGAAGGTTCTCAAAATATGATCAACAGCTTTAACACTGTTTAGATCAACGGGCGCATCTGATTTTTTTACGTTGAAAAGATGGCGTAAAGCAACCGGTTCGTCTTCCAAACCAAGTTTCAGGTATTCGTCATAAAGCTCCATATCATTCAAATCGAGTCCCGTTTTTTGGACTAAATCATGAATAACTTTTGTGCGGGAGCTGGTCATAGAATGCTTTTCACCCATAGCTCCACGAGCATGTTCTTTATACTGAAAACTTTTGATGGGCTTAAAATCGTCGCCGGAATCTTTAGAAACTTCTTCAGTTCGTTTCAACACCATTTCAGCAATCTGTTCGATTTCTAAACCGCTAATCGGGCTTTGGATTCCGGGGAAATATTCGTCAATAACTCCGTGTCCAAGTCCAAGGGCAGAATACAGCTTGGCACTTTGATAACTGCGTACAACGGAGATACCGGATTTTGCCATAATCTTAAGCAATCCGCTTTCCAGTGCCTTCAGGTAATTCCGTTCTTTAGTATCAGCATCCAAATCTTTGAGCGCACGGTTTTCATCATTACGGGCTACGTCAAGAGCCAAATAAGGGCACACTGCCTGCGCTCCAAAACCAATCAGGCAGGAAGCGTGATGTGTGCTTTTTACTTCTCCGGTGTCAACAATAACCGCAGCATTCAGTTTAAGTCCTTCATCATTTAATGAGTTAACCACGCGGCGAAGCGTAAGCAAACTTGGAAGAGGAATATGCTCCGGACTAGCTGCACGGTCAGACAGAATTAAAATAGTATGGCCATCTCTTACCGCTTTAATAGCCTCGTGCCCGATTTTTTCTAGTCTGGCTTTAAAGCCTACTACTCCGTGCGTTCGCTTAAAAGTGGTGTCGATTACATAAGGTACTACGCGATCCAGTTCGGTACGATTTGCGATGCAAGAGTACACGTAATCCATCTGTGCAAGGCTTAGAAACGGACTTTTGATTTCATAAGCAGGAGCAGGAGGGATCAGTTCTTTCGGCTCAAAAATATTCGGTTTTTTGCCCAGATACACGGTCAGGTCGGTTACAATCTTTTCCCGGATATAATCGAGTGGTGGATTGGTAACTTGAGAAAAATTCTGGAAAAAGAAATCGAAAAAAGGACGTGGCTCGGTAGAGAGAACGGCAAGCCGTGCCGTATCGCCCATCGATCCGATAGGTTCTTTCCCGGTTTCCGCCATCGGGTAGATGATCTTCGAAAGGTCTTCATCAGTAAAAGAAAACAAAGATTTTTTATCCTCAAACCGATCTTTGATGTCTTCAACCTTTTCGGGAATCAGCTGAACCCGGGCATCGAAAGGAGCATCGTGGTTTTCTCTGGAATGACTTGGGTCTCTGAATAGTACATTTCCACTTGCCAAATCTACGGTTACTCCACGACCAGCGTATAAGGTTCCCTTAGCTTCGATCTTGCTTTCATCCAAGTTGAACGTCCCCGCTTCAGAAGAAAGGTAGAAGTGGTCTTCAGTTCGTGCCCACCGGCAAGGTCGAAACCCATTTCGATCGAGACGAGCGCCAATAGTGTAACCGTTTGCATAGGTGATGAGTGCCGGACCGTCCCAAGGCTCCATCGCACGGCTCCAGAATTTATAGAACTTATTTCCCTGGGTAGCAGGAGGCATACAAATCGCCAGGATATCTTCCACATTAGGAATACTGCTTCGATAGCGCAACGCTTCAACCATTTCATTCAGGCTGCCAGAGTCACTGATTCCTTCCCGGGTAAGAATTTCATTTTTTTCCGCGCCAATCATTTTTTCACGGGATTTTGCCCACGATCGGTTTCCAGCAATCGTATTGATTTCCCCATTATGCCCGATTAATCTGAAAGGCTGGGCTTTATCCCAGGAGGTAGTAGTGTTGGTACTGAACCTACGGTGGAAGAGACAAAAGCGGGTAGTGTATTCCGGATTCTTCAAATCCAGATAAAACTCTTCCAGTGCATACGACTGGGTTAGCGCTTTATATACAATCGTCTTGGCTGATAAGGAAGTAAAGAATAAACTGTCTTCTAGCTTACTGTTAAATAGCTTCGATTTTGTAAGCTGTTTCGCGGTGTATAAACGCTTATCAAATGAAAGCATAGTTTTAGCACGGGGCGGACGTTTAATTACAGCATGTACAATTACGGGGACGCTCTCGGCCGCACTTTTCCCAAGTATTTCTCTATTGATGGGTACATCTCTGTATTCCAGTACATCAAGTCCAAAGAGAGCGAATGTGCTTTCAAAAATCTTGAGGGCTTTTTGTTGTTTAGATCGATCCCGTGAAAGAAAAAGGGTAGCCACGGCTACGGTGTCTTGCTCATAGCCAAACATATCGAATGGAATATCGGTCATAATACCGGCTCCATCTCCGGTAAGTCCGTCTGCCGCGCATGCTCCCCGGTGTTCCACACAACGAAGAGCATGAAGTCCCTGCAGCAAATGTTCGTTGCTATATTCCTGATGTCGGCTTACTACAAATCCAACTCCACATGCCGATCTCTCCGGGCCTGTGTACCTAAATTTTTTTTGACTGTTCATTATCGCGCTTGTTACTTACATAGAGTGAGAGAAGGTAAATAGCACAAAAAAATTGGGTTTGTCAAACGTTCAGGGATTCAAAAAATCATCGTTAAAACTAAATAAATAAGGGTTTTTGATGCGTGAGCATGTTGTTCAGAAAATCAATTGGTAGTGTATTCCTGAAACCGAATTTGGAAAAGCGCTTTCGGTGTAATAACCGATACATTATTTTTTTAAGTAAAACTTTATAAATAACTAAATAAATAAAATTTCATTTTTTATTAGTTAGCTGATCATCCAGAACATTTTTTAAACCAGATCAAACCTCTCAATCAGTCATCCCGCACTTCTCATCAAACCTAGCCACACCACCTTGTCATCCCGCACCTGTCTGCCGATAGGCAGACTTGATGCGGGATCTGTAAGGAATAGTATTTCTTATGATCTTACTATATATGAGCAAAGCTTATGTATATATAATGAGTAATATTCCCCGGTCAGTATTCTATACGGGGGTGACTTCTAATTTAGTAAGAAGGATCTGGGAACATAAAGAAGGTAAAGGCTCGAAGTTCACTTCGAAATATAAACTTACAATTCTGCTTTATGCTGAGGAACATCAATCAATTTCAGAAGCAATTACAAGAGAAAAACTAGTAAAGAGGTGGAAAAGGGAATGGAAACTGGATTTGATTAAATCAATAAATCCAGAATTGGTGGATTTATATCCTACACTCAGAGAGTAGCTAGTTCAGATCCCGCATCACGTGCGGGATGACTTATATCATTTTAATAGAGTTGAAAGAAAGCTCAAACCCGCACTGAAATTCCTTTTTCGGCCATTTCAGATTTGAGATCAGAAATTTCAATTTCCTTAAAATGAAAGATGCTTGCCGCGAGTACGGCATCCGAATTAGCAATTTCAACAGCGTCGATGCAATGCTGAATGGTTCCTGCTCCACCACTGGCTATCACAGGGATTGAAACCAGATTGTTTACTTTTCCAAGAAGTTCCAGATCAAACCCGGCTTTGGTGCCGTCCCGATCCATGCTGGTAAGTAGAATTTCACCTGCTCCCCGTTGCTCTACCTCTTGCATCCATTCGATGGCATCCAGTCCGGTGTCTTCGGTGCCACCTTTCACAAACACATTCCAGGAATCACCTGTTTTTTTTGCATCTACTGCGGCAACAATAGCCTGAGCACCGAAAGCCTCAGAAGCCCGGTTGATTAAACTCGGGTCTCGAACAATACTGCTATTCAGAGAAACTTTATCGGCCCCGGCTTTTAGAAGTTCCTCAATCTCATCCACGGTTTTTATGCCGCCACCTACTGTAAATGGGATATTGATATGCTTTGCGATTCGGGTGACCAGCTCGACAAGAGTTTTGCGTTTTTCGAGAGTGGCGGTAATGTCCAGAAATACCAGTTCATCGGCTCCTTCTTCCGAATAACGCTGCGCCAGTTCTACAGGATCTCCGGCATCTCTTAGTTCCAAAAAGTTGACTCCCTTTACAGTTCGTCCATCTTTGATATCCAGGCAGGGGATGATTCTTTTTGTGAGCATAGTTTGATGCGTAGTGAGATTAACAGTTCGAAGACACAAAGTTAACACTTCTTTTACACTGTTTTGTTGAAAGGATGGTATTGTTATCGTGGATTCGAGAAATGAGCTTGAACTTTTTTAGAGTCATTCCCGTGAAAACGGGAATCCCGAGTTATGGTTGGAGTTCATAATTATATTTCTAAATAGGTTCAGATTCCGGGCATGCATCTGCCTGCAAACAAAGGCAGGCCGCGGAATGACTCTTATATTTTGAAACCAGTTTTCGTTAGTAAAAATGATACAATAATGAATTACGAAATCACATCACTGGAAGGATCGGGAAAAGATATCATCCATAGGGTAGTTCGCGCATCTTGCTCACAATTACTTATTCCACCAAAATTAGAAGGCACGGAGTTAGTAATTCCAGAACCTCCATCGAATAACAAATACATTGGATTATTTTCGAGTGGAACAACCAGTAGTCCAACTTGTATCTGGAATAGTTTCGAAAACCTTCAAAAAAATGCGAAATACTCTGCTAACGCTTTTGAGATTGAGTCTCATCATGTCTTACTAATGATGGCTATGCCCTGGCATGTAGCAGGCTTTTCCTGGATGTTGATGGCTGAGTTAATAGATTGTGATTACTTTTTCATAACCACGCAGAAGGGAGAGCATGATCTTTGGATTAAAACAGTACAGGATATTGAGCCTGATTATTTACTTACCGTTCCGTCGGTACTTCGTGCACTGTACGACGAAGACTGGTTCGTTGCCAATGTGGTGTATGGAGGTTATCCTATTAAATTCGAAGAATACAGCAAACTGTCTCCTCATTGTACTCAAATGTACCAGGGCTATGGACAAACAGAAGCAGGAGGATTGATTTCTGCTTATAAAAGAAGAAGCACGACCCTTCCTTTTGAAATGGAAAACTTCTGTTGCGGCAATCCCATTGAAGGAGTGTCCCTGTTTTGTGAAGGAATCAGAGAAGATTCTGAGCCCATTCTTATTACTTCTGAAACCGCCTTTAAGAGTGAGCAATACGATTCCGGTGATGTAGGTTTTAAAGACGAGAGGGGGCGAATCTACATCCTCGGTCGGAAGCTAGAGGTTAAAGATACTTCTGGTGATAAGTACTGAATTGATCATGACTTTGAATCTTACCACGTTTTAGTACTATTCATAAAGCCGGAAATATTTCCGGCTTTATTATGCCTTGACCTACAAGTCTTATCATTTGATCAAAGTCATCCTTTGGGTCAGAGTCCGATCACCAGACTGAAGTGTATAGAAATATACTCCGCTGGATAAGGCAGAGCCATTAAAAAAGATAGTATAATTTCCCGCAACCTGAGGTTCATCGACCAAAATGGAAACTAATTGGCCCAAAATATTTCGCACTTCCAGTCTAACGTTCCCGGTTACTGGTAAACTATATTGAATGCTTGTAGCAGGGTTAAATGGATTCGGGTAATTTTGAAAAAGTTCAAAAGTTATCGGATGTTCAATGTTTTCTTCTAAAGAAGTGGCCACATTTGCAGCTATAGGTATTTTCTTTATGTAGGAATTCCCGATATCTCTGACGATAACAGTATCCGTTCCGTCTAACTGAATATCTGCCTCGAAGCTTAGATACGCCAGACTGCTATCCTGTTCTAGTACTCGCAGTGTTAGCCCTGGGTTGGAAGGAGAGCTTAGCTCGAACCTATGATTAATTGGAAAAATGGGAAGTAAAGTGTTGGCTTCAAGGAGCAAGCTGTCACCAGGCATGGGTTCAATAAGAGTAAGTCCGTCGGTATCATACACAGAGCGGTTCACATATACTCCGGGAATAATATCCGAAAAATTAGCACTGTTATAGCTCAGCTCAAGAATGTTGGAGAATAGCCCGGCATCCCGGCTAGTTGTATTGTAGTTATACAAACCCAGAAACTCTAAAGTGAATACCCTGTTTTGATCTCCCCTCTTGGGAGAAGCATAACTGAACCACATCATATTTTTTGCATCTTCATTTAGCCTTTTAGTGATGACATTGATGCCGTTGAGGAGTTCCCCAAAGTTCGAAAAACGAAAGTTTCCTCCGTTACCGAATTCCTGAATCACTGCTGAACTGTTTCCAATCTTTATAGTGATTATCTGTTTGTCACCACGGGCGTTAAGCACGTCTTGAGAAGTATTAGTCCCCTGAGTATCCTCTCCATCCGTAATTACGATCATGGATCCAAGCTCGAGCCCGGTTTCGGAATATGTATTATCCCAGCGCCCGAGACCAGTAATTATGCTTCCGTGTAGGTTGGTGGTGGTTCCGCCTAGTGTAATATTGTTCACAGCCTGAACGAGCAATTGTTTGTCTGAGGTGTAATCCACCAGTAGTTGGGAGGATCCTGAAAAGGAATAAAGTGCGATTTCCAGATCTTCCGGAAGGCTTTGAATGATCTCCACAGCCGACTGCCTTAGTTGAGGCAGTTCAGTTCCAACTGAGAAACTATTATCGATCATAATCACCATTCGGAAATCTACGGGTACATTAGCCACTGGTTCAAAGGTAAAGAAAGACTCACTGGCGGAGATCAGCTGACCATCTTCTCTGGCCCTGGTAGCGATCAGAGAGGGATTCAGGTTATAGGAATTACCCAGATAATCACGCATTAGGAACAGCCCGTTCACATAGGACGGCTCTGAAGAGAAAGCATACACGGGTTTTACATCAAAGGTGCCGATCCTGTAGTCTCTGCGATTATTTATACCAGAACGGAAAAACAAATATGGATCTTCGTGATATACCAGTTTATCAGGATTGTAATCCCTGCCGGTATATACCCAGTTATTTTTTAAGGGGTCCCACACCACTTCCAGTCCGCCGTAGATATGAAGAGAATCCGTGATCAGATTAGGGAAGAAGTTGCTTCCTGGTGAATAGAGCTGATTCCCATTTCTGCCATAGGATGGGTGTGTGGATCGGATCTGAGCTTCGTCAATAAATGTTCCGGTAGTAAAGCCAGTATTCAGATCAATAAGCTCGATCCTGTTATTACCTGATATTACATACAAAGTGTCATTAAGTACCTGAAAATCGGTAGCTGCGAAAGGAAGACCAGTAATAAGCTGATAATTCAGGGTCTCCATATTTATCTTCAACAGGGAACTGGAAGATGCAGTCAGAATGGGTATATACCAAAACTCCTCGCTTCGTTTTGATCCATATGCTGGTTCAGGATAAAAAGGTAAGGCATCTCCAGTCACCATAGTATCAATCGGAATCAGGTTTCCATTACGATTTCGAAGCCTAACGATATCCTGATAAGATTGATTGAATTCAGAACGGTTCTGAAGTGCGATGACAGTGCTGTCATCGTAGGTTTTAAATTCCGTATAGACGACTCGTCCTGGTGTATTTCCCCCTTTACAATAGAGCAGGCAAGAACGCTCTGTATCGGGTTCATCCGGCAGCCCAACCAGTGTTTCCCCATCTACAACGAATACAGTGTCCATGATGAATACATGGGGTGGGAGGTATGTGAATAAGGTACCAAGACCGTGAGTATCGGTGTACAGGACAGCGGAATCGGTTACTGAAAGCCGGAAGTCGAAGGAATCATCGAATTCTTTTCTAAACAGATAAACGAGACCCACCTGTTTGTCAATGGAAGAGTCGTAATTACGAGTTGCTCCGATCAGGATTTCTGCTTGCTGAGATTGCTCCAGCTGCCACATGATATCTATTTCAGATGGATATGAAATAGTAGGATAAATTCCTTGAGCACTCACTGTACCGGAAAATAAAAATAAGACCAGTACAGACCACAGAACAAGAAGATTTGGTTTCATTAAGGAAGGCTTAAGTTAGAAACGAAGATATTACATTCGGGTGTCTCAATAAGCAATAGACCCAAAAAATTTTGTAAGTAAAATATGAGAGAGGTGCTCCGATCTTTTTCCGATAAAAAGCTTTTAAAAAGAGTGGAAAGGTCTTAACTTTGCAGCCTTGTCAAAAATGGGCCCATAGCTCAGTTGGTTAGAGCAGTCGACTCATAATCGATTGGTCGGGGGTTCAAGTCCCTCTGGGCCCACTTTAAACCCTGTTAAGTCTTTGATTTAACAGGGTTTTTTATTTTATGGTGATCACATTAGTTAAATAATGGAGATACTTAGTCCTGTTAAGTATAAATCATCTGATTGTATAGAACATTAAAGAAGCCCTAACACACGTATTATTTGGTTCGTTTTCACGAATCAGGTCTAACAAAGATAATCACAGAACTAAATTGTAATACAATTGAACAACCTTAAAACTAATTCCTTTATGAAAACTAAGTTGATTCTTATTATTCTTTTGTTGGCCATATTTCCATTAATTGTAAAAGCACAATTCAGAAATACAAATCGCGATTATCATCCAAAATGGGATAAAACCGGGGAATCACTCATCTTTTATTCATACCGCCCTTCAGATACGTCCCCTATTCCAGGCATTTTTGAGATTACAATCGACGGAAATAAAGAAAGAAGAATTAGCAATTTATCTGGTAGTCATCCCAGTATCTCACATGATGGAAGTATGATTGTTTATTCAGGCAGAGTAGAAGGGGGTATTAGTCGGCTTCATGTAATAGACAGGAAAACAGGTGAATTACTAAGAGTTATAGATCATGGAGATACCGAAAGGAGCGCCTATCATTCTACATGGACAAAAGACGGAAGGATTGTTTTTGATGTGGAGAATCAAAATGGATCTGTGATTAAGATGGTGAATTTTGATGGATCAGAATTGATAACAATTATAGAAGAAATGAATGCTGGGTTGCCCTCACTTTATGATAATGATAAGAAGATCTTATTTACGGTTAGACACGATGACGGTACCTCAGGAATTTACTCTTCAAACATTGAAGGAGACAATGTAACAGAAATTTTATGTGATGATAGCATGTATCTCTCTCATGAAGTTTCACCCGATTTAAAAACGCTATTATTTACAAACAATAGAACCGGAAATATTGAAATATACAGCAAAGATTTAGAAAGTGGAGTGGTTACACAACTAACAATAAACGAAGTGGACGATTTTTTCCCACGATGGTCGCCGGACGGTAGAACGATAGCATTTGCTTCAGAAATATTTGGCTTTTCGGAAGTGCTTTTAATGGATGCTGATGGATCAAATGTTAGAAACGTTACCCGGAACTCGATTCAAAGTATAGCTCCTCAGTATATAGATAATGACAGTTTTGTTTTTCTTTCGTCTAGGTCCATGAAACCCGAGCTTTATCTTATACATAATCGTAACATAGAGCAGCTTACCAAATCAGAGGATGAAATTATTACTTCTTTAGAAGTGGAAGTTAATAGAAAAGAAGTTTATTACATATCAACATCTCAAGGTGAAAGCTATATTAATAAACTTAATCTGAGAACAAAGAAAGAAGAGGTACTATTAACATTAAATTATGAAGTAATAAAGCTTGCGGTTTCCCCTGATGGAAACAAGCTAGTGTATGAGATGAAGTCAGGAAATTCATCAGATCTTTATTTCTACGATTTTGAAACAGAGCAAGAAAAGCTTATCGCAAATTCAGAATTGAATGAAAGCAGTCCGGTCTACCACCCCGATGGAAAGAGCATCTACTATAATAAATACGAAGATGGAAATTTCGACATCTATAAGTATGAAATAGTATCAGGAAGACATATTCAGGTTACAAACACCCCTGAACATGAAGTGTATCCTCGGATTTCTCCGGATGGGAAAAGCTTAGTTTATAATTCCGCAGGCAAGCAAGACTGGGATATATTTGTGGCAAATTTAGATGGTACTAATAAACAAGCAATTACCGAACTTGGAAATTATGAGCTTTTTCCAAGCTGGTCTCCAAATGGTAAAAAAATGATATTTCAGTCATCTGTTAACGGGAATATCGAAGTATATGAGATAGAAATATCAACGCAGAATATAGTTCAATTGACCTCTTTAGGAGAAAGTGCACTAAAAGCGAGATTAGAACAATAGTCTCAACACAGTAAGAATATCTTTTTAAGTCTTTCTCATCGATGATTTCAGCAAGAATGGCTGTTTTCAATAAAAACTATTCAAAACCCAGTGCAGATAATGTATTGGGTTTTTTATTCCTGCTCCAACTCACCCAAAAAGCTCTTCCAATCTTCAGTTCCTAGATATTCACTCAGCTTTTTGCCGGGGCAAAGGGTTTCTGCGTAATCTTTGTGGGTTTTAATTTTATTGGAGGGAACAGATTCCTGATCAGCTAAAAACTCAGTCACAATCTTAAGAGAGGAAATTTGTTCATCCCGTACTTCCTGCTCTTCGAAATTGCCAAGTACTACAATCAACGCATGTCCGGTTGGGTCGTAGGTGGTATTGGTATCTCCGCGATATTCCAAAGGCCGGCCTTCAAAGATTCTTCCTTTTCGGTCTATAATGTAATGATAGGGGACATCCATCCACTTGCGGTCACTTCGACTCCAGCTTTGCAGGTTTTTTAAATAGGTATAAGTGTTTTTATCGTCCTCAAAAATCTCCCCACCATGATGAATGGTAATGTAAGAAATAGAGTGCCTGTGACTTTCAACCAATGAATCGGTGCTGCCCCATTCGGTGCGTTTAATCAGCCAATCCTGAGCCTGAAGACTACCAAGGCTAAAGACGAATATCAGAAGAAAAGAAAAAAGTGTTTTCATAACGGAGGATAAGATAAAAGCTGCTTTAACGAAATGATTAATTCTCTAAGGATCAAGCAGCAATCAATCTCCCGAGAAAAAATTTCTCACCTTGTTGCTTTGGAGTACCCTTAGTATCATTGTGCCTCTTTTAATTGAATGGATTCTTTTTGAATAAAAACGCGTCGGTAAAAATTGAAAAAACGGTAGAAGGCAAAGAAGGTGGTTTGGGTACATTTGGCGGGGTTTATACTCCTTCCATACTCACCATTCTTGGCGTTATTATGTACCTGCGTTTTGGCTGGGTAGTTGGTAATGTAGGTCTTTGGAGCAGCCTGCTGATCGTTACGCTCGCAACTTCTATCACTTTTCTTACCAGTCTTTCTGTGGCGGCCATTGCTACCGATCAACGGGTTCGAATTGGTGGAGCATATTATATGATCAGTCGTTCTTTGGGAATTGAATCGGGAGGAGCGATTGGGATTCCACTTTATATCGCGCTGGCGCTTTCGGTAGCTTTGTATGTTGTAGGTTTTGCGGAAAGTGTGGTCGGTGTTTTCCCGGATTTGAGTGTGCAATGGGTCGGGCTGATTACCACCTTAGGCGTTACCGGATTGGCTTTGGTTTCCGCGAAAGCGGCTATTCGGGCACAGTATATTATTATGCTGGCGATTGGGTTGTCGTTACTCTCGTTAATTTTTGGTAGTCCTGTTGAAGCCTCCCAAACCACTGAAGTTTTACCAACAAAGGGAGAGCCATTCTGGGTGGTATTTGCGGTATTCTTTCCTGCGGTAACTGGGATTATGGCCGGGGTAAATATGTCCGGAGACCTGAAAGATCCAACCAAATCAATTCCCAAAGGGACGTTTGCTGCGATTGGAACCGGATATGTGATTTATATCACGTTGGTCATTATTCTGGCACTCAGAGCTACACCCGAACAACTGATTGCAGATCCTTTGATTATGAGAAAGATGGCGTTTTGGGGAGATGCGATTTTACTCGGAGTGTGGGGAGCGACCTTATCTAGTGCGGTGGGCAGTATTCTGGGTGGACCAAGAGTACTTCAGGCTTTAGCGATGGACAAAATTTTGCCTAACTGGTTATCCTGGTTGGGAAAGGGAAGTGGAGAAGAAGAAGAGCCCAGATACGGAACCCTTTTTACCATGGCAATTGCATTAATTGCGGTTTGGTTTGGAGATTTGAACCTGATAGCTCCTGTACTTTCCATGTTCTTTTTAACAACGTATGGAGTCATAAACCTGGCAGCCGGTATTGAGAAGCTGCTGGACAGCCCGTCCTTCCGGCCAACTTTTAAGGTGCATTGGGCTATTTCGTTACTGGGGGCTTTGGGGTGTTTCTCAGTGATGTTTCTAATCAATATTACCGCAACACTGACGGCACTTATTTTTGTAGGGCTTATTTTTGTATGGTTAGAGCGGAGAGAGCTTACTTCGGTCTGGGGCAATGTAAAAAACGGCTTGTTGATGGCGGTTGTCCGGGAAATTCTTCTTAAGCTTAGTGATGATTTCGAACCAAAAACATGGAGGCCGCGTCCACTTGTGTTGTCCGGTTCGCCAAGTAAACGATGGCACTTGATCGATTTTGCAAACTCACTGACTCATAACAGGGGAATTCTTACCGTAGCAACTGTTTTTCCGGAAAGTAATGTGGCAAGAGAAAGACTGGAACGGATGGAAGATGAGATCGGTAATTTTCTTAAGAAAAGAGCCATTGATGCCCTTGTTCGGGTAGTATCATCCGATGATCCGTTTTCCGGTTCAGTAAAATTGGTTGAAGCTTACGGTATAGGAAAACTGGTGCCTAACACTATAATTCTTGGTGGTAGCGAGAATCCAAAAATCAGAGAAGATTATTGCAATATGGTGAGAAGTTTCTACGAAATGAAACGCAATGTGGTACTGATTCATGGAGCAGACGATTCTCATAAAAACCCGAAGGGAAAAGCCCGAAAGCAACAACGCATCGATGTTTGGTGGGGAGGATTTAAAGGCAACGGTGGATTGATGATGATTCTGGTGCACATGCTTCAGAACAGCCTCTCGTGGAAAAACGCGCAAGTAAACCTGAAAATAATGGTAGGGCACAAAGAGGCTGTAGAAGAAATCCGGTCGAACATGAGAGGTATTATAAACGAAATCCGGTTTGAGGCGAATATAGAAGTAATTGTTTCGCAAGGAAAAACCTTCAGAGAAGTATTTCATGAGAATTCATCGGAGGCTGATTTAGTGTTGCTTGGGATGGCTACACCCGACGATAAATTCGCCGAGTACTACGAAAACATGCTCCATCTTACTGAAGGGATGCCAAGCACGGCGTTTGTTCTCGCCGGACAGGAAATCTCTTTTGGAGAGGTACTTATTCCTCAGGATACGATGAGTCAGGATTAATGCCCATTACCCGGACTATTCTTTATAAGTAATTCAGCCTGAGCAGCGAACAAGTCAAATATTGGAAGTGTAGCTGCTCCTAAGGCTGCCGCATCAGTGCCCGCTGTTCCTGCTAAAAACTTTGGAATGCTATTTTTAAAATCTATTCTGTTGGATTCCATCAAAGAGGGTAAATCGGTTACAAATTCTTCGATAATTACTTTAGGTAAACGTCCACCGAGGATTATGACTTCCGTATCCATTAAATAATCAGAAATATTAAAAATGGTGGCTAGATATTTTTTAGAAAGGTCCAGCCATTCAAGAAATGGGGGTGAACTATTGAGTAAAAGTGGTTCAAGTTCTTCAGGACGGTTTACCTGAATGCCGAATTGTTTAAGCCATTCGTAAAGTTTCTTTAAGTTAAAGTGTTCTCCTATATGTGGAAATTCAGAGTCACTTAAAGGACTTTTTTCTCCGAAATAAGGTAAAAAGCCAAATTCGCCCGAATTTTTATTATGGCCTTCATATAAATTTCCGTTAAGTACCACGCCTCCCCCTAAGCCAACTCCAAAAAAAGCGTAGGTAAAATTAGAGATATTTTTACCCGCGCCATACCAACGTTCACCTATAGTTGCAGCTGAAGCGTTATTCTCAATAAATATTGGAGCTGAAATATGTTTTTGCAACATTGCACCAATCGGAACATGCTTCCAATTTGGAAAGGCTTTTGGATTTATTGTGTTTTTGACTTCATTATTTGAAGTAATTTCTAAAGGCCCTGGTAAACCTAATCCAACTCCACAGAAATGTGCATTTTTTACTTTTTCCGAATTAGTTAGTTCATTCACCGTAGAAACCATAAGTCGCACTGCATCATCTGGAGTTGGTGAGTCAACTTCGTAAAATATTTTTGTTGTTACATTTCCCGATAAATCAACCAAAATACCAGTCAAATGATCTCGATTAAAATCGAGACCCACCGAATAAGCCCCAGTTGGATTTACTTCCAAAGTGGTTGAAGGAGCTCCTCTTTTCTTTTGCTGTTTCTTTCCCTCTTGGACAAAACTCTGATCCAAAAGTCGGTTAACTATATTAGAAACGGTTTGAGCAGTTAGATTTGTCTCTCTAGCAACATCTGCCCGAGAAATAGGACCTAGTAATCTGACAGTTTCAAAAACAATCCTGAAATTGTAGTCTTTTGTATAAGTAAGATTGGTTCCTGAAAGCAATTTATAAAATTGATTTAAAAAATAATTTTTATAAACCTTAGAATATCAAACAATCAAATAAAAAAAAAGCTAAGATTTAGCCTAACCCGAAAAAAATGCTTCTGTGTATATCTGAACACACTTTTTAAATTTCATCAAAAGCATCTCCAAAAAAAATTGACTTAATCAAATGAATTGACTAATCTGCATTTAATCAATTTGATTGATTAAAATTTCTTTGAGTCATATTAAATCAAGTAACCTAGATTTGGTATAGAAATATCCCTTATGAAACACAGATTTAACATAAAAAGAACATCTTTTTTTTTCTTTTTAATTCTTATTACTCCCTTCTTATTGAATGGGAAAGCCTACGAGGAAAGCTTTTTTTTTGGTGCCAATGTGGAACCGCTTCCGCATGTGAATGGGTCAGTGGAAGGAAGGGTAGTAGAGGCTGGAACAGATGAGCCATTGATTGGAGCAAGTGTTTATATAAAAGGAACTACAAAAGGCACTGCGACTGATATTGATGGTGAATTCAAAATCAATAATGTTGCCGAGGGCGAATATATAATTGTAATCTCTTACTTAGGATATAATACTTTGGAGGTTCCAGTGGTACTAGGGTTAAATGAAGATTTTAAACTAAATGTGGAGTTAGAATGGCAGGGTGTGACTGGGGAGGAAGTAACAATTACAGCACAGGCTCGGGGGCAAGTAGCTGCAATTAACGAGCAAATTAAGTCAAATAATATTGTAAATATTGTATCTAAGGACCGGATTGAGGATGTGCCTGATGTAAATGCAGCGGAATCTATTGGTAGATTACCAGGGGTTTCTATTCAGCGTTCTAATGGGGAAGCAAATAAAGTGGTAATCCGTGGGTTATCCCCAAAATTTAATGCCGTAAGCATTAATGGAGTAAGAATCCCCTCAACAGGAAATGACAGAAGTGCAAGTCTATCTTTAATTTCTAGTAACATGTTGGATGGGATAGAAGTGTCTAAAGCGATAACTCCGGATATGGATGGCGATGCTTTGGGTGGAAGTGTTAATCTGAGACTACGAAGGGCCCCAGAAAAATTCTTCGGAGATTTTAGGCTACAAACTGGTTATACAGAAGTTCAGGACGAATATGGCAATTATTTAATGGCTGCTAGTGCTGGAAGAAGGTTTCTTAATAATAAAATAGGTGTAATAGCGAGTTTAAACCTGGATGATTTAGATCGTAGTGCTGATGTTTTTGATGCAGCAAATGAGAATAGGCAAGATCCTAAAAGAAACAATGAATTCTTTCCTTATCTTAACAGAGTAACTTTAACAGAGAGAGAAAGAGACCGACAGAGGTTAGGATTTAGTTTAATAACCGATTATAAATTACCTAAAGGTGATATACTTATAAGTACTATTTATAATAGGCTTACCACAGATGGGTTTACCAGAACCTCTTCTTATAATATTTCAAATATTGATCAACAATATACTGGTGCCCAGAATCATAACATTCAATCAATACTAAGTATTTCTGTTAATCTGGAGCAAGATTTAGGTTGGCTAAAGTTTGATTCAGGAGTTTCTTACAGTAGCACTGTAAATGAAAATCCTGGAACATTTGGCGCTAATTTTCGACAGTTTCCTGCTGCTAATGCTTTGTTACTAAATGATGATCTACGATTCGGTGATCCAAGAAATGTGCCATCGGGATTCGAACCAGATAGTTCACGAACTGAATTACAAAATGTATTCTATACTGAGTCAATAAATAAGGGTGAGGAAATAACCTTAAGTACAAACTTTACTATACCGTATGAAATTAGTAACAAAATAACAGGGTCTTTTAAATTTGGTGGTAAATTAAGATACATTGATCGTTCTAACGATGTTGAAAGAATTGAGCGATCTATGCTTTTTGGTGGTGGAACCGAACCAAGAGCGATATTTGCTGATGCGTTACCAGAAATTAATTTTCCACCTTCAACAGATACCTATACTCTTGACTTATTTCAGGATAGTTACACTAGATCAAATTTTCTGAATCGGGATTATCCACTAGGTTATACCTTTCGACTTGACCTCATTGAAAGAGGATTTAGAGAGTTACAAAAGTATAGTGGTTTATATTTGGATTACAATGTTGATACTACTTTTGGCGACGACTATACTGGAGAAGAAACGTACGGTGCGGCATATATAATGACCACACTGAATTTAGGGGATAAAATTACGCTTATCCCGGGTGTTCGATACGAAAAAGAGTCCAGTACCTATACAGGAAATATAATTCGTACACTGGAGCGATTTGAAGAAATAGATGAAGATTTTAATCGTTTTTTGACCGATACCACAAGTAGTAGAGAAAACGATTTCTTACTTCCTATGGTACATTTAAGAATAGACCCAGTCGATTGGTTAAACATAAGATTGGCATATACTGAATCAATTACTCGTCCTAACTTTTTACAATACGCTCCATTAACCTATATAGATCCCTTGGGGAACTTTGTTAATGCTCCCAATACTCGACTAAATTCATCCAGTGCTAGAAATTACGATGCTTCAGTATCAGTCTATCAAAGTAAACTAGGATTATTGACCGCATCCTATTTTTATAAAGAAATAGAGGGTTTAATACGTTTCGTTCGTTTCCCTTGGTTAAATGGCCAAACGATTCTACCGGATCTAAATAAAGAAGATTTAGGTATTCCAATTTCAGGTGCACCACAGGTTAATACAAATATCAATAACCCGGAAATTGCTACAGTGGAAGGAGTTGAATTAGACTGGCAAACTAATTTTTGGTATCTCCCTTCTATTTTTAAAGGTCTGGTATTTAGTATGAATTATACCATCCTAACCTCTGAGACCCAGTATCCTATAAACTTATTAGAACGAGTACCTAGTAACACCCCGCCCTTTTTTGCAGAAGTACTTACTGATACTGTATATGTTGGCCGAATTCCAGATCAACCAAGTAATATTGGAAATATTACCATCGGGTATGACTATAAAGGCTTTTCCGTTCGATTATCCTACTATTATCAAAACGATGTATTTACCGGTGGGTTTGGAAGCCAGTTCTTTAGCGATGGACAATTCATAGAAATTGACGATTTATTTACTGACTCAATTAAACGATACGATCTCACTTTAAAACAAACTTTTAAACGAAACTATGAAATCTACGCTAACCTAAACAATTTGACCAATGAAGACGATCGGAATTTCTATAGAACTATAGGTCAGTTTCCGGTCGACTTAGAGTACTATGGTTTTACCATGGATGTCGGATTCAGAATGAAATTTTAAACCTAACCCTAAAACAGTGGAGATATCAATGAAACATATCTACAAATTAATCCATGCACTACTGTTCGCGATTTTTGTTATAGCTCCTTTAAAAGGACTTGCGCAAGAATCAGATACATTAATTGTGGAGTGGAGAAACCCTGATCAAACCGTACGCTTTAACGGTTTATACGAAACTATACAAGCAGATACAAACGTAAACGGTGAAAGATATCCAAACCGTGTATATAAGCTTCGTCAAGGTGGGTACTACTATGTACAAGAAAGAATACAAAATAATGGTTGGCACTTACACATAGTTGGTGAGAAAGGAGATCCTACCGATCCTAATAAGTTTCCACCGTTCATTCAATTACTTACACGTGATGATGGTTCCAGAACCAATAAAATTTTGCAGGCAGCAGGGGATGTAACTCTAAAAAACCTGACGATCACGGGAAGAGTTTCAAATGGCGATTTACCTTATGAAATAATTCGCTTTGATGGAAATGATTCTAAAATCGTTATCGATAACGTAATATGGGAGCGATCTCAATGGGGGATGTTTTCAAGCTACGGACAGAATACAAGTATCTACGTAACAAATTCTACCTTTAGGAATTTAGTATCTGAGTTTCAGCAGTGGGGTGGTCGTGGTTTTTCCGTCTGGGCTAATATTGACACAATGATTGTTGAGAATAACACCTTCGTAAATATAGGTGCCTATCCTGTTCAGCTTGCTAATTCAACTCAAAATTTCTTTGTATTCAACCACAATACTGTAGTTGGAACCGGGCGACATTTAGTATTAGGAGCCCAATTAAAGAATGCTTATATCACAAACAATTTAGTTCTCAATCCGTTTTGGCAAGGAGAAGATGTTGCCGCTGGTGAAGTAGATGCTGAGCGCCTAGCCTCTACAGATCGGCAATTTTCTGGTATGATAAGTATTACCACACTTCCAACAGATGTGGGCATTGATGCATCCCGTAGGTTAGCTTTTGCCAATAACAACTTTTTTACCCAACCAATTTTTAATAATTGGTTTGCAGCCGAAGATAGCATCAACAAGCAACCTCTTTTGAATGTTGAGGCGCAAAACTTATTTGATGAAGTATCTGGAATGGTTGCAGTTAATAATACCCTTGATGTACATGATCCGGGTTTCACTACTTATCCAGATAATCAGGCAACTCAGATTGAATTTATTACAGATGTCCGGAATGGAGACTCTGATGTTACTTTACATTATTGGGATCCGGGTCGTGATGAAACAAATAATTTTTCAGTGATGTGGCCTTTACCTGGTGATTATACCTATTCAAATACAACCCTTAAAACCGCTGCAATTGGTGGCTACCCATTAGGAGACCTGAATTGGTACCCAGAACAGAAAGCACTTTGGGAAGCTAACAAAAATGCTCAATATGCAGCAATTGAAGAGCTGATGGGTGCTGAAATTGAATCTACCTATCTTACTAAACTTGAAACATCTCAAGCATCAACAGGTGGAAATGCGGAGGTTACTAGCCCCCCAGACAGGTTAATTGCCTTTATCGGCCCGGCAGGAAACATTGTGTGGTATGATGTGCAAATGGCTGCAGGAACTTATGACGTACAAGTGGCTTTAAGAACTCCTAGTGCCAGCACAAATGTAAATCGCGCTACGCATCTTGTAATAAACGATGGGGGAAATAATACTTTCCCTATTGGTGAAGCGCAGGATGGTATAACCTGGACTGAAGTAACAATTCCTGGAATTTCATTCCAAGACGGTGCAAATAAAGTAGCTTTAAATAGAGCGTGGGGTTTTCTTGAATATAGAGATATAAAGATAAAAGAAGCCGGAACTGAGAATGTTGTAATGACCTTATGGCCTGGCGAATCTACCCTTGAAGGTGGTGGAGAGTATCGTTGTGGAGCGGGGAATATTTGTTCAAATGGTGATGACATCATTGATACCAAAGACGGCGGTACCGCTACATTTACTTACGAAGCAGAAGGTAATGGTACTATACTTGCTGTATTGAGTTATTTCTTAGCTGATGGCGATGCAGATGTTACGGTTTCTTTAAACGGGGAAGAAGTTACTACCGAAACGTTAACAGCTACTGGAGATTCTGTGTTAACTACCATGAACTTTTCGAATTTAGCTTTTAAACAAGGTAGTAATGAACTTGTATTTAATGCTACTTCAGGCGGCCTTTGGATCGATGAGTTAGATTTATATCTACTCGGTGAATTCATGACCGTTTCAAATGAGTGGAACGATGAGGCAGAAAATTTCAGGTTGTCACAAAACTACCCGAATCCGTTTAATCCAACCACTAATATCAACTTTACACTTCCTTTTGCTTCAAATGTTCAATTATCTGTTTTCAATATTCTAGGACAGAAAGTTGCAACCTTAGTGGATGAAACCAGAGTTGCTGGAAATTATACAGTCAATTTTGATGCAAGAAGTCTTGCTTCAGGAGTGTATTTCTATATGCTACAAGCAGGTGATTTTACACTACAAAGGAAAATGACGTTGATCAAGTAGCTTTAATCATTTATCTATTTATAATGAGATGGTGGATGATTCCACCATCTTCTTTTTTAAAGCAGAGGTTTCCTCAAGGTATAATTTTCTTTGATTCAGGAACCTTAATTCACAAAATATGAAGCTTCACTTACTTGATGCCCTTATAGTTCTGGCTTACCTGTTAATTACAGTAGCCATAGGCTTTGCCTTAAAGGAAAAAGCCCAACAATCGAAAGACTCGTATATGCTGGGTGGTAAAACACTGCCATGGTACATGCTAGGCCTGTCTAATGCCTCCGGTATGTTCGACATATCAGGGACAGTTTGGCTGGTTACTATTCTTTTCGTGTATGGGCTGAAAAGTATTTGGCTACCATGGCTCTGGCCTGTCTTTAACCAGATTTTTTTAATGATTTTCCTCTCAATGTGGCTCAGGCGCTCTAACGTGTCAACAGGGGCTGAATGGATTGGAACCCGTTTTGGGTTTAATAAAGGAGCAAAAAAGTCTCATGTAGTAGTGGTGGTTTTTGCACTAATAATGGGGCTGGGCTATTTGACATATGGTTTTATCGGTCTTGGCAAATTTGTTGAGATTTTTGTGCCATGGGAATTTCTAAGTGCCTATGTTCCTTTTAATGTTCCTGCGGAATATGTGCCTCACTTTTACGGAATTATCTTTACCTGCTTTGCCATTTTCTATTCTTTGCTTGGCGGTATGATGAGTATTGTATGGGCTGATTTAGTTCAGTTCATTATCATGGCGGTTTCAGGAATCGTAATTGGTGTTATAGCCATGATGGCTTTAACAAAAAGCACTTTGCTAATTCCGGAAGGTTGGATGACACCTTTCTTTGGGTGGGAACTAAATATGGACTGGAGTTCGATCATTCCGGAGGTGAATGATAAGATTCGATCTGATGGATTTTCTCTTTTTACTGTACTCTTTATGATGATGGTGTTTAAAGGGGTATTGGTAAGTTTAGCAGGACCAGCACCAAATTATGATATGCAGAAAATCCTATCAACAAAATCAGAGCGTGAAGCAGCGTTAATGAGCGGATCCGTTTCTTTAGTGTTAATGCCTATCCGCTATTTCATGATCGCGGGATTTGCAGTACTAGGGCTGCTATTTTATGAAGAACTCGATTTGATCGTGCCTGGAAGAGGATTAGATTTTGAGCAAATTCTTCCATCTGCGATTAATCAGTTTGTACCTATCGGCTTTTTGGGGTTATTGCTTGCGGGTTTATTAGCTGCTTTTATGTCCACATTTGCAGGAACATTGAATGCAGCTCAGGCTTACTTAGTGAATGATATTTATATCAAATACGTAAACCCGGAAGCCGAGAACGCCAAAATTCAGATTATGAACTATGTGGCGGGCATAGGTATGGTTTTGGTAAGTATAGTGTTAGGGTTTTATGCAAAAGATGTTAACGATGTTCTTCAATGGATTGTAGGGGGATTGTACGGCAGTTATGTAGCTGCAAACATGCTGAAGTGGTATTGGTGGAGATTTAACGGAAATGGCTTCTTTTGGGGAATGGTAGGGGGACTAATTCCAGCGCTTACCTTCCGTTTTATTTTTGACGGGATATTAGATACATACACCTTTCCTCTTATGCTACTCATCTCCATTATCGCTTGTCTAATAGGAACCTATTCAAGTCCTCCAGTGGATGAAGAAGTACTAAAGAAATTCTACAAATCAGTTCGTCCCTGGGGGTTCTGGAAACCTATACATGACAAAGTAGTGGCGGAAGACCCGGGTTTCGTTCGTAATTCCGGCTTTAAGGTAGATATGTTCAACGTTTTTATTGGCATTATCTGGCAAACTGCGCTGGTAGTATTCCCAATCTATCTGGTATTAATGGAGTTTGTTCCGCTGGGAGTAAGCATCGGAGTAGCTGTACTAACATCAATCATTCTAAAGAAAACCTGGTACGATAAGCTGCCAGCATAAAAAAAGAGATTCATCAAAACACGGAAATGAAAGAGTTATTTAAAAAGCGTAAACAAATACTTGAATCAGCTCATAAGGAGCTCATAGAAAAAAGAAATGAACCCGAAGCAATAGGAAATGGGATATATACCAGGTACTTAAATCCAGTAGTTACAGCCAGCCACACACCATTAGCTTGGCGATACGATCTTAATCCAGAGACGAATCCTTTTTTGATGGAGCGGATTGGCATTAATGCAGCTTTTAATGCTGGAGCGATAAAGTTTAATGGAAAATATATTCTGGTTGTTCGTGTAGAAGGTGTAGACAGGAAGTCATTTTTTGCAATAGCTGAAAGTGAATCTCCAATAGAGGGTTTCAAGTTCAGAGATACCCCAATTGTACTGCCGGAAACGGAAGATCCAGATGCCAATATATACGACATGAGAGTAATTGCTCATGAGGATGGTTGGATTTATGGAATTTTCTGTACAGAAAGAAAAGACACAAGAACTCCTGCTCATGATACAAGTTCTGCAGTTGCCCAGGCTGGGATTGCACGAACAAAAGACCTTGAGCACTGGGAGCGATTACCTGACCTTGTTACTAACTCAGATCAACAGAGAAATGTAGTTCTACATCCGGAATTTGTAGATGGAAAGTATGCCTTATACACAAGACCGCAAGATGGGTTTATTTCTGCAGGCAAAGGCGGCGGAATAGGCTGGGGAATTACAGATTCGATGGAAAAAGCCATAGTACTTGAAGAAACTGTAATTGAACCACGTATTTACCACACTATTAAAGAAGTTAAAAACGGGCAAGGGCCTGCCCCAATAAAATCAGAAATTGGGTGGATTCACTTAGCACACGGTGTTCGAAATACAGCGGCTGGTTTACGCTATGTGTTGTACCTCTTTGTTACTTCGTTGGAGAAACCATGGGAAGTTATTTATTCTCCCGGGGGGCATTTTATAGCGCCATTAGGAGAAGAACGGGTTGGGGATGTTTCAAATGTTGCTTTTTCAAACGGATGGATCGTGGATGATGATGGAAAGGTGTATATATATTACGCGTCTTCTGATACAAGAATGCATGTTGCTGAAAGCTCGGTTGAACAGCTTATAGATTATTCAACGAACACTCCAGAGGATGGTCTAAGATCTTATGCAAGTGTTCAAAACATTATCAATTTGGTAAAAAAGAATAAGGCTTTGGAGTAAATATGGAACATGAAGTCCGTCTTAAAAATTTACAGTGCCAATTAATCAGAGAGTTTAAAGAAAATATTCTTTCTTACTGGTTCAAAAATACGTTAGATATAAAGAATGGTGGATTTGTAGGCCAGGTAAATGCAAGAAATCAACCCTGCTTTAATGCTAACAAACATGGGATATTGAATTCAAGAATACTTTGGTCATTTTCGTATTCCTACAAAAATCTACATGATGAAGATTCCAAGTACTTAGCACACAGAGCATATAATTACTTCACAAAAAACTTTTTTGATAATGAATATGGTGGAACTTATTGGGAATTGGATCACCTTGGAAAGGTGGTTGATTCCAGAAAGCATGTATATGCACAGGCCTTCAGCATTTATGCATTGGTAGAGTATTATTCCGCATTCAATAAAAAAGAGGCACTCGACAAAGCTATAGAAATTTACACCCTTATTGAAAGTAAATGCAAAGACCATGAATATGGAGGGTATTACGAAGCATACTGTAGAGAATGGGTAGTTATAGATGATGTTCGGTTAAGCGAGAAAGACGAAGATGAACCAAAGAGTATGAATACTCATCTTCATGTATTGGAAGCATACACAAGTTTATACAGGCATCATCCTACTTCAGAAATAAGAACAGCCTTAGAGGAGATAATTCATCTTTTTTTGGATTCTATTATTTCAAATGATAACAGAACGTTTCATTGTTTTTTCTCGGAAAAATGGCAGCCCAGATCGGAAGTAATCTCCCTAGGACATGACATAGAGGCCAGTTGGTTACTCACAGAAGCGATCGAGGTACTGAACGATGAAAACCTTCTGGTTCAAATTAAGCCTATAGTTGCAGCGATTGCAGACCATGTAATACTCTATGGAATGGATTCTGACGGTGGGCTAATCAATGAAATAAATTTAAATAGTAAAAACGACGTTAATAAAGACTGGTGGCCACAAGCAGAAGCGCTTGTAGGTTTTATGAATGCATTTCAATTAACAAGTAACCCGAAATACTTAGAGGCTCTTTTTAAATCCTGGGAATTCCTGAATAACTCTATTATAGATAAAAAGGGTGGAGAGTGGTTTGAAAAAGCAAACAGGGCAGGCATTCCGTACAATAATATGGACAAGGTGAGAGCCTGGAAAGCACCTTATCACAATTCAAGAGCTCTTTTTGAAGTGTCAAACAGGATAAGTGAAACTATTAAAACAGAATTGAAACCCAACATAACTGCAAATGTGTCAAATTTTTGACATCAGAATTTTCCCAAAAAAATATTCAGTATGAAAAGACTTAGAATTTTTAAGATGAGAGAAACCTTCCTTCTTCTTTTGTTAACAACTTTATTTTCAAGCTATGTTTCTGGTCAATCAAGTGATCGGATTCTATTTAATGGTAAAGAGATGTGGTTGAATGGAGGTAATGTGGCATGGAATATCTATGCGAGAGACATAGGGCCTGGAGAAACAGATTTTGATGCTTTTAAAGATATGTTTGAACAAGTACAGGCAAGCGGTGCCAATACAATGAGACTTTGGGTTCATACAACCGGAGCTCATACACCAGAATGGGACGATAACAATACTGAAATTGTGGGTCCGGGTGAAGGAACAATCGAAGATTTGAGGACTCTCTTAAATATGGCTGAAGACCATAATATTACGATGATGCTTTGTTTATGGGCACATGGCATGTTAAATGAGAATTTATCATCTGAAGTGAAAACTAGAAACCATTCGTTATTAGCATCAAAAGATATAACACAAACCTATATTGATAACGCTCTAATTCCTATGGTAGAAGAGTTGGGGGATCATCCTGCGTTGCTTACATGGGAAATTTTTAATGAACCTGAGGGAATGGCGACTGAGTTTGGATTTAATGGTCATGAAAGAACGCCAATGGTAAATATTCAGAGATTTGTAAATCAGGCAGCAGGTGCAATCCGTAGAGCACAACCAAATGCCTTAGTTAGTAACGGTACTCATACATTCAATTCTCTTGCAGTTACTTCAGTAGCAAATTCTAAGAATTACTATTCGGATGAAGAATTAATTTCAATTGGAGGAGACAGCCTGGGAACGCTTGATTACTATATGGTTCACTATTATGCATCTGCACCGACTCAGAGATCTCCATTTCATAATACCTACGATTCATGGGGGCTTGATAAACCAGTTGTTGTTGGTGAGGTTGGAGTTATAGAACCAGATTTCAGAGGCTTACCTGGTGATAGTTTGTACCAAATTGCCTATGACAATGGATATGCAGGAGTGCTATCCTGGCAATGGGTAGATTGGTATCAGAATAGGGGTGACTTCGGTCAAGCCTGGCTTAACTCATTGGAACAAATGAAATATATGAGTGAAAAATACCCTGAGATCATAAACATTCAATTTACACGACCAAGGATCGATTCCTTTGAAGCTCGATTTTCTGAAATTGAAGCCGGTGGAGCTACAGAACTTAGTTGGGATGTAAAAAGAGGGGTCGATGTTTCTATAAATGGCGAACCAGTAGATTCAATTGGAAGTATGATTGTTCGGCCAAATGAAAACATAACCTACACATTAATTGGAATTGGAACTGACGCCAGTACCGATACTGCAGAAATCGAAATTCATGTTTTACCTGCCGAGTCGGTGAACAGAGCATTTGCTCAGAATTCCAGAGCATCAACATTTGAGAGCTGTTGCGGAACCGAGCGAACATCTGATCTGGCTTTTGATGGTGATTTAAATACTTATTGGAGTAGCGCATGGAGCGGTGGGTCCGGGGAAAATCCTATAGATCCTAATTTAGATGGGGATCCAGATAAAGAATGGATTGATGTAGAACTTGAATATGCCATTGAGCTTTCCTCAGTTACTATACATTGGGGAGAGAATTTTTCTACCGAATTTGAAGTACTTGCTTCCTTAGATGGTGTACGTTGGAACAAAGTTTATACAGAAACTAATGGCGATGGGGGCATGGATTCTATCCGTATTGAAAGCCCAACCATAGCAAAATATGTTCGAATGAATGCATTTGAAAGAAATAGTACATTCGGACACAATATCTCAGAATTGGTTGTAAGAGGACCGGTTTCGTTAATTCAGCCTGCTTCGCTTGAGATTTTAAGTCCTCAAAATGGAGCTGAATTTGGTATCGGTTCACAAGTTGAATTTGAGATTGAAGCAAGGGATGATGGAACAATAGAATATGTGGCTTTATTTGCAAATGGTGATTCGGTAGCGGTTTCAAAATTTGAGCCTTATCCGATTATATACAGTAATATTGAAGAAGGGGCTACTAATTTTTATCTGAAAACTGTTGACGATGACGGGCTGGTTGTGTATTCCGATTCTGTTATAGTTTTTGGCAGTAGTACTGTCGCTTCGACCCGACTTGAGGCCGAAGAAGCCAATCTGATAGGTAATTTGGTAATTCAGTGGGATTTAGAAGGTGCTAGCAAAGGTGCTGCTGTATTGATGAGGCAAGATGCTGAAATATTGTGGGATAATTTAGATTTTCCATCAGCTAAAGAGGCAGAAATTTCAGTTCGATATATACTTCCCTTTAATTACAAGAAAAATTTCCTGCTTATCAATGGTCAGCATGTAGATACGTTGGAATTTGAGCTTCCTTTAGATACCTGGATGAATGTCTCCACAACAATTGAATTAACTGAGGCTATTGAATCTATTAGTATAGGTAGTTTCTGGGGGTTCATGACGTTCGACTATGTTGATGTAACGTTAAAAGGAATTTCTGTTTCAAATGAAGATGATATTCACCCAACACAATTCTCACTTCAACAGAACTACCCGAATCCATTCAACCCTTCTACGAATATAAATTATTCTATTCCACAAGCATCGAATGTTGAGCTTACCGTGTATTCTATTACTGGTCAAAAAGTGGCAACACTGATACAAGAAGCTCAAAATTCAGGACAATATTCAATTACGTGGAACGCCTCTGATGTAGCAAGTGGATTGTATTTGTACCGTCTTAAAACAGATTTTGGTGTTATATCAAGAAAAATGGTTCTCATCAAGTAGTTTTAATATGAGATTTAAAAAAAATAATTTTTTGAATCAATTATTTACTGGAGTTTGTTTGCTTCTGATGTCTTGCTTTATAGAAACGCAGGCTCAGACTAATTCTCCTAATATTCTCTTCATTTTTATTGATGATTTGAATGTTGACATTACCTCCTATGGTGGTCCAATAAAAACACCGTATATAGATCAATTGGCTGCTAGCGGAGCAAAATTTAACAGAACTTATGTGCAACAACCGATTTGTGCTGCATCGCGTGCAAGCATTTTAGCTGGTCTTAGGCCTAATACAGTTGGTGTAGATTACCCATATAGCTACTATTTTGTGGAACAAATACTTCCCAGTTATGGCATTATATCCGACTATTTTGATAAAAACGGATATTACGTAAAACAGTTCGGGAAAATTCACCATGGGCTAAACAACGTGTATCAGGGTAATTCCAGAAACCCACAAAGCGGCCAATATGTATCAAGTGAGGCGGCGGCTACAAGGTTACCTTATGAGAAAATCATAGACAGTGAGGAGGATTTTGCGGATTATGCAATGACAACCGCAGTAATTGAAGAATTAGAATCCGTTGATCCTTCGAGGCCGTTTTTAATAATGGCTGGGCTAAAAAAGCCCCATTTACCATTTTCGGCTCCTGAAGAGTTTTGGGATTTATATGGTCTTGATGAGATTGAATTACCGCAACCAACGCTCTTGGCAGAAGGCGCTCCTAATTTGGCGGTAGATCGATATTATCTTAACCAATATAACTGGGAAACCGACGATGAGGACATCGCTTTTTCAGATGACTATGCAAAGCTTATACGTCAATCCTACTATGCAAGTACCAGCTTTACGGATGATCAGGTTGGAAGAATGATGAATGCCCTTAAAGAAAATGGATTAGAAGAAAATACTATTGTTTTTTTGATTTCAGATCATGGCTTTTTATTAGGAGAGCAGAACTATTGGGGGAAAGCCAACTTATTTGAAAAAGGATTAAAAGTTCCCTTTATCATATCCTGGAAAGGTCAGGTAACAGAAGGTATTGAGATTGATGCGCTGGTTGAGTCGGTTGACCTTTTTCCCACAATGGCAGAAATGGCCGGCTTAGAAGTGCCCGAGCATTTAGAAGGTAATAGTGTTAAACCGTTACTTTCCAATCCAGATAGAACCTGGAAAAGCGCAGTTTACAGTCAATACCCAAGGGGAGTTAATGCTACGAAAGAAGGCTTCAGTATTAGAACAGATCAATACAGGTATACTGAGTGGTTAACTAATGCGACAGGAGAAATATTAGCCCGAGAATTATATGATTATGAGGTTGATCCTGATGAAACTCGGAATCTTATAGATGATGAAGAGTACGCAAATATCATTTCTGAATTAGCAATTCAGTTACATGAGGGATGGAAGTCAAAACTTCCAGAAGGAATCACAAATAATGCAATGAATCCTGTTGCACCACCAAGTTATGCTTGGGGTAACGATAATAATTCGGAGAATAGAAGAAATTCATGGCACCAAGCCTATGGTGGATCTGTTGAAGACGGGTGGAGAATTGCAACCAGAATGCGTTTAGAACAAGAAGGTTATCCCCCAGGATATATAAACTGGGTACTGGTTCAGGATTCGAGAGCATCTACTTATGAAAGTTGTTGTGGAATAGATAGAACACCTGATCTGGCGTTTGATGGGAAGAAGAACACCTATTGGAGTAGTGCTTGGAGCGATGGTACTGGCAATAGTCCTACAGATCCCAATTTAGACTCAGACCCTGATAAGGAATGGATTGATGCTGAATTTGATGATGCGGTTGAGCTTACTTCTGTTTCCATCCACTGGGGGGAACATTATTCTACCGAATTTGTAATTCAGACTTCCCTTGATGGGGTGCGTTGGCAGACAATGTTTTCAGAAAACAATGGAAAAGGGGCTACAGATACGATCTCTTTTGACGGAAATCCGGTTACAAAATACCTCCGGATGAAGGGGCTAAAACGTGATAGCATCTACGGACATAATATTGTTGAGATAAATTTTGAAGGCCCGGTTTCTTACTCACAACCTCCTTCTCTGGCAATTGTAGGTCCGGCAAGTGGAACCGAATTCGGCATTGGTGAGGATATAGAGTTCATAATTCAAGCTCAGGACAACGGAAATATTGAATATGTAGCATTATTCGCTAATGGGGATTCGGTAGGTGTAAGTGAGGCCGCCCCATACCCAATTATCTACTACGATCTGAAAGAAGGAGAAACTTCCTTCTATGCAAAAACCATTGACGATGAAGGAATGGTTGTATATTCCGATTCGATTACACTGATTGGAAGCAGCAATTCAACCACGATCAGATTAGAAGCTGAAGATGCTATACTTGTAGGAAATGTTACAAGACAGAATGGACTTGCTGGTGCGAGTAAAGGGTCAGCGGTGTATATGAAACAGGATGCCAGTATCACATGGAACAACTTGAATCTGGAGAAAGCAGATGAGACAGAAATTTCAGTTCGCTATTTACTTCCACTAAACTACAAAGAGAATTTTTTACTTATTAATGGTGAGATTGTGGATACACTGGAATTTAATCTCCCACTAGATATCTGGATGGATGTTTCAACTACTCTGAAACTTACAGATGAAATAGAATCAATTGGAATTGGAAGCTTTTGGGGCTTTATGACTTTTGACTATATAGATGTTACCCTAAAAGGAATCGCAGTATCAAATGAAGAGGAACAAAAGCCAATTGAATATTCCTTAAAGCAGAACTACCCAAACCCATTCAACCCAACCACTCAAATTTCATATTCAATTCCGGAGGCTACGGATGTTCAGTTGGAGGTTTATTCGATAACTGGGCAAAAAGTAGCCACATTAATGAACGGTTTACATCCCTCTGGAGACTATTCAATAACTTGGGATGCTTCAGGAATAGCCAGTGGATTATATATATATCAACTTAAAACCCATCGCAGTACTCTTACAAAAAAAATGCTATTAGTAAAGTAACAATGAAATCAAACTTAATACACACTCACTTTTTTATACTTCTTTTGTCAATCCTATTCACAGGAGGTTGTACGAAAGAGGTTGAAGAGCGACTAAATTTCATTGTCATCTATACAGATGATATGAATTTTGATCATTTAGGATACTATAATGAATCCATTATTACTCCAACAATCGATAATCTTGCTGCTAATGGGTTTATTCTGAATAGATATTATACATCTGCACCAGTTTGTACTCCCAGCCGATACGGTCTGCTTACTGGAAGATATGCCTCTCGTTCTAAAACACTAGTGAATAGATACCCAACAGATGAGCCGGCATTTTTAAGATGGAATACCCATATAGAAGAAGGAGATAAAACACTTGCACATATTTTAAATGAAGGAGGTTACTCAACTGGTATGGTTGGTAAATACCATAATTTTGATAATGAAATGTATCAAACCGATTGTTCTAAGCTAGACCCTTTATCTGAAGACGGTAGAGAATGTCTTGAAGGTAATTATTCAGCAATGAAAGGGGCCGTAAAGCAAAGTTCAGGGTTCCAATATGTTGAGAGTTTGTATGCAAATAATTTGCATGCGCTTGGTTTACCGGCAGAGCTACAACAACATAATATGGATTGGGTAACAAAGGGAGCACTTGAATTCATTGATCAAAACAAAGAAACCCCATTTTTTCTATACGTAGCTACTACAATTCCTCACGGACCTGAGCCACTCAATTCAATTAAAGCAGGTTCAAAAATAACACCTGCTGGTTATTTAGATGACGAAATAACAGTACAACCGAGCAGAGATGAACTCCTTAAACGGGTAACAGATGCTGGGTTACCTGAAAATGCAGCAGTATTTACATGGATTGATGATGGCATTACTGCCATTATGAAATCGTTGGAAGAAAAAGGTCTTCTGAAAAATACGATCATTATTTTTGCAAGTGATCATAGCGGTGAATTTAGTGGCAGAGCTAAGATGACAAATTATGAAGGTGGTGTTCATACACCTGCATTTGTTTGGTCACCAGGAAAAATTGAATCCGGTGGAGAATCTGAGGCTTTAGTTGCCAATATCGACTTTGTGCCAACTGTACTAGACCTCGCAGGGATAGAAATACCAGATTCTTACGTTACAGATGGTTATAACTTGATGCCGCTTCTAAAAGGTGAAGAAGAGAGTATTAGAGAATCAATTTTTCTAGAAATTACCTACTCAAGAGGAGTAGTAACCGATCGGTGGAAATACATAACTACCCGTTTTCCAAGTGATATTCAAAGTAAGATCAACGAAACTAATTATGATCAATTTAACCAGGAAGGAGTTCAGGTAACGCACGATGTTCTAAGTGGAAGGATGCGTTCCAGATATAATGCTCATGAAATCTATCCAGGGTACTTTGATCCGGATCAGTTATATGATTTAGAAAATGATCCGGGTGAACAAAAGAATTTATTCCAAGAACCAGCCTATTCAGATACAATCGATATGCTGGAAAAAGAATTAACAGATTATCTAGCCAGATTCCCGCATAGCTTTGGGGAATTCAAAAAAGACTAAACAATGGATTCAGCTTCTAAACAATTTGGATCGGCTTTATTTTTACTATTCACGGTTTATGCGACGTTCACTGGATGCAAACCGGAGAGTGTTGAAAACACTTCGTTAATAGATGTAAATGCAACAGCTGAAACCAAAGCATTGTATGCAAATTTACACGCCCTTTCCAGCTCAAAGGTTTTATTTGGCCACCAAGACGATACTGCCTACGGCTACACTTGGTGGGCTGAACCAGGAAGATCAGACGTTAAAGAAATATCAGGTTCGTATCCTGCGGTTTACGGTTGGGATATAGGAAATCTTGAGCTAGGAAATGAGACAAATCTTGATGGAGTGAGTTTTGAAAACATGCGGAACTGGATTTTGGAAGCATATGTAAGAGGAGGGATCAATACAATAAGTTGGCACATGAACAACCCAGTTTCTGGTGGAAACTCGTGGGATGCATCTGGGGCTATAAATGAGATTCTTCCAGGTGGAAATGTTCATGAAAAATACAAGAATTGGCTTGATGTGTTCGCTGAATTTACTTCCACTCTTACAGATGAAAATGGAGTGATAATACCGATAATATTCAGGCCTTTTCATGAGCATAATGGTTCTTTTTTTTGGTGGGGTAAAGGCCATTTAACCGAACAAGAATACATCCAGCTATGGAAGTTTACTGTTAAATATCTTCGGGATGAAAAACAGGTTCATAATTTACTTTGGGCGTTTTCACCGCATCGGGGCAGATCTGAAATCGCTGATTTTAAGAATGAGTTTATGTATGGTTTCCCTGGAGCTGATTATGTGGACATTATAGGTTTGGACAACTATTGGGACGTTGGGCATCCAGCTAATATGAAAAATAATATCGAACAAAAACAGGATTTAGTTGATGCATTAAGCATAGCCGTAGGAGTAGCAGATTCATTAAATAAGCTAGCTGCATTAACGGAAACAGGAGTTGAAAATATTCCTGATTCGCTCTTCTGGACAGAAAGAATATTGTCCTCTTTTACAGCAAATGAGCACGTTAAACAGATCGCTTACTTTCTGGTATGGAGAAACACAAACTTCGAAAAGGAAAACAGAGATCACTTTTATGCACCTTATCCTGGGCATAAGAGTGTGGACGATTTTATCAGGTTTAAAGAGAGTGACTTCATTTTATTTGAGGACGAACTTCCACATATGTATTTAATAAACAATTAAATAAAGAATAAAAAACGCTCAAAGAATTACAGAGTATGCTTAATCGAATTAACCTCAGCAAACTAACTTCAGCAATCGCAATTGGAATTAGCGCAATTCTTTTTTCAGGTTGTGCTACTAATTCTATAAATAAAACTCCCCCAAACATCCTATTTATATTTATTGATGATTTAAATGCTGATATCACATCCTATGGAGGGCCAATTAAAACTCCATATTTAGATGAATTAGCCGCAGGTGGAGCAAAGTTTACCAGAGCGTATGTTCAGCAACCGGTTTGTTCTGCTTCAAGAGCAAGTATTTTGGCTGGATTAAGACCAAGTTCAGTTGGGGTAGATTACCCTTACAGTTATTACTTCATGGAAGAAATACTCCCCAAACATGGAATTATTTCAGATTTTTTTGATGAGCGGGGTTACTATGTAAAACAGTATGGGAAGATTCACCATGGAATTGATAATGAGTATCAAGGAGATTCCAGAAATCCTCAAAAAGGGCAGTTTGTCTCAGATGAAACAAATGAAAATGCTCGAAAATTTGGTAGGGATTCCAGACCACCCTATGAAATGATAACTGAAGGCGATGAAAACTTCGCAGATTATGCTATGACCACAGCCGTAATTGAGGAACTGGAATCCGTTGATTCATCTAAGCCTTTTTTGATTATGGCGGGATTAAAGAAGCCTCATCTACCATTTTCGGCACCAAAGGAATTTTGGGATTTATATAACCGCGATGATATTGAAGTGCCAGTTCCGACCGAACTCGCTGAAGGTGCTCCTAACATGGCGGTGAATCGATATTATTTGAATCAGTATAATTGGGAAACAGATAATCCGAATGTGCCTTTTTCAGATGATTACGCGAAGCTAATCAGGCATTCTTATTATGCAAGCACCAGTTTCATCGATGCCCAGATTGGAAGAATGATGGAAGCTTTAAGAGAAAACGATTTGGAAGAAAACACAATTGTTTTCGTCCTTTCCGATCATGGCTTCCTTCTTGGAGAACAGAACTATTGGGGAAAAACAAACTTGTTCGAAATGGGGCTAAAAGTACCCTTTATTGTTTATTGGAAAGGAAAAATCCAGAATGGTCTAGAAATTGATGCATTGGTAGAAGCAGTCGATCTATTCCCAACTATGGCTGATTTAGCCGGATTTGAGATACCCGAGTATTTAGAAGGAACCAGCGTAATGCCTCTTATAAACGATCCAACAAGGACTTGGAAATCGGGTGTATATAGTCAACAAGAAAGAATGAATAATGCTATTGTACAAGGAGTTAGTTTAAGAACCAACCGCTATCGGTTTACCGAATGGATTGATATTACAAAGGGGGAAGTTCTTCATCGAGAATTATATGACTATGAGGCAGATCCTACAGAATCAAAAAACTTAGTTATTGAACCCTCTAACAATGAACTGGTACAATCTCTATCCGCTCTACTTCATGAAGGATGGAAAGCCAAATTGCCTGATGGAATAGTAAATAATTCAGATAACCCGGTTGCACCACCAAGCTATGCATGGGGAACTGAAGGTGCTAGCAGAAGAACAGTATGGCATCAAGCATATGGCGGTTCTGAAGAAGATGGTTGGAAAGTAGCAACACAAATGCGTTTAGAAAAAGAGGGTTATCCTAAGTTGAATCTTAATGGAGAACACACAGATTCAAACTAAGTACTTCTTATAAGGGTTGCCACTTAAAGTAGCCTCAAAAAATAGCACTAGTAGATTCTTAGATTTCTGTGATCTCCCCATCGATATTTTACCGTTCTTTTGAGTGGTATTTGCATACCATCTGTTTCCTCAAGCCAGTCATAAATTTCATTTGCTAGCTCTTTGATCAGTTCCTGATGTTCAGGATTGTTTATGAGATTATTCATTTCATAGGGGTCTTTCCAAAGGTCATAGAATTCATTGGTGTCCCAAATACCATGGTAACGAATATATTTGTATCGATCAGTTCGAACACCATGCATTGTTGGTGTGTGAGGAGATTCATATTCCCAGTAATACTCATAAAAAATTCTATCTCTCCATTTAATACCTTCTTCTCCTTTTAATATGGGAACAATTGAAAATCCTTGCATATGCTCTGGTTTTTCAATCCCTGCAAATTCCAAAATAGTGGGAGCCACATCAATATTTTGAATCAGTTGAGTTATTACTGATCCACCGCTTAATAGTTCAGGGTATCTAACTAAAAATGGAACTTTAACCGATTCTTCATAAAAATGACGTTTATCAATCAATCCATGTTCACCAAAAGAGAAACCATTATCCCCCATATAAATAATCAGAGTTTCATTTAAAATACCCTTTGCTTCTAATGCATCTAGTACTGCTCCAATACTTTCATCAACCGCTAACAAGCTTTCTAGATAATTTCGGTAAAACGTATCAAAATCAATATTCCCATGATACATATAATCAACCCCATGCCAAGATTCTCGTTGTCTCTTTAACCAATCGGGTAATCTCCCTTCTCCATAATATTCGGTACCATTTAACGGAGGATTATCATTCTGAGCAGTTGGCACCGATGGGATGCTATAGGTAGGTTTGTTAAAATTAGGTGGATATATCAGTTCTTCATCTGCATATGTTCCTCGATGTCGTTGAGCGGGTTTAAATTCCGCGTGTACCGCTTTATGAGATAGATACATAAAGAAAGGTTCGTCGTCTGGTTGTTCTCGTAACCACTCAATAGAAAGCTTGGTAAGTAAGTCTGTTATATACGTTGAATCAGTGTAACTCTTACGCTCACCATTAATATTAAGGGTCGGGTTATAATAAACACCTTGCCCAGGAAAACTTACCCAATGATCAAAACCCGGACGGGGTTCATCGTTATGATCTCCCATATGCCACTTTCCAAAATACCCGGTGTTGTACCCATGTTGTTGTAAATATTGAGGGAAAAATATGAGGTTACCAGGATCTGGAGCATTGTTATCTACTACCGTATGGGAATGCGAATACAAACCGGTTAGAATTGACGCCCTACTTGGAGAACATAAAGAAGTGGTTACAAATGTATTTGGAAAATAGGCACCTTCCGAAGCAATTCTATCCATTGCGGGAGTTTCAAGCCAAGGTATTTTTCCCGTGAATCCCATAAAATCAAAGCGATGATCATCAGATAAAATGAATACTACATTTTTGGGAGTAGAATTAGGTATTTCTTTGTATTCTATTCGACCAGATTTGACCGAACATTGAATAATTAAAAAGGAAAAGATCAGGTATTTATAAATCTTTTTCATGCTGGATAGTTTAAAATCAATCTTATTTAATCAATTTAATTGATTAAATTATTAATATCTGCTTTAATTATCAGTTCAAATAGTTCTTAGTTCTCATGAAAAAGCTTCAGAATTTTTTTTGCTCTATATCATTAACTCTGATTGTTTGTTTCTCAATCAATGGGTGCACTAGTAAACCTAATAAAATTAAAGATATAATTATTCCGGAGGGAATGGTTTTAATACCTGAAGGTACGTTTATTATGGGTGGGAAAAGCGATCAGGCTAGTCCCGATGAGTTTCCACAGCATAAGGTTAAGGTGGGTGCTTTTTTACTGGATCAGCACGAAGTCACAAATCGGGATTTTAAGGAATTTATTGAAGCGACTGGTTATATCACTACTGCCGAAAAAGGTATTGATTGGGAAGAAATGAAAAAGCAGCTACCATCTGGAATTGTAAAGCCACCAGATTCACTTCTTCAGGCTGGCTCACTCGTCTTTTTTAAAACCGAGGGGCCGGTGCCTTTATATGATTATACACAATGGTGGAAATGGGAAGTAGGCGCTAACTGGCGTAACCCTGAAGGTACTGAAAGTTCAATAGAAAATCGGCTTGACCACCCTGTAGTACACATTTCATGGGATGATGCAAATGCATACGCTGAATGGTTAGGCAAAAGACTTCCAACGGAAGCTGAGTGGGAATGGGCCGCTAGTGGTGGAAGTCAGGATGCAAAATATCCATGGGGAAATGAGAGTATCGAAACAGCACATGTGGTTTCAAATTTTTGGCAGGGTGCATTTCCATATAATAATTTGAAATTAGATGGATTCGAAACCACAGCACCTGTTAAATCATTTGCTCCAAATAATTTCGGTCTTTACGATATGGCAGGAAATGTTTGGGAATGGTGCAGTGACAAATACAGAGCCGATACATATCAGAATTATACATCTGGAATGACATCAAACCCCTCTGGCCCAATGGTTTCCTACGATCCCAACGAGCCTTATATAGAAAAGTATGTAATCCGGGGAGGGTCTTTCCTTTGTAATGAAAGCTATTGTACTGGGTATCGGGTTTCCAGAAGGATGAGTGCCGCCCGAGATTCTGGCTATAATCATACTGGGTTCAGGTTAGCAAAATCGATTTAACAATTTTAATTTTTATAACCATTAATCTTTTTTTTGCTTTTTAAATGTGCCCAGTTATACGCCTTTTCGAAATGGTTATCTAAGTTTTGGATAATTGGTTGACTTTCGGGCAGTTTGGCAATATTAAAGTTCTCTTGATAGTCTTTGTTATGGTCATAAAGCTCTCGATCGAGAATTTCTCCGGTTTCAGCATTTTCCCATCGAATGTACCGATAATCATTCGTTTTCATTGAATATCCCATCACTTTTCCATTCTCCCGAGGATATTGAGAAAAAACTGTTTCTTTCCATTCTAAGCTCGGATTTTCAAGTACAGGGACAAAACTAGTTCCTTGAAGATGACTTGGAAGGTCCAGCTGAGCCAGATCTGCTAGGGTTGGATACAAATCCACAAATTCAACCATCGCATCAGTGCTTGTTCCTTTATGCTCCATATCAGGATAACTTATTATAATTGGCGCATTCGCATCGATTTCATAATTCGTACTTTTTGACCACATAAAGTGCTCACCCAATTTCCAGCCATGGTCGCCCCAAAGTACTACTATGGTATTTTCTTTTAGACCAAACTCTTCCAAAGCATCCAACAACTGTCCCACTAAAGCATCAGCATAGCTAGTACAAGCATAGTATCCATGAATCACGTTTCGGGCAATGTCATCCGTTATTGTTTCTGGAGATGGACTATCATAATAATGAACTAGATCACCCCAGTTGCCAGTGGTATAAGGTGTTTCCCCTTTGGTTGGGTAATAGTTTTCGGCTAATTCAATAGTGGAAGGATCGTATAAATCCCAATATTTCTTTGGGCATGTAAAGGGGAGGTGAGGTTTCTCAATTCCAACTGCAAGAAAGAAAGGCTCGTCCTTTATCCGATGCATTACATCAATAGCTTTTTCAACCACCATTCCATCTGGATAAGCATTATCGGGCACATCTTCTGCTTCCCAATAGCTTGCATGATAATTTATCCCATCTATATTTTCATTTATTTCCGCTAAAATTTGTTGATTATCATAGGATAGATACCCTCGTATATTATTTGTATACATCGGAGGGGCATTCCACCAGGGTTCACTCCATGAAAGAGAATCATTGTAGGTTCCGTCGTGCCCATGATAAATCTTACCAATGTTCACAGCGTGATACCCATTGTTTTTAAAATGTTGAGGAAGAGTGATTACGTCAGGAACAGTTGTACGAAAATGCAATGGATTAATGGTAACTTTATTTCCATCGGGTCTTAAACCTGTTAGTATACTCGTTCTTGAAGGTCCGCAAACAGCTTGTTGAACATATGCCTTTTTAAAAACCATACCTTCACTAGCAAGTGCGTCAATATTTGGAGAATGAATATGCGTTTTGCCATAAGCTCCAAGCTCAGGTCTTAGGTCATCAATGGAGATGAATAAGATATTATTTTGATTTTGTTCAAACTCAGAGCATTGTAATAGTAAGCAGGCGACAAGCAAGGTGAGTATACGTTTATTCATGGCGATCATTTAAGAATTAAAACAAAGCTGAACTTTTATACTTGATTTAATCAAATCATTTGATTAATTAATAATAATATATTACTGAGTCATAGTAAATTAACAAATGATCTATTTCTCAATTTTATATAAGCAGTTTGGAGTTAAATGCATTTTTCTAGAGCAGGTGAATAACTAATCTGTTTACTGTATTCGAAAACATGATTCTACTTTGCAAAAAATATTGATTACATATATATGAAAAACTCAGTCTTGATAGCTCTGCTTTTCTTGATGGCAGGAATAAATTTTACTTGTGAGTCTTCTATTCCGTATAGCGACTATGTTGAAGTAAAAGAAGGTAAGTTCTATTACAAAGGAAAGTTCCACCAATATGTGGGAACCAATTTTTGGTATGGGGCTTATTTGGGGCAAGAAGGATCTTTGGGAGATCGTGAACGCCTAAAAAAAGAACTCGATGTTTTGGCAGAACACGGTATTATGAATCTACGGATTTTGGGCGCCTCTGAAGAGTCCTCATTTCGAAATTCACTTTCTCCAGCTTTTATTAATGGCGATGGTAATTATAACGAAAATCTACTGATCGGGCTTGATTACCTGCTTTCGGAGATGGGCAAGAGAGGAATGCATGCGGTTATTTTTTTGAACAATTATTGGGAGTGGTCTGGTGGCATGAGTATGTACAATAAATGGTACGGAGATGAGCCAGTTATAGATCCTGCAGATGGAGACTGGGAAGCATATATGAAATTTGTTGCGAAATTCTATTCGAATGAGACTGCACAAATTGAATTTCAAAGATACATCTCACAGCTTATTAAACGTACAAATTCAATAACAAACGTTTCTTACTCAAAAGATCCAACCATAATGAGTTGGCAGCTTGCTAACGAACCGCGTCCCGGTAGAGGGGAAATGAGCCCTGAAGCAATTCAGGCTTATTACGACTGGATAGATGGTACTGCAGGCTTCATTAAATCGCTTGCTCCAGATCAACTTGTTTCGAGTGGAAGCGAGGGTAAAACAGGTAGCTTAGATTCCATGGAAATTTTTGTTAAAGCCCATAATACTCCTAATATCGACTATCTGACTTTCCATATGTGGGCAAAAAACTGGGGTTGGATTAATCCGAAAAAAATGGAAGAGACTTTTTCTAATGCACAAGAAAAAGCCACAGAATACATCCTGTCTCATATAGAAGTAGCTAGCCAGATGAATAAACCCATAGTGATGGAAGAGTTTGGGTTTCCAAGAGATAACGAAGAATATTCTCCGAATTCATCAACGTCTTTTCGTGATCAATACTACAAGATGGTATTCGATTTGGTTGAAGATCACCTGGTTCTTGCGGGCACTAATTTCTGGAGTTGGGGCGGTTTTGGAGAAGCTCAAAACCAAGATTTTTGGTGGCATGAAGGAGATCCTTTTACCGGAGATCCACCTCAGGAGCCACAAGGGTTGAATTCTGTTTTCTCAGGGGATGATTCTACACTTGAAATCATCAGAACTCATGCAAAGGTAGTTGGAGTCTTAAAATGATAATTAAAAATATATACTGTTTCCTATTAAGTGTTACTCTACTTCTACCTGGAACCTCTAGAGAAACCGCATCTAATCATTCGACTAAAGGCAATGTACTTGTTGATAAAAAAGCTACAAAAGAAACCGTAGCATTATACACCAATCTCAAAAACTTGAGTAAAACAAAGGTACTTTTTGGCCATCAGGATGCTTTAGCTTATGGCTATAACTGGTGGGATGAAGAAGGTCGTTCGGATGTTAAAGAGGCATCAGGTTTCTACCCGGCAGTCTATGGTTGGGACTTGGGAAATATTGTTGAAAAACAGGAGAATCTGGATGGGATTAATTTTGAAAAAATGAGGGGATGGATAAAAGAAGGGTATGCAAGGGGGAGTGTAATTACATTCAGCTGGCACATGGCAAATCCGGTTACAGGAGGAAATTCTTGGGACACTGTTCCAACAATCACGGGAATTCTACCCGGTGGTGAAGCGCACAAAACATACACAGACTGGCTGGATATTTTCGCAGAGTTAACAACCACTCTGAAAGGGCAAAATGGAGAATTAATCCCCATTATCTTCAGACCGTTTCATGAACATAACGGAAACTGGTTTTGGTGGGGTAAAGGAATCAATTCTGAAGAAGATTACATTGCTCTTTGGAGATTTACAGTTGAATACCTTAGAGATGAAAAAGGGGTCCATAATTTATTGTGGGCTTTTTCTCCGGATCGAAGCAGAACGGACATAGACAACTTTAAAAAAGATTATTTCTATGGCTATCCGGGAGATGAATATGTAGATATTATTGGATTAGATAATTACTGGGATGTGGGACATCCTGCAAATCAAACAGATTCAAAAACTCAGCAAGAGCACTTCATTCGAAGTTTAACCTATACTTCTCAAATAGCTGATTCATTAAATAAAATTGCAGCTCTAACCGAAACAGGAACAGAAGCACTTCCTAGTCCAACCATTTGGACGGAAAAGTACTTTTCGGCTCTTAGCGCAAATGAGTGGACCAGAAGAATTGCCTATATACTAATCTGGAGAAATGCGAATTACGAAAGAGAAAAACGGGATCATTTCTATGCATCCTTCGAAGGTCATTCAACCCAGGATGATTTCATCAAATTCAGGGAACAGGAATTTGTTCTGTTTGAGGATGAATTACCGGATTTATATTCAATAGATGATTAATAGAAGTATGGATCGTAAAAAATTTTTAGCTAGTACTGCATTTGCTTTAGCAGGACTCTCAACGAGAGCAACTTATGGTAAAAACACGACGATATTGAACCGTAGTGAACCAAAATTATCTCTTTCACAATGGGCATTGCATCGGGCAATTTTTGGTAAATCCAAAGATAATTATCAGGAGTGGCAGAGATTATTGCATTCCGATCCTGATCAACTTTGGCAAGGGAATTTGCACCCCTTAGACTTTCCAAAAAAAGCAAAAGAACTGGGGTTCAATACAGTTGAATATGTGAATTCGGTGATATTCGGGCATGCTAGAGATGAGGCATTTCTTAGTGAACTAAAAAACAGAACAGACTCGCTGGGAATTAAAAATAACCTGATTATGGTAGATGAAGAAGGCTTTATCGGTCATCCAGATTCTAAAGAAAGAACCAAAGCGATTGAGAACCATTACAGATGGATGGAAGCTTGTGCGTTTTTAACATGCCCTTACATCAGGGTAAATGCGTTCAGTAAGGGACCTGCAGAAGAGCAAAAAAAACTGGTGGCAGAAGGCTTGCATCGGCTGGCTGAGAAAGCAAAGGAATTTAATCTGTATGTATTAGTTGAAAATCATGGAGGGATGTCGAGCAATGCAGATTGGTTAGTTGAAACTTTAGAACTTGCTGATCATGAATTATTAGGAACAGTAGTCGATTTTGATAATTTTACTTTCTCGGAAGATTTTATTTGGGGTGAGGGAGATGTTTATAACCGATATATCGGAGTTGAAAAACTTTTACCATACGCTAGATCTATAAGTGCTAAGTCGCATGCGTTCGATATTCAAGGATTTGAAACTACCATCGATTACCAGCAAATGATTAATCTTATAAAGCAAGCTAAGTTCAGTGATTACATTTGCGTAGAGTATGAAGGATCTAGGGTCAGTGAAGAAGAAGGGATCTTAGCTACGAAAAAGTTAATCGAAAAAAGCTACGAAGCTACCAACTAAAAAATTAAATGAAGATGTTAAAAAAAAGTAGAGACCTATGGGCAATTGTATTCAGAATTTAAAATTTATCCTACCACTACTAATGCTAACTAATACATTAAATATTGCTGCACAAACGCAATTGATTAATCCAGAAATTGAAGCTAAAGTCGATAGTCTTCTTGAGATAATGACATTGGAGGATAAGGTAGGTCAGCTAAACTTGCATACTGGGACTTTTGATTTAACAGGCCCACCTCCGAAAGGTGATGTAGCCGGGAGATATAATCTAATTAGAAGTGGGGGAGTAGGAGCGATGCTTAATGTTTTTGGCGCTGAGAACACGATGGCAGCTCAAAAGCTTGCTGTAGAAAATAGTCGACTAGGTATTCCACTAATGTTTGGGTATGACGTTATTCATGGGTATAAGACGATCTTTCCGATTCCACTTGGTGAGGCAGCATCCTGGGATCTGGAAGTAGCGGAACAATCAGCCAGAGTTTCTGCAATAGAGGCTGCATCTGTAGGAATTACTTGGACTTTTGCCCCAATGATTGATATTACACGCGATGCCAGATGGGGGAGAGTGATGGAGAGCCCAGGAGAAAGTCCTTATTTGATATCACGAATTGTAGAAGCAAAGGTCAGGGGCTTTCAGACTGATGATCTTTCATCAGACCAATCAATTGCAGCAACTGCTAAACATTATGTTGCTTATGGATTCTCTGAAGCAGGACGTGATTATAACACAATTGAAATCAGTCCGAACACCCTTCACAATGCAGCAATGCCACCGTTCAAAGCTGCATCAGATGCTGGTGTTGCTACAATAATGAGTTCGTTCAATGATGTCTGGGGCATACCAGTAGTAGCTCATAAAGAATTACAGATCGATATCTTAAAAAAGCGTTGGGGGTTTGAGGGGTTTATTGTAACAGACTGGGGAACTATTGATCAGCTAGTACCTCATGGATATACACCTAATCTTAAAGAAGGTACCAGACTAAGTTTCAATGGTGGCGCAGATATGGATATGGAATCACTTGGCGCAGAGAAATACCTTAAAGAGCTTGTCGAGGAAGGTAAGGTGGATATTTCTGTAGTTGATGAATCGGTACGAAGAATACTAAGAGTTAAGTTTTTATTAGGTCTATTTGACAATCCTTATAAATACATTGACAAAGACAAGGAAAAAAGGTTTTTGTATACCGATGAACATCGTTCTATCGCAAGAGATGCTGCCAAGAAATCTATTGTACTTCTGGAAAACAAAGATGGCTTATTACCACTCTCAAAAGATGTTTCAAGTATCGCAGTGATCGGAAAGTTAGCCAATGACAAGGATACGCCTCTTGGGTCATGGAGAGCACAGGGTGAAAAGGATTCAGCAGTATCTTTACTTGAAGGAATCAAAAATGCAGTACCCAAAGATGTAAATGTTGAATATGCTGAAGGCTATAAACTTGCTGTAGGTCGGTGTACCATGATGTATGAGTTGGAATTTGAAGAGGATAATGGGGAAGGAATACAGGAAGCCATCAATTTGGCACAAGCATCAGATGTAGTGGTCGTTGCAGTTGGAGAAGAAGCTTTTCAGTCAGGTGAAGGAAGATCACAGGTAGATATAAGCATGAAAGGTAAGCAACTTGAGTTACTCCAGGAGTTATCAAAAGTAAATAACAATATTGTTGTAGTATTGATGAACGGACGCCCATTGGCAGAACCTTGGATGTATGAAAATATGACTACGATTTTAGAAACCTGGCATCTTGGTACTGAAGCAGGAAATGCAATCGCTGACGTTATCTTTGGAAATTATAACCCGTCGGGTAAACTACCTATTTCAATACCTAGAAGCGTAGGACAAGTACCAATTTATCATAACAAGAAAAATACTGGCCGGCCTGTACCAGACAGTGATGAAGTAGGGTTTGTGTACTGGAGCCATTATACAGATGAGTCAAATGATCCACAGTATCCATTTGGGTATGGATTAAGCTACTCAAGTTTCGAATATACTAACTTAAGAGTTAGTTCAGAGAGTATGTTAATGAATGAGAAAGTTACTGTAACCGTTGATGTTACGAACAACAGTAATTTTGATGGCGAGGAAGTCGTTCAGTTTTATATTCATGATCAGTTTGCAAGTACGGTGCAACCAATTAAAGAACTTAAAGGGTTTAAAAAGATCAAAATTTTTGCGGGTGAGACTGAAACAGTTTCTTTCGAGGTCGATAAGGAAACGCTTGGATTTTATGACAATGAGGGAATTTTTGTTACCGAGCCAGGTACTTTCACCTTTATGGTAGGGACAAATTCATCCGATCTGCTTAAGGTAGAATTTGAATTGAAAAGCGATGACTAGAAAGATTGATACAGAGCTATGAGAAAATAATAATATCAAAGTCTAACTTAGTTATTTAGGGAATCGGATCAACAAGACTGTAGAGCCTATTAATAAGATCTACTTACCCAGAATTGACGAATTAAGTTTTGTTTCAGTTACAAGAAGATCAGGTTTTTTAGAAAAGGGGGAGATCAATTCCTACATTTGGTAAAATAAACCTAAGTGAAATATGATCTCTACTCCCCAATACGAACAAATCCCCTACCGAAAATGCGGTAGCAGCGGGCTTTATTTGCCGGCCATTTCTTTAGGTTTATGGCATAACTTCGGAGGGCTTCAAAGCCCTGATAAAGTAGATGAAATGCTGCTCAAAGCCTTTGAAATGGGAATCACTCATTTCGACCTGGCGAATAATTATGGTCCGCCTCCCGGAAGTGCAGAAGAACAGTTTGGTAGAGCTCTCAAAACCGTTTTTGACGGAAAAAGGGATGAACTCATTATTTCCAGTAAAGCAGGGTATGCGATGTGGCCAGGTCCGTATGGAGATGGAGGTTCCCGTAAATATTTGATTTCCAGCTGCAACCAAAGCCTTAAGCGGTTGGGACTGGAATACGTGGATATTTTTTATCACCATCGTCCCGATTCTGATACTCCCCTGGAAGAAAGCATGAGAGCACTGGAGCAAATTGTTCGTTCAGGAAAAGCTCTTTATGCGGGAATTTCTAATTACCCGGCGGATTTGGCAAAACAAGCCATTCAGATGTTGAAGTCGTGGGGAGTGCCCATCGTGATTCATCAGCCTATTTATAATATGTTTTTGAGGGAGCCTGAAAACGGCTTGTTCAATGTACTTGAGGAGGAAGGTATTGGATGTATTCCATTTTCGCCTTTAGCTCAGGGATTACTCACCAATAAATATATTCACGGTATTCCTGAAGACTCCCGCATTGCTAATCCCGAAGGTTTTTTGCAACGGGATGATTTGACAGAGCATAAACTTCAGCAAATCAAAAAGTTGAATGCAATTGCGGAATCCAGAGGACAAAGTCTGGCACAGCTTGCATTAATCTGGGTGCTTAGAAAAAAAGTAGTAACCTCTGCATTGGTAGGTGTAAGCAGTGTGCAACAGTTGGAGGATAACCTTGCTGCGTTGAAAAATTCGGAACTCTCTGCTGATGAACTGGATGAAATTGAAGTAATTTTAAATGCATAAAATGAAAACCATGAAAAAAATAGCAGCTCTTTGTATTGGAATTTTACTTTCCACCACTGTGACTTATGCTCAGTATGAATCTGATGTAGAATCCATCGATTCAATTATTGCGGCGTTGTATGCATCTATTTCAGGAGATGCAGGTGTTGAAAGGGATTGGGATAGATTTCGAAACTTGTTTATTGAAGGAGCGAAACTCACTCCTACATTTCAGAACCAACAAGGAGAAGTTGGTTTAGTGCGTTGGAGCCCGGACGAGTACATAGAACGAGCCGGGGCGAGTTTAGAAAGAGACGGTTTCCACGAAGATGAAATCTCAAGAGAAGTGGATACCTATCGATATATCACTCAGGTATTCAGTACTTATCAGTCAAAAAGAACCAAGGATGGTGAAGTATTTGCACGGGGAATAAACAGTATCCAGTTATTTAATGATGGGAATCGCTGGTGGGTAGTCTCCATCTTCTGGTCATCAGAAAATCAGGAGTATCCTATTCCGGAAGAATATCTAAAAAATTAAATAGACAATTTTTTTTACAGAATCTCCGCTTGGTTTTAGTTATTGTTAGCCACTCACTTCGTCGCTTTTTCAACAATAAAAACTACTACTATGGGGAATCGAAAACTCGTCTTTTTACTTAGCATTTTATCGATCACATTTTTTTCAGCTGAAATCAAAGCGCAGGACAAACCGGAAGATCCACGCTACGAAACGGCCTGGAACAGCCTGAAATTCAGAAGTATAGGCCCTGCCTTTACCTCGGGAAGAATAGCTGATTTTGCCGTTAATCCTAAAAATACCAGTGAGTTTTATGTGGCGGTTGCATCAGGTGGAGTCTGGAAAACTACCAATCGTGGGATTACATTTACACCCGTATTTGATAAAGAGGGATCCTATTCCATTGGCTTTGTAGCGCTTGATCCAAACAACCCAAATGTTGTTTGGGTAGGTACGGGAGAGAATAACAATCAACGAAGTGTGGCCTATGGCGATGGAGTGTATAAATCGCTGGATGGTGGAAAAAGCTGGAAACACATGGGTTTGAAAAACTCTGAGCATATCGGGATGATCGAAATCGATCCAAGGAACTCAGATGTGGTATATGTTGCTGCGGTTGGACCTCTGTGGAGCGAGGGAGGCGATCGTGGATTATTCAAAACAACCGATGGCGGAGAAACCTGGGAAAATATTCTGGAAATAAGTGAGCATACAGGAATTAATGAAGTCCACCTTGATCCCAGAAACCCGGATGTGATTTACGCGACCGCGCATCAAAGAAGACGGCACGTATTTACTTACATAAGTGGAGGTCCGGAATCAGCGGTGTACAAATCCACTGATGGTGGAGCTAATTTCAGGAAAATAATGAAAGGAATGCCCAGTGGTGATATCGGGAGAATTGGGATGGATATTTCTGATGCCGATCCTAACACGATTTACGCTGTAGTTGAAGCTCAAGGGAGCAAAGGTGGGTTTTACAGATCAACTGACTTGGGAGAATCGTGGGAAAGAAGGAGTGATTATTCCTCCAGCGGAAATTATTATCAGGAAGTGGTAGCCGATCCGGTCGATCCCGATTTAGTGTATGTGATGAATACCTTCTCAGGTGTTTCAGAAGATGGAGGTGCAACATTCAACAATGTCGGCGAACTCAATAAACACATTGATAATCACGCGCTTTGGATTGATCCAAATAACCCAAACTATCTGCTTAATGGAAATGATGGGGGAGTATATGAATCTTACGATCGAGGCAAAACCTGGCGCTTTTATACCAACCTGCCGGTAACTCAATTTTATAAAGTAGCGGTGGATAATGATTACCCATTCTATAATGTGTATGGAGGAACTCAGGATAATTTTACCTTTGGCGGTCCTTCCAGATCAATCGAGCCAACTGGATTAACCTTCAACGATTGGAAAATCACCTTACTTGGAGATGGCTTTGAGCCTCATGTAGATCCTAAGAATCCAAATATTGTTTACAGTCAGGCGCAATATGGAGTTCTGTATCGTTTTGATAAGCAAAGTGGAGAAGCTCAGAATATCATCCCCCAACCGCCAACAGGAGATTATTCCTACAACTGGAATTGGGATTCTCCTTTTTTTGTGAGTGTGCATGATAACAAACGCTTGTATTTCGCTTCAGACAGAGTGCTTAGAAGCGATGATATGGGGCAAAGTTGGAGAGAAATCAGCGGGGATCTAACTCGTCAGATTGATAGGAATAAGCTGGAAGTAATGGGCAAAGTGTGGCCTATGGATGCCGTTGCAAAGAACGCATCCACTACGCAATATGGTAACATTGTAGCTTTGGCAGAATCTCCGATTAATGAGAATATTATATTTGCCGGGACAGACGACGGATTGATTCACGTCAGTGAAGACGGTGGAGAAAACTGGCGAAAGCTGGATGAATTCCCTGGTGTTCCCGAAATGACCTACGTGAATGAAATCATTGCTTCTGCTCATGATGTAAATACGGTATATGCTGCCTTCAATAATCATAAGAGAGGAGACTTTAAGCCGTACATCCTTAAGAGTACCAATCTCGGAAGGTCATGGAAATCCATCGCCAGTAACCTCCCGGAAAGAGGTTCGGTGTATGCCATCGAAGAAGATCATGTTAAACCGGAACTGTTGTTTGTTGGTACAGAATTCAGCCTTTTTGCTACGCTGGATGGCGGTAAATACTGGAAGCAAATGAATAATGGTTTGCCAACGATTGCAGTTCGAGACATCAACATTCAGCAAAGAGAAAACGATCTTGTTTTGGCGACGTTTGGTCGCGGCTTCTATATCATGGATGATTACTCTGCGCTTCGGGAATTCACTTCTGATGTACAGGAAAAAGAAGCGCATTTATTTTCTGTTCGCGATCCTTTTCAATACATCGAGTACAGTGCGATTGCGGCAAGTGAGGATATTTTCTGGCTTGGCCCTAAAGGCTTTCAGGGTGAGGATTTTTATTTAGGTGAAAATCCAAAATTTGGTGCGGCATTCACTTTTTATGTAAAGGATGGATACAAAAAGCTTGAGGAAATCCGTGAAGAAGAAGAAAAAGCAAAGCGTAAAGATGGAGAAACGGTTTATTATCCAAGCTACGACCAATTGGTTGCTGAAGAAGAGGAAGAAGCTCCTTTCTTGATTTTCACCATCAGGGATGCAAATGGAGAAGTAATCAACGATCTTAGAGCTTCAGCAAGTAAAGGCATAAACAGAGCTTACTGGGATTTGACTTATCCGGATGTTGAAGAGGTTCGTACGAATACGGCAAATCCAAAAACCAATCTGAATTCCGGAATTATGGTACTTCCGGGTATGTATTCAGTTCAGTTATCGAAAAGTGTGAATGGAGAAGTTACGGTGCTTTCTGAGCCTGTTCAGTTCGAAGTTAAATCACTCAATAATCGTACATTACCTGCTACTGATCCGGCAGAAATGCTCGCCTATCACAAACAACTAACCGCACTTTCGAAAACAGCAAACAGTGCTACCAATGCGTACAATGAATTGAATGATCGCTTAGAGTACTATAAAGCAGCAGCCCGTATTACGAGCAGTGAACGATTGAATTCGATGATTTCAGAAATGGAAAATGGATTAGAGGAGGTGAGAGTGATTATGTTTGGAGATCGCAATAAATCCAGATTAGAGATAGACCAGGCACCTTCGCTGAACACGAGAATAAATGTAGCCATTGGCGCAGGAATGTCGTCTCAATCAGATCCGCCAGAAACTTCTAAAATGGTAAAGCAAATTGCGGAAGCCCAGCTTAAGCCTGTTATCGATTCACTGAAAAATATGCTGGAAAATTCAGTGCCGGCAATAGATGCAGAACTAAACCGACTTGGTGCCCCATGGACCCCGGGAAGGATTATAGATTTGGAGTAGATAAATTAACGAGCGTTCGAGATAAGAAATTCAAAAGGATACTTACTAGGTCATTCCGCGGCGGATGCCCGGAATCTAGAGCGGGTTAAATACAAATTTTACCATAGATAATTCTAGATTCCTGCCTTCGCAGGAATGACCTTAAAGCAATTTCAGATGTTCTAAAAGTACTTCCTATTTCGAATGTTCTTTAAAAAACAGTCATTCCTAAACCCGTTCAGCCAATTCCAACCACCGGAGTTCTTTCTCTTCAAGTAGTTCTTTCAGTTCGGCATACTCAAGAGACAATTTCTGCAGGGCTTCATAATCTTGTTCTGTACTCATAGAAGATTCGATTTCAGACTTTTGAGTCTCTAATTGCTCTATCTCTTTTTCCAGTTTTTGGTATTCTTTCTTCTCATTGAAGCTGAGTTTTTTAGCCTCTCCTGATGAATGCTTGGCCTCGGCTTCTTTCTTTAATTCCTTTTTTTCGGAATGTTTTTTTGGTTCAACAGAAGCGGCCTCAGTTTGATCTTTGTATTCCTGATATGTGCCGTTAAAGTCGTTGATAACCCCATTTCCTTCAAACACAAAATAGTGATCGACCAGATTGTCCATGAAATAGCGATCGTGGGAAACGATAATCAGGCATCCTCCAAAATCGGCAAGGAAAGACTCCAATTTTTCCAGAGTGACAAGATCCAAATCATTGGTAGGCTCATCAAGAATCAGAAAATTTGGGTTTTTGATGAGTACCATCATTAATCCAAGCCGGCGCTTTTCTCCACCACTGAGTTTGGCTACAGGGGTGTATTGCATTTTAGAGTTGAACATGAAATGTTCCAGAAACTGCGAAGCTGAAATCGTATCTCCATTCGAAAGCTCAATTACTTCGGCCACTTCTTTAATCACATCAATTACCCGTTCGTTTTCTTTGAACGAAATACCCTGCTGTTTGTAATGTCCATAAATAATGGTTTGGCCGGTAAGCACTTCTCCTGAATCGGGTTTCTCTTCCCCGGTTATGATTTTCAGAAATGTACTTTTACCTACTCCGTTCTTTCCGATAATTCCAATTTTCTCGCCCTTATTAAAAGAATATTCGAAGTTGTTGAGAATGGTTAAATCGCCATAGGATTTCTTCACTTGCTTGAGTTCAAGAACCTGTCCGCCAATCCGGGAAACACTCACATCCAGTTTTATTTCCTGCTTTATTTTACCCGAGTTAGCTTTCTTTTCAGTTTCGTAAAAGGCATCAATCCTGGATTTTGATTTAGTGGTTCTTGCCTTGGGCTGGCGGCGCATCCATTCCAGTTCTCTCTTGGCGAGCTTTCCGGCTTTGGCTACTTCAGTGGCATAAACTTCTTCCCTCTCGGCTTTCTTTTGCAGAAAGTACTCGTAATTCCCTTTGTGGTGATACAGTTGGCCGTCTTCAATTTCCAGAATATGATTACACACCCGATCAAGAAAATAGCGATCATGGGTAACCATCAATAAAGTCATAGTACTTTTGGTGAGATAAGCTTCCAGCCACTCAATCATTTCAACATCCAGATGGTTGGTAGGTTCATCCAGAATCAGTAAATCGGGTTCATCCAACAAAGCAAAAGCAAGGGCAACACGCTTTCTCTGTCCTCCCGAAAGAGATGCAATAGATTGATCTAAATCGTGGATATTGAGATGTCCAAGAATTTGCTGTAACCGTTGTTCATAATCCCATGCATTTGCGGCGTCCATTTTAGCGAGCGCTTTATCAAACGCTTTTTGTGTTTCTTCGGAATAGTTTTCGGCCTGAGCCTCCACTGCTTTTTCATATTCCCGTGCCACTTTCACCATCTCGTTATCACCGTGGGTAATAAACTCATTTATAGTGAGGGAATCATCCAGTTCGGGTTCTTGCTCTAATAAGCTTATCCGAATTCCATTTCGAACCATAACCTCACCCGAATCTGGCACTTCTTTACCAGCCATAATTTTGAGGAGGGTGGATTTCCCGGTTCCGTTCTGTGCGATGAGCGCGGTTTTATCTCCTTTCGATATACCGAAAGTCAATCCTTCAAAAAGAAGTTTAAGCCCGTATTTTTTGCCAAGATTCTCGGTAGATAAGTAAGTCATGAATAGTCTGAAGTCAGGATTCTTTGAATGGTATTAATATACGTCGAAATGAAGGGAAGCAGTGATATGCACAAAAATTTATTCTTCCGGCTTATTGATAGTCCAGCAGCGTAAGCCTTCCCTTGTCTGAGCAATTAACTCTTTTTGTCCGTCTCCATTCAAATCTGCGATCAGTGGATACCTCATTCCTGAAGTGGGAATGTTGAAGATTCTCTTACCAGTTAAAATCTCCCAGGCAAACAGCCGCCCAAAATCCGCTAGTGCAATCAGGTCCATATTTCCATCGCCATTGATATCTATGATTTGAGGATCCAAAGTGGAGGAAGCAGGTTGTCCAAGGCTGTGAGTAAGTTTCAGTTCACCGATTGGATTGAACATGAAGACAGAACCATTTGCGCTCTGAGTTAAATAAAGGTCAGAACGGTAAAACCGTACGCTGTCACGCAAAAGTATATTTGGTTCAACCGAGAAACTGGTCAGCTGATTATTGGTCGCATATACAGATTTTATGGAGATCGAATCCATTTGAATACTAATTGCGATGGAGTCTTTGAAACTTGGATTTTTACCAACAGAGTAAATATATCCGTCGGTAGCCGAACCCATAACCTGATTATTGAAAATAGTTGGTGAACTGGTAAAGCTGGCATTGGTAAATGTAGGATAGCCCGGCCGAATACCTCCGCTTCGCAACCAGCCGTGAAGGATGTTTTCAGAATAAGCCCAGATCGACCATGTACCATCTACCTGTTCAAATACAGGCTGTTGAGTAACTATGGTATTTGTGAGCTGGGGCCAACCCCGGACATTTTGCCCACGTCCGTCAATTACATGAATTCTTCTGTTTTCGGTAGCCACAATGATCTCTGGGATTCCGTTTCTCAAAACATCGGTAACAACTATAGGGGCGCTGATTCGCTCTCCGATTTCAATCGGGAATTGTGGCAGGATATTACCACCTTCGTTCCAGGCATAGATTTTAGTTCCGGCAGCAAGGAGAATAATAGGTTGACCGTTTCCATACCAATCATACAAAACCGGGCTTCCCACGGGCACATCGCCACCAGTAGTAGCATTCATTACTACCGTTCCGTCAAAAGCCAGAGCCCGGACATTACCCGACTGAGTAGAGAATATAATTTCCTCTGTCGAGCTGCCTACAATATTCGCCAGTACTGGTGTGCCGGATAAATCTTCTCCATTAATGGGTAATACCCAGAGTTCATCATAAGGCTGAGTAGAGCCTTCTTCCGTAATCGATTTGAAATTGAAACTCACCGAATTGGAATTCTCGATCCGGGTGAAACTCATTAAGGTGATATCATATTGCCCGATTAACCCGGTTAAGGTATTTCGGGGCATAAGATAGGGCTCAATAAATTTGAGGAAATCATCTGTATAAGACCATACAAAACCACTCATTTCAGGTGGCAGATTTCTTCGGGTGTTTGAATAGGTGTCGTTGTAATAAATTACCCGGCGTCTGTTACGGTCTGATTCCACACTTTCAGAAAGCCCTCTTCGCTTGGATATTACAGCCACATCTCTGGAAAAAGAAAGATAAAAATCAGCAAAAGGAACCAGCTCTGAACCAATAAGTTTGGCAAGAACTTCACTTTGAATGTAATAGGAGTTTCCTGTTTGGGTAGCCAGACCTTGTTCAACAAAGCCATTTATTATATTCCTGAAAGCATTCGCACTTTGCAATTTTCGAAGAAACAGATATTCTCCGGTTGCCAGTAACCCCGATTCAGGAAAAGTGACCACGGCAAATTCCTTATCAGTAGCCAGGGCCAGATCACGGTAAACATCAGAATCAGAAATTAGCAGCGAATCTATTCTTGAAAGAGATGTCCTTGGTGCCTGTGGAACAAGTTTTGGCTCAAGTCTGAAAACACCAAAAGCTGCGGCGTTACTTGCAATATACCGGTCGAGGGTAACAGCTCTGTTTTCTGTAGTAAGAGCGTTGATAAGCTCCGAACGGGTTGTGTCTTTCAGGTTTAATGTTCCAGTAAAATCGAAAGCAGGATTGGTGTTTTCAGAAGGAGTGAACGCAAGCGAAGCAGGTTGTACCCCAGTGAAAGAGTTCATGATGGAAGGACGATAAGTAACCTGGGTAAATTGTTGCACCCAATGATCGAGGTGCTCAGTATTTACGATAAGTTGTCCCGGAGCGGGCTCGGATTCTAATTCCATCGCTTTGCCGGTTCCCAGATAGGCTTTTAGCGAATTTTCAACAGCACTGCTTGATGGAGAGGCAATTAACCAGTTATTTACCTGGGCTGCAAAAAGCTGGTAGTCCCTGATATTAACTTTGTGAATATTAATTTCTGAAAACGAATAATTATTTTGTTCGAAAGGTTTGTAGAATGCTGAAACCCATTCTTCAATTTCAGCACTGGTCTGGCTTATCCACAAAAATTGAGATTCGGTTGAGGCTGTAGGGTAGAGAACCAAAGCTTTTAAATCAAGCTGGCGTGTAAGCATTGAATCGATTTCCAGCACCTGCTGTAAGGCAGATGGAGTTAAATCATCCAGAATAGCGGCGTATTCAGTTTCACTGATATCAGACAATTCAACCCCTGATTTTGGAACAATCAGGAATGTAGATTCTTCCGGAATCAACTTAATCCAGTTTTTTTGTGGTACCGAGTTACATCCCCAAAAAATGACAATGCAAAAAAAGGTAATGATTGAGCAATGAGTACGTTGCATGAATGGAATTAGACCGTCCTTTTTTGAATATTACAATACATGGTTAATGCAGGAAAATTCAAAAAGTTCCTTCGTTAGTATTTCAACAAAAATAACAATTTTTCAGAGCTAAATGAGTTTTTTAAGCCCGCTTTTTTTGATCGCCATTTCAGCCATCGGGCTTCCTCTCATTATTCATCTTCTGAACCTGAAACGGCCACAACGGGTACAATTTTCCACACTAGCGTTCTTCAAAGAGCTCCAGAAAACCACCATTCGCAAAATCAGGATAAAAAAATATCTGCTTTTATTACTGAGATTATTAGCAATCGCTTGTCTGGCTATTGTTCTTGCAAGGCCTTTTTTACCGCCCGGACTTAGCGGAGCAGCCAATAGCCAAGCCCCGGCACTTAATGCTATTCTTATCGATAACAGTATTAGTATGAGCAGGATTGGAGACAAAGGCCCCCTGATTGATCAGGCAAAAAAGATTGTAAAAGCAATAGAATCCTCATCAAAAGAAGATGATCGGTTTATTCTTCAGGTTACTAACGGCGAGGCTCAGTACACCACTATAATCGGGCACAATCAGCTTCTCAGAAGGATTGAGGAAATTGACGTGGTTTCGTCAGGAAACTACACGAATCAAAGAATAGAAAATTTATTCCAGATACTGGAAGAAGCGCCCTATGAGAATAAAAGACTCTTTATTTTGGGAGATGGCCAATCTAGCCAGTTTTCAAGGGAAGTTCCTGAGGCTCCCGAACAAGCAATTGTTTCTACCTTGATAAACCTTGGGAATGTTGATGTCCAGAATACAGTAATCTCTCGCATTGAGTCGTCCACGAATATGATTGGCAGAAATCTACCTGTCAATCTCACTGTTAACGTTTTGAACAAAAGTAGCGTGCCAGTGGCTAATCAGTTCGTTTCGCTGGAGTTTATGGGGGATCTTGTAGGTCAGTACTCTCTTTCGTTAGAAGCAAACTCGGGTAAAACATTCAGTTTTGAAGTAATCCCCAAAAAGGTAGGTTCTTCAAACGGAAAAGTAATTATAGAAGGGGATGAATTCACGCTTGATAATGAGTACTTCTTCACAATAGAAGTACCTGAAACCCGGAAGATTCTATGGGTTCAGGAAGAAAACCCTGCAACCTCACCGATTGAGTCTTACACCGGAGTTGTGTTAGAAGCTTCCGAGAATAACGATGCTCAGCTGATGTATGAAAAATCAGATTCGGGAATTTTGGGAACAAATGAAATCTTTGAATACGATGCCATCATTCTGGATGGAATAAAAACTATTCCTGAGTTTTCATTAAGTAATCTTCAGGACTTCGTTCAGGGTGGAAAAGGAGTAATTTTTTATCCCTCACAAGAAGGGGATATCCGAAATTACAATGCCTTTCTGAGGCAGTTCAATGTGGGTGATTTTGAAGGTATTGTCGGGGAATATGCTTCATTCAGGCCAGCGGCAAAAGGGAATGAGTTTCAGCAGGATCATCCTGTTTTTGCAGGCTTATTCGAACGTAGCGAAGAAGAGGAACTAAGAATTGCTGATCCGGATATCTACTACTATTACAAGTTAAAACCCTCTTCTTCACCTGGTGGTTTTAACATTATCACCCTGAACTCCGGAGATCCATTAATTCGTGAAAAAAGGTTTGGAGAAGGACGACTTATCATTTCAGCTATCGGTAACTCACCGGGTTGGTCTAATTTCGCGGTTAAGCCGCTATATGCTCCTTTATATTACCGTTCCTTATTGTATGCTGCGTCTTCTGATGACGGAGGATTTTCAGACCATGTTCTCGGAGAAGTTTTTAACTGGACAGGTAGTCTCGATGCCGGCCAAGCTACTATTCTTGTAGGCAATGAAACGGTACTTCCCGAAAGCCGTGTAACAGCGGGAGGAGTGCAACTGAGCTATCCCGCCGAAGCCTGGGAACCAGGATGGGTCACTGTTTCGGATGAGAATCGCAAATACTCTGTAGCACTTAATTTGGAACGGAATGAATCTGACTTTGGTAGCGAAGGATTAGAGTCTGCACTAAAAGATATTGCATACGTTGACGCTTCGGAGATCGGTGAAGAATCGCTTGAAGCAGAAATTAAGGCATCCGGTTTTGGAAGGGAAATCTGGAGCTGGTTTATGGTGGCAGGATTGCTTTTTTTAGTTATGGAATCCTTGATTTCAGTACTTTATAAGGCAGAAACGGTTAGCTAATGAAAGAAATACTTCTCATATTTTTTTACGGTACGGTGATATTATTCACCGCTGCTTCTACTATTCTTGCGGGATACTCACTTCAGAATAAATTCCGTTTGCGAAATGTGCGATTAAATTGGAGAGCGGGCAAAATGAAAGGCTATCCTCTATTTGCAACGGTCTTTCTTGGGTTGATAGGTACATTGGGTTTCATCGTTTATCTGATTGGGGACACCGCTAACTATCTGATTTTCACCGCATATTTTTGGATTGGCTGTATGTGGTTTGTATCCAGCTATCTGGCTTCTAAGCATTACATAACCGATCACGGCATTGTGAAAAACCTGAACGAACCGTCTCAGACAATCCCCTGGTTCCAGGTGTTAGATTTTGTAGAAAGAGAAGGTTTACAGGGTTCGGAATTTACTTTTACTTATTCAGAGATTGACAAATCTTTAACTAATGGATATAAGCAGCTTCGCTTGTTTGTCCCTGTAACCAAACGCAAAGCATTTAAAAAAGTGGTATCTTTGAAGTTGAAATCGCGATTTGAGGAAGAATCTCTTCCCGAAATCGACCTCAGGAGAATACAAGAAGAATAAAGGACACTGATTGCTAGACGACGTTAAAAATTCAGATATAGAGAAAGAAAGAGTGATGCTGGTTGGGCTGTATGGGCCTGATATCTCCCGAAAACAAGCTGAGGAGTATTTAGAGGAGCTGGAAATGCTCACTGATACCGCGGGCGGAATTACTATTGAGAAAGTACTTCAGAACAGAACCAGGCCGGATGTTTCCACTTATGTTGGAAAAGGGAAATTGCAGGAATTGAAAGGTCAGATGAAAGGCTTGAACATTGATACCGTCATTTTTGATGACGACCTTTCCCCAACACAGATTCGAAATATTGAAGCAGGAACTGATGCCAAAGTTTTGGACAGAAGTGCGTTGATTTTGGATATCTTTGCATCAAGAGCTAAAACCTCGGCAGCTAAAACCCAGGTTGAACTGGCTCAGCTTCAGTATTTACTTCCCAGACTTACCCGGTACTGGACTCACCTTTCCAGGCAAAGTGGTGGGATCGGAACAAAAGGACCAGGTGAAACTCAGATCGAGACGGATAGAAGAATTATAGGGCAGCGTATTGGTGTATTGAAAAGCAAACTCGAAAAGCTTGACAGGCAAAGAACTACTCAGCGTAAGAGCCGGGAAAGTATGACCCGTATTTCACTGGTCGGATATACAAACGCGGGGAAATCAACACTGATGAACACCTTCACCGAAACGAATGTACTTGCAGAGAATCGGTTGTTTGCGACTTTAGATTCTACGGTTCGCCGGCATCAATTAGAGAATCATGAAGTGCTTCTTTCAGACACGGTAGGTTTTATTAGAAAACTTCCACACAATCTTATTGAGAGCTTTAAGTCTACATTGGATGAAGTGCGGGAAGCGGATATTCTTCTGCATGTGGTAGATGGTTCATCCAACATGGCGCATGAGTACATCGAGGTTGTTGAGGCAACGCTGGAGGAGATTAAAGCAACGAATAAACGGACACTTCTTGTACTTAACAAAGTGGATAAAATGGATGCGGAACAAATTGCATATATGCGTGATGAATATCCGGGAGCTTGTTTTATCTCAGCCGAAAGAGGTATCGGGTTATCAAATCTGGAAGAAAGAATTGAAGAGTTAATTGAAGATAATTATGTCACGAAAACGCTTCGGATTCCGGTTGCCAAGTACAAAGCAGTAGCGTTTATTCACGAACATGCTACGGTTGAACATGAGGAGTATATCGATAGCGACGTGGAACTTACGTTTAATATTTCCAAAAAAGATTTCAAGCAATTATCCCATTTGTTAGATACTATTGGGGCGGAGAAAGAAGTTATCTAGCTATGCAGGTACGAGAAATATTAAATACTAACATCGCCCCACTGAAAATCACAGATACGGTGGCCTTGGCTTTAACCAAACTGGATTTACTTCACACAACCAAATTCCCGGTTGTTGACATGGGGAAGCTTGTAGGAATGGTTTCTTTGGAAACATTGATTGAGGTTGAAAATGAACAGGTGCTTTTAAGTCAGGTTCCTTTAGATGAACCTGTTTCTCTGCCACAGGAACAACACCTTTTTGAAGCAACCCGAAAGATGCTTTCTCATGAACTCTTTATTGTTCCTGTTGTTGATGGGGAAATGAATTTTCTAGGAGTTATCAAGAAGCGGGAAGTACTCGAAGCACTGGGTAACTTATTTAACCTGCAGTCATTCGGGTCTGTTCTTACTATCGAAATGATGCCTTATGATTTCACGCTTTCGGAAATGATCAGGATTATTGAGTCGGAGGACGCAAAAATTCTGGGAGTTGCAGTTCAAAAACCGGGAGATACAAATGAATTTTATCGAGTTTCGGTGAAGCTTAACCTGGAAGATTCCTCTGCCGTAAGTGCTGCTTTGCAACGTTATGGATACGTGGTAACATCACAAATAAGTAGTGCCGCAATGGAAAAAGATTTTTCTGACAGAGCTGACGAACTTATTCGCTATCTTGACATATAAGGAGTAAACCTAACCCATATTTCGCGATCTAAATGCGCTTCGTTGTCAAAAGCTGCTTCTTACTTACTTCTCTATTTTTGATTGGACATCCGGTGCACTCTCAGGATATCCAAAAAGCTTCTACCTCTCATTATGAAAGGGGAATAGCACTATACAATTCTGGCTTCTTTGAAGAATCAACGGGTGAACTTGAAACGTTTAAGCAGAATAATCCAAGGCACGAGTTAGCTATTTCGGCTGATTATTATATAGCACGTTCCAAGACGGGAGCTGACTCACTGAATATCGAATCCTATTACCAGGAATTTATTCTTGAATATCCTGGTAGTGATCTTTCAGTTATTCTTCTTAAAGATTTAGGGCATCGTTTTACCGATTCGGGCAACTACAGTGAAGCCATTACATACTATAATCAAGCGGTCAACTCGTGGATGGGAAAATCTAAGGCCGCTGAAACTATATACTGGGTTGCAGAAGCAGCTGCTGAGAAACAAGATTATGTTGAGTCCCGGTATTACTTTCTCAAGTTAGCAGACGATTATCCGCAGTCGCACTGGGCTCCCAAAGCATTATATGCCCGGGGTAGATTATATCTCTCAGAAAACGAATATGACTCTTCTGCTACGGCTTTTGAGCTCCTAAAGGCACGTTACCCAAATAATCCTATAACCCGTCGAGTTGGTACAGCCTTGGGTGAATCCTATTATCAACAGGGGAGGTATCAGGAAGCGATTGAAGCTTTAAATGCTCAAATGCCATATTTAGATGAACAGTCGAAGATCAAGGCTTTATTTTTGATGGCTGAAGCACACAATTATCTTGGTAATTATGATGAAGCCACCAAAGATTACCTCCAATACATCAATCTTACCAAAGGAACAGAATTGGAAGCGGCTGCACATTATGGGTTGGGTTGGTTGTATCATCGGCAGGGAGTTTATCACTGGGCGGCGCAATCTTTCGAGAAAGCAATTACCGGAGATAACGAGCTTTCCAGGAAAGCAACTTATTATGAAGCAGTAAACCATAAGCTTGCCGGGAATTTCCAACGCTCGATGCAGACTTTTCAGGAATTCGGCGATAAGTATAAATCAGGTTTGTGGGTAGAGGAAGCATACTATGAATGGGCAATTTCTGCCTTTGAAGGTGGAAATTATGGAGAATCGATTGAGACGCTGCTCACACTGGTTCGTAATCAGGAAAATCTTAAAGATCCCGGGAAAATTTATACCATGTTGGGCGAGGCTTATTTTGCTAACAATGAGTTTACTCGTGCCACTCAGGCTTTCGAAGAAGCCGAAAAAGTAGGGAATATCGATCCGGCGCTTAAACGTCAGGCAAGATTTCAGAAGGCATGGATTTTATTCAGAAATCAAGCCTACGAACAGGCACAACCCATCTTTGAATCAGTGTATGCCGAAGCTCCAACTACAGAACTGGGAGAAGAAGCATTATTCTGGAGCGCAGACAGTTACTACAAACTGGATCAGTTCTCTAATTCAGCTCGTCGTTTTGATATGTTCATCAAAAACTATCCGAATAATGAAATGGTTGGGGCTGCCAAATATTCATTGGGATGGAGTTACTTCAAAACAGGTCAGTATGATTTAGCTGTTGGTCCGCTGGAGGATTTCCTTAACAACTACGAACCACCTCCAATCGCGCTTTTCCCATATGACATTGATACAAAATTGAGAATTGGAGATGCCTACTATGCTTTGGGAGATTACCGAAATGCTATTCAGTTTTACAATCAGGCGATAGGTGCTGAGCCCGGTGGAGATTACGCCATGTTTCAGGTAGCAAACAGCTACTATCGATCAAACCGGACCTTTGAAGCAGTTAGTAACTTCCGCAGAATGCTAAGGATTTACCCGTTCAGTCGATTGCGTGAACAAGCTCAATACAACGTAGCCTATATTTATCTGAATACTTCAAATTACTCTCAGGCGATTGAAGAATTCCAGACGGTAATCAATAAATATCCCGGTACCGACTGGGCGGCCCGTTCGCAGTACAACATCGGCGATGCTTATTACAACGCAGGGGAGTATAACCGCGCGATTGAAGCATACAAAAAAGTACTCGACAACTATCCTCGAAGCCGTTATATCTTCGAGGCGATTAACGGGATTCAGTATGCTCAGCTTTCTTCTGGTGGGCAGGATTCCAGTTCGGTAATTCTGGAAGATTTTCTTGGAGATAATCCCCAGAGCTCTACAGCTGACCAACTAAGATACCGACAAGCAGAAACAGTGTTTCAAACAGGAGATTATGAAGGTGCTATTCGAGAGTTCCGCCAATACCTCAGAGTTACCAATTCGGATGATCTGGCACCTGAAGCCTATTCAAACTTAGGGGAATCCTACCGCCAACTTGGTCAGATTGACAGAGCCATTAGCTCCTACCAAACCATTGTGGATGATTACCCGAATGACAGTCAGGTCCCATCCGCATTAACTTCTTTGGGTCTTTTGTATTATGAGCAAGGCGAATACGAAACTTCACACGGTTACTTCGATCAGCTACTCAGAACAGCCAGTCGTTTCGCTCAGGAAGCTTACATTGGAATGGGTAATGCGAGTCTTGCTCAGGGAGAACTGGAAACAGCTCGTGAAGAATATGAAAGTGCACTTCAGGTTAATTCCGGTAATGAAGCTGCCAGCGTAGGATTAGGAAAAGTAGCAAGAGCCGAAGCTGAATATGTCGAAGCTCGAAACATTCTTGCTCCAATTGCCGAGCGTAATACGACAGAAATTGGAGCTGAAGCTCAGTTCTTTCTTGGTAGAATTCAACAGGATCAGAACAACTTTGAGGAGGCCATCGCAGAATATGCTAAAGTTAAAGTGCTTTTCGAAGCTTTTGACAGCTGGGTTTCATTGGCTATGTACCATTCCGCTGAAAGTAATATCCTCCTCGGCAACCGGGGAGATGCCCTGGCCATTCTAAACGAAATCATCGAAAATTACCCAGGTACAGAAGCTGCTCAAAAAGCACAAGCGCTCATCGACCAGACGGATTCTTGATTTATTCGAAGAAGCCTCCCCTTGAGGGGAGTACGGCGAAGCCGGGAGGGGTGTCAGATGTAGGTCTGGAATTTAATTAGAACACCCTTCGTCTCGATTCTCCCGAATTCTCGTGATCATCGATCCACCTCCCCCAAGGGAGGACTTAAAAGAAACCCTAAAACAATTAGTGTTTCCCTGCAACATTCCTTTCCCGAATTCGCTAAATTCACTCGCTCGAAAATCTAAAAAAGCTTCCTGTTCATCGATGATAAAAACCGTTGTTCCAGCCGATTCATTAAGAGGTACAATAACTCCACCGCCGGATAAATCCATTTCTCAGAGAGCGGCTATTTTTTCGTTATTGCATGATGGAAAATCCATTATCAGAAATTACTCTCCGGCAGAAGATCCTCAAAGTGCGTTGATGTGCGTAGAGCAGCTTGGAGCAGATGTAACGTTGGTAGGTGATGTGGTTTCCATTGAAGGAAGAGGCAGATACGGAATCCGCCCAATGTCTGATGAGCTGGATTGCGGGAACTCCGGGACTGCCATGCGCTTGCTTTCCGGCGTGTTGGTTGGTGCAGGAGTGGGCGTGAAGTTGATCGGTGATCCATCGCTTTCTTCCAGAACCATGAAACGGATTATTGAGCCATTGGAAGCCATGGGGGCACATATTCTCGCGAGAAATGGGGCCTACGCTCCTTTATTTGTAACTCGAGAAGATCCGTTGGTTCCGATGGATTACGAACTACCTATTGCCAGCGCACAGTTGAAGTCCTGTATTTTGCTGGCAGGCTTGTTTGGAGAAACTCCAACAAAGGTGATCGAGACCCTGCCAAGCCGTGACCATACCGAGCGTCTTCTCAATCTTGGCATTGAAGAAAAGGATGGTAGAAAAATTATTTCTGCCTCACTGAAAGATGAAGTCCCAAATCAGAGTTATACCATTCCGGCAGATTTTTCAGCTGCGGCATTCTGGTTGGTGGCGGGATCTATCGTGGAAGACTCTGAAATTAAACTCGAAGCAGTTGGGCTAAATCCCACCCGAACAGCACTTCTGGAAATTCTGAAGAAAATGGGTGCCGACATCGCCATTGAAAATGAACGCATGGAAGGAGCAGAACCTGTTGGTGATATTATTGTTAAATCTGCGGAATTACGATCTATTCAAATAGAAGAAGAACTCATACCGAATTGCATAGATGAGCTTCCCATCATTGCGGTAGCCATGACCTTCGCTTATGGAACTTCCGTTATTTCCGGAGCTGGAGAACTTCGGCATAAAGAAACCGATCGTATCATGGCTATTGCCAAAATGCTGAAAGCGGTCGGAGCTAACTACGAAGAAATGGAAGATGGATTGGTGATTCGGGGTAATCCGGATTTCAAATTTAAATCAGGTCGTTTCCGAAGTTTCCACGACCACCGTATTGCAATGGCCTCTGCAATACTTTCCCTCAAAGGAAGTGACGATTCCCATATCGAAGATGCTGAATGTGCGGCAGTTTCCTACAAAGGCTTCTGGGATGATTTGGAAACACTTTCTAGCTGAGTTTTGAGTTAGTAGTTTACTTTACGGTTTAAAAAATGAGGACAATAGCTATAATATTATTGCTTTCTAGTTGTTCCTATTTGTTGGATGATCCACCAGTTTTCGAACGAGTTGTATTTAGAACTCAAAAGGATTCTCATAGGGTTGATCATTTTCTCATGATCCCCTCAAATTTTGAAGAAAAATATATAATAGGAGATCATGAGAGGGAAAAAGATTACGTATTTCCTGATTCTAGTATAATTTTTATTACTGATGATATTACTGGTAATTCTTTTGCAAACAGTAAAAACCTTAAAGGATTAGATTTTCTGACACTGAGTAATTATTGGGATTCGAAAGAAGCTAATCTTGAAGGAATACAAGAAGATGGTCGGGTTTGGAGGCAAAAGAAATTAGAAGGTGTTACGGTTGGTTATCTTAATGTGCATGTGTTGCAGAAAGAAAAGTTCGATTCTATAATAAATTCTCTTAACTCAGAAAGAGTTACGAGAAGGTTGAACTAAAAGTCGTCATAATGAACTCGTTTCAGCATCTGTAGGGAGCCTCTCTTTGTTATGTATCTTTTCAAATCAACGTTTCAATCTTTGCAGATCCAGGATCAAGTCCGGGATAACAGATGGGATTATATCAGAAACGAAAGCACACTTTTTAACTCTTCATTACTTGCTCTGAATTCCTAGTTCCATGCTTTGCATGTCAAGGTGTCAATACGTCAGTTTCTAAAAACTCATCTAATCTTGGCATTGTGCTTGCTTTACTCACTGTGAATTTAACAAAAGGTGAGCGCTATGGGAGACTTCACAGAATTTGGAATCGAAATTGAAAAGCATCTTTCCAAGATCGGAAAAGATGTACAGCAGTTCATGGAGAAGGTGGTACCTCTGACTAATGAGGACAAAGACTTTGCTCCCGACTGCGACATCGTGGAAAGCGATGAGGAATATAAAATCCTGCTGGATCTTCCCGGACTTGCAAAAAAAGAAATTGGAATTGCTTTAAAGAATAATGTACTCACTGTAAAAGGTGAGCGTGAAATTAAAGCCGGAGAAGGTGAAGAGTTTAAACGTCAGGAAAGAAAACGTGGGGCTTTTGCCCGTTCATTTGCTCTGCCAGAGAATGTGAACTCTGCCGAGATCAGCGCGAATTTCAGGAACGGAGTGTTAACCGTGTCTATGCCAAAATCAGATAAGCTGAAAGACACCACTTCTATCCCGGTGAACTAGTTTTATGCCACGGAATCACAAAAACACAAAATGAATGATGATATGTGGCAAATAAGAACAAACATTTTAACAATAAACGAAAACATAATTTGTGATTTAGTGCTTTAGTGGCAATCACAACAAAACAGATTTAGACCAATGGGAAAAATCATAGGAATTGACTTAGGAACTACAAACTCATGCGTTGCCGTAATGGAGGGTAACGAACCTGTAGTTATACAAAATGCAGAAGGTGGACGTACTACTCCATCGGTAGTAGCTTTCAGTAAAGACGGCGAACGCCTGGTGGGTGCTCCTGCAAAGCGTCAGGCGATCACTAACCCGGAAAAAACCGTTGCTTCCGTAAAGCGATTTATGGGACGCATGTTCAATGAAGTGGGCGAAGAAACCAAGCAGGTTGCTTACAAAGTTGTAAAAGGCGACGATGGCACTGCCCGTGTTGAAATCGAAGACCGTAAATATGCTCCGCAAGAAATTTCTGCAATGGTTCTTCAGAAAATGAAGCAAACCGCAGAAGAATATCTGGGACATAAAGTGACCGAAGCGGTAGTTACCGTTCCGGCTTACTTCAATGACGCTCAGCGTAAAGCAACTCAGGAAGCCGGTAAAATTGCCGGATTGGAAGTAAAGAGAATCATCAATGAGCCAACTGCAGCGGCATTAGCTTATGGATTGGACAAGAAAGATGTAGATCAAACTATCGCGGTATATGACCTTGGTGGTGGTACGTTTGATATTTCTATCCTTGAATTAGGTGATGGTGTATTCGAAGTGAAATCAACCAATGGAGATACGCATCTTGGTGGTGACGATTTTGATCAACTACTGATCAACTTCCTTGCAGATGAATTTAAAAGTGCAGAAGGTGTTGATTTAAGAAAAGACGCTATGGCGATGCAGCGTTTGAAAGATGCTGCTGAGAAAGCAAAAATTGAGCTTTCAAGTTCACAGAAAACCAATGTGAATCTACCGTTCATCACTGCTACTCAGGACGGTCCAAAGCATTTGAATGTGGACATCAGTCGCGCAAAGTTTGAACAACTGGCAGATGCACTGGTAAAACGATCTATCGTTCCTTGTGAAAAAGCATTGAAAGATGCCGGATTAAGCAAAAGCGATATCGATCAGGTAATTCTTGTGGGTGGATCTACCCGTATTCCAAGAATCCAGGAAGCTGTAAAAGAATTTTTCGGAAAAGAGCCGAGCAAAGGTGTAAATCCTGATGAAGTAGTTGCTGTAGGTGCTGCTATTCAGGGAGGTGTTCTTTCCGGTGATGTGGAAGACGTAGTTCTTCTTGACGTTACTCCGCTTACATTAGGGATTGAGACTCTTGGTGGAGTAATGACACCTCTCATCGAGTCTAACAGCACAATTCCTACCAGTAAGTCACAGGTATTCTCAACGGCTGCCGATAACCAAAGCAGTGTGGAAATTCACGTACTTCAGGGTGAGCGAGCTCAGGCAGCTTCAAACAGAACGCTCGGTCGTTTCCACTTAGACGGAATTCCACCGGCGCCACGCGGTATGCCACAAATTGAAGTTACTTTCGATCTTGATGCTAACGGTGTACTTAACATTGTAGCGAAAGACAAAGGAACTGGTAAAGAGCAAAGTATTCGTATCGAGTCTTCATCCGGATTAAGTGATGAGGAAATCGAAAAAATGAAGCAGGCTGCCAAAGAGCACGAAGAAGAAGATAAAAAGCTTCGTGAAAAGGTAGAGAAAATGAACCAGGCTGATGGCCTGATCTTCTCCACTAAAAAGCAGTTGGATGAGTACGGCGATAAGATTTCTGAAGCCAACAAAACAGCCATCGAAGAAGCGGTAGCTAAATTGGAAGAAGCGCACAAAGCAGAAAATCTCGATGAGATTGATGCAGCCATTGAAGCTGTTAATACAGCATGGTCTGCTGCTTCTCAGGAAATTTATGCGGCTTCACAGGCTGAGGCAGCTGCCGGAGGCGGAGCTGAAGGAAGTGGTGATGCTTCTGCTGAGGCGGGATCTTCTGAAAACGATGAGGCTGTAGATGCAGACTTCGAAGTTGTTGACGACGAAGACGACAAGAAGTAATATATAAGATTTACGAAATACCCTTACAGGTATTAGACGTTAGAAGAAAGCTCCGGTCCTTTATGCCGGAGCTTTTATTTTATGGTCATCCTGAACTTCTTTCAGGATCTTTGTTATGCCTCTCTTTTTATAATTGCTAAGAAACGTTAATCGAAGTCAATCCATAAGATTCCGAAACAAGTTCGGAATGACATAATCTTTTTGAAAGTCATATATTATTTCACTCTCAAAAAAAGTTCAAATATCTAAAAAAAGCGCTTTTCTATATCCTTTGAGAGATTTTATAATTTCTGATAATAAGCTCATTTCCATTAATTAATAACCCGTTGGGGAGATTATTAAAAACGAATTAAGTCGATCAGACTTATTTTCTTTCGATCAAAATCACGAATCTGATCTATTGTATCTCTTTATCTGCTGGAATAAGTTCATGGCAGTCATTCAATTAACCTGAAAGGAGAATACCATGACGGCCGAATCGAAAATCATTATGCAGAAAGTGATCAAGAATCGTGAAAAGATTCTGATCCTGGAACGACTAATGGAAGAACTGGTAAATAACGGTAATGTAACTCAGGAAGATTTCAGGAGAATTCGTAAAGATGTAAAAGCAGAAATCAAAAGAGATTTCGAGCTCGCCTGACTAAACTACATTCAGATAATTAGTGAGATTAGAACTTCCATCGAGATTCAGTTTTTTTCTCAGTCGATATCGACCTTGATCCACACTTTTTGGTGATATACTGAAGATACTGGCAATATCTTTCGAAGAGAGATTAAGCCGTACCAAAGCTGCAAGGCGCTTCTCCTGATCTGTTAAATCAGGATACTTCTCATCCAATCGTTTGAAGAAGCCTTCGCATACCTGCTCTACATGAGTTTCAAATTCTTCCATTTCTTTATTTATGGAAGTGTTCTGATAAATTTTTGATCCCATGTGGTTGATATGTTTCAACGCTTCCTGATTCGCTACCTTAGAGCGCAAATCGGCCATTTCAGACTTGATCTGGTTCAGGAATTCATTTTTGTGGGCAATATGAAGAGCGTAATTCGTAAGCTCTTTTTTAAAATATTCAGCCTCCGTTTTGGAGACCTCAAGTTCCTGTTCAGCAATAATTTTATTTTTTTCGAGGATTTCATATTCCTTCTTTTGTGCAGTACGTTGCCTTGCCCAAAGCAAAGAAATAATTCCAATAATGGATAATAATGAAAATCCAATCGCAGCATTCCGGGTTTGCTCAAGCTCACTTTTCTGGGTAAGAAAGTCTATTTCCTGCTCCTTTTTTTCTGTTTCGTACCGTTCTCTCATTTCATTCATCGCCCGGCCTTTCTCTTCCGAGTAGATAGAGTCTCTAAGAACGTACGATTTATTAAGCCAGGTCAAGGCTTGTTGGTAGTTTCCTAGGCTGCTATCAGCCCGGAATAAACGATAGTACATGCTACGCTGCCGGCTGATCACTCCAATTTGCTCGGCGAGCTCAACACCTTTTAGCAAATCTTCTTTAGCTTGAGAATAACTGCCTTTTAAAAGATTTACCGAGCCCATCATTTCATAATCCATCGCAATACCACGTTTAAAACCGGATTCAATATCCATTTCCAGGGTTTTTTGAATGTAATACAGGGTAGAGTCATACTCTCCCATTTCACGATAAGTAACCGCGATGTTATTATAAGTGTTGGCTATGTATCGCTTATGATTTGCTTCGAGCAGCATTCGTAATGACTCCTTATGCATGGCAAGAGCCCCTTCATAATCTCCGGTTTCATAGATCATTGCCCCAAGGTTCCCAATTACTCCCGCAATGTTCCCGACATCATTCAGCTCCTCATAAATTGTTTTCGCTTTCAGATAGTATTCCCTTGCAAATTCATACTCAGCATCGTGATCATACACATTCGCAAGGTCTTCATAAACCATGGCGAGTAATAACGGATGTTCAAGTGTTTCAGCTAGTTTTATAGCTTCAAACATGTACTGAGTTGCCTGACTATAATATCCCTGCCTTCGGTAGATATTCCCGATCCGGTGTAATGCATCCGCTTTTAATGAGTCGGATGGAAGTTCGTTCGCAATTTCTAAGGCTTCATCAGCAAATGTTCGTGCTTCCTCATAGTCACTCTGGAAATAATGAGCATCAGCGAGAAGCATCTGGATTTTGCCTTTTATCATCAGATCGGGACCATTCTCTGCCGATATCATGGCCCTGAAGCCATAAAATCGAGCGGAGTCATAATCCGCATCGTCAAGATAAATCTGAGCTAGTTGGTAATCCTGAAAACCGGGGTGAGACTCCGTATCAGGAAAAGAAGCGACCGGATTGGAAGATTCGTAGTTAGAAGTTTGCTGGCAGCCTGCTATCAGGTATGCAATGCAGAGTAATATGGATACAGTTCTCATAATGAATAATTCGTTGGAATTAACCTGCAAGCAACGTGAATTTTTGCAATAATGACCCGACCCATAATGTATAGAATTTCTGTATTTTTGAAAGATGAATATTTTAGGTATCGAATCTTCCTGTGATGACACCTCGGCCTCGGTGCTTACAGAGGAGGGGATCAAATCAAATGTAATTGCCTCACAGTCTATCCACATAAAGTTCGGTGGTGTTGTGCCCGAATTGGCATCCCGCGCTCATCAAACTACCATCACACAAACCGTAGAACAAGCGCTGGAAGAAGCGCAGGTCTCTCTGGAAGAAATTGATGCAATAGCGGTTACTCAGGGTCCTGGTTTGATGGGATCGTTACTGGTTGGGTTGTGTTTTGCCAAGGGGCTGGCACTTTCAAAAGATATCCCGATTATTGGGGTGAATCACATGGATGCTCATATTTACGCGAATTTTATAGATGCTGAACCGGAGTTTCCTTTTGTTTGTTTGACGGTTTCGGGAGGTCATACTCAACTCGTTTATATAAAGTCGCCATTTGAGCACGAGATTTTGGGACAAACCCGTGATGACGCCGCAGGCGAAGCATTTGATAAAATCGGAAAGATATTCGGGCTTCCATATCCTGCTGGCCCCTTTATGGATAAGCTGGCCAAAGAGGGGAATGTTCACTTCCACAAATTTCCACAAGCACTGGTTAATGAAGGATTGGATTTTAGTTTTTCGGGACTGAAAACCAGTGCATTGTATTTTGTGCAGGATAAAGAAGATGGGTGGATCCAAGAAAACCTGAATGATCTGTGCGCGAGTGTTTCTGAAGCTATTACCGAAGTACTAATCAAAAAACTAAAACGGACAATTAAAAAAACAGGGGTGAAAACCATTGCTCTGGCAGGTGGTGTTTCTGCTAATTCTATGCTCAGGCAAAAAGCGGAAGAACTAGCCTCTGGTATGGGACTTTCTCTTCACATTCCAAAACTCAGTTATTGTACCGATAATGCGGCTATGATTGCCATCACAGGAAAAATGAAAGCCGAACTCGGAAAATTTGATGATCTATCAATGAAGCCTTTTGCTTCTTGAGGTGAAAAATGAAAGTTTTAAAATTAAATTTCCTTTTAAATCTTTCATTTTGAACTTTGAAGCTTACACTGTTTAATAGGGGGCAATTAATTAACTTGTATATATGGCGGAATCGATAGATGCTTTGCAGCTAAACTTAGGGGGCGGGGGACTGATGGTGATGAACATCTCACTATGTTTCATCATGTTTGGGGTAGCTCTCGAGCTCACTGTTCAGGATTTTAAAGACTTGGCTAAAAACCCGAAATCCACACTGGCAGGGGTCTTTTCCCAGTTTTTATTTCTTCCTGCTGTTACTTTTTTGATAGTGTATTTACTGGAACCACCACCAAGCCTTGCCCTGGGAATGATGATGGTTGCAGCATGTCCCGGAGGGAATATTTCAAATTTCTTTTCACAGCTAGCAGGAGGAAACACTGCTCTTTCTGTGAGCATGACGGCTATAGCCACACTACTTGCCATCATTGCAACTCCTCTAAATTTCACATTCTGGGCTAGTATGTATGCACCTACAAAATTGATTCTTCAGGAAGTAAGTCTGGATATTTACGAAGTGTTTAAAATTGTTGTTTTGATTCTGGGAATACCACTTATTTTTGGTATGATCGTAAGACATTACCGGCCTGATGTAGCCGAGAAGCTTACGAAAGGGATTAAGATTTTCGGTATCATTTTCTTTGGTGCTTTTGTTCTTATAACTTTTGCGTTGAACTTCGAGAACTTCCTGAATTATGTTCAATATGTCATTGGATACGTATTCATTCACAATTCCTTTGCGTTGTTTGGAGGATATGGCATTGCCGCATTGCTTAAACTAACTTTGCAAGACAGAAAATCGATTGCTATCGAAACGGGGATTCAGAATTCTGGACTAGGTTTACTATTAATCTTCAATTTTTTTGACGGACTTGGTGGAATGGCTCTGATTGCTGCCTGGTGGGGTATTTGGCATATAATTATGGGATTCATAATCGGCTGGTACTGGTCGGTTGGAAAGCAAAGTTTACAGAGGGTATTCAGTAATGCGTAAAAACTGGTTGTGGTATCAGATGTTCAGATACCTGATTGTGAAATGTGGTTTGTATTTATTTTATAAGCGTATAATTATTGAAGGGAAAGAATACCTTCCAAAAAATAAGCCCATTCTCTTTGTACCAAATCATCAGAATTCTTTTATGGATGCTTTGTTGGTTGTTACTCATACCAAGCCCTTTATTTATTTTTTGACCCGCGCCCAGGCTTTTAGCTCCCCATTGTTAGGTAAATTTCTCAGAAGTCTGAATATGTTACCGGTTTACCGCGTGAGAGATGGTTTGAGCTCTGTAACAAAGAACAATGCCATTTTTGAAGAGTGCATTAATTACCTGAAGCGGAATGATGCAGTTTTGGTTTTTCCGGAGGCTAATCATGATTTAAGAAGAAGAATCCGACCGTTAAGTAAAGGGTTCACCCGAATTGCTTTTGATGCTGAAGTACGCGAAAACTGGGAAATGGGATTACATATTATTCCCGTTGGTGTGAATTATACAGAGCACAGAAGATCCCGCAATACCGTGAAAGTAGTATTCGGAAGTCCGATTTTAATGAAAGATTTTCGGGAACTGTATGAGAAAGATGAACGCGAAGCTACCAACGAGTTGAAAAAGCAGGTAAGCGATGGCATGAAGGAACTTGTCATGCATGTTCCAAATCTCGATCATTATCCTCTATGTAAAATAGTATTAGACGATTTAGAGGAGAATGAAAAAAAGCTTATCGATCCTGATTTAGTAAATGCTAATGTAAAAAAGATTGAACAACAGGCAACTCCAGAACTTTTTGAAACTGCTCGGAAAGTATATGAGCTGGCCGAAAAGCAGGATTTCAGTATCAAAACTATCCGTGGAAGAAAAAAGCCAATACTTGCTCTTATTTTACTTTTACCGTTGTACCTGTTTAGCTGGCTTAATAACCTGATTCCATATCAGGTGGTTAGAAAAATAATTGCATCTGTTATTAAAGATCATGCGTTTGATGCTTCTATAAAGTTTCTGATAGGGGTTACTCTGTTTCCTCTTTTCTGGATGCTTGTTTCTTTGATACTATGGGTTTCAGGAACTTCTTCATTGTTCACTTTTGGGTATCTGGTATTAAGTGTTTTTACAGCTCCTTTATTTAAGAACGCCAATTTATTGTTAAGAGAGGCTAAGGAGAAGAAAAGCTTTTCCGAGTTTGAAAATTCAAACCCGAAAGAGTACCAGGAATTTCTAAAAGGAATAGAAATTCTGAACGAATTCAGATCAAAAGTCCTTTGAATAGCTAAATAATAAAGCTCAATCAAAAGACTTATGAAATTTTCCTTTTTTTCAATTCTGATTCTATCTCTGTTATTGGCATGTCAGCCTGAAACCAAGCATAGCGAAACCGTACCAAACCCTTCATTTAACAAAGCAGTTGCTGTTGTTAATCCTATTGGAGATAGCGGAGTGAATGGAACAGTAAGGTTCGAGTTAACTGATGCTGGGGTTTCTGTTACAGCGGTGCTTTCAGGATTAGGAGAAGGAAATCATGGGTTTCATATTCATCAGTACGGAGATTGTACTGCTTCTGATGGCACATCAGCAGGTGGTCACTTTAATCCCGGAGGGAATATGCATAGCAGTCCGGAAGCAACAAATCGGCACATGGGTGATATGGGAAACATCCAGTCAAATTCTAATGGGGAAGCATCTCTTTATTATGTAGATAAAGCAATTACTATGGATCAGATTATTGGCCGTGGAATTATTGTACATGCCGGAGAAGACGACCTCACTTCTCAACCTTCAGGAGCAGCCGGAGCCCGAATAGCATGTGGTGTAATCGGAATAGCCGAATAAGTGTAGCTTGATGATTCAATCTCGTTACCTTTAATTAACGATTAACGGGCAAAGCCTTATCTTAAGGGATGGAATTAACACTAACTACTCCCGGACTTCTTTTTTCGGCAATCTCATTATTGCTTCTGGCATATACCAATCGGTTTTTGACACTTGCCAATTTAATCAGGACTCTTCATCATCAATATGAAGAGTCTGGGGATAAAAAGAAGAAAGATCAGATTCAGAATCTTCAGAAGAGAGTTTCCTTAATAAAAAATATGCAACTCCTTGGGATAGGTTCTTTATTTGTATCGGTATTCTGTATGGTGGCACTATTCGCCGGATTGATACTTGTGGGAAAAATTCTTTTTGGGCTAAGCCTGATTATGCTTCTAATTTCATTAGCCCTTTCAATAATCGAAATACAAATAAGCGTGGACGCCCTGAACATTCAGCTTCGTGATTTAGAATAATTTTGAAACTTTTCTTTTTTAAAAGAGTAATTTATATTTAGACAATTATCTAAATATCTAAATGAATACCCTTTTCAAAGCACTTAACGATCCTACCCGGCGAGAAATCCTGGATTTATTGAAGGAAAAAGATCTTACTGCAGGAGAAATAGCGGAGGCATTTGATATTTCTAAGCCAAGTATCTCACATCATCTGGATTTGTTAAAACAAGCTGGTCTTGTTACTTCAGAAAGGGATGGGCAGTTTATCAAGTACTCGTTAGATACAACTGCTTTGGAAGAGGCTACCCAATGGCTATTCAATCTTTTAAAAAAAGGCTAAAGTTATGAATCTAATGGAATCACTAAAAAAAGAATGGTTTGTCTGGCCGATATTATTAGCACCATTTATCGTGTCTTTTTATTTGTGGGATCAGTTACCCGAGCAAGTTCCTACGCACTTTAACATTCAAGGCGAAGCAGATGACTGGGGACCTAAATGGATTAATGCGTTCATGATTCCGGGAATAGCAGTCGTAACGTATCTGTTGTTGCTTGTCTTGCCTTTGATAGATCCCAAAAGAAAAATTTCGAATACTCAGAAGCCAATAGCAGCTATTCGAGTTTTTTCCTCTCTTTTTCTTGTAGCAATTTATGCCTTCGTAATAACTGCTTCTTTGGGGATTGAAGTTAATCTTACCCAATATATTTATCTGGCCGTAGGGGCTCTTTTCCTGATTCTCGGGAACTATATGAATTCCGTGAAACCAAATTATTTTATTGGACTCAGAACGCCGTGGACATTGGAAAGCCCAGAAGTCTGGAAAAAAACACACCGCCTTGGAAGTAAAATATGGATGGTAGGAGGCTTACTTCTGATGGCAGTTCCCTTTTTAGTGCCTTTAGAAGAGATTGCTACCGGATTTACGATATTGATTTTGCTATTGGTGGGAATTCCAACAGTTTATTCTTACATCATTTTTAAGAAGAAAGAATCATCACGTGGGGAAGTCTCATGAAAGGAATCGTTATTATTATTTTTACGGTATTGTTTTCAATCGTTCATGTTCAGGCTCAAAATTCATTAGAAGGAGTTTGGGAAGGAGGGATTTCTGCTCCGGGAGGTTCGCTTAAAGTTGTTTTCAAAATTGAGCAAGCTGAAGGAGGTTATGAGGGAACCCTGGATATTCCGCAGCAAGGGGCAGTCGGTTTAAAACTAAATCCTATATCTCAGGATGGGGATTCTGTACTAATCGTTTTTTCAGCAGGGCAGGTACAGGGAACTTTTTCAGGTAACTTCGAATCAGAAACAAAAATTTCCGGATTGTATTCTCAGGGCGGGCCAAGCACTCCTTTTAGTGTAGAACGAATAGCATCTTCTACGAAAGACCCTCAAAAACCGGACAATGAAACCGACCTGATAATACCAAATGGAAATATAGAAATCGGGGGTACTCTTACAATTCCTGAAGGAGAGATGAATAGTCCTTTAGTGATCATGAGCTCAGGAAGTGGGGCACAAGACAGAGATTCGAATATTTTTGATTTTAAAATTTTTGCTGTACTGGCTCAGCATCTTGCCGAAGAAGGTATTGCCAGTTTCAGATATGATGACCGGGGAATAGGAACATCCTCGGGTTCATTTCCTGACGCCACTTTGGATGATCTTGTTTCCGATGTGAATGCAATTATAAACTATTTCAAAAGTGTCGCTGATATAAAGTTTGAAAAATTCACTGCTTTGGGGCATAGTCAGGGAGGAATTGTAGCAGGAAAAATAGCTTCAAAAAGGGGCGATATTGAACAGTTGATTCTCATGGGATCTACGGCTCCTTCCTTAAGCGAAATCCTTAGGTACCAGGTAAATTTGGCTTACGAAAATACACCCGTTGATAAAGCGTTGATTAATCTGGAAATAGATGCGCGTGAGGGAATTATGAAAGCTTTAGTAGAAGAATCAAGTATTGATGAAGCAAAGCAAAAGTATATCGAAGCATATACAAATGTTCTCAATAACCTGCCGGAGGTACAAAAAAAATCGATTCCCGACATTTCAAGCACTGCAACTAATCAGGCTAATCAACTGGTTTCATTTTTTGGAAGTCCTCAGGCTAAATCTTTATTGTTTTATGTTCCTACAACTGATCTGGAAAAAATAAACGTCTCTACACTAGTACTCTTTGGCCGAAAAGACACTCAAGTAACCATTAGTCAGAATCATCCCAAGATTATAGAAGCATTGGAAAAATCAGGAACTGAATATGAGATTAAAGTTTTCGAAAATGCCAATCATTTATTCCAAACTGCTAATACCGGTTTAGTAAACGAATATCCGTTTCTTGCAAAAGAGTTTACAGATTCGTTTTTAGAAACTGTTAGCACATGGATTAAAGAAAACTAAACAACATTGTATTGATTTAATCCTGTCAGGATTCCGATTGGAAACTAATTGAATTATATTCGGTTTCAATTAAGTTCAGGAATCCCATGACTGCAAAAAGTTTACTGTGCATTTTTTTCGCTTTTGTTTTTACAATTCAGGCGTCCGCTCAACTTCGAATAAATGAAATTATGGCCTCCAATTCGGCTACTATTGCTGATGGACAGGGGGATTTCGATGACTGGATTGAGATTATCAATCTGGGTGATGTATCTGTAAACTTTGGAGGTTATTACGTTTCTGATGATCCTCTGAACCTTACGAAATGGCAGATTCCAACAAATCAGAGCGCTTCTACAACTATAGCTCCTGGTCAGTTTCTTGTATTGTGGTTTGATGGAGACACCCAGGATGGAGCGCTACATGTACTGCCAAAGTTAAGTGCTTCAGGCGAATATGCTATTCTCACTCAAAGTGATGGCACTACGATTGTTCATTCCGTTCAGTTTGGGCAGCAAGAAACCGACATTTCGTGGGCGGCTACTACAGATGGGGGTGATACCTTTACATTCCAAAACCCGACCCCAGGGGCTTCTAATGAAGGAGGAGAAGTTAAAGTTCCAGCCGAAGCTCCGGGTTTTACACTGGAAACCGGATTTTATTCAGGAACTCAGGTAATTGGCATTTCATCAGCATCTGAAAACACCGAGATTCGTTACACAACAGACTCTTCTGTTCCTACGGAAAACTCAACTCTTTACACGAACCCGATTTCGATAGATACTTCTACAGTGATCCGAGCAATTGCGATAGGACCGGATTTCGCGCCAAGTACTGTTTCAACGAATACCTACTTATTTGAGCAGACTCATAGTTTTCCTGTGGTTTCTTTTGTGATGGAACCGGATAGTTTATGGGATGAAGAGTTTGGCATGTACGTATTTGGCGACCCGGCAGATTACGAAGATACATGGCCCTATGTAGGAGCTAATTTCTGGGAAGAGTTTCAATATCCTGTTCATCTTGAGTACCTGGATATAAACGGAAGTGTTGAATTTGAGATGGATGCAGAGGCAGAAATCGGAGGGAATTTCAGTCAGGCGTTCAATAAAAAGTCGTTCATCATCAACAACAATGAAAGATTTGGAATGAGCCGACTCGAGTACGAACTGTTTGAAGAAAATGAATACGACGAATATGATGGTTTTGGGCTACGAGCCGGAGCAGAAGAGCGCTCACGATTACTGAACGAGTTGATGTACGCAATCAATCAAAAATGGAACCACAGGAATGACATGCAGGCAACACGACCTGTTATTCTGTATTTGAACGGACAGTATTGGGGTATTTATAATATCCAGGAACGTAAGAATGATGATTTTGTGGAATCGCGTTATGGATTTGAAGACATCGACATGATTAGTGACTACGATGAAGCTAAAGATGGAGATTTTGTAGCCTATTACGATATGGTGGATACCATTGTAGAAATGGATGCATCAACCCAACAGTTTTATGAATTTATAGATGCGAATATCAATCTTGAAAGCTTTACCGATCACTGGATTTACCAGGTATATACCTCACACGGCGATCCAAATAACCTTAGATACTGGAAGCCAAGAAACGAACCCGGTAAATGGCACTTTATCTCCCACGATTTCGATTGGTGGGAAAATTTAGGAAGATCTCCTTCTGAGTACGCAAAAAAATTCTCTTTTTATCTCGAAACCGGAACCTACGATTTCTGGATTTTAGGAAAGATGATGAAAAACCCAACCTACAAAGAATACTTTTTAAGTCGGTTGGCTGATATGCTAAATACCGCATTTCGTCCTGAAAACATACTGGCACTCATAGATTCAATCGATACGGCTATTGAACCAGAAATGTCTCGTGATATTGCAAGATGGTCGGACGGATGGACCTCAATTAGTGGTGCATCAACCTATAGCATGGAATGGGTACGAGATATTACGGAAGACTATGCTGTTGATTACCCTCAGTTCCTCTACAAAGAGATTCTCGATTCTTTGGGAGTAGATACGGTTGGCGTTACGTTAAAACAGACGATAAATGGTAATGCTCAGCTAAATTCAGAAGTAATCAGCTCTCCAAATGCAGACTGGAAAGGAATTTATTTCCAGGGAACCACATTGACATTAAACGCAAAGCCGAATGCCGGTTATATGCTCCAAGGCTGGTTTATAAATGATGTACAAGTGAGTACTTCATCAAATTACGCACTTGAACTTACCCATTCGCCACTGGCTATTGAAGCACGATATAAGGTTATTGATGATGTTTTAGTTATTAACGAAATAAGCTATAACCCGTCGGATGACAAAAACGGTGGAGACTGGGTGGAATTTTACAACCCCGGAGATGCTACCATCAATCTGGATGGTTGGTACTTTAAAGATGAAGATGATTCTCACACGTACAGTTTTCCTAATGGAGTAAGCATTGAGGCAAATGACTACCTGGTAGTAACAAATAATGCAGCTGCTTTTTCAACGATTTATCCAAGTGTGTCTAATGCGCTGGGGCAGTTTAATTTTGGGTTGAGTGGAAACTCTGATCATATCCGACTTTACAATGCAGATAGTTTGTTAGTAGATGAGGTTAGGTATGATGATGAATCACCCTGGCCAACCGAACCCGACGGACTTGGATTTACTCTGGAACTGGTTGATGCAGGAACAGATAACAGCCTTGGAGAAAACTGGACATCTTCTTTAACGAAAGGAGGAACGCCAGGTTTACAGAATCAGCAGATCATTAATTCTAATGAAGAACTTGGAGCGAGTTCGCACGAATTCAGGCTTTCTCAAAACTATCCGAACCCATTCAACCCTAGTACCAATATTTCCTTTTCCATTCCAACATCTGCAAAAGTGGAATTAATAGTGTTCAATGTATTAGGGCAACAAGTTCAGACTTTGATAGATGGAAACCTGAATGCTGGACTGCATTCCATAACATTTGATGCCTCCGGGTTAACAAGTGGAGTTTATTTTTACCGCCTGACTTCAGGAAGCAATGTAACTACTCAGAAAATGTTGTTGATGAAGTAGTAGAGGGTGGACAAGTTGTCCCTCCTCGGGAGGGACAGAGTCAAAATCAGCTTATGCTGTGTCCTCCCTCTGAAACTCCACAGCCATAATTTAAGGCTTCTCTCAAAAGAGACATGCGACTCTATATTAGAGTATTAGAGCCAATGCTTACCTGAAATATCTACATAAATTTCATCCTGAAGAGTATCAACAGCAATTAGATCCGTTTTGAAGCGATAATCTTTAAGAAATAGAGGTACTTTAATATTAAAATTTAATACTCCATTTGAAACGATAAAAACTATATCAACAGCATACCCCTTGCCGATAGGGCTTCCGCTTATTGACATGAGCCCTCTTGCAATAACTTCATAAGTACCATTTTTAGAAAAGTCGTAATCCCCATCTATAAATCCTTTGAAAAAAAAGGCCGATGAATTATTGTCTAAGTAATGAGTTAAAGAAAGTTTTGTTGTCCTTTCTAAAGGACTGAAAGGAATGAGAAAAACTATTGTCCCTGACTTTTCGTGGAATTCAACTCCATCATCTATCCAAACAGTTGTATTATATGATGAATCGCTAAGAATATAACGATATTCTGAAGCCTTGAACTGTATGCTTTCAATCTGTGCTAATAGTAAGGAGCTAAAAGAAGTTGAAAAGATTAAAAAGAGAAGTAGCAGAAATTTTTTTTTCACTACCCAGCCTTCCAGCCTTTGATACCATCCTTTATCGCATCGGCTACTTTATCAACAGAAATACGCTGTTGACTCATATCATCGCGGTAGCGGATGGTAACGGTGTTATCTTCCAGTCCGTCAAAATCAACGGTAATGCAGAATGGAGTTCCGGCTTCATCCAATCGGCGATATCGTTTACCTATGGATCCCGCTTCGTCGTATTGAACAGAGAAATCCTCCCGTAAATCTGCATCAATTTTGTGAGCCAGATCCTGCAGTTCCGGCTTCTTAATCAGTGGGAATACGCCAACCTGAATCGGAGCTAAATTCGGGTGCATTTTAAGAACGGTACGTGTATCGCCATCTACTTCTTCTTCACGGTAAGAATCACAAAGCACCATCAACGTACAGCGATCAAGGCCAATGGAAGTCTCAATTACATACGGGGTATATCGTTTGTTCTGCTTTTGATCGAAGTAATCGAGTTTCTTCCCTGAGAATTCCTGGTGTTGAGTCAGATCAAAGTCAGAGCGGTTATGAATACCTTCTACTTCCTGCCAACCAATTGGAAACTGATATTGTACATCCACAGCAGCAAGTGCGTAATGTGCCAGTTTATCAGCAGGGTGGTCAGCAAAACGGAGGTTTTCTTCCCGGATTCCAATACTTTTGTGCCATGCGATACGCTTTTCTTTCCATGCGTTGTAGGCATCGGCATCTGTCCCTGGTTCTACAAAATATTGCATTTCCATTTGTTCAAACTCGCGCATCCGAAATACAAACTGTCGGGCTACCACTTCATTTCTAAAAGCTTTTCCGGTTTGGGCAATTCCAAAAGGAACAGCAACCCGGCTGGTATCCATCACATTTTTATAGTTTACAAAAATGCCCTGAGCGGTTTCCGGACGTAGATATACAATGTCATCTTCACCGGCGGTAGCACCAAAAGCTGTTTTAAACATCAGGTTAAACTGGCGCACTTCGGTCCAGTCAAACGCCCCAGATTCCGGCGCTCTGATCTCATTTTCAATAATTATATCGTACAAATCTTCAGTCAGACTTTTCCGGGTTCCGGAAGTGTCGAGCAATTCCTTTAGCTCAGCGGCTTTGTCTGTTTTGCCGTCTTTTTCAAGCTTAAGAATGTGCTGCTCGATAAGCATATCCGCACGATATCGCTTCTTTGACTGTTTGTCGTCAATCATCGGGTCGTTAAATCCGGCAACGTGACCGGAAGCTTCCCAAACTTTAGGATGCATGAAAATAGCGGCATCAACTCCCACAATGTTGTCATGTCGCTGGGTCATTTCTTTCCACCAGGCATTGCGGATGTTTCTCTTTAGCTCTACTCCTAACGGACCGTAATCGTACACGGCACTTAAGCCGCCGTAAATTTCAGATGATTGAAAGATGAAGCCGCGGGCTTTGGCAAGAGAAACAATTTTGTCAAGGCTGTCTAAATTCGACATGAAAATGAGGTCTTCGGTTAGTGAGTTTTAAATGAGCAATGAAGATAAGAATAACCTCAACCTTTTTTGAGGGCATTTACCAAAAAGAATTTCCTGTAAGGGAATTATCAATTAAGAATTAAAAATTAAGAATGGTATTTTCTTTATTCTTAATTCACTCATTCATAATTCTTAATTGTACCATGAAAGTCGGAATACTAGGCGCTACGGGCGCTGTTGGCCAAAAATTTATACGTTTACTACAGGGGCATCCCTGGTTTGAAATTGCAGCTCTCGGAGCTTCAGAACGATCGGCAGGAAAGAAATACAAAGATGCAGCGAACTGGATTGAAGATGTACATCTGCCGGATTATGTTGGAGAGATGATTGTTTCAGAATGTATTCCTGATGCTTTTAAAGAAGTTGATTTTGTGTTTTCAGGATTAGATTCTAGTGTTGCTACCGAAGTGGAAGGAAGTCTGGCGAAAGCCGGAATCCCGGTTATTTCCAACGCGAAGAATTACCGTATGGATCCTACAGTGCCGTTATTGGTTCCTGAAGTAAATCCTGATCACATTGAGCTCATCAAAACGCAGACTTTTACCGAAGACGGTTCCGGTTGGATTGTGACCAACCCGAACTGTGTGGCAGTGCCGCTTTCTATGGCACTAAAACCAATTTATGATGCTTTTGGAATCGAAGCCCTTCAGGTTACCACTATGCAGGCTATTTCCGGTGCAGGATATCCCGGTGTTGCAAGTCTTGACATTCTTGGAAACGTGGTTCCATTTATTGGAGGAGAAGAACCGAAAATTGCTCCCGAAACTCAGAAATTATTAGGAAATTTTTCAGATGGGGTAATCACTGAGCCAAAATATCCTGTGGATGCAACATGTACGAGGGTTCCAACACTGAACGGACACATGGCAGCGGTTAATGTAAAACTGGCAAAAAAACCGGCAAGCATTGATGAAGTTAAAAAAGCGATACTCAATTTTGAGAATCCAATCGCTGATCTGGATTTACCCTCTGGTCCCAAGCAGGTAATTAAGCTTCACGATGAGATTAACTATCCCCAACCACGTCTACATGCTGATCAGGCGGGAGGCATGCAACTGCATATGGGTCGACTAAGAGAAGCAGAAATCTTTGATATCAGCTTTGTGTGTATGGCACATAATACTATTCGTGGTGCGGCGGGTGGTGCTATTCTGAATGCAGAGCTACTTTTCAAAAAGGGTTTTTTGAAAAGTAGTTAATGGTTATTTGTTAATTGGAAATGCAATTAACAATAACAAGGCTATATAGTCTCCCCTTGAGGGGAGTACCGCGAAGCGGGGAGGGGTGTTGTGAGGTTTAAGGATAAGTAAACTTCACAACACCCTCCGTCTTTATTCGCTTTGCTCATAAAGCCACCTCCCTCAAGGGAGGACTTTTAATCATCAAGCTTTTCATCAGCTTTAATTTGAAAGCTATACTTCCACGAATGAGACGCTCCTAGTGCAATTGCCAAGCCAGATAATGAAAAAATGAAAATTGTCGGTTCTAAGACATTACCAGTATTAAATAATCCAATAAAGGGTAAAATAACACCAAGAAAGATTCCTCCTCCCCAAAAGAAGCCAATAAAAACTCGTAGTACATTAGCTCGCATGGAAGGGTTTTTTCTTGCATGGCCATAGTGAATCCATTTAGTACCAAAGTAACCTCCTGTTGAAAGAAATAAAGCTTCTATTTGACTAAATAGACTTTCAGTGAAGCTAAATAGATAAAGGCTAAACGAAATGAATAGAATGAACTCGCAAAAAAGAATAATTGGCACCAACTTATCAGTCAATCGATAAACTAACGGCTTTTCTATTTCTTCAATCTCTTCCAAAATTCACCTCAACGAATAACGAATAACGAATAACGAATAACGAATAACGAATAACGAACCTATTCTAAATCCCTGAGCTTTCTCTCAGAAAGAGCAATCTTTAGCTTGGTGGTAAAGTCCTGAGCCTGGGTACGGTCTTCCCTTTTAATTTCCAGTGTTATAGATCCTTGCTTGCTACCGGGTAGTGGATCAAGAAAAACCATTTGGGAGGTTCGGATGATTAATTTGGCTTTAAAAAGGCCCTTCAAAAGCTCAATGCTTTGAAGATATTCCACATTGATGGAAAATTTGTTAAGCGTACTCAGCACGTTTCCCTGTGGATCGTAGAGTTTAAATTCAAACAACAATTCTTCTCCTTCAATACTAAGCACTCCTTTCACATGCTTTAAAGGAGGTACTTCTCCCGGGTTTAGCAGAGAATAATTAAAGGCGAAGCTCATTCGCCATCTCCTTTAAGTTCATTAAGTCGTTTCTCGGATAAGGCAAGATTTATATTTGAAGAGATGGATGCGGCGATCTCACGGTGCTTCTTTTTTACTTTTAAGGTACGCTCTGTTAACCCGTTACCAGGGAAATCCTGAAAAGTGATAGCGCGTTTTGCATGAACAATTAATTTGCTTGAAAAGAGCCCTTTCTTGTATTCCATCATCGAAATTTCAGAAATATCGATTTCCATTTGTTTAACATCTGACTTATAGGTTTCTAAAATGGCATCCGATTTCTGGAACTCAAGATATATTTTCCCCTTCTCCACGCTCAGAATTCCTTCCAATTTCATAAAGCCGCCGTTTAAATCGTCCATGTAAAAGGGTAAGCTTCTCATGCTAAGTCCAGTAAATTATAGATTTGGTTTTCAAAAAGTTTTCAGGAAAAAAAGTACAAAAAAAATGTAAGGAGTGCTTCTGTAAATGGTCTGACTAAATAAGCATAGAGACGACAATCATTGCCTTGAGAGTTCAGGCTCTCAATGTCCTTCCAGGGGTAAAAGGTGGATAACCTTTTACCCTCTTTTCTGATTAATTGATCGTTAAGACTTTGTACGCAAGTTGCTAATCTCCCTACAGTAAACTATTCTAAGGCTATGAAGTTTTTTGTTACCATATTTTTATGCCTGGTTTCAACACCGCTTTTTGCTCAGAATTTTGAGGATGATTTCTCGGATGGAGATTTCACCAATAACCCTACATGGTCGGGCGCAGACAGTAACTTCGTGATATTCGATCTGAATGGAAACAACGTGCTTCGTTTGAATGACAATGAAGCATCGGCCTCCTATTTGTCAACGCCATCAACAAGTGTTGTGGGAGAATGGGAATTTTTCGTGAAGATTGATGGCAGTGCTCCTTCCAATGGAAATAAGGCCGAAATCTTTCTTATGAGTGATATTGCTGATCTCTCCGGTTCAGTGAATGGATATGCAGTAAGAATAGGCCAAACAGGCAATGATGTGTTCAAAATCGTTCGTCTTGATGCCGGATCTCAAACAACAGTACTGGAAGATACCACGGTATTTAACGCTGGAGGAGAGTACAGGGTGAACGTGTTGAGAGATGGATCAGGAAATTGGGAGATTGAAGTTGGGGAGGGCTATAACGGAGATCTAAAAAACTCCGGGAATACCGCGAATGACAATACCTACAACAACTCAGCATTTTTCGGGCTTTTGGTAACCTATTCAAGCACTCGTACTGAAGATTTTTACTTCGATTTTAAGATAGAAGAACCACTTGTAGTTATCGAACCCTTGCTGGTGAACTCTTTCGCACTATTTAGCGAAACGGAAATAGATTTGAACTTTTCAAGAGACATTGATTTCGGATCAGTTTCCTCCACCGACTTTGTTTTAAATGGAACAACAAATCCTCAGTCTTTTTCAAATCAGGGAAGCAACACGTTGAGAATTACCTTTGAAAATCCATTCCTCGGAGGCGAGAATCAGCTTTTGATTTCTGGAATTGAGTCTGCCACAAATGACACCATACTTACAGACACCTCATTTACCTTTTTTGTGTTCGATGCATTCGAGGAGGGAGATGTAATTATTAACGAGTTTCTGAAAGACCCGCCTACAGGTTCAGGCTTATCCGAATATGTGGAATTAAGAAATATCAGCTCAAAGTATCTCAACCTCAAAGACTGGGAAATAGGGGATAATAGTTCATTAACGAGCATTTCAGATGAAGATGTGGTCCTTCTCCCGGATAGCTTTCTGGTGGTTACACCCAATCCTTCGGCTCTTACTTCCACTTTCGGTGCTGGTATTTATATCGATGTTTCCCTTCCCGCTTTAAATAATACGAACGATCAAATCAGGGTATTTAACGATTCTGGAGTACTCGTGGATTCTTTGGAATACACCACGGATTGGGGAGGAGTGGATGTGGCTTTAGAAAGAAGAAGTTCTGAGCTGCCTTCAACTTTCCAGGCAAATTGGGGAGACTCGCCTTTCGAAATAGGTACTCCGGGTAGAAGTAATGATATAGAACCTGATACTACACCTCCGGATATTGAGTCGTATGAATTTCTTAATGATTCTACCATCCGGCTCATTTTCACGGAAGAAATAAAATCAGACCCGGCTGAAAACCCGGAAAACTATAATATTCTCATTCCGCTAAAAGCGAATCCAAATACAGAGGCGGGCGAAAACGACTTTGTAAGAGCCACTTTTTTTGCTCCGGATACGGTGATTCTGGAGTTCAAGCAACCCATTTATACCACACGATTTCCAAATAGTCTTCTTATTTCTAATCAGGAGGATATTTTCGGAAATGTGGCTAATGAAATTGAGTTCCAGTATGAGTTAAGGAAAACGGAGGAAGCACAGCCTGGAGATATTGTTATTAATGAATTCATGTACGATCCCGCTGTAGGGTATTCTGAATTTGTGGAAATAAATGCCCACACGAGCAAAGTGATCAATCTTAAAGGCTGGACTCTTAGTGACAATACAGGCAATGATCGTGTTATAATTTCCGAAGACTTCTTTATTACAAATTCCGGGACTTCATTTTCTCTGGGATATGCGTTTAATCAACACACGATCCTTGTGCCTGATAACACTATTTCGGAATTACCGGAACGAAGAATAGAAATGGGGAGCAGGTTTCCATCCTTAAATAATACAACCGATGCCATCATTCTTAAAAACGCAGAAGGTATAACGATCGACTCTCTAACCTATTCCAGTTCATGGGGTGGGAGCGAAGTTTCGTTGGAAAGAAGATCGGTAGAAGTTTCAGGAACCTTTCAGGCGAACTGGGGAGATAGTCCTTCACCGGAATTAGGGACTCCGGGACAGCTGAATGCAATTAAACCTGATACGACCGCTCCTTTTGTAGAAAGTATCCTGATAATTGATGCTTTAACAGTAATTCTCAACTTCAGCGAGGTTTTAGTAGAATTATTTGCTCTCGATCTTCAAAACTTTAGCATTATAACCAATCAGACTATTTCGGAAATAACGCTTGACTCTGATATCGTTACTCTTACACTTTCTCAGGCACTTTCTGATGGGGATAGGCTCACGATAGAAGTTCGGAACCAACAGGATATTTTCGGTAATGTGAACGACTTGGATTTGGTTCAAGCCGTCTATTTTGAGATTACTCCTGCGATCAAAAATGAGGTAGTTATAAATGAGATTCTGTATCGCAGGAAAGACGAGCTTTCCCCTGAATTCGTAGAGTTATTCAATCCAACAAGTAAAAACTTTGATCTGTCGGGTTGGGAGTTAATTGATGCAGGAAAAAATACCGGAGATATTCCGGATGGGATTTTTCTCCCTGCCGGAGCATACCTGGTACTTACCGATCGGGAAGATTTCGCCAATTCTATTGAGAATGCTATCTATCTCTCCGACTTCCCTTCTCTAAATGACAGCGGAGATGAAGTGATCATCAAAAATGCGGAGGGAGTTACCATCGACAGTCTGTTTTACCAATCGCTTTGGGGAGGAGATAGTCCCGGAGTTTCTCTGGAACGTAAAGACCCGGGAGCCGCATCCAACGATCAATCCAACTGGTCAACAAGTACATCACAAGGTGGATTTAGTGTGGGAACACAAAGTTCAGTATTTGAGGAAGATGTTACTCCTCCCTCCATTATTTTTGCCTCACAGGTCGATGAAACCGTTGAAATCATATTTTCAGAGTTTATTATCGTTACCGGAGCAACAGTTTTTAATGTAAACGGAACAGATGCAGAACTACTGGAATGGAGCGATAATCAAGCTATCGTTCAATGGATACCCGCTCCTGAAGCCGCTGCAAAAAGAGTCGGTATATATTCAAATATCGATGTCACTGTTTCCAATATTTCAGATGTAAAAGGAAATACCTCATCCGGGATATCGTCCCCGATTGCCTCGCAGATTTCTCCTGGTGATATTGTGATTAACGAAATCATGTATGATCCACTTGCTGATTCTGAAGATAATTTGCCCGATCAAACCGAATACATCGAGTTATACAATCGATCAAGTTCTGCCATTTCTTTGGAAGGCGTTTACCTGCACGACGCTCCTGATGAGGAAAATGAGATTCGTAGCATTGAGCCGGTTTCCAGCCAATATAAGTGGATTCAGCCCGGCGGTTATTTGCTGATTTATTCAGAAGATGAAGCTTCTGATTTTCCCGAAAGCCGAACAGCAAGGTACTTCAGTATGGAAAACGAGCCCGACCAGTTTACCATGAGAGTAGATCGGTCTAATCTGAGCCTTGCTTCTACAGGAGATGCTATTTATCTGGCAGACAGCACCGGAGCTACGATCGATTCGGTATTTTATGAGGAAAGCTGGCAAAACCCGAATGTGTTTGATACGGATGGAATCGCGCTTGAGCGTATTAACCCGGAACGCCCAAGTAATTCTGAAAGTAACTGGAGTTCCAGTACACATGTAAGCGGTGGAACTCCGAACAACCAGAATACTATTTTTCAGGAACCTGGAGCTGCACCGGAATCGGTTGGAATCAGTTTTAGTCCAAACCCTTTTTCTCCTGATGACGACGGTTTCGAAGATAATCTCTTTATCAACTACACATTGGATGCACCGGATTATCTTCTTAGAGCCCGAATTTTTGACAGGTACGGGCGACAGGTTCGGGAACTGGCGAATAACCAGCAGGCAGGGTTTGAAGGTTCCCTAATCTGGGATGGGCTGACCGATAATCGAAAGAAAAATCGGGTGGGAATCTATATTGTACTTTTCGAAGCCTACAACAGCGCTAATGGAAGTGACCGCACATTTAAAGAGACCGTTGTTTTGGCTAGAATGTTTTAGCTAGTTAAAATTAGAATAAAGGTGGATAACCTTTTACCCTCTTTTTGTGTCGCAAAACTGGATCAAAACATTGTCGAAACCTTCAGGTTTTTATTATTTAAGGCTTCGCTGATATTTTTTTTAATAAACTGGGAATCAATATCTGAACCTTTAATTTGTATTTCTTTCAAAGAAGTAAGATTATTTAGACCCAAGAACGGATTTATTCTATTATAGTAGAAATTCTTTAGATATAATTTATCTATAAAGATAGATTCGATTTTAGAGTTTTTTAAACTCTTCCAGTCAATCATTTTTTGTGTGATAGTTCTATTGTTATTCAATGGAAACTCAACTTCTGTAAAAGTTGAAGCATCGATTGTTTGGAACCTGACTTGCTTTAAATTTTTAAATTTTGTTATTGGCAGAAGGGTGCTAAGTGTATATGGTCCATTAAATTCTAATTCAATAATTGAACCGTTAGGACTAACCGCTGACATCTCAGAGTAAGTGAGATTAGTATCTATGATTAATTTTTCATACTTAGAATCCAAATTTAAAAAATCTAAAATAATTGGGTCAGTTACACTTAAGAAATTTGTTTTAGGTGCAAGATGTTTTAAAAATTCAGTTTTATTAAAATTAGCTCTATACCTGAGAATAAAAGGTAGTAGATGTGGACTATTATCTATTTCTTTTTTGAAAATCTCTAATGCTAGCCTACTCCCAACTTTGGCGACAGTATCAAGAAAATGATATCTCTGGCGTTCATCTACTATAGAAATTTCTGATAATGGTTTGAGAATAAAATCACCAAGATTAGCATAAATTTCTATTTCCCGATCATTTATTGGAAGTTTTAATTCATCAACGATTATATGATTTATTTTCTTCTTTAAATCTGATGAAATGGTTACAGCATTTTTCAAGCAATTTAGTGCAACAATCTGATAAGCCCTTTTTTCATAAGCTTTCATTTTTTTAGCTTTATCAAGAAGCTTATTTATAACAGATTCTCTAAATACTTGCGGACCAATTTCACAAGCAAATGGTAATGTTTCTCCCCAGAACTCATCAAATGAGTTATGCACTAATGCTCCAATATCATCTTCATCGATAGCAGCATGAGCTGCTAGGAACTCTTGGAAAGATTTATGAGTGAAATCAATTACATTATAACCTGGCTCACGTAGAATGCTAGTTCTGTTGACAAAATATTCTACTACAACTTCAGGATCAGTTGATTCAAGGTTTATAAAGTTAGATAATATTTGTCCAGTTTTATTAACAAACTTACCTTTCTCTACCTCTATATATTTATTTCTAATCATCCAATATGCTATGGACTCTAGGTACTTCTTTTTGGTTTCATAATCTAAATTTGGATAGTCATTTATTTCAATATTCCTTTCTCGTTCTCTTCTATCAACAAGTAATTTAATACATGATTCATATAATGATTTTTTATCGTCAGGTAATGATTCTTTTTCGTGATTTAATGAACATAGAAGTGCACATAAAAGTGGACTTGAAGCTATATTTTTTATCTTTATGTTTTTCTTAATTGATTTGTGAAGCTTTCTTTCACTTTTATCAATTTCTTCATAGTCCTCAGTTACATAATTTTTCTTTATTGCTTCGTGCCAATGCATGATAAATTGCTCAATATTATTTTCATCCATTGGTAGTATAGAAACTTGGTGAAAATTATTTTTTTGTATAAAATTTGAAGCAACTTCATCTACAATATATGGACGTGCTGATATCAAGATTTTTACATTTGGGTATATTGAAACTATATCGTTTAACCATTCAAGAGTTATATCCCTTTTTGATTTTGGTAGTTCATCCAATCCATCAATAAGCAATATTGCTCGTTCATTAAGTACTGTTTCAATCCACGTATTTGGAATTGTATCAATTAAAACATGTGAAAGAGTTTCAATAAAATGTTTGGGAGTAGGAAGGTCCTTATAGTTATATTGTCTTAATCTAATAAAGAAGGGAACATAATTTTTCCAATTACTAGAAATCTTTGAAGTATCATTTTGAGCTAATTGAGTTGATACCCATTGCAAAAGAGTAGTTTTTCCACTACCAGCAGATCCTTTAATAAAAATGTAGTTTCCAATGTCTAAGAGCTCTCTTGGAGAAACTTTAGCTTCGGATTGTTTTTTAGCATAATGGCTTTTTGATAGCTTGAGATCTATATAAGCCACTTTTAAAGAATATTCACGATTGGATTCTTGAACATCAGTTCCGAATAATTTAATTCGGTCGAGCTTTCTTATTACTTCACGACGATATTTTAATTCAAATCTTCTGTTTACTTCATCTAGGTCTTGAAGTGAGTTATTGATAGATTTAATCTGTCTTGAAACCTCATCTACTCTTTCTACCAACTTACTTCCTTGATCTAATAACTTATTAAATACATACTCTCGAAATTTTGGAAGCTTTGAAGAAATATCTATAGCATAGTTACAATATTCGCTAATTATTATATCTATAACATTTTGTTGTTCTTCGTCTAGAGATTTATAGTGGATTAAATTGGATCGTTTTATTGAGTAGTAAAGTTTATCAGGGTCAAGATTGTACTTTATAAGTACTTGCACATTTAATTTTGGCGAGGATAGTATTTTCGAAACAGCCTCCCAAATTTGATTTTTTTCATCTAAAGTAAAACTAATTAGTTTATCTTCGGTTGTTTCTAAAACTTCCATAACAATTTTATCTGCAATTGTTTCAAAAGTTCTTTCCACTCTATTTTGAGTTAGTTTATCATTTGAATGAGTTTTAATAATATCAATTAGTTCAGTTCCTGCTAGCTCTCCTATTTCTTTATCCTTTAGCCATAATTTCAAAAGAATTTTTGATAGTGAACCAATTATTGCAACAGATATTGAAGTTTCCATTACCCTATGTTTAGTTTTAATCTAGATGTTTTGTGTTGATTTAATTCATTCAAAACAAATCTTTATTTATAAAAAAATGCAAGTATTAATTACCGCTATGTTAAAAAAATTAATTTTAACACCAAAAGGAGTAATGAGTTTGGACACCGAAGCAGGTTTTTGAGGCTCCCTAATCTGGGATGGGCTGACCGATCATCGAAAGAAAAATCGGGTGGGAATCTATATTGTACTACTTGAAGCCTACAACAGCGCAAATGGGACTGATCGTACTTTTAAAGAGACGGTTGTATTGGCGAGGATGTTTTAATGAATTAGGAATATTTGAATACATGAATTAGGAATAAATTGAAATCACCAATTATTCCTAATTCTCATATTCCTAATTTATAATTCACTTTAATCCCCAAGAACCAATTCCTTTCCGGGGCGGGTTGGAAATATCTTCCGCCAAATGCATTGATGTCGTAGCCCAGGCTATAACGCTCATCCAGCAGGTTATCTATTCCAAAATAGAAGTCTGTTTCAACACCACGAAAGAAAGAAGCCCGGTATCCGACTTTTGTTTGAAGCAGGTGATAGGCTTCTGAATAGAATGTATTGTCATCTCGTAGTGGGACTTCATCATTGAAAGTATAGGAAAGGTTTCCGTAAAAACCCGGAGCAGTGTTTAGTTTAACCGAAGTAAACAGAGAATGCGGAGCCACCCCGGTTAGCTGATTTCCTGAAAAATCTCCGTTTCGGGTGTTATACTCAACGAATTCAAAATCATTATAACTGTAGGCCAGATTGATCTGTACTCTGTTCAGAAACCCGGAGTAGTTATCAACCAAAAGGTAGTTGGCATTCAACTCAAATCCCCGCTGATCGGTTTCCCCAGCATTACGGAATACAAAGGTGTCTCTGTTAGGATCAGGATTGGCTTGCTGAATAATGGAGTTTCTAAGCTTGAACAGAAACACAACAGCGTCAAAGCCTAGTCTGCCCCTAAGAGCATTCCCACGTAGTCCAAGCTCGAAATTAGTTCCTTTTTCAGGTTCAAGATCCAGATTAATACTGCCTTCATTAGTTCGGATTTCCTCGATCGTAGGAGGGGAGAAGCCAAGTCCGGCACTAGCGTGTGCGGTAATATGTGGGCTGAGTTTCTTCGCAATTCCTATTCTGGGGATAAACTGGGTATCGAACTCTTTCACCACACGCCCCACTTCACCATTATCACCAGTTTCAGTGGCAACCAAGCGATTAATATCATAATTGAGTGAGTTGTAACTCAACCCGGCGGTGATGAACCAGTTACCGGGTAAATCAAACTGCGTATTAAGGAAAACCAGTTGTGACTGAACCTTCAGTTCGTCATCAAAATTAAGGGAATCAGGAGTTCCACCCTCATTCTGAAAGTTTCGGGATGCGTAACTGGAAGCCTGCATTTCTGTACCCAATGTAAACTTAGCATTGGTCTCTCCCATGTTAGTTTCATAGGTGTAATTTGAACGAAGTCCACCACTTTTACGGCTGTCTATTTTGTAGTCGAAATTAAATGGGTTTTCAAAATCGCTGAAAGTTCCCCATGCGGATGCTTCATTCGAAAACCGATCTGTTATTTGAAACGAGTGGGTCAAGCCAATCAGAAGAGCTTCGTGTTTGATACTCGCGTTTTGTACTACACTGCCAATTGGTCCGCCCCGTGCCTGGGTAGGATCTTCGTTAAACTGTGTTTCATTTAGTCCTCCCGGTATCCCGTAGTTCAGATCAGAATACATAATATTGGCTGCGATACTTCGTCCTTCCACATATTCTGTTCCACCGGAAATTTCATATACTTTCCGATCCAGAAATGATTGATCCCGATAACCATCACTGCTAACACTGGCGTGTTTAAAAGACAGATTACCGTTTTCAAGATGGTCGTTGTAGCTGAGGTTATATCGATAAGTGCCAAAAGATCCAACAGATGCGTTAGCCGTAAGCATATCGGTTTGAAAAGGGGCAGTGCTGTTAATGAGTAAAACTCCGCCGTTTCCAGCTCCATACAAACTTCCTCCGGGACCTTTAATCACCTCCACAGCTTGCATATTGAACGGGTCTAGCAGATTTAAAAATGTACTTCCACTAGGCTCGGTAAGAGGAATCTGGTTCCAATAAACTTTCACATTTCGGATTCCGAACGGAGAACGAAGAGAACTTCCCCGGATAGCAATTCGATAACTTCCTGGAGCACGCTCTTCCATTCGTACACCTGCAATAGTGTTCAGTCCATAAACAAGTGAAGAATTATCAAAACCGGAAATAGTTTCAGGTTTTATGTAGGAGATGCTTCCCGGAGTTTCGAGAATACTTCGGTTCCCCTGGTAGCCGACAACTACAATATCTTCCAGTTCAGCTTTTAAGGTATCAACTTGGCCTTGACCAAAGATCAGAACGGGATATAAAACAAAAAAGATGAAAAATATTTTTGGCATGGGAACAAACTACGAAGCCTTGAATTAAGTTTTAGGAAATGAATACATTCCTTTACAAACGAACGTTCTGAAATAAAGCCTAACTTCTTCTAAAAAGGGAAACAAAATTCTCCAGGATTTTCTGCGGATATTGAATCACATCATTTCTAATGGAATCGATTAACGATTCTGCTTCTTCAGGATCAAAATACCCATGATTTTTATAAGCTCTAATCCTCAATATAATTCCCGGAACATCGAGTTCCGGATGAAATTGTGTGGCGTAAATGTGTTGCTTGCATCTGATCATTTGAACAGGGCATGTTGATGAACTAGCTAACAAAGTAGCTCCATCCGGTAATTTCTGGCAGGATTCTTTATGTCCCACAAAAGCAGAAAAGGAAGAAGGCACATCCTTTAGGATTGGATCAGTTACAGGCTGTTCGAGATGAATTTGAACTTTTCCAACCGGTTCACTAAACCGATATTTTGAAACTTCCCCACCTAAATACCGGGTAACAGAACCCATTCCGTAGCACATTCCCAGGTAAGGGATGTCATACTCAAAGATTTTATAGTAAAGTGTGTTCATTTCATCTTCAAAACGAAGCTGAATAGCCGATTTATCTTCCTCTTCATCGCTTACATTGGCAGGCCCTCCTCCTGTAATAATCCCACTAAAGTCCAAAGGGTTTATGTATGAGATGCTTTGTTGCTCAATCCTCACTCTGACCAATTCTCCGGGTTCAAGTTTACTGTATTGCAAAACCGCCTCAAACTCATTGTCTGAGGCTTCATCTAAGTACCGGTGTTGTAGCAGGAGAAATGGTTTCATAAGCTTTGAAGGTAAAACCGACACTAATGAACGACAATAAAATTATTTACTTTATGTTTCATTCAATTTACTTCTTTTGATTTCGACTTTCCCGTCAGTCAGAGTATCTTTATTGCGCTAACTAAATTTTATCAAACATCATTTTTTATGAAAAGAGTAGTTAAAAGTACATATATCCTGTTTTTTGCACTTCTTATTACACAACAGGGTTTCTCACAAAGTGTTGGAATTGATCTTTACCAGGAAATGGGTGAACGCGAATTTATAAGCTACGAAGGCGTTTACGGATTGTCCTGGCTGCCCGGAGATATGGGTTATTTTGAAACCGAGAATGCAGGAAATGGAATTAAGTTTTATAAAGTAGATCCACGAACGCAGAAACGTACTCCTCTTTTTGATGAACGAACTGAAAAGGCATTAATCAGCCAGTACAACAATGTAACCGATAGTGAGTTAACAGGACTTCCTTTCGATGATTTTGAGTTTGTATTGGACAATGAAGGTATTTTCTTCACCATAAATGAAACTGATTTTGTCTTTCATATGGGAGATAAGAACCTCAGAAAATTGTACAAGCCCGAGATTGAGCGCTTCAAGTACGACGATGAGCTTATGCGCCAGATGGAAACCAGTCAGCTTTGGAACGGGACTTATTCTCATGACTTCCGCCAGTTTGCCTATGTAAAAGGCTACGATATTTATGTGGTTGATACAGAAACCAAAGAGGAAAAGCGTCTTACTTACGGTAGCGAAGAACAAATGAATGGAAAGCCTAGTTGGGTATATCCGGAAGAATTTGGTCAGCGCGATGCATACTGGTTCTCACCAGACGATTCTAAAATCGCGTACCTGCAATACAATGAAAAAGACGTATTTCAATACCCGGTAATTCACGAAACGGAATTTGAAGCGGGTTTGGAATTGATGAGATACCCGAAAGCAGGAGAGACAAATCCTACGGTAAAGCTGTTTATTGTGGATATTAAATCGGGTGAAATTGAAGAGATTCCAACCAATAGCGGTCCTGATACTTATATCGTACGTCCGATCTGGCGAAATGATGGAAGTGAGCTGACCTTCCGTCGCCTGAATCGCAAGCAGGATCATCTTGAACTTTTGGCATACAGTATAAAGGATAAAAGTGTTAGAACTATTCTCGAGGAAAAAGAAGATGCGTATATCAGTCTGCACGATAACTTTATTCAATTAGAAGATAACGATACGTTCATTTGGACAGCAGAAGTAAGCGGTTATAATCACATTTATCATTATAACTTTGATGGTACTCTGATCAATCAGATCACCAACGGTGAATGGCCGGTTGGAAGCATTGAAAATGTGGATCAGAAGAATAAGAAAATTTATTTCACAGCATACCAGAATATGGGTCTTGATCGCTATTTCTATGTGATCAATTTCAATGGTAAAGGGATGAAGAAATTGACCGAAGAACCGGGCCGTCATACTATTTCGATGAATGATGCAGCAACGTACTATACTGATGGCTTTTCTTCATTTGATCATCCCTATGAAGTTAACCTGTATTCAGCAAATGGAAAACTGGTACGAAATCTTCTTAAAGCAAATACAGAAAACGTAGAGAAGAATAATCTGGCAAAACCTGAGCTGGTTACTGTTAAGTCAGCTGATGGTTCTGAAGATTTGCCGGTTCTGGTTTATAAACCGGTAGATTTCGATCCGAATAAAAAATACCCGGTTGTGCTTCCTCTTTACGGTGGTCCGGAATACCAGGATGTTACCAATACCTATAAAGATACTGATGGTTACCAACGTCTTGCTCAGCTTGGCTTTATTGTTGTTCGTGCCAATTATCGTGGCTCAGGTAATCGCGGTAAAGAATTTGCCACCTTACATTATGGTGGGTTAGGCAGTATCGAAATTGATGATTACGCTCATGTGGTAAAAGAAATTACCAAACGTGATTATGCCGATGAAACCCGTGTTGGAGTGTATGGTCATTCCTACGGTGGATATGCTACTTCTTTGTTGATGCTTCGCTACCCGGAAATTTTCCATGTGGGAATAGCTGGCGCTCCTGTTACTGACTGGAGAAGTTACGACACCATTTATACAGAACGATACATGAATACTCCCCAAGCCAATCTTGAAGGATATGAGTTTGGATCAGCGATGAACTATGCTGCAAATCTGAAAGGAAAGTTACTTCTTGTACATGGAACTATCGATAACAACGTACATCCGGGTAACACGGTACAGCTTCAGAACGCACTTATTCTGGCCGATAAAAAGTTTGATTTGATGACCTATCCGGCGAACAGGCATGGAATCCGTGGAGCTCATGGTCAACATTACAACAAACTCAGGCTGAATTATCTGATCGAGAACCTACAGCCGGATATCACCGGCACAAACGAAATCCCGGCAAACTTGAGTTGGTCGAATTAGGTTTGTACAACCTAAAATATCAAATTATTTATGCAATAATTTTGATGCTTTTGGTTGGCTGCAATGATTATGTTAGTCAACCAATTTATTCCACTGATGGGAAATATAGTCTGATTGCAAAGGTGAATAGAACTGAGTCAAGCGATTCACTTTATGCGGAACCAGTTTTCGAAATCTTTTCAGAAGAGACTAAAACGAAGATCGGAGTAATTCATTCTGGTGTTGGTGATTTTAACAAGTGGAATGTTAGTTGGAGTGATTCAGCTTCAATTGTTTTATTAATCTCTTCAGATGTAGGTATGAAGGCTTGGGAGATTACTGATAGCACTATCATTGAATTAGAAACTAATTTAAGCGGGTCGAATCAGAACTGAAAACCTATGAATTCTATCTCATTCCGAAGCTCCTGCTTCGGAATGAAGTCGTGAAGCTCTGCTTCAATTAACCCAAATCATGGAGTCACTCCCTACCGATTCCGGAGCCTGTGCTGACCTTGATTCAGTATCAAGCCGGAATTACAGCTCTTAAGTTGACTCGGGATATACTACAGCAACTTACTTGCAATATTAGCCAGCTCGGAACGCTCACCTTTTTCAAGATTTACATGCGCGTAAATCGGGCTGTTGTGCATCCGGTCAACCAAATAGGAGAGCCCGTTACTTTGAGCATCCAGGTACGGAGTGTCAATCTGGAAAATATCACCTGTAAAGATAATCTTTGTGTTTTCTCCGGCACGCGTTATGATAGTTTTGATTTCGTGTGGAGTAAGATTCTGCGCTTCATCCACAATAAAAATAACATTCGATAAACTCCGCCCCCGAATATAAGCCAGTGGAACAATGCGGAGTTTATCGGTTTGAATCATTTCGTCAATTTTCTTGTACTGCTTGCTGGTTTCTTTAAACTGGTTTTTAATGAAACTCAGGTTATCCCAAAGCGGCTGCATGTAGGGATCAATTTTTTGATTCGCATCGCCGGGCAAGTAACCAATGTCTTTATTGCTGAGAGGTACTATAGGTCGGGCCAGGTAAATTTGTTTGAACTCACTGCGCTGTTCCAAAGCACTAGCCAAAGCAAGTAAGGTCTTTCCTGTTCCGGCAGAACCGGTAACACTTGCCAGCATTATCTTTGGGTTCATCAAGGCATGCATGGCAAAGGTTTGCTCGGCATTTTTAGGAGTAATTCCGTATGCGTTCATCGTTTCTATATTCTCGATGTAGCCGGAGTTTCTATTGTAGCATCCAAGCGCAGAAGCCCCGTGGCTCTTAATGATATAGAAGTGGTTACTGGTTGGCTCCACCTCCATCAATTCCTTTGGCCTGATTTTCCCCTTCTCATAAAACTTAGCAATCAAAGAGGGATCCTCCAGTTCAAGCTCTGTTTTTCCTTTATAAAGCTGATCAATATTTTTAACCTGTACGGTTTCGTAGTCTTCTGCATCAAGGTTAAGAGCGCGAGCTTTCAGTCTCAGGTTGATATCTTTAGAAACAAGAATCACCTTTTCGTCGGGGTTTTCCGATTTCAACCTGAGCGCCGCATTGATGATATCATGATCATTTTTTTTGGAGCCGAACATCTTGTTCGCATCCACATGATCACCACCATTTGTAATTACTTTAAGATTCCCATGCGAGCGGCCATTCAGCGGAATCCAGTCGAGCAGCATGTTGTCATTCGAAATACCATCCAGATAACGTATAAACTCTCTTGCATGTAGATTAGTTACCGAGTTCCCCTTTTTAAATGTGTCCAGTTCCTCAAGAACTGTTATCGGTATTGCAACGTCATTTTTTTCAAAGTTTTTAATAGCTTCATAGTCATATAAAAGAACGGAAGTATCGAGTACGAAAATCTTCTTCGTTTTCTTCTTCGGCATGGGCAATTCTGGTTTAAATTCTAGCTTAACCTTTGGCCTTCTGTAGATGATGTAAAAGAACGGCTGACTGAATTAATGAATTGGAAAAGCCAGATGCAATGGATGTGGAAAACTATTTGGAATTTTTTTTCCGAAGCATTTTGAAGCTGAATATTACTTAGTTATCAACTTAGTTATGCACACTCCATAAGGCGATGCTGAGAGCTACTGCTGCGTTCAGGCTTTCAACTGCCTTAGGGCCATTATTCGAAGGGATTAAAACCCGTTTTCTTTTTGGGTTGATGAGTGATGGAGTAATTCCGTTCGCTTCATTTCCAACAACAAGCAAAGTCTTTTTTGCCTTGGGTAATTCACTGATTGGCTCAGCTCCTGAATTTCCATCCAAAAGTAAAATGTTCCAACCGGATTCCTCCAGTTTTTGTAAGTCTTCATTCAAACCTCCGGACAAATAAGGCAGAACTCCCGTTGCTCCGGCGGTACTCCGAACCACTTTTTGATTGAAAATATCTACCGTTCCTTTGCCCAAAAGGATAGCCTTACTCCCAAACCAACTGGCAGTTCGGATAATGGTTCCCAGGTTTCCAGGGTCCTGGATTGCGTCGGTTGCAACAATTACTCCCGAGTCTAAATCCTGAAGCTTATTCATAGAAACCGGTTCCGGTATTTTGCAAACAGCGAGTATTCCTTGCGGTGTTTCTGTATCCGCTAATTCAGTGAAGGTTTTTTTGGGAAGGCTAAAGCTGTTATCTGTCAGCTGGAAGCTAACAGCTAAGCCTTCTTCCACAAAAACAGACTGAACTTCGATAACACCATTCTCCAGTACCTGCTCAACGGCTCGCTCACCTTCCACAATGAGAAGTCCTTCCTTTTCCCGGTACTTACGCTGGCTGAGTTTACGAAGAAGTTTGATTTGGGCGTTTGAAGCTGGTCTCATAGTGAAGGATAAGAATTCAGAATTTAGAATACAGCATTTTGCTACAAAATTACTCTGTATTCTAAATTCTGAATTCTTAAATAACTATCTTCTGGAAAAACTTAAATCATAGAGTAGTAAATGGATTTTTTAAAGAAACTTGGAATCGAAGGAGTTAACGCCGGAACCAGTACCGGACAAAAATATTTAGAAAGCAAAGAGGTAATAAGTAGCAATACTCCTGTAGATGGGAAAAAGATTGCCAATGTTTCTGTCACCACTCGTGAGCAATATGATGAAGTGGTTGCAACAGCCCAGAAAGCATTTTTGGTATGGAGAGAAATGCCGGCTCCGCAGCGTGGAGAGATCGTGCGTCAGATCGGACAAAAGCTTCGTGAATACAAAGAACCGCTCGGTAAACTGGTGACCTATGAAATGGGGAAAATCAATCAGGAAGGACTGGGTGAAGTACAAGAGATGATCGATATCTGTGATTTCTCGGTAGGTTTGAGCCGCCAACTATACGGGCTAACCATGCACAGCGAACGTCCTCAACACAGGATGTACGAGCAATGGCATCCGCTTGGGATTGTAGGTATCATTTCGGCCTTCAACTTCCCGGTTGCTGTATGGAGCTGGAACGCGATGATTGCTGCTGTTTGTGGGGATGTGATGATCTGGAAAGGCTCTGAAAAAACTCCACTTTGTGGTGTGGCGATTCAGAAAATCATCGCGAAAGTATTGAAAGAAAATAATCTGCCGGAAGGAATTTTTAATCTGGTTACCGGAGACCGGCAGGTTGGCGAATGGATGACCGAAGACGAGCGAATTCCTCTTATTTCGGCTACCGGTTCTATCCGAATGGGTAAAGAAGTGGCCAAAACGGTTGGTGGTCGTTTAGGGAAAACCATTCTTGAGCTTGGTGGAAATAACGCCATTATCATATCTGAAAACGCGGATATCGAAATGGCCATTCGTGCAACTGTGTTTGGCGCGGTTGGAACCTGTGGCCAGCGATGTACTTCCACCCGTCGTTTGATTATCCATGAGTCTGTGTACGATCAGGTAAAAGATCGATTGATCAGTATTTATGAAAAAGTGACTATTGGAAACCCATTGCAGCCAGATACTTTGGTTGGCCCGCTTATTGATGAGCTTGCTGTTGATGCCATGCAAAAGGCACTCAAGCAAATCAAAAAAGAAGGTGGTAAGGTGATTTATGGAGGAGAAGTACTCGATAGGGAAGGGCATTATGTTCGTCCGGCGCTGGCTGAAGTAAAGAATGAGTACCAAATAGTTCAGGAAGAAACGTTTGCTCCGATTCTGTATCTCATCAAGTACAAAACGATGGAAGAAGCGATGAGCTACCACAACGGTGTGAAACAGGGACTCAGCTCCGCAATGTTTACACTGAATATGCGTGAAGCTGAAAACTTTGTAAGTGCTCATGGTTCTGATTGCGGTATCGCAAATATAAACATTGGAACAAGCGGCGCGGAAATCGGCGGAGCTTTTGGTGGAGAGAAAGAAACCGGAGGCGGACGGGAGTCCGGTTCTGATGCGTGGAAAGCATATATGCGTCGCCAGACAAACACCATTAATTGGGGCGATGAATTACCTCTTGCGCAGGGGATTTCTTTTGATGTTTGATCAATGATCAATTAAGAATTAGGAATGATTCAATTAGGAATAGCATGAAGAGAGATTTTGCATTAATTAAGGAAATACTACTTCAAACCGAGGCTAATCCTAAACCTAATTCTTGGATACGAATATCCTTGAAGGATTTTTCTGAAGACCAGATAAGCTATAATACAAAACTGCTTCATGAAGCAGGGTTAGTTGAGGCTATTGATCAATCAGGGTTTGGTACATTTCTATGGACTCCCGTTTCTCTAACATGGGAAGGACATGATTTTTTAGATAATGCCAAAAATGAAACGGTATGGAAGAGGACTTTGGCATTAGTAAAGGATAAGAGTGGTTCTATTTCATTCAATATCTTTCAGAATCTTCTGCAAAATCAGGCAACCAAATTATTTGAGGGTCTGTAATTAATCTCCCCTTGAGGGGAGTACCGCGAAGCGTGGAGGGGTGTCCGAAAAGATTTGGGAGTCAAACCCAAACACCCTCCGTCTTGCAACGCTCTGCTTTTGCAAGCCACCTCCCTCAAGGGAGGACGTGTTAATTACTCGCGACGCATTTCATTGCTTCTTAAAGCAGGTTTGCGCTTTACTCATTTTTGAAAAAGTCCCCCCTTGAGAGGGGATTTAGGGGTGTGTCAATTTTCCCTGAAAGGATAAACCTTACCGAAAAGCAGCTATCCACGCGAGAGTAACGAGGAGTAGGATAAAGCGGTATAGAAAAATCAGAAAAAAATAAACTCCGTTAAGAAGGAAAGTGCGAGTAAGATTCAAGCTAAAGCTTTGATTGAAAAATCCTTTATAGAGCATATATGCGAAGGCGTTCATAAGCACAATAGATATTAGTGTAATACTAAAATTGTTTAGTAAGCTAAGAAGCCAGTCAAAACCAAGCGTTTTAGCAAACAGGTACAATGATCCCGGAACAAATGAGACGACAAAAAGGAGAATAAATGCGTGAAATAAAAGGCTTCTGTTTAAATGAAAAAGAAAAGGTTTTCTATTTTTTGATGTAAAGCTTAAAGCCCAAGTAGCCATTCCAAAGAAAATGGGGAGCAAAATCAAAAGAACTTTAGAAAGAGTGGCTGTTAATTTGTTGTATTGATTTTCAAAATCACTAAAACCCATTCCTGAGCTTTCAATCCATCCTTCAATAAAACCTCTTGTAAGCTCGCTATAAATCAGTTGATTCAACTGAATATCAAGGGTAGTAGTAAAGGCGTTAATTGCAGGGAACAGGAAATAAAAAGCATTAGCGAAAAAGAATAGTTTAATTGGGGAAATATACTTTTTTCGTGCGCCAAGCTCGTAGCTTGTAGCATAAGAAGCCGGTTTACTAAAAAAAACCTTTATTGTTCTAAGGAAAGAATTCTCCAGATTGAAGATTCCTTCCAGAAAATCTGTGGCTAACGAGCTTATACTATTATCTTTTTCTGTGAGTTTACGTTGACCGCAATTAGGACAAAAATCGGAATCGAATGGACGATACCCACAATTAGCACAGGTTTTTATAGTTGTGTTTTCCGGCATGGGAGATTATAAAGATTTTTCAAGCCTTTTAATCAATTCAACTACAAAGTCAGCCTGCTCCGGCCGCATAAGAACACTTCGTAAGATGGTAACCTGTTCTTCATCTGCTTTAAATTGGGGGTGAAGTCGGGTGAATGTTGATGAAGGAACTTTGAACAGAGAGAGGTAGAAGCTTTGATCTCTCATTCCTGTATCAAATACCTTTTTCGAAAGGGCAGAAATTTGGGATACGTTAATCGTTGAATCGTTAATCGGGAAATAGGTTAAAATATCAAGCTCAGGCTTTTTGTAAGCCTCTAGTTTATCCGATTCAACTATTAACCAATAACCAGATAACGCGGCTTGCCGGCATTTTGCCAAAATAGAACCAAAGCCTTCTTTTTCCTCTAAAGGGAAACACTCCAAAGTTGCCCAAAGCGCGACTGCTGCTGCTCCTGCACGGGAACATTCCAGGCTTATTTCCCCCAAATGAAGATCATCAGAAGTAAAATAGGTGTAGGGGGAATCGTGTTTATAAAACTTTCCCACCTCCGGATTTTTGAAAAGCACCGCTCCGCACCCATAAGGTTGAAGTCCGTGTTTGTGGGGATCAACTACTATGCTGTCGGCTTCCTGCATCAGTTTCCAGCTGGTTCCGTCAATCAAACCCGAATCTTTTAAAGTCCTGAAAAATCCGCCATAGGCGGCATCAATATGAATCCGAACGTCGTGTTTTTTTGCCCATGGAAGTACCTGATCGAGTGGCTCAACTTCACCTAATCCGGTAGTGCCGAGTGTTACTATGATAGTTCCGATTTCTTCGGGATTGATGAAATCCAAATCAAACTGTCCGTTCTCCAGAACAGGAATTTTTACTCCTTCAACACCCAGAACTTCACTCATTCTTCCATGCGTGTAATGCGCGTTTTCAGAAAAGGCGATCTTTTTTCCGGGATGTGATTTCCGGGCTACCCAAAGCGCTTCGAGATTCGCGATGGTTCCGCTGGAAGTTAAATGGCCAAGAAATTCATCTCCGTATCCAAAGAAGTGTGATAGTTTTCTCATCACTTCTTTTTCCATTTCCGAAGAAGGAGGTCCACCATCAAGAGCATGGTTGTTTGGGTTGATCGTCATAGCCATAGCATAAGCAGCCCAGGCAACAGGGTGTGGCGGTTTTAGCATTTGCCCAGCATATACAGGATGATGAAACGGGTAGTTGCCTTTTAATCGGTCAGAAAGGGTATTAAATACTTCATTAATTGTGTGTTCTGAGACAGAGAGGGTAGCATCCTGATTCCATGATCCAAAAGACTCTTTCCATACTTGAAAGTTTTTCAGATTGTTTTCTAATGCTTTTAGGGCTTGATCTGTCATAATAATTAATAGAAGTTGAATGTTATTCCTGCTGCAAAAACCTGTTTAAGCTGAATATCTTTAGAGTAGTCATGATCGTAGCGAAGTTCAAACTGGAAAACAGAACTAAGGTATTTATTTATTCTACCATTTATAGAATTAGACCAGAAAACGTCGGTTTGAGTTATTGGCACTAACAGATTAGTAAAGGTTTCAATACTGGTAACAAACTCTGTGTTTTCCATTATTTTTCTCTTGTATTGGGCTCCAAATGTAATACCACCTTCAAATCGTATATTTCTTCCTTCTTCAATCTGGTATTGCTGATTTAAGCGATGGTCGTTAACCATCGTTTGCTTTAGGGCGAGTCCCGTTTCTGCGCTAAAGTTTTCACTTGGTTTAATTTCTACACCAAAACTTTCTATTAAATAGGCCGGTGCAAGCCATTTAGATATGAGTGAATCACCTCCGGCTACCGCTTTACCGTATTCAAAACCGTCTGCGAACTGTGTTCTGAATTGTACTGCTCCAAAGGCTGAATAAATACTTTCTTTGGTTAGTTCATAAGTAACACGATTTCGAATCGAAATAAGGTCGTCTGTTTTACGTAAGCCGATACCGTTAACTTTAGATTGCCCGTATCTAAGGTGAATTCTAAAGCCATAAGTAGATCTTCCGTTTCGATAATACTTCGTAAATACGGTAGAAGCTGTACCGCTTACAGTATTAACTCCTCCTTCGCTCCAGTTATTAAAGGATGATTGAGCTCCATTGAAGTTTACAGTCCAGCTTTGTTCCCAACCATTTAAAGTATCAGGAACTACAATAATCTGAGAGAAGGAAATATATGGCAGGAAAAGAAGGGAGAAAAAGAAAAGAAGTTTTTTCATTCTTCGAGTCGGGTAAAATTCGATATAGGGTTAAAAGCAGTTGTCCTTCAACTAACTAAAGGGAATACTGAAGGGTTAGATTGGGCTCGAAAATATCGAAAATAGAAAAACTATGCATGCCATAGATTCTGACATGCATAGTAAAAAAACAAAGAAGGCTTAGTAAAGATTTACTGTAATACCTGCAGAAAGTACTTGCTTTAGCTGTATTTCGCTGGAGAAGTCATTGTCGTATCTCAGTTCAAACTGAAAAGAAGCACTTACAATGGAGTTAATCTGGCCTGTAATTTCATTTGCCCAGGAAATGTCGGTTTCATCTATAGGAAGAAGGAAGTTGGTAAAAGTCTCTAGGTTGCTTGAATATTGAATATTTTCGGCGATTGTATTTTGATAGGTAATACCAGTAGAAAGACCTCCTTCAGAACGGAAGTTATCGGTCATGTTATAAAACCCTACCAAATTATCATCATTAACGATGGTTTGTTTTAGTGCTAAACCACCCTGCATTTGCAAATTCTCGTTCGCGTTATATTCGATACCGGCTCCTTCAATAAAATATCCGGGGGCCATAAAATTTGAGATGAGTATGTCTTCTCCAAGTGGACCTGCTCCATAGTTATATCCTTCCGCAAACTGTGTTTTAAACTGGATGGCGCCATAGGCAGCTACCGGACTCCCTTCTGCAAGATCGTAAGTTACTCTGCTTCTTATGGAAATCAGATCATCTGATTTTCTGGTATCTCCATCAATGCGGGATTGTCCATATCTAAGGTTCACTCGAAAGCCATAAGAAGTACGCTCTTTACGGTACAACTTTGTATACACGGTAGAAAAGGTTCCGGCAATAGTGTTTACCCCACCTTCGCTCCAGTTATCATAAGAAGCCTGAGAGCCATTGAGGTTTAATACCCATGTTTGTCCCCAACCAACTTGATCTTCAGGGACTACAATTGTTTGTGCATTAAGGGGATGTATTAAAAAAAGAGAGCAATTATTGCAAGTGATAATTTCATTAGTTTTTGCATGATAAAAGAATTAACTGTTGGTTACTCTGGTTTAATTATTCTTAAAAAGTACAACCTGATCAAGGTTACTTGAATTAAGGATTACCTCTATATGTTCACCAAACTTAGTTGGTACTTCAATTCCGGTTAACTCAGATAGTACGGGATACGTTCGGTGTCCACGATCTACCAAAGTTAGGACATCAATTTTTTCCGGCTCATTAGAATAGCATAATGTTGAGATGGCACTGAACATGGTTTTGCCGGAGAAAATCACATCATCAATCATAAGTACATATTTTTCAGTACAGTTGGGTAAAGTGGTTTTGGGCCCTGTTGCAAGCACATCAAAAGGGTGGAGTTCTATTTTTTTATCAGAAAATTTTACTAAATGAGTATGAATCACTTTTGCTGTTGCAAAACCGCGTTCATTTAATCCAATTATTATTAACTCTTGATTTTCCTCCAAGCGCTCCCAAACCTGTATAGCAAGCCTTTTAAGAGTTCGTGCAATATGATCTTTGGTCATTAAAACAATCTGTTCAGGCATAGGTAAAGAATTAAAGTTCCAAAAATTAAGTTAATATTTTAATTATGAAAGATTAAATTTTAACTTAAAAGCTGTACCTTAACAGTGTTAACCTAATTCTAAAAACAAGAGAAATGAGCAGACCAATAACAACATTATTAGCAACTGTAGCCGGGTTTTCAGCAGGCGTGGTTTTTGGATTATTGCTTTCCCCAAGAAGCGGTAAAGAGAACAGGCAGTGGGTTGGTAAGCATACTGGCGAAGCCAGGCACTGGGTAGAAGATCATGGTAGCAGAATGGTAAAAGAAGGGGAAGAACGTCTGGGTAAAATAGCCAGTAATGTGAAAGAAATTATTCCTGATTTATATGAGGCAACCGAATCAATAATTTTTGATGACGACGATTTAGAAGAAGATGCCTGATACGGGATTCTCATATTCTGAAGAGATTCTTCAATGGATTTGGGAAGAACAGTTTTTTGACTCTGTAAATATTCGTACAACCGATAGTAAAAGCTTGGAAATTCTGAATCCCGGAATTCTGAATAAAAGTGATGGGCCAGATTTTAAAAATGCTCAGATTTTTATTAATGGAGTTTTATGGGCTGGGTCAGTAGAGCTCCATCTTGACTCGAAAGGATGGATACAGCACGGGCATCATCAGGATACAGCATATAACCAGGTTGTGTTACATGTAGTGGCAGAACAGAATCCCATTGAAGTTTTAAGAAAAGATGGGGGCAGAATTCCAACATTTAATATTCTTCCCTACCTGCCAAACGAACTCCATCAGTTTGTTGCAAAGATGAATACCTCAACTGATCTTCCATGTTCATCGGGTATCAACTACATTTCAGAAGAAGCTTTTCTGAAGCAGGTTCAAAAAGCGCATCACGAATATCTTGAAAAGAAAGGAAACGATGTTCTCCGATTTTACAATCCTGAGTTGCCACCTTCACAAGCCTGGAAAGAAGCCTTAATTCTTTCAGTTTTTGAAGCATTTGGTATTTCCCACAACCGCGATTCGATGCTAGCAGTTGGAACCTGGTACCTGAAACAGGAACCAGATTCCAATCAAAAAATAATTGAAGATGCCTTAGAGTTTGCTGGTTTTGGAGTAGGCGCTTCAACCCTTAAGTGGAACTATAAAGGAGTTTTTCCTGCAAGTCATCCCAAAAAACGTATTCCACAAGCTATTAACATCGCATCAGAAATCAGGTCAGCCCCGTTGGAGCATTTTTTTACGGATAACCTGAAACAATTCTGGTCAGGTTTTGGGGCAAGAGCCGGGCTCTCAAAATCAAAATCGGAATTACTATATGGTATCGTATTTATTCCTGCGGTGTATGTGTTGGGGCAATTGTTTCAGCATAAAAAAATTACACGGAAAGTTCTGGAAGAATGGGATGCATTTAAAGCCAGTATTCCTTCCAACCTTATGAAACCATTTACTTCGATTACTGAAATACAAGAAAAAAAGTATGCCGGGAAACTGGGATTGGTTCATCAGTACCGGGCTTATTGTGAACCCCGCCGCTGCCACGAATGCTTTGTACTAAAAAAAGTAATTTCGTCTTGATCAGCTTTGAATATGTCCCTATCTTTGGTGTCTGTCGATGACACGAATTGCCCGGTCGTCTAATGGCAGGACACCTGGTTTTGGTCCAGTATGTGGGGGTTCGAGTCCTCCCCGGGCAACAATACTCAGAAGGATGATTAAGGATGCATCCTTTTGTTTTATGTAATCCTGAAATTTTCAGTGCTAGCAAACAAAATTGGACAGTCCTCTTGCAATATTTTCCGGTACCAGTAATCCGGCTTTGGCTCGTGCCATAGCCAAGGAGTATGGTACTACTTTGGGTAAAGTTACCGTCAAGCAATTTTCTGATGGTGAGCTTTACGTAAAGTTCCAGCAAAGCATTCGCGGTGAAGATATTTTTATTGTTCAACCCACTCCTCCTCCCGGCGATAACATTATTGAACTTTTACTGATGTTAGACGCAGCCAAGCGAGCCTCTGTTAAAAGAGTAACCGCTGTAATTCCTTATTTTGGATATGCGCGCCAGGATCGTAAAGATCAACCCAGAGTTTCTATCGGGTCTAAACTAATGGCCAACCTTTTGGTTGAGGCCGGAGCCGACCGGGTGTTAACGATGGATTTACATGCTGCACAAATTCAGGGTTTCTTCGATATTCCACTCGACCACTTATATGCAAGTCGGGTTTTTATCGACCACTTTACCGAGCATCCGATTGAGAACTTGGTGGTGGTAGCACCTGATGTAGGCAGCTTGAAAATGGCTCGTTCCTACTCTAAAAAACTAAATGCTACCTTAGCTTTTATCGACAAGCGCCGCCCCAAGCCGAATGAATCGGAAATCATGAATATTATTGGTGAAGTGGAAGGAAAGAATGTGTTGATTGTTGACGATTTGATCGACACCGCCGGTACCTTAACCAATGCCGCCGCTGCTATGAAAGAGCGCGGAGCTTTGAATATTTCTGCGATTTGTTCGCATCCGATACTCTCGGGACCGGCATTTCAGCGAATTGAAGATTCGCCTATTGATGAATTATTAGTTACGGATACTATTCCGCTGCGCCAGCCTTCTGAAAAAATAAAGGTGTTGAGTGTGGCGAATATTTTTGCGGAAGCAATTCAACGTATTCACACGAATGATACCATCAGTGCATTGTTTGATAATTAATGTTTATAAGGTAAACGAATAAAATGGCATACCCAGAATTAGTAAAACTAGAAGGAACTCCACGTGAGATTTCCAAGCAGGCTAACCGAGCTTTAAGAGCAGAAAAAAGAGTACCTGCAGTACTTTATGGCCCAGAAGTTGAGGAGAATATCCATTTCTCGATTGATGAGTTGAAGTTGGAGAAGATACTTCGAAGAGCTCAAACCAAACTTCAGGAGCTTACCATTGATGGTAAAGTATATAAAACACTCCTTAAAAGAACTGAATTTGACCCGGTTACCGACCGTCCTATTCATGCCGATTTCTATGTTCTTTCGGATAATCACAAAGTAACCCTTCGTGTTCCTGTAAGAATCAAAGGAACGGCACGAGGTGTGGTAGAAGGTGGTGGACGCATGTTCCAGCCGATGAAATTCATCCGTATCCGTGTACTTCCAAAGTTTATCATTTCTGAATTTGAAGTGGATGTTACCCCATTGAAAATTGGTAATTCTTTCCACGTTTCAGACCTGGAACTAGAGGGCATTATTCCTTTAGACTCACTCAGCAGAACCATTGTTACTATCAGACCTCCAAAAGGTAAGTTAGTAAGCGAAATGATTGATGACGAAGAAGATGAAGCAACAGCAGAAGGCGCTGACGAAGCAACGGCAGAAGGTGCCGAAGGTTCTGAAGGAAGCAACGAAGAAGCTGAATCTGAAGAATAAGATGGTGTTGATAGCGGGAGCCTGAACTCATGTCCATAATTGTAGGATTAGGAAATGTTGGACAGGAATATGATGGAACCCGTCATAACATTGGCTTTGAAGTAGTTGATTTATTGGCAAAGACTCTTTCAGTAAGCTTTGGTACAGGTAATGGACCGTTCGTAGTTGCTGAAGGAAGGCATAAGGGCAGAAAAATTATTCTTGTAAAACCCACGAATTATATGAATAGAAGTGGGACAGCAGTAAAAAAAGCCCTTGCCAGTTTTAATACCGATAAAAGAGACTGCCTCGTAATTTATGATGATCTTAATCTTCCGGTTGGGGTAACAAGAATGAAACCCGGTGGAAGTGATGGAGGTCATAATGGAATTGCAGATATCAACGAAAAGCTTGGAAGCAACGATTATCCCAGGCTTAGGGTTGGGATCGGAAATGATTTTAAAAGGGGAAAGCAAATAGATTTTGTACTTTCCCCTTTTGATAATTCGGAAATGGAAGAGGTGGAAGCTTCTATCCAAAAAGCTCACGATGCTGCTCTTGCATTCGTAAACCTGGGCATTGAAAGAGCAATGAACTTTTTTAATTAAGTTTCGGGATAACGGAACAAAACGTAAACTAACTTAAACGGAGTTATGCAAAACATAATCTTTTTCTCATTAGCGGCTGGAGTTATCGCTCTTCTTTTTACCGCGCTAAAATCTTCCTGGGTTACCAAACAGGAAGTAGGTACCGAAAGAATGGGGCGTATCGCAGACAGTATTGCTGCCGGCGCCATGGCGTTTCTGAAGGCGGAATATCGTGTTCTTTCGATATTTGTAATTGTAGTAGCTGTAATTTTAGCTGTAAGCGCAGATGCCGTAACCTCAAGCTGGATGGTTGCAATCTCATTTATTGTTGGAGCGATATGTTCCGGCCTGGCAGGTTTCATCGGTATGAAAGTTGCTACCAAAGCAAATGTTAGAACTACCAACGCTGCCCGTGAAAGCTTAGGTAAAGGACTTGAAGTTGCTTTCGCAGGTGGATCTGTAATGGGACTTGGGGTTGTAGGTCTTGGAGTTCTGGGACTTTCCGGCTTATTCCTGTTGTTTTCAACTATTTTTGGTATTGAAGGTGCAGACGCTGTAAATAAAGTTTTGGCTGTAGTTACAGGTTTTTCTTTCGGAGCTTCTTCGATAGCACTTTTTGCACGTGTTGGTGGTGGTATCTACACTAAAGCTGCTGATGTTGGAGCTGATCTTGTAGGTAAAGTAGAAGCAGGTATTCCTGAGGATCACCCGCTAAACCCAGCTACGATTGCTGATAACGTTGGTGATAACGTTGGTGATGTCGCTGGTATGGGTGCTGACCTCTTCGAATCTTATGTAGGTTCAATCATAGGTACCATGGTATTAGGTGCGGCATTTATGACAGCAACCTCATGGAGCGATGATTTTGGTGGTTTGTCTGCCGTACTACTTCCACTAGTACTTGCAGGAACGGGTATTATCACTTCTATATTAGGTACGTTTTTAGTACGTGTAAAAGAAGGTGGCGATCCACAAAAAGCTTTAAACATTGGTGAATTTGCTTCCGCAATAGTAATGCTTGTAGCTTCATTTTTTATTATCCGTTGGATGCTTCCCGCAACATGGACCTTCGATGGAGTTGAGTTCACCAGCTTAGGTGTTTTCTGGGCAACCATTTTTGGTTTGGCTTCAGGTTTGTTGATCGGTCTTGTAACGGAGCACTATACAGGAACAGGTACGAAACCAGTTCTTTCTATTGTGAAGCAATCTGTAACTGGTTCTGCAACAAACATTATTGCAGGATTAGGTGTTGGAATGATATCAACAGCTATTCCAATTATTATTATTGCTATCGCTATTATTGGAGCATACAGTTTTGCAGGCTTGTACGGTATTGCGATTGCAGCAGTAGGAATGCTTGCCAACACCGGAATCCAGTTAGCAGTAGATGCTTACGGTCCAATATCAGACAACGCAGGTGGTATTGCTGAAATGGCAGAATTACCATCAGAAGTACGCGAGCGTACCGATAAACTAGACGCAGTAGGTAATACAACTGCGGCTATTGGTAAAGGATTTGCCATCGGTTCTGCTGCACTTACTGCGCTAGCTCTTTTTGCGGCGTTCATTACTGCATATGAAGCTGCCAATCCGGGATTGGAAGTAATCATCAATGTAACGAATCCATTTGTAATGGCTGCCTTGTTTGTTGGAGCTATGCTTCCATTCCTGTTCTCAGCATTGTCTATGAATGCGGTAGGACGTGCGGCTATGAGTATGATTGAAGAAGTTCGTCGTCAGTTCAAAGATATTCCTGAACTAAGAGCTGCGCTTGATGTAATGAACAAGAACGGAGAAAAAGACTTTAAAGAGTGGTCTAAAGAAGATCAGGATATTTTTGAAGCAGCCGATGGAAAAGCGGAATATGAGAAATGTGTTGAAATATCAACTACTGCTTCTATTCGCGAAATGGTAGTTCCGGGACTGTTGGCAGTAGTTGTTCCTGTATTATTCGGTTTTGTTCCTGGATTTATCAGTGACGACCCAACTTTGGGTGCTAAAATGCTAGGTGGATTACTTGCTGGTGTAACTTCAGCGGGTGTATTAATGGCTCTATTCCAGTCTAATGCAGGTGGTGCATGGGACAACGCCAAGAAAATGATCGAGGAAGGTGTTGAGATTGACGGTGTTAAATATGGAAAAGGCACTGAGCCCCATAAAGCAGCTGTGGTTGGTGATACTGTGGGAGATCCGTTCAAAGATACTTCCGGACCATCACTTAACATCCTTCTTAAGTTGATGTCAGTTGTTGCTCTTGTTATTGCAACAATGATCTAATTGACCTAGAACGATTTTCAATCCCGGCTGCAATGATGTGGCCGGGATTTTTTTTGTTTTAAATTACATAGAACTAAAAAAGTCATCCTGAGGCTACCGCCGAAGGATCTGCATATACACATATCCAGCTAAGTCTGAACTTTGCAGATTCTTCGCTTTCGCTCAGAATGACAAGTAAAATATAAATATGCCCCAAACCGATATCCTGAAACTCATATTCCATCACGATCAACGGCTGGATGATCTTGCTCCATCTAGCGAAAGCATTAATGATAATCCCCTTGCAGCTTTTACAAAGCCTGACCCGACGTATTCAACGATATATTTTTCAGCTACTGATCTTGAAAATGAGAAGTTTGGAGTAAATGTTCTCTCAGAGTATGAGTCTTTTATAAACGCTATTTCAAAGGGGTTTGAAGGGTATGAATTCACTACAAAATCCGGTAATCATCAATCGTTAAAAGAAGGGATTGAAGAGTTAGGAGTGAACGAAGTATTGGTGGCTTCCAAGGAGAAAGCAGAACCGGGGATTATTCATTCTTTCGTTGGAAAAATGTTGAGAGATGTAATGGAGAAAGATTGGATTGTGATATACAAGCGGGAAGCAAAAGACGGATTCGATCTTCATCTTTTCAGTAAAAAGAATATTTATACCGAGTTCTTTTATCCTTTACAGAGCTTGCTTCCTGATACATTCCGTTTTTTCTCAATTAATGGGAAAAGGCTTTCCAGTGAGCAAAAATTCTTTTTCGAAACATGGACTCTCCATAAACCACCTCACGGTTTTGAAGAAGTTTTTCCTGAATCAGTTCTCTAAAAAAGCATTCATTCTTTTTAAATTAATCCCTATCTTTATTTAGATCATTTTTAAATAAGAGATTTTTATGATGCATCCCCTTAGTAATGGAAAAGAAGGAGAAGAGGTAATTGTTCGTTGCCTGGATTGCCATTGCGATGATGTTTGCAGGTTAAACGAGCTTGGATGCGTTGAAGGTGCAAAAGGGCGTATTATCTCAAATCAAAAAAATGTAATTCTACAAGTCGGAGAAGCCCGACTGGCAATCGCCGCAACCCTTGCTAAAACAATTCTGGTAAGCCCGAAATAAAAAAACATGGCTCTTTTACTATCGGAGATAAGTACACCGGATACCTATACTGTTAAAGCAATTCAAGGAGTAGACACAACTCGCATTTTGGAAATGGGAATTACCCCTGGTGTTCAAATTCAATTGCTGCGTAAGGCTCCCTTAGGTTTCCCAATAGAAATAAAGGTAAGAGGATATTTATTGACACTTCGGGAATCAGAGGCTAAATGCATTGAGGTAGCAGTTAAATGAGTAAAGAACCACTTTCAATTGCCTTAGTTGGAAATCCAAACACGGGAAAATCAACGATTTTTAATTCCCTTACCGGGCTTCGGCAAAAAATTGCCAATTATCCGGGAATAACGGTCGAGCGTAAAGTAGGCACTACGATTATTGGAGGAGTACTACATAAAGTAATCGACTTGCCCGGAGCTTACAGTCTGAACTACAAAAAACTGGACGAACGTATTGCCTATGAAACGCTAATTGGGAGCTACGAACATGAAGAAGTTCCCGATTTGGTATTAGTGGTAGTAGATTCCAGTAATCTCGACCGTAATCTTTATTTGGTTACTCAGGTTATGGATCTTGGGATCCCTGTAATGTTGGTGCTTAACATGTCAGACGTAGCCGAAGGCAAAGGCATAACTATAAAACCAGAATTGATTGCTCAATCACTTGGCATTCCTGTCATAGCTATTTCAGCCAAAAATAAATCTGATGTTGAGAAGCTGAAGGAAGCAATTGCTGGTTTTGATCTCGAGTCCCCAACTCCACTGAAATGGAATCCTGAAACTGAACTCAAGGATGCCATGAATTTACTTATAGATGAATGGATTAAACCCCATACGTCTATACCTGAGCGAGCCTACTATATTGAAGCACTCCGACTGCTTAGCGAAGGCAATTTTGATGAAGCTTTTTATAAAGTAGAAAAGGAAAACAAAGGACGCTCTGTTATTAAAAAAGCGCAGCAGATGGTAGAACAGGGTGGAGGCAACCCTATGGCTGCTGAAGTTCTACGGAGATATAATTTTATTGGTGAAGCCACCGCAGAGGCAGCATCTCAAATAGCTGAAACGAAGGCGTCTTTAACTGATCGTATTGATGCAGTTGTTACCCATAAAGTGGCAGGTCCGGTTATCTTTACTCTTGTGCTATTATTCATGTTCCAGGCAATTTTCTCCTGGGCCACTCCATTCATGGATATGATAGATCTTCTTTTTGTAGAAGGGGGAAATTGGGTAGCAAACAATCTACCAGCAGGTATGCTTAATGATTTGTTGGTAGAAGGAGTAATTGCAGGCCTTGGTGGGGTTGTTATTTTTCTCCCTCAAATTCTGTTCCTGTTTTTCTTTATCTACATATTAGAAGGAACAGGGTATATGGCGAGGGCTGCTTTTGTGATGGATGGTTTCATGACTAAAGTAGGTCTGCACGGTCGTTCGGTAGTTCCGTTGATGTCTGGTTTTGCCTGTGCTATTCCGGGGATTATGGCAACAAGAACCATCGAAAACTGGAGAGATAGAATAATTACGATCATGGTTCTTCCGTTTATGGCATGTTCAGCGCGACTTCCTGTTTACGCGTTAATGATCGCCGCTTTTATTCCTTCAACTTCTGTGCTTGGTATTTTTACGTTGCAAGGGATTACTTTCTTTGGTCTTTATATTTTTGGAATTGTGATGGCTGTTCTGGCTGCTTTTGTAATGAAGCGAATCTTTCCAACTGGAAAACAGACACCATTTATCATGGAGCTGCCAGCCTATAAAATGCCAAAATGGTCAGTAGTTTTTCAGAATACTGCGGAACGAGGCAAAATATTTGTAACAGAAGCAGGAAAGATCATTGTAGCTATTTCTATAGTGTTGTGGTTCCTGGCTTCTTTCCCTAAAACTGAAATGCCCGATATAGCACAGGCTGATACTACCGAGTATGATTCTTCATTTGATATCACAGAAAACCCCGAATCGTATCAGTTACGGCACAGTTTTGCTGGTAAGTTTGGGAAAATCATTGAACCGGTAATTGAACCACTTGGTTTTGACTGGAAGATTGGAATTGGGCTCATCACTTCCTTTGCTGCACGAGAAGTGATGGTAGGTACGCTAAATACTATTTACAGCATTGAAGAGGAGGAGGGAGAAAGCTCTACGCTTAAAGAAAAGCTCATCAATGATGTAAATCCGGAAACCGGAAAACCGGTGTATTCCATTGCAACCGCTATTTCATTAATGATTTTCTTTGCTCTGGCTATGCAGTGTATGAGTACCATTGCTATTGTTAAAAGAGAAACCAATTCCTGGAAATGGCCTACTGCCATGTTTGTGTATATGACGGCGTTGGCCTACCTGAGTTCATTTATCGCTTTTCAGATAGGGAGTAGTTTATAATGGAACTTGATTTTCAAACAGGTGTGGCATTCGGAATGCTGACATTTGTTTTGGTATATCTCGCCAATCGCTTTGTGGTTAAACCTTTTCGAAAATCAAAAATATCACCGGACCACAATTGCGGCCCGGATTGTAAATGTTCTTAATTTCTTTATTTTAATCAGTTAAGCAAAAGAAATTAAATGCGATTACTACTTCTCTTATCCGGACTGATTATCATTATTTCATGTGGGACTGAACCAGATAAAATAAATCAAAATCCATATTTAGCAGATAATCAAGTTACTATCATCTGTGAGGATTTAAATTTTGGCGATACATTTGATGTAAAAGGAATTACATACAAAAAGAGAAAGAGAGAAGAAATTACGTACCATAATGCTTCATCTACATGTACCAGCGGTATTACAGATATGTCTTCTTTATTTTATTTTGGAGAAGTTGTTGATGGGATAAAGACATGGGATGTATCAAATGTAACTAATATGGAAGCTATGTTTTTAGCTTCTAAATACATTGGAAATGATGAAATAGATTTATCATACTGGGATGTATCTAGTGTTATCAATATGGCAGGTTTGTTTTCGCAGCTCGATAACTCAACCTTCTTTTTCACCGGTATAGAAAACTGGAATGTATCTAAGGTGGAAAATATGAGCTACATATTTAGAAGCAACTCTGATTTTGATCTTGATATAGGAAACTGGGATGTATCAGGAGTAACTGATATGACTGGGATGTTTGCCGGTTTTGGAGGTATATCTATGTACTTCAATCAGGATATTGGAAATTGGGACGTATCAAATGTAACCCGTATGCAAATCATGTTTGTAAATGCTAAAAAATTTAACCATGATTTAAGTAAATGGGATGTTTCTTCCGTTTTTGATATGTATCAAATGTTTGATGGAGCTAGTGAATTTAATCAGTCTATAGGAAACTGGAATGTGTCTTCAGTAAATGATATGGGAGCAATGTTTAGAAATGCAGAAAATTTTAACAGAGACTTATCTAATTGGTGTGTATCTAACATAACAAGTAAGCCAAGATCTTTTGATGAAAACTCAGCATTAACTACTAATCAACTACCAGTATGGGGAACTTGTCCGGGTAATTAAAATTGGATAATAAAGTGATATTTGAATTGTGAAATTTACTCAAAATCATCTTTCTCCTATCAGTTAATCCGAACTTTTATTCCTTAACTCCTGGCAAATCACTAGGTCCTGTATTCTGCCACCAGAAAGTGCCTAACTCTTGTTTAACCGGGAACAACTGATCCAGCGTATTGGCATCGTAGAGTCTTCCGTTCTTCATGATGTAACTCACCGAGTTTGTATTTCGGATATTTTCCAGCGGATTTTTATCCAGAATTACGAAATCAGCAAGCTTACCGGTTTCAATCGTACCAAGATCCCGTTCCAATCCAATGGCTTTAGCTCCATGAATTGTGGCTACTTTCAGAGCATCATGTTCACTGAGCCCACCACTTTGAATTGCCCATAGTTCCCAATGGTAGCCAAGTCCTTGAAGCTGTCCATGACTTCCAACTCCTGCAATTCCACCTTTTTCAACGATCTCTTTCAGGATTTTGGATTGTTCCTCATGTACATACTCCTCTTCCATAAACCAACCCGCATTTCTGCGCCTTGTCCTGGAGTCAAGGTTTTCATGAGGCATAAAGCGGTTTAGTTTTTCATCGTCATGTGGACGTTCCGTAGCATAGAAGTAGTTTTCTGTCCATGGGCCGCCATAAGCAACTAACAAAGTAGGAGTGTAGGCCGTGTTTGAAAAAGCTACCAAATCAGTTACGTCACTATAAAGTGGGAAAACAGGGAAAGAATGCTCGTGTCCGGGATAACCGTCAATAACCTGAGTCAGGTTTTCTTTGAAATCAAGAGAACCTTCTGTGGTGGGCATCAACTCTTGTTCTCTGGCAGCTTCAATAATCCACTGGCGCTGTTCCCGGTTACCCGCACCATACATTTTTATGGTTTTGGTATTGTAGTACGAGCTGTATCTTTTCAGCACATCCTTTGCATGATCGAGATCTTTAATATTCTCACTGCTAAAAACGCCCGGACCAGTTGAATAAACACGAGGCCCAAGAAGTTTTCCTGCATCAACCAGGTCACCATAGGTCAACACATCCGTGGTTGCTGTCTGCGGATCACGGGTTGTAATTACCCCAAAAGCAAGGTTGGTTAAGTACGACCAAAACTGTCCCCGATGTAGATTAACTGGGTGTCGAAAATGAGCATGTGTATCAACAAAACCGGGAACAATGGTCTTTCCATTCATATCCATGATTTCGGCACCGTTGGGAATGGCGAAAGAACCCCGAGCTCCAACTTCCTTAATACGGTCATTCTCAACAAGGATATCTGCGTTTCGAATAATTTCATCCCCATTCATGGTAATAGCCGTAGCTCCACGAAGTACGATAATACCATTGGGTGTATCTCTTTTTGCTTTTACATCTATGCGTTTTTCAAGAGGCTTATAGCCCTCATCTTTCTTCTTTTCTTCTTTTTTATCGTCAACACTTTGGGTTGAATCAGCCTCTACTTCAGAATCTGTTACTTCTTCTTTCTTTTCCTTCTCCGCTTTTTTGGCTGCTTCTACGCTGTCTTTATAAGCTTCGGCATCATCCAGGCTGTAACGAATATGTGCATTGCCAATTGACCAGTGAATGTTATTAGCATTCCATCCCCAGGCTGGGAATTGAGCACCAATATCCGTCAGTTTTTTTGTCGGGAAAGAACTGGATCCACCCACGCGAATGGTAGGAGCATCGCCGCCAACCTGAGGTACAGTAACCACATATAAGTCGTAACCAAGCTGAGCCAAAGCCTGATCGCCTTCAGGAGCCATTCTGATCCACGAAGCTCTCGGGCTAAATGTAGAACCCGGAGCCGGACTTCCCTGAATCTGTATATGTTCTTTTTCATCGGTTCCATCCCAGCGAATAGAGGTCAATCCATTAAAACTGGACAAAAATATCCGGTCATTGTTTTTTACGAAATGTGGGTTCGATCGACCATTTGAAAAAGCGATGAAATTATCCGGGCCTCCACCTGCATCAATCCATATAATATTACTGGTGCCCCGGAATGCAAATCTTCGGGTCGCGTTTCTGAATCCTTCCGAGTCACCGCTAATCAACACGATTCGATTGCCGTCGTTACTCCATACCGGTTCTTGGTATACTCCGTTATCTTTATTAAGCTGAGTTAGCCTTCTTCCATTAGGTTGCACTTTATATACTTTTCCACCTTCGGGTTGCCAGGTTACAAAAGCGATCCATTTTCCGTCGGGAGACCAAACGGGTTGAGCTTGTGTTTCATTAAGATTTACAAGTTTCTTTGGTGTTCCATTTGGAAACTCCATGGTGTAAACTTCATTCAATGCGGTAAAGGCAATCATTTTACCATCTGGTGAAGGAACGGCGTCTCTGATCTGAGTGATTGTAAATTCTTCGCTGTCTGAAATCGGGTACTCAAAATCCAATTCAGGACCAAGTTCGATGCCGCTATTCACATTAAAAGGAATTTCAATTGCATCTCCACCAGCTACAGGTACTTTCCATATTTTTCCTCCATACGAAGTAACCACAAATTTATCATCGGGAGTGAATGACATGCCTGGCAATACGTCTCTGGAAGCACGGGATTCCTGGTCATCACGCTGTATTGGATAAGCCAGCCATCGTTCATCACCAGTTTTAAGATCCCGGATTACCAGTCCTGTGTGTTCATCATGTCTTGTTCCATAAACCAACCATTTTCCATCATTAGAAGGAGTTGCCCGAAAAGAAGATCCATAGCGAGAGGCTTGGGTAGTAATGTCTCCGGTTTCACGATCATAAGTTGCAATCTGGTACTGAGGCATAGCCGCATTATAATCCCAGGTTCCGGTTCTTCTGGAAAACCAGATATATCTTCCATCCGGGCTAAAAGCTCCCTCGGTCATTCTCATATTACGAGGTTCGTCAGCCAAAGCAACACCGGAGCCTCCATCAATGTGATACATCCATATTTTATGATTTCCGGGGGAGTCTTTTGATGCTATTATGTACTTACCATTCGGCGCCCATTCAGGAGACTGGTATTCATTAGTTTTACCTTTGGTTATTTGCTGTTTCTCCTTGTCATCGGTAGAAAGATCAATAGTCCAGACTCCTTCCCCACCAGAAGCGTCAGAGATAAAAACTACTTTATTTCCATCAGGGCTAAAGCGAGGCTGGCTGTCAAATTGCATTCCTTCGGTAATCTTTGTCGCTTCCCCACCTGTAATTGGAATCGTGTAAAGATCACCAAGAAAATCGAACACAATGGTTTCTCCGTCCGGGCTTACATCAAGAGAAATCCAGGAGCCTTCATCAAGGTTAAAGCTAAAAGTTCTTCCTGCTTCGAGGGGTAAATCGCCATTGCTGATTTTTTCCTCGGTTGAATCGGATTCGGCAGGCTCATCCTGTGCAGCAACAATCCCTGAAAAAGTGAAGGTGAGAATTAATAGCGAACATAGGCTATATACGAGTTGGTGTAGTTTTTTTATAATCATGATCCCGTTGTTAGTATGGATTTCCCAGAAACTAAAAAAAATCAGCCGCCAGCCCAATCCTTTTACATCTATATACATGTGAGCGTTTAATTGAAAGATGAGAGTTGAGATCGTTTTTAAAATCAACTCCAACTTTCAACTCTTACTATATCAATAAAAGGTCGCATCGAAGTTTCTTGTTGGCTATTTTGGAGAAAAATTCAAACCAGTAAATGACCTACTTAGAAAAGCTTCAGCAAGCGGTTAATAGTTCTCAATCTACCTTGTGCGTAGGACTTGATCCCAATCTTGACCTTCTTCCCGTGGCAGTAAAGGCAAAATTTGATACTCCCGAAGAACAAGTTGTTTTTTTCTGCAAAATGGTGATTGATTACACCTATGAATCAGCCGCAGCTTTTAAACCAAATCTCGCATTTTTTGAAGCTCTTGGAGTTCATGGTCTGGCCGTATTTCAGGAAGTGATTAATCACATTCCTAGCGACCGGATCATAATTGCCGATGCTAAGAGAGGAGATATAAGTTCAACCTCCGAACATTATAAAAAAGCTTTTTTTGATGGGTTTGATGTGGATGCCATTACATTGAACCCACTCATGGGTTTTGAGACGTTGGATGCTTTTGCAAACGATGAGACGAAAGCAATCTATGCACTTACGTTAACGTCCAATCCCGGCGCTTCCGACTTTTTGAAAAAGCCGTTTGCAGGATTTGACAGTATGGCTGAATATATCGCACATGAATTGTTTGAACGATCAGTGCAGGTAGAAGCACATTTGGGAATGGTGATTGGAGCAACGCAGGCTGAAGAGGCGAAATCGGTGATTCAGCATCATTCCAATGGCAGTTTGTTAATTCCCGGGATTGGTGCTCAGGGAGGATCCATTGAAGAGCTTGCTGAAGCTTTGGAAGAACATGATGGCATTCCACTTATTAATTCAAGCCGGGGAATTATATATGCCGGATCAGATCAGGAAAACTGGATAGAGCACGTGGCAGAAAGCGCGAGGAAATTGAAAGACCGGATTTCAAATATTACGGAGAAGTATGTCAGCTCTTCCTGAAGTTATCGTTTATACGGATGGTGCCTGTTCCGGGAATCCTGGTCCCGGAGGTTGGGGAGCCATTCTCATCTACAAAGGAAAGGAAAAAGAGCTTTCAGGTGGAGATCCACAAACCACGAACAACCGTATGGAGATGAAAGCGGTGATAGAAGCGCTAAAAGCCATGAAGAAGCCTTGTCATGTTAAAATTCATAGCGACAGTGCTCTGATTATTAATGCTATGACTAAAGGCTGGATCGAAAACTGGCAAAAAAAAGGCTGGCGTAAAGCAGATAAAAAACCCGTTGAAAACAAAGAGCTCTGGGAAGAGATGCTAAAGGCTATGAATGGCCATAAAGTGAGTTGGATCAAAGTAAAAGGGCATTCCGGACTGGAACTGAACGAACGGGTAGATCAACTGGCAGTAGCAGAGAGTAAGAAGTTTTAGGTTTGAAAAACTAAAAACCTATAAGTCATTCCGGGCGGAGACCCGGAATCTAAAGTTTTAACAACGCTCAAGATTGCGGGTCAAGCCCGCAATGACCTAATAGTTGATTTTGATATGAATTAATCCGCCATGTGTGGGAAATTCTCCAACAACATCCCATCTTTCATTTTGATGATACGATTACCATACGAAGCCATTTTCTCTGAATGAGTTACCTGTACAATAGTAACACCTTCTTCTTTATTAAGCTTCTGAAATAACTCCATGATCTCAACTGCCTGATCTGAATGAAGGTTTCCAGTGGGCTCATCAGCTAGAATTAATTTTGGACTCCCAATTAAAGCCCTGGCTACACCCACAAGCTGTTGTTGTCCACCCGAAAGCTGATGAGGGAATAAATCTTTTTTGGCGACCATGTTAAAACGATCAAGAACCTCGGCGACAATGCCTTTTCGTTCGCTTCCCTTAACCTTACGATAGAGAAGAGGCATCTCAATATTTTCGTAAACGGTAAGCTCATCAATCAAATGGTACGCCTGGAACACAAAACCGATGTGGGATTTATGATACTGGGATTTTTGCTTCTCACTCAGGTTATGAACCGGCTCATCAAAAAAGTGGTATTCTCCACTATTGGAATCATCCAGAAAGCCAAGAATATTTAGCAGGGTTGATTTGCCCGCTCCACTTGGCCCCATAATGGAAGCAAATTCGCCTTGTTCCAGTTCAAGGTTAACGTCTTTGAGAATGTATGTTCGCTGGAATTTCTTATCCAGGTATTTGTCGATGTTTGTTAATTTGATCATAGGATGAATATAAAATTTTTACTCGCTTTTTAAACTATCTATTGGGTTTGCAGATGCTGTCTTGAAGGTTTGCCAACTAATAGTAACTATAGCAATGCTCAAAGCTACTAATCCACCAAAAATAAATGGCGCTAAACCAAGTTCAATTTTATAACTAAAATTTGTCAGCCATTTATTACTAAAGTACCAGGTAAGTGGGACTGAGACTATAAAAGCTACAAGTACTAAAACCACAAAATCCTTAGAAACTAGCGCAATTAAATTTTTGATTGAAGCGCCAAAAACCTTTCGTATGCCAACTTCTTTAATTCTTTTGTTAGCCGCTAATGCAGACAATCCGAAAAGCCCAAAACACGCTAGTAAAAACGAAATAATGGAAGCAGCCTTAATAATTCTATTCCAGCGAATTTCCTCGTTGTATTGTTTTTGAAGCATGTCGTCCAAAAATGCAAAGTTGAACGCTTCTTCACTGGCAATTCTATTCCAAAGCATTTCAAGTTTTGTAATAGTTTCAGACATAGAATCAGAGTTTATGCGTATAAGTATGGTTCCGGGGTTTTGATCAATTCCCTGAATGTGTTTAAGTACCATAGGTTGAAGTGAGCTGTATAAGCTTTTGAAGTGATAGTTCTCAATTACTCCAATCACTTTTTTTCCATCAAAAGGACCCACCCAGTTTTGGTCTTGTGATTTGTCATCCAGAATCATATCGATTGGGCTTTCCCAACCCATAGCATTTACGAAGGCCTGATTTACAACGATTTCATTAGAAGAGTATGAATTAGCTTTTTCTGAAAAATTAGACCCATTTACCAAATTAATTCCCATCGTCTCAAGGTATTTAGCATCTACAGCTTCTGATGCTATTCCATCACCGAGTTGTGTAAGTGTTGTAGTAGACATTGTTTGTGCCATGCCGATGTCAACTACTCCATATTCAGAATAGTCTCGATATTCTCCTGCTGTTAAAGAGGTAGATAATACACCATTGATTTTTAGTGCTTCTTCGGAAAACAACATTCCAAAAGTCCCTGCATCTTTGAGCTCAGACTTCAACTCCACGGCAATTACATTATCAGGATTAAAACCTAAATCTTTTTTCAGTATATAATTAATCTGACTTTGCATTACATAGGTTCCAATCATAAGGGCAATTGCGAGGCTAAATTGAACAATTACCAGTCCTTTAACTCCCAGGGCAATTTTGCTTGCTGTTGTATTTCCAGAGAAAAGAGATGTAGCTGTTTTTCTGGAAATTTGAATAGCTGGGTAAAGGCTTGTAATCAAAGTTAGAATCAGCAGAAGTCCGGCAATAGAGACCCAGAATACTAAATCTGTAAGGAAACTCAGATCCAGTTCTTTTTGAAATAGTATATATGCAAAGGGAGTGAAAAATTCTGCCAGAGCAATACCAATAAATATGGCTATAAAACATGTTATAAAAACTTCTCCAACGACCTGAAGTTTGATCTGATGTTTGAGTGCCCCGACACTTTTGCGGATGCCAACTTCATGGTAACGGGAGGTTGCTCGGCTTAAAGTGAGCGACATGAAATTAATTCCGGCAATTATAAGGACAATAAGAGCGATACTTCCAAGAATTAGGGAATACGTTTTATTAGAACTTAAGGTAACTCCGGAACGATAATCTTCATTAAAATATACTTCAGACAAGGGCTGCAAGTCATATTCAATCTTATTTCTTTTAATAAAATCACTTCCATAATGACGTTCAAGAAAGGCAGGGAATTTGGCAATAAGCTCTTCTTTTGAAGCTCCATTTTTGAGTGTAATCCAAGTTTCATAAAAACCAATGTACCAGTTTTCTCTTAACCTTTTTTGTTGATCGGGTGTAGCACTGTTAATTCGGTTCTCAAAAGGTAGCAGAAAGTCAAATTGTATACTTGAATTTTTGGGAACATCTTTTGCGATGCCTGAAATAATAAAATCTTGAGGCTCATCTCTTAAGCGTATTGTTAATAGTTTTCCTACTACATTTGTTTCCCCAAAGTATTTTATGGCAGCAGATTCCGAAAGTACAATATGATCAACCCTATTGAGAACAATACTACTATTGCCATATAAAAGAGGAAATGAAAAACTAGAGAGGAACTCCTGATCAGTGTATTTGATAGACTCCAGAACATATTTCCCGTCTTTTAAAACTTCAGCACTACTTTCCTCAATTTTTATTATAGATTCAATTTCTGGTAGTTCTTCCCTTAGAGCAATTGATTGTGGATGGGAGTGAACGGTAGATTTTCGGGCCTGCTCATTAAATGGGTTTACAGTTTGCACTGTAAGGCGATAAATGGAGTCCTTATTTTCATGGAAATTATCGTAAGACCACTCAAACCTGACATACATAATCAGAATTATGCAACAGCACAAGCCGATAGAAAGACCTGAAAGACTAATGAAAGAATCTATTTTGTGCTTCTTCAGGTTTCGTAGGGCGATTTTTATATAATTACTGAACATAAGTCTTTTATTCAGTTCTTAATTGAGAAATTGGGTTTTGAAGTGCAGTTCTTACAGCAATTATACAAATGGGGAGCAGTGCAATCACGAATATGCCAGTACTTGCTATTGCAAACTGTGCTATTCCAAAATCAACCTGATAGGAAAAGTTTTGTAACCACTCAAGAATGATAAAATAGGAGAGAGGTACACCCAAGAGAATGGCAATGAAAATCAGCTTAACAAAAAAAGCGGATTGAATGGAAACCAAATCTTTTAAGGAGGCTCCTAAGACTTTTCTTATTCCAAATTCTTTGGTTCGCATTTCTGCATAAAAAGAGGTTAATCCTACTAACCCTACAATGGCGAGTATAATGGTAACCCACGAACCTATTGTGAATAGTTTCTTATAGATCACATCAATTTTATAGTAATCTGCGATCATAGAATCCAGAAATTCATACTCTAAGCCTGCTTCTTCATCAAGCTCAATAAACTGGCCTATAATCTGTTCGATGTCTGCCAGTGTTTCGCTTGTTTCATTACCCGTTAAACGAATTGCAAAATCATCAATACCTACAAATGGATTATCGATATACCCAATAATCAACGGTTCAATCTCTTCATGAAGTGATCTGTAGTGAAAATCTTCGATTACACCCACAACTGTAGCTTCTAGAGATTCTTCATTACCAAGCGAAAGAGTTTGGTTTATAGGAGACTGATCCTTAAAAAGAATTTGTGCAGCTGCGCGGTTTATCAAAACAGAAGAGCGATTAAGGTTTTCTCCTCCTTCAGCGTGAAAGTTTCTTCCCTGAAGAAGATCAAGTTCAAGAAGGGGAAGTACATGCTCATCAAAAGCATAAAATGAGATCGGTAGATTTTCATCAGGATTCTCTTCTCTGCTAACTTCAACCATGTCGGGTTCCCGATAACCACTGATCATACGACTTAATCCCGCTATGCCTATAACATTTGGGTGACTTGAAATCTGATGTTTGAGATCAGGAATACTATTTCTGAGCCTTCCATCATTGATTTCCATAACTACCACCTGCTCGTTTTCGAAGCCTAACTCTTTATCGAATATATAACCAAGCTGTTTGTTGGTAACCAAGGTTAACACAACAATTATGTACGTAAGTGCGAATTGACCTACCACTAAGCTTTTCCTGAAAAACGAGCTTTGTACTGATCCTGTAGATGTTTGTTTTACCGTATTCGAAAGCTCATTTTTCGTGAGCATAAATGCCGGGTAGGAACCTGAAACAACCCCGATTATTAAAAGCAATGGTAAAGCATATAATCCTACATTAATCAAATCAGAACTAGTTAAAGCCAACTGGATACCAGCAATAGATTCGAAATAAGGGATCATAAGTTGCAGTAGTCCAAGCGAAGGGATTAGAGCCAGTGTTGTCATTAATACAGATTGAACAAGAAAGAGCAAAACAAGTTGGGATTTCTGAGCTCCGAACACGCTTCTTAAGCCTACTTCAGCCGTTCTTTTGATAGATCTGGCTGAGGATAAATTCATGTAGTTGATGCATGCGATTACAAGAATAAGGACGGCAATGGCAATAAAAATGTACACATATTGAATATTCCCTGGCACACCATTTAATTCATCTATGTTAGTCTGAATATCTGAGGAGTTGAAATGAATATCGGTGATTGGCTGTAAAGTAATTGCCGTTTCGATTTCCGGGTTTCCAAAATAGGTAGCAGATATTTCCTGTAACTGAGAGGCAATTAATTCAGGATCGGCTTCCTCATCTAGTTTTACATAGTTATGGGCTACTCTGCCTCTCCAACTTGTATAGTATTCTCGAAACCAATCGGGGCCAGTAAAATTTTCCAGATATCGGTCAACGCTGGCATGGATTACCGCACTAAACCTAAAGCTTGAATTTTTGGGTAAATCATCTAAAACAGCTGTAACAGTAAACAATCCATAGGTTTCAATATCCATGGTTTTTCCTATGGGGTTTTGATCACCAAAAAACCGCTGAGCCGTTTCTTTTGTTAGAACGATCGACATTTGATTACTAAGAGCGTTGCCCTCATCCCCGTATGCAATCTCTAGGTCAAATATTCGAAGAAAAGATGCATCAGTAGAAACTATATTGTCTAACCTTGCTCGTTTTTGATCGGTTTCTACGATTTGTTGAGGAACCCCGAAAACTTTTGATACTGCTTCGATACCGTCAATCTCGTCGGTTACAACTTCTGAAAAGGGTAGGGGTAATTGAGCAGTGGTATTTTCCTGAGCGTCCTGACTTGATGTGAGCAGAGTACGGTAAATACGATCATGGTCAGAATATGAAGTATCATAGTTTAGCTCATGGTTTAGAAAAATGAGCATTAGAGCAAAAAATGATAAGCCGATACTTAATCCAATAAAACTGATTAAAGAATAGTATCTATCTTTTAAAATATTTCGATAGGCGATTTTAAGGTAATTCAAAAACATGTCTATTCGCTTTTTAAACTTTGAACGGGATTTAGTAGCGCTGCTTTTATTGCTTGATAGCAAACTGCAAGCATCGCCACCAGAATGGTAATTACAAAAGTGAAAATGAAGACATCTACACTTATTCTGGTTTGGTAAGCAAATTCATTCAGCCAGCTTGTAATCCAATAGTAGGAAAATGGGATTCCGATAACGAAGCCAATCAAAACCAGGACCAGATATTCTTTTGAAAGCGATCCAACAATTCCCCTGACGCTGGAGCCCAAAACCTTTCGGATACCGATTTCTTTAGTTCGCTGTTGAGCGGAGAAAGCAACCAGACCGAATAAACCGAAGCAGGCTATTAAAATGGCAACCACTGTAAGATAACTAAGTAGTGTTCCGGCATTTTCTTCTACTTGATGAAGCCTTCCATAGTGTTCATCAAAAAAAGAAGCGGTAAGCGGGTTGACAGGATCGAACTTAGCCCAGACTTCTTCAAGACCAGCCAGTATTTCTTCAGTTTGATCGGTGTTAACTTTTACTGAAATTCGGGAGAACCACCCACTAGGTGGTATAAACAACATGATCGGTGCAACTTGTTCACGCATCGACCGGAAATGAAAATCTTTGAGTACTCCAATTACGGGCTTGTTTTCCATCTCGAGTACATCAATTGGGATAGTGATAGACTTACTTAGTGGATCATCTGTCCAGCCAAGCTGACGAACTGCTTCTTCATTCAACAAAAAACCACCTTGTTGATCGGTGCTGAATTCTGTTGAAAAATCTCGGCCATTAATTATCTGCATTCCAAAAGTCTTAACGAAGTCGTGATCAACAGCTAGCATTCGAACAGTCGGTTCGTCTTCTTCGCTTATACCTTCAGCAGAGTACGGGAGTCCCCAATCACTTCCACCGGGCATATTTCCTGAGAAAGAAACCTCTGTAACTCCTGGAATCTGTAGAAATTCAGCTTTTATAGTTTCGTACTGTGAGTTAATGGCAAAGTCCCGGATCGGAATTGTGAGTATTTGTTCTTTATCAAAACCCAGATCCTTGTTTTGCATAAAATTGAATTGTTTCTGCATCACCAGAGTAGAACAAACCAAAGCAACGGAGGCTGCAAACTGAAAGATAACCAGTCCTTTTCTAAGCAATACATTTCCCTGAATTTTCTGAACTCCTTTTAAAATTGAAGAAGGTTTGGGTGAAGAAAGAACAAATGCCGGATAGATCCCGGATAAAAATCCAATGATTAAGGTAACACCAATAATAGATGCTATAATACCCGGGTTTAACAGAAAAGAGTTGTCAAACGGGCTGCTTGAAAGCTCGGAAAAAGAAGGAAGAAACAGGTCTGTAATAATCAGAGCCAGAATAAGGGCTATAAAAGTTACGATCAGAGATTCTCCCAGGAATTGGCGGATCAATGCTCCGCGCTGAGCACCAATTGTTTTACGAATACCGACCTCTTTAAGACGGGTAGATGCTCTAGCCGTCATCAGGTTGATAAAATTGATGCAGGCCAATAGAAGAATAAAAAATCCGACAATTCCATAGGCATAGAGCGAGGAAATATCAGAATTCAGTACCATTTCTCTCCATAAGTTTGATGTAAGATGAATGGAAGTAATTGGTTGAAGTGTGGCTTTGTTTTCCGGATCGTAGAAATCTCCCAGGTTACGTTCAAGAATTCTTTGCATTTGATTTTCAACGGAAGCTATTGAAGCTTCATCATGTAGTTGAACATAGGTATAGAATTGGTTCCATGCCCGCCAGTCATCAATATCAGGGTGAGTGTAAGTAGTTAAAGAAACAAGAAACTCGAACGTAAAATGACTGTTTGAAGGTATTTCATCAAGAATACCAGTAACAGTGTATTCAGTTTCTTCACTAAGAATCAGAGTTTTTCCAATGGGGCTTTCATCCTCGAAAAAGCGATTAGCAAACTCCTGAGTTATTACAATCGAATTAGGCTGATGGAGAGCGGTTTTTGGATCTCCCTCAAGAAGAGGAAAGGTGAACATTTCAAATACGGACGAATCCGCAAAGAAACCGTTGCCTTCAAAGAACCGATTATTAGCATAACGCATCAATGAAGTACCATGAAATACAAAACGGGTTACCGCTTCTACTTCAGGAATTTCAGATAAGGCAGCCTCGCCCCATGGAGCGGTTACTTTGGCTATTCCATCATAGTTGTCATCTCGGCCTCCTGTTGCAACAAGGCGATAAAGTTCGTCCTTATTTTCATGATACTGATCAAAACTGAGTTCGTAGCTTACATATAGGCCAACAAGTATAAAGCAAGTCAAACCTGCTGCAAGTCCAGCAACATTAATAGAGGAATACACTTTGTGTTTCTTCAGATTTCTGAATGCGATTTTAAGGTAATTCAAAAACACTGTTACTCTCCCTTCAAACTTTCAACAGGATTGATGGTGGTTGCTTTAAATGACTGATATCCAACAGAAATCCAAGCGATAAGGAGACTTGCTAAACCAGCAATTATGAAGGTCCAGAAACTTATTTCTGTTTGATAGGCAAAACCTTGCAGCCAAGTATTCATTGCATACCAGGTTATGGGGATAGCAAATAGAAATGCGATTAGTACTAATTTTGTGAATTCCTTATTCACAAGTAATACAATTCCTTTCGAAGAAGCTCCAAGTACTTTGCGAACACCAATTTCTTTGGTCTTTCGAACCACTAAGAGGGAAGCTAATCCAAATAGTCCTAAACAAGCGATAATAATCGCGAAGGTAGAACCAAAAGTTACAATCTGACTCAAACGCTCTTCCTGGCGGTACTGGCTATCTACTGCTTCGTCCAGAAAAGTAACATTAAATGGCTCTCCAGGGCTTACTTCTCCCCATGTTTTTTCAAGAGCAGCTAGAGTACCGGGAATATTAGTTGGACTTATCTTTACAGAAATGCTTGGAGATGCAGAACTGAGGTCAAGATTATCAATTCCTGAAAAAATAATTCTGGGCTCTATTACCAATACCAATGGTTCAACACTGGTTTTTAAAGAAGCGAAGTTGAAATTTTGAACCACTCCAAGTACTTGGTGTTCATGAAATTCAGGACTGGGAAGGGTTGCATTCAAAGGATCGGTCCAGCCATGTTCTTCTACAAAAGCTTCATTCACAATAATTCCCAATCTTGCATCAGAAGAAACCTCCTGAGAGAACCTCTTCCTTCCAGGAAATTTAATCCCATTAAGTTAGCGTAATCGTGATCCACAATGTTCATCCGGAAAGGATGTAGTTTTTCTTCAGTATCTCGATAATCGGCCGACATCCAGTCATTATCAGCAGGTGTATAAAGAGAGGCTGCCACTCCTTTCACTTCGGGGATTGAGGCGAGTTGTGATTTCAGGAGTTCGGTTTTGGAAGAAGCTCTCTGCATCAATCCTAAAAATCCGGTTTCCTGGTCAGGGTTATCATCTATTTCGATGATGACGATATGCTCTTTTTGGAATCCCAGGTCAGAAGAGCGCAAGAATTCTAATTGGTCTGAGATGATTAGTGTGCTTCCAATTAAGAAGATGGAAAGCGTAAACTGGAAAACCACCATTCCGGTTCTGAATAAGCTGCGGTCACCTTTTATCTGGATTTTCCCTTTCAGAACTTCCACGGGTTTAAACCCGGAAAGAATCAGGGCAGGGTAAATGCCTGCAATTATGCTTATGAAAATGGCCAGCCCTAAAAATAACGAAAAGGTTTTCAGTGAAAACGTAAGTACAAGTGCTGTACCAGATAGTTGGTTGAAATAGGGTAGCAGCAATTCCGAAAACAACAAACCAATACTTAGTGCCAGAACAGTCATCAATAATGCTTCTCCCCAAAACTGGTACATTAGGTGTGTTCGTTCAGCTCCGATAGTTTTACGAATGCCGACTTCTTTAGCCCGGCTGGTCGATCGGCTGATAGACAGGGTCATGAAATTAACACAAGCAATAAGAAGCACGAGTACAGCAATACCCAAAAGAATGTACAGATAGGTAGGATCGGTTACGGAAGCTATTCCTACAGGAACATCGGGATTGAGCCGGATGTCTGTTAAGGGTTGCAGATCTACTGTGTAATTACTCCTGTTCCATTCCTCTTCACCAAAAATTTCCTGCATCATAGCGACCAACTTACCTTGTGTCTCAGAAATCTGTGTGTTTTCATCCAGTTGAACATAGGTTTCAGCTATTACAGAAAACCATCCGGTATAAGCTCTTTCACTAAACAGCTTTCGCCCATTTTCCATGGGGATTAAAAGTTCATAGGTAATACTCGAATTTATGGGATAGTCTTCTATGATTCCTGAAACAGTGAAAGGTTCAAACTGGTCATTCATTTTTACCAGTAATGTTTTTCCAAGAACGTCATCGGTTCCAAAAAACCGTTCTGCTGATGAAGGGGTTAAAACTACATTGGAAGTCTGTGCAAATACCGATTCCGAAGTTCCCTTAAGTAGCTCGAAATCAAACATGGTGAAGAATTCCGGATCAACAAGTTGGATTCGCTCAGAAAAGCCTTCTGTCTGATCATCAGCTTTCACTAAATCATTATAAACATACCTTCGAGCTATGCTTTCTGCTTCAGGAATATTTTCAGCGATTGATTCTTTTAGCCTTAGAGGTGTAACAGTATTCCAGTAAATACTTCCATCTCCATAATCTTCATGAACCCAGGCTCTGTATATGCGGTCAGAGTTTGAGTGAAATTTATCATAACTGAATTCATTAGTGAGATAAAGCAGGATTAACAGGCAACAGGCAACCCCAACTGAGAGCCCGAAAATATTAATGCCCGAATAAGTTTTGTTCTTGAAGAGATTGCGAAATGCAATTTTGATATAGTTTTTGATCATGATATCAGCTGATTTAGTTAACGGCTAGTAACTATGCCAACAATCATACCAAAGTGATGAAATTATACGAATAAGCTCAAAAACGATGATTATGAGCTAAAACCTGTACGTTTTTATACAGAAGGTGTACGCAATTGAACAGTTGGTTTGTCTCCATTAAACAAGCGAAGGATTTAAACCCTTCGCTTATGAAAAAGAATAGCTATTCACTCTTCAAGCTCTTAACGGGATTCATCAGTGCCGCTTTTACCGATTGCCAGCTTACCGTTAACCATGCGATCACCAGGGCACATATTCCGGCAGCAGCAAATACCCACCATTCGATGCCCGAACTATACGCGAAATCATCCATCCATTGGCTCATCAAATACCAGGATACTGGAATAGAAATAACTATCGAAATGAGCACAAGTTTGGTGAAGTCTCCTGATAGAAGGAGTATCAGGCTTCGAACAGAAGCTCCAAGTACTTTTCTAACCCCAATTTCTTTTGAGCGTTGTTCGGCTGTAAATGCAGATAATCCAAATAAACCCAAACAAGAAATAAATATGGCGATAATGGCAAAATATCTTGCTAATGCTCCTATTCGCATTTCTCCGCGATAAAGGCTGGCATATTGTTCATCCATAAAATTGTAATCGAAAGGATAGGATGGATTAAAAGAACTGTACAACTCTTCAACTTGAGAAAGTGTATTGATAATATTAGCAGACTCAATTCGAACAAAAGCCCTCCATCCAAATTCGGGAGTCAACCTAAAGAAGAGTGGACTTACTTCGGTTCGGAAACTTTGGAAGTGGAAATCTTTTGCTACCCCGATAATTTCCCGTTCATCGCCCCAAAGTGTAATGGTTTTACCAATCGGATCTTCAAGTCCCATTACTTTTATACCAGTCTCATTGAATATGATTTTTGCAGAATCAGCTCCAAAATCATCTGAAAAACTACGCCCTTCAATAATTTCAATGTCCATGGTTTCGATTAAGCCAAAATCCATTCCAATATTTTCAAAAAGTATGCGTGTTTCTGGATCTTTATCAGGCCAATCAAGCCCCATCGTATTATTCTGTTGATTTAAAAAGGAATGAGTAGAGCGAGAAGCGTTTATTACACCTGGAATATTTTCCAATTGTTCTTTAAATGCAGGCCATTGTTCTCCGATTTGCCCTTCTGTAGTAAAGTAAATCAAATTCTCTTTGGTGTAGCCTAAATTCTGACTTTGCGTAAATTGAATCTGACGGTATATAATTATAGTTGAAACAATAAGGATAATAGATAAGCTGAACTGAAAAACTACTAGTCCCTTTCTGGCGAACGCCTCTTTCGCCGATGACTTCAAAGATCCTTTTAATGATTTAACTGCTTCAATAGAAGACAGGTAAAACGCAGGATAGCTTCCTGAAACTAATCCTGTTATAAGAACAGTACTCACAAAGATGGCAAGCAACATAGGATTAGTGTAATCCACAGAAATAGATTTGTCGGTTAGGTTATTAAATATGGGAAGACAGAGTTCCACCAGCAGAATGGACACAAATAAAGAAAAGAAGCTGATGATCATCGATTCACCTATAAACTGCCCAATTAACGAACCCTGACTAGCTCCGATAGATTTTCGTATGCCAACTTCTTTAGAACGTTTAGCAGCTTTGGCGGTACTAAGGTTCATAAAGTTGATACAGGCGATCAGTAGAATGAAGATTGCAACAATTGTGAACAGGCGAACATATTCAATTCGACCTCCGGTTACTACCTTATTTTCGAATTGGCTATACAAGTAGCGATCTGCAAAAGGATAAACGAACAGTTCTACATGAGATTCTTCGTTCTTTGTCTTGATGAAATCAGCTATTTTAGTATTCAATGCGTTAGCATCCACCCCGGGAGTAAGCTTTGCAATGCTTCTGGGTCCGTTATTTCCCCATTCAGAAGCCCAATCATTTTCAAGCAGCCAGTCATCGTAACGGAGGAGACAATCAAACTCAAAAGTCGAGTTCTCGGGCATATCCCTGAACACCCCCGTTACTGTAAGTTCTGTATCATTATCGAGAGTAATTCCTTCACCCATAGGATTCCGAGCTCCAAAATACTTCTCAGCCATTGATGCGGACAGTACAATAGAATTAGGGTTGGTAAGAAGGTCGTCACGGTCTCCATAAACTAAATCTATACTTAGAATATGGAAGAAATCATTTTCTACATATAGCCCGGTTTCCCGAAAAGACTGGTTATCTTTAGTGAATAAATAGTCGCTGTTCCAGGTATAGGTAGAAGTATATTCAAACTCCGGAAATTCTTCTTTAAGCGTGCGCGCAAGAATTCCCGGTGTAGATAAAGTGGTCATTACCTCATCGGAATAATGCTGATGTTCCATAATCTGATATATCCGATCAGAATCTGCATGATACTGATCCATATTTACCTCGTCTATTACCCACAAAAAAATCAGGAAACTGCATGTTAAACCAATTGATAGGCCTGCAAGGTTTATAAAGAATGAACTTTTTTGGCGTCTGAATCCCCGAAACGCTGTTTTCAAATAATTTCTAAGCATAAAAATCTCCGTGGTTAAGTTCTGCACTTAACACGGAGAAAAAGTAGATGGGTTACATTAGAAATCAGCTTTATTCTGATTTCAGACTATTTACTGGATTAGTCAGTGCTGCTTTAACCGATTGCCAGCTAACTGTTAATAATGCTATTCCTAAGGCAAGTATCCCGGAAAGTAAAAAAGTCCAGATAGAGAGTTCTGTTCGAAAGGCAAAATTATCTAACCAGTTGTTCATAAGATACCATGATACTGGTATCGCTATCAGAAAGGAAATACCTACCAGCTTAGTGAAATCTTTGGAAAGGAGTACAATAATTCCCGGAACGGAAGCTCCCAATACTTTCCGAACCCCGATTTCTTTGGTTCTTTGGAATGCCAGATATGCAGCCAGTCCAAATAAACCAACACAGGCAATAATAATTGCGAGAACAGAAAAGAAAGCCAATAACGTACCAGATACGGTCTCAGATTTATACATTTGATTGAGGTCGGTATCAAGGAAAGAATACAGGAAGGGTTCTCCCGGAGCATACAATTCCCAGGCATCCTGAATGCTTGCTACGGTTTCCTGAATATTTGAAGATTCGAACCTAATTGGCATAAATGTGGCGAATCCAACCGAACTTTCGTCACTATATATGGCAAGAGGAGTTACATTTGAACGAAGCGATTCGAAATTGAAGTCGTCTACAACTCCAATAACGGTATAGTTTGTAGTAATGATGTTCCCATTCTGATCTGGGTTATTGGTAACCAAGGTAGCTCCAACAGGATCAGTCAAGCCAAAAGTTTTTACTGCTGTTTTATTGATGATAACATTTAGTGAGTCATTAAAATCTTCCGAAAACGAACGCCCTTCAGACAATTCGATATCCATGGTTTCAAAATAGTGGTCATCTACAGAAAGACTCTTTGTTGTAAGTACTTCTGTTTCGCCTGGTTTTTGGAACTGGGAACCGAAGAAATAACCTCCCGGCATAGCTGAAGCTTCTGTTACAGATGAAACTTGAGGGATATTTAACAGAGCATTTTTAAACGATTCCTCTTGTTCAACCACGTTTGATCTTTCAACTACCAAAACATTTTCTTTGTTAAAGCCAAGACGTTTGTTTTGAATAAATTCCATCTGGCTATAGACAACCAGCGTTCCAGAAATCAAAATCATAGAAATAGAAAACTGAAATACAACCAATCCGTTTCTCAGCAACTTTCCTTTACTATTAGATTTGAATTTCCCTTTTACAACTTCGATGGGTTGGAGTGAAGAGATATATAAAGCAGGGTACAAACCAGCAAGAATACCAACGAAGAGTACGACCAAAACAAGAACGGGTATGGTAAATTGGCTTGTGAAAAAACCAAGTTCCAGAGTTTTGCCAGCCAGATCGTTAAAGTAAGGAAGAACAAGTTGGATAAATGCTATCCCAAGAATAAGACTGATAAATGTGATGAAAGTAGATTCTGTCAAAAACTGGAAGATAAGGTGCTTTCTTTCAGAACCCATAACCTTTCGCAAACCTACTTCCTGAGCACGTTCAGCTGATTTTGCAGTTGCGAGATTTACGAAGTTGATCCCAGCCAATAACAGGATAAACGATCCAATAGAAATAAAAATATATACATACATGATGTTTCCATTGGGCTTGATTTCACTTTCCAGATTGGAGGTAAGATGGATGTCAGAAATAGGTTGAAGTGTATATACATATCCGTTTCCAGCCTCCAAATACTCAGAGTATGAAATACCCAGATTTTGCTCAATTTGACCGGAGGCATATTTTTCAACCACATCTGCAAGTTTAGCCTCAACCATTTCTCTGCTGCTACCGGGCTCCAGTTCCAGGTAAGTATATGAGGAAAATGAAATGTAATTTGGCACATTAAGAAAGCCCAGATTAGTGGTAGAACTCAGAAAATCGAACTTTATGTGAGAGTTTTCAGGAACATCCTGCATCACACCAATTACTTCATTTGGGGTTCCATTAAACTCTATGTTTTTCCCAACCGGGTTTTCATCTCCAAAATATTTTTGTGCTGTAGATCGAGTTAGAATTACCGTGTTAGGGTTTTTTAAAGCTGTTGCAGCATCACCTTGAATCATCTCGAAATCAAGAACACTAAAGAAATTCGAATCAGCCGAAAACAAGTAATTTTCCTGAAATATTTTATCCTCATACCGTACAATGGTAGAAAAATTTGGAAAACCTATTAACCGGGTAGATTGTTTTACCTCAGGGATTTCTTCAGCAAGTATCTCAGAAAATCCCGCAGGGATTATGGCAAAATGATTTACATGATCCGGATACTTCCTTTCAAGAACCATCCGGTAGATATCATCTCCATTTTCATAAAAAGTATCGTAGGAGGTTTCTTCCTGAACGTACAAGGCAATTATTATACAACATGCTAATCCAAAAGAAAGTCCAAGCACATTAATAATAGTATAAGCTTTATTTTTGGAAAGGCTGCGAAAGGCGATTTTCAGATAATTTTTAAACATAATATTACTCACTTTTTAAACTTTCCACAGGATTCATAAGAGCAGCACGAATGGATTGGTAGCCAACGGCAATTACAGCTACCGAAATAGCAACGACGGCTACAAAGAAGAACAAAGCAAAGTTGATTTCTATACGATCTGAAAAATTCTGAAGCCATTCATTCATAAAAAAGATGGCGAATGGAACAGAAATAAGGAAGCCAATCAATACAAGCTTCAGGAAGTCTTTAGATAATAAAGTTAAAATATCAACAGCGGAAGCTCCGAGTACTTTTCGGACTCCCAGTTCTTTCAGTCGGCGTTCGGTGCTATAAGAGGCGAGACCGAAAAGCCCGAGGCAAGCAATGATAACTGCTATAACAGCAAAAAGGTTAAAAATCATGCTTAATTGTTGTTCAGTCTTATACATAGAGTCGAAGGTGTCATCCAGAAAAGTGTACTCAAAAGGACGATCGGGATTAAACGCACTCCATTTTGCTTCTACCTCCTGAAGTGAGGATTGTAACTTATCTGAGGTGAATCGAATGGCGAGATAGTCATGATAAAAAGTGGCAGAAAATACCTGTATTAAAATTGGATCTATATCAGAATGAAGAGAGTGGTATTGAAAGTCTTCAACCATCCCAATTACAGTTCCTTTTTTTTCTATTAAACCTTGTACATAAAATCTGAGTGTTAGTTCTTCTCCGACAGGATTATCCCAGCCAAATTTTTCGGCAGCAGTTCGATTAATAATAAAAGCCTGAGTTTCATCGGTACCGAAGGATTCAGAAAAATCCCTTCCTTCAATCAGATTTAGCTTAAGAGTTTCAACAAAAGAGTGATCACTGGTTATGGTCATCACAACCAAAGTATCGTATTTATTATCTTCCGGAACAGCACCAAAATCATGGATTCCGCTACTAATACCAGGAACTCCGGATACCGCTGCTGCCGATTCCACACCTGGTATTCTAAGAATCTCATCTTTCAGTGTCTTGATATTAAATTGGTCATCAGTTTCGCGAACCGGGATAATTGCAACCTGTTCCTTATTAAATCCAAGACGCTCATTCTGGACGTAATCCAGTTGTTTTGTTACAACAAAGGTTGCAAATATCAATCCTGTTGAAATGAAGAACTGAAATACGACTAAGCCTTTTCTAAAGAATGATGCTGATCCACCACTTGCATCTGAATTCCCTTTCAGAACAGAAATAGGCTTAAAAGATGAAAGATAAAAAGCAGGATAACTACCGGCGATTAATCCTACTATAAGTACTACTCCGGCTATACTAAGTAACCAATTGCTTAAGCTAATGACTCCTAGTGAAAGCTCTTTTCCTGAAATTGAATTAAAGTAAGGAAGTATAATTTCCGAAATCAGAATTGCAAGGATTAAACTAATAGAAGTAATAATGAATGCTTCACCAAGAAACTGCCAGATCAACTGTTTTCGTCTTGCTCCCAATGTTTTTCTCATACCCACTTCACGAGAACGCTTCATCGATTTGGCAGTAGCCAGGTTCATAAAATTGATGCATGCTATTAGAAGAATGAATATTCCTATAGCTGAAAATAAATAGATATAGTTAATGTCGGATGTATTAGAAAGCTCATTTTGATAGTCTGAAAATAATCTTATTTCAGAGATAGGTTGCAGGTCAAGGTTTCTTAAATGAGCTTCTGCTCCCACATACTTTTGCTGAAAACCAGGGAAAGCAGCCTTCAAATCAGTCAGAGATTTGTTGGATGCCAACTCAACATAAGTGTACATAGGAGGATAGTACCATCTGTTATATTCCCAGGGCCTGATAGTACGCAGACTTTCGTATGAGAAAACATAATCAAATTGGATATGAGAATTGGACGGAGGTGTTTCTGCAACTCCAGTTATTTCTAGTTCAAAAGCACCTCGCTGTCCATTAAAGGTAAGAGTTTGTCCAACCGGATTTTTCTCTCCAAAAAATTTCAAAGCAATTTTTGGAGTAATTACCACGCTCATTGGCTTATTAAGTACAGAAGAGGGATCTCCTGAAACCAAATCAAATGAAAACATTTCAAAGAAGGAAGAATCAGCATAAATAATACCATCTTCCTGAAATTTTTGATTTTCTCCTCCAATAACCAATCCGTTTGTTGGATATACATGGCTTACATGCCTTAATGATGGAAACTCATTTTTTAAAGTTGGAGCTAAAGCTGAAAAAGTAGTGGCGTACCAATTTTCTTCTTGCTCACTGTTATAACTTTCGACAACCCGGTATATACGATCCCCGTTTTCATGAAATTTATCGTATGAGAGCTCATGTATGATATAAAGTCCAATTAGTATGCTGCATGTAAGTCCTATTGCAAGCCCGAATATGTTTATGAATGAATAAGACTTATTCCTTGCAAGATTTCTAAATGCGATTTTCAGATAATTTTTCAGCATGATGTTACTCGTTTTTTAAACTTTCTACGGGATTGGCAAGTGCAGCCTTAATTGCCTGATAACCAATAGTGATGAGGGAAATAGCAATAATTGCTATTCCTGATCCCACAAAAATCAAAGCTCCCGGACTTGTGCTATAAGCGAAGCTGTTTAACCATTGCTGAACCAAAAAGAAGGCGAGAGGCGCTCCTATCAGGAAACCAATAATCACCAGTTTTAAGAATTCTGTAGAAATGGATTTAACAATACTTGCAACAGAAGCCCCCAGTACCTTTCGTATGCCAATTTCTTTCTTTCGATTGATAACAGTAAAAGAAACCAGCCCGAGCAGCCCAAGACAGGCAATAAAAATGGTTAGATAAGCAAAGTAACGTAGCATTTCGCCAATTACTTCTTCGGTGGTATAATCGGTGGCTATATCATCTTCCAGAAAGTAATACCACACAGGAATGCCTTCATTGAAAGATTTAAGAACATTTGCGATCTGGGTAGTTGTTTCTTCCAGGCTTGTGGTGCTTATACGTACACTAATGTCAGAAAAGAAGTCGCTGTTGTTACGAATAATTAACGGTTCTATAGAAGAATGCAGCGTTTCGTAATGAAAATCTTCTAAGACCCCAACTACCGTATAGAAAGTTCGTTCCTTTTCACGGTTTTCAGTTTGAATTGTTTTTCCAATGGGGGAATCCCAACCGAATTTTTCTGCAGCTGCTTGGTTGATAATAATAGAGTTGGTGGAATCAGAAGCAAGATCTTTACTAAAATCTCTACCTTCTAAAAGGTTCAGATCAAACTGCGAAATGAAATGATCGTCTATGAAGTAGTTATTAACAAGCAGCCCATCTTCTCCAAAAACTCCTTCAGGATAGAACTGTCCCCTGTTACCAGATTCACTTCCAGGTATATTAGAACTAAATGCTACTTTAGATACACCTGGAATTCTGAAAAGTTCTGTTCTTACAAGATCTAACTCTGCCCGAGAAACTTCGTTTGGAACCCCGGTAACCAGAACATCATTTTTGTTAAAGCCGAGGTCTTTATTCTTTAAAAAGGAAAGTTGTTTATCTACCGCCGCAGTACTCACAATCATAAATATGGCTACGGTAAATTGAGCTACTACTAACCCCGTTTTTAAAAATGATTTACCTTTTAGCCCTGTTTTCTCTCCTTTAAGTACTAAAGCGGGGCGGAACGCAGAGAGAACAAATGCGGGATATCCTCCTGCTAAGACTCCAACCAAAAGCACAATAACGAAAATGGAAATAAGATAAACAGGGTTGGATAGGTAATTTGCTTGTACACTCCATTCTGCCATGTCGTTAAACCAAGGCAAGGCAAGTTCAACAAGCATCATGCTTATGATTACAGCAAAAAAAGCGATTAAGAGCGCTTCGGCAAGAAATTGAAATACCAGTTGGTTTTTAAAAGCTCCCATCACTTTACGAACACCAACTTCCTTTGATCGCTTAAGTCCTTGGGCAGTAGATAAGTTTACAAAATTTATGCAGGCGATTAGCAGAATTAAGAAAGCTATAGCAATGAAAATATAAACATAAGCGACTTCCAGAGTTTCCCCATGTTCAGCATACAAATTTGAATTCAGTAACAATTCTTTAATGTTTTGAAGGTGAGGTTTGTATCTGTCCCGAAACTCCTCATCAACGTGTTTTGCAATAAAATCCGGGAGTTTTGTTTCCAGAGCATCTACATCGGTACCCTCCTTGAGAAGTACATACGTATAAAGATTATGAGATCTCCAGTCGTTAAGTGAGGAGTAGGTCTCTTCTGTTAACCCGGAAAAAGGAACTAACGAATTAAATCTGAAGCTTGATTGGGGATGGAGTTTATGTAGAACACCAGTTATTAAGAACGGTTTTTTATCAAGCAAGAGAGTTTTTCCGACCGGGTTATCTTCCCCAAAATACCGAACGGACATTTCTTCGGTTAAAACAATATTGTTAGGTTGAGAAAGAGCAGCATCAGGAGTACCAAACTTAAAGGGATAAGAAAAGATATTGAAAATACCTTCGTCCACATAAGTTATACCTTGGCGAAGTATTTTATCTTCATACTGAACGGCGGCACCACGGTATAGAAAACGAGTAGATTCTTCTATTTCAGGATAATCTGCTTCGAGTGCCTTTCCCCATGGGCTAGGAGAAATAGCAACATCCAGAATGGACCCATTTTGCTGCTTTATTTTATCAGCAACCCTGTAAATTCGATCTGAATTCTCATGATACTGATCAAATGTAAAAGCATATTGCGTTAGTAGCACAAGAAATAAACAAACACCCATTCCAATGGCTAAGCCAAGCGTGTTTATGAGTGTATATCCTTTCTGCTTTGCAACATTTCTAAAAGCAATCTTGAAGTAATTCTTAAACATGTTCTTCCACCAGGTAAATAAAATTTAGTACATGGAAGACTCATTTCAACAACCGTACCAAAGTGAATAAAGACTTTAAATCAGCTTAAAAAGAGTGATTTAAAGAGAAAAGCTGTACGTTTTTATACAGAAGGTGTACGTTATCGAACAGGTTAGCTATTAGCAACTAGCTGTTAGTAATTGGAAGCATTACTAACAGCTAACAACGAACCAGCTAATAGCTAACAATCACTCACTCTTCAAGCTATCCACCGGGTTGGCTAAGGCAGCTTTCACCGAGTGATAGCTTACCGTAACTACAGCAAGTAGAAGAGCTACGATGGTAGAGATTACAAAAACACCTGCGTTGATAGATATTCGGTACGAGAAATCAGAAAGCCATTGTTCCATAATGTACCACGATGCCGGTGCAGCTATAAGCATCGAAATTACAATTAGAAGTACTATGTCTTTATTAAATAGCAGGATGATTTGATCAATACCAGCTCCGAGTACTTTCCTGATTCCAATCTCTTTGGTTTTGTTTACTGCAGTAAGTCCGGCCAATCCAAATAAGCCTAAGCAAGCAATCAAAATTGCAATAAAGGTTGCAGCACCCATAATCTGTAACCAGCGTTGATAATCGGCATACTGGCTGGCAACGGCATCATCAAGAAACCAGAAGTTAAACGGCCTATGAGGGGAAATTTCTCCCCACTTTTCCTCAAGTTGAGGTAGGGTTTCTCCAATCATGCCTGGTTCAATCTTTACTGCGATAGAAGCAACGCCACCCTGGCTATGATCCATGTGCATAAGCATGGGTTGAATTTCTACTTCAAGAGATTGAAAGTGGAAGTCTTTTACCACACCGATAACCGTAGAAGGGTTATCCTGCCCTTTCCACGGAAGAAGCTTGCCAATTGGATCATTCTCCCATCCAAGAGCGCTAACTAATGCTTCATTAACAATGATGGATTCCGTTTCATCAGAAGGTCGATCTTCAGAGAAATTTCTCCCCGCTACCAATTCAAAACCTAATGTTGGGATAATTTGCTCATCAACAAAGTAAATGTATGACCGGAATTCCTCACCATCCACATTGAATCCATATCTGTTAGAGCCACTGGTAAAAGCGGGTGCCATTCCGCTTACGCTGGCAACTCCATGGGTTCCATTCAGCTCATTTCGGTATAGTTCCATAAGCTTGGTTCCCTCTTCATTCCAACCGGTATGTGTTGGAATGAATAATACCTGTTCTTCATTATAGCCAAGGTCCTTACCGCTCACATAATCCATCTGCTTAAACATTATTACAGAACTAATTATGAGGAAAATAGACAGGCTGTATTGTAGAACCAGTAAGCCTTTTGTTAGCTTGGGTTTAAACTGAAAACTGCTCAAACCTTTCAATACTTTTGCGGGTTGATATCTGGAGAGAATCAGCGCAGGATAACTTCCAGCAATCAATCCAGTAGTTAGAGCAATACTTAACAAAGCGATTAAAAAACCGGCATTATCCAGGTAATCAATAGAAAGAGACTTTTCCGAAATAGCATTAAAGTAAGGAAGTATAATCTCAGCCAGGCAAATCCCAATGATCATTGCAATTATGGTGAGAAGTTGAGTCTCTCCCCAAAACTGTAAAGCGATTTGGTTTTTCTGAGCGCCGGAAGTTTTTCGTATGCCTACTTCTTTTGCCCGACTGGATGAACGTGCTAACGCTAATGTGATGTAATTGATGCAGGCAATAAGTAAAATGAGCACTCCGATAGCTCCAAGAATATAAGAGTATAGTGGATTGCTGGAATTTATCCACTCGATAGATGCATTGAGGTGTAAAGAAGGCAGTGGAACCAATCCGAATTCAAGTACTGTTGCATCGTCTGGTAACCCACGCTGCTCCCTATAACCTTCAAACTTGTTGCCCCATTTTTCAACAACGAATTCGTTTATTTTTCCAGTAACCGCGGCAATATCTGCCCCTTCTTCCAGATGAAGAAATACAGGAGTGTTAAAACTGTTCCACCTGTCCAGATTCCTTTCATAAAATGGACCTTCCTTAATATTTGTAATTATAGAAAATGGGGTGCTTGAATTGGCAGGAGGAGCTTTCGCGATACCCGTTACCGTAAAAGGTTTGTCTTCATTTCTGACAGTTACAAATATCGTTTCTCCAACCGGATTTCTCTCGCCAAAATATTTAGAAGCCATTTCCTGAGTTAGTACCAGGCTTCCAGGTTCAGAAAGTACGGTTTCCGGATTTCCCTGAAGAAGTGGAAATGAGAATATGGTAAAGAAAGAATCATCGGCATAAGTCAGTTCTTCTTCAAAAGAGTCTTCACCAATCCGTAAAATAGTAGTGAACTGATTCGCACGAACAAAGTCTTTAATTTCAGGGATTCTGTCTTTCAAAACAGGGCCGAGAGAAAGAGGAAGCCATGGGGACTTTCGTACTCCTTCCGGGGTACGGGTATCAAAAAAAGGAGAGGGTTCTATGGTTTCTTTAAGATCATAGTAATTAATCTCCTCAACAATATAGATGTCATTGCTATGTTCATGGAACCGATCGTACGAGTACTCATCCTGAATAAAAAGGTAGATGACAATGCAGCAGGTAATTCCAAGTGTTAAACCCACAATATTGATCGTAGAATAGAGCTTTTGCTTGGTAATATTCCTGAAGGCGATTTTCAGATAATTTTTAAACATAACTTTGAGCTTTAAGCAATTAGGTTTTAGCTGGTTTTATTCACTCTTCAAACTATCCACGGGGTTTGCCAGTGCAGCAGTAATTGTTCGATATCCAACAGTAAGTACGGCTATCAGGATAGTTCCCGATAGTGCAAGGATAAAAATTCCAGCTCCGAGTTCGATTTTGTAAGCAAAATCGGCCAGCCATTTTTGCATTAAGTACCACGAAATAGGAGCCGCTATTATAAATGAGATGCCTATCAAAAATGCTAGTTCAAATCCGAATATTTTTAAAATATCGAAGATGTTTGCTCCGAGAACTTTGCGTACGCCAATTTCTTTGGTTCGGGTAGTTGCCATGTAGGAGACTAGCCCAAACAGGCCGAGTGAACCAATCAAAATAGCGATCAGGGTAAAGGCATTCATGATCCTCGCGGTGCGTTGCTCGTCTTCATACATTTCGGCTATAGAGTCATCCAGAAAGGAGTACTCAAAAATAAAATCCGGAAAGGCGTTGGAGTACGCTTCTTCAATGGCTGCAAGGGCATCAGAAGTTTGTGCGGTATTTATATTTATTCCACCTAAAAAGTAACTTCTTCGGGTTGTCATAACCACAGGTGTAAGTTCATCATGTAAAGACTGTGTGTTAAAATCTTTGACCACACCTACAATCGGGGCTTCATCTCCCCAAAAAAGATTGCTTTTTCCAATCAACCCTGCATAGTTATCTCCAAAACCAATCTGCTTTGCAAATGCCTCGTTTACCAGATATTGATATACCGTATCCGAAGCAACTAGATTTTGCCCAGCCAAAAGGGTTAATCCGTAGGTATCAACGAAATCTTCATCCACAAACTTGACCTGGGCATGGTTTTCAAACCGGGATGTATCGAAAGTTACAATGTAATTTCCACCCCAGGTACTGTTGCCTTGAGTTCCGGTATTTGAGTAGGTTACGTTGTTAATGGTTGATTGACTAAGTAACTGGCTTTTAAAGGTCTCCAACGTTTGTTTATTCCTGTTGGGTATAGGCACCTCAATAATCGCATCAGATTTGAACCCCAAATCCTGTTGTTGGAAATAATTGATTTGTGTAGCGATTACTATGGTACCGATAATCAATATTTGAGTAATTGTAAACTGAACTACAATCAGGCTTCTTCTTAAGGTAATTCCCTTTCCATAGCTTGCATTAATTTTATTTCGGATGGCTTCAATCGGATTGAAACTCGAAAGATGGCGTGCAGGATACCATCCGGCGGCAAGTGTGATCACAAAGAAAAGAACGCCTAGAAAAAGTAAAGCCTCACCATTTGAGAAAAGGCTGAATTCGGGAGTAAATCCCAGAAGCGGTTCAACTTTAAGAAGCACTACTTCTGTGAGGCCTATTCCCAGAACAATGGAGACAAGTGTAATGAATGCAGTTTCGCCGAGGAAATGAAAAGTGAGCTGTGATTTCGTGCCTCCCAGTGTTTTTCTAAGTCCAACTTCTTTCGAACGGCTTACAGCAATCGCGGTGTTCAGGTTTATAAAATTAATACATGCCGTAATCAACAAGAATAACCCTATGATGCCTAGAGCAAAAAGAATCCTGATTTCAATAGTGCGACCGTTATAGTTTCCGAATCTACTGTCAAAGTGAATTTCAGATAAGGGTTGCAGAAAAAAGTCCAAGTATTTAGCATCTTCTTCTCCTTTGTATTTAATGATCAGATCTTCGAACTGTGCATTTACATAGTCCGCACTAATTCCTTCTTCGAGCTTAACATAGGTTTGAATAGAACTCGAGCTACTACTCCAGCTGTCGTTTTCATTACTTTCTCCTTCTCTGTTTTTTGTGTGAGAAGAAGCTAAAATCGTAAAAGGAAAGTCTGAGTTTTCAGGTTGGTCGTTAACAACACCGGCAATTTCAAGATCGGCATGGGAACCACTAATACTAAGGACCAGATTTTTACCGATTACATCGATATTCCCGAACATTTTTTCAGCAAAACTCTTGGTTACTACTGCAGTATTTGGCATTATAAGTGCAGATTCAGAATCCCCGGAAAGCCATTGATAAGTGAGAATATTAAAGAACTCCTGTTGAACAAAAATCAGGTTACTTTCTTTAAACTTATTCTGAACCAGACCATTTTCTATGTAAGAGATTACCGGATCGTTACCATAATTGTTGTCTGCTATTGAGACATACTCAACACCGGAGATATCTTCCTTTACTGCTTTTGCAAGAGGATATTGTCCGCCCCGATCATAGCTTATGTCGCCATACTCTGAATCCGATTTAACCACTCTGTAAACACGATCCCCGTCTTTGTGCCAGGTATCAAAGCTTAAATCATATTGGATCACTAAAAAGATGACCAAGGCGCTCACCACACCGAGGGTTAAACCGCCTATATTGATAAACGTGTTGCTTTTGTTTTTGATGAGGTTGCGAACTGCTACTTTTAAGTAATTTTTAAGCATGGATTTAATAGTTCTTTTAGAGTTATCCCTGTATTTCCAACAATCGTACCAAACTATCTAAGCCCTTTCAATAAGCACAAAATCAGCGATTCCAGACAGAAACCTGTACGGTTTTATACAAGGGGTGTACGGAATTGAACAGTTGGACCATCAGTTAAGAAGTTTTCAGTATTCAGCTTTTTTTGGATTATAAGCTGAATACTGTTAGCTGAGAACCAGAAACTTTATTCACTTTTTAAACTATCAACAGGGTTGGCGATGGCGGCTTTTATGGATTGCCCGCTTACGGTTAGGAAGGCGATTATTACCCCGATAAGTGCACATAGTATAAATACGGTGATTCCAATTTCAATCCTGAAAGCGAAGTTGGTTAACCATTGTTCCATAACATACCAGGCTATAGGTGCTCCGACTATAAAGCCTATAATCACCAGTTTTAAAAAGTCTGTTGTAAGCAGGCCTACAACATTTGCTACAGAAGCTCCCAATACCTTTCTAATCCCTATCTCTTTAGATCGACGCTCAATCAGAAAAGACGAAAGACCTATTAAACCAAGGCAGGCTATAAGTATTGCAATGACTGAAAAGAGTGAAATCAGATTTCGGGTTTGCACTTCCTGAATATACAGTTGATTTAGTTGTTGATCTAAAAATTCGAACTCGAAAGGACGATGGGACGCCATTTCACTCCAGACATTTTTTAGAGCGGCCAAGGATTCTGTTGTACTGTTGGGGGCAATCTTAATGAGTAAATAGTTGTACATGGTCTCATTAATAAAAAGAGCAAGGGGATTCACTTCGGAATGAAGGGAGGCGAAATTGAAATCTTTTACAACGCCCACAATTTCTCCTTGTCGATTACCAAGTACATTAAAGGGTTGGTTGATGGCTTCTTCCGGAGTCCAACCAAATTTCTGAGCAAGAGTTTCATTAATCAGATATACATAGCCTTGTTCTCTGGTATAGCCTTCAGACTTAGGGAATCCTTCGCCTGCTAAAAGTTCAATTCCAAGGGTTTCTACCAGATCTTTATCGGCTGCACCAGCCTGGGTATCAACTTGTTCAAGTCCGGGGGTATGTTCGGCACTATATCCACCAAAAACCTTACCCGGTATGTTAGACATGTATGTTGCACTCAGTATTCCGGGTTGGCGAAGTACTTCTGATTTAAAAACTTCCTGCTTAGGTGCGAGATATCGGTCGCGGACTGGAAGAACAACTACCGATTCTTTATCAAAGCCCAGGTTTGAGGAAATCACAAAATCGGTTTGCTGGTAAATTATAATGGTACTTATAATCAAAAAAGTAGAAATCGAGAACTGTGAAATTACCAGACCTTTTCTAAGGACGGAATTTGTAGGAGAAGAGTTAACTACTCCTTTTAACACACTAACCGGTTTGAAAGATGAAAGAAGCATAGCTGGGTAACTTCCCGCTAGCAAGGAAGTGACTAAAGTAACGCCACCAAGAAGAATCCAGGCGGAAGGCTCTGAGAATAAATCGAACTGGATGCTTTTACCCATCAAGGCAAAAAACTCTTCGTTAAAAAGCTCGATAAGGATAATTGAAATTGAAACGGAGATTAATGTAATGAGAATGGATTCTCCGTAAAACTGTTTAACAAGTTGCCCGCGAAAGGCCCCAAGTGTTTTACGAATACCCACTTCTGTAGCTCTTCGGGATGACCTCGCTGTTGATAAATTCACATAGTTTATGATGGCGATGATAAGCACAACTAACCCCATAAACATAAAGCCATAAACCCTGGTAATATCTCCCATTGGCGCGATGTCAAAATCAACATCCGAATGCAAGTATAAATCTGAAAGTGGAATCATAGAGAGACCTATATCCCGCGCTTCTTTAATTCTACTCTCTACGAATGCATCGACTTTATCTTGAAGAGGATTAATTGATTCCGGTGAATTAAGGAGCAAGTAAGTATAAAAGTTCGCAGAGCGAATCTCAGAATCATTCAGCTGTGACCATGAGTTCATGGTATTAAGCGATCCGACATAATCGAACCGGAAATGGGAGTTTGTGGGCATATCTTTGATTACGCCTGTTACTTCAAAATCAGTTTCAGAATTGAATATTTGTGCAGAAACGGTTTTACCTACAACATCCAATGAGCTAAACAGCTTTCGAGCAATCGATTCTGTTAGTACAAGTGACCCTGGATTTTCGAGAGAAGATTTGGCATCCCCATTGATAAACTGAAAGCTGAATATTTCAAAAAAAGAAGAATCGGCATACAGGAAACTGTTTTCCTGAAATTTCTGATTTTCAACGCTAATTATAACCGGGCTATAACGTGTAGGTTCATAAAGTCGCACCCATTGTTCTACTTCCGGAGCAATAGCAGCTAAAGACGGCGCAACCATAGAGGGAGTTACAGCCAATGCCCCTTCTTCATCTACCATATTAACGCGTACAATAAGGTCAGCTTTTTCATGAAAGCTGTCAAAGCTTAATTCGTGCGATACATATGCTAAAATGAGAAGGCACAAGGTAATTCCTGTTGCCAATCCAAAGATGTTTATAAACGAATAGCTTTTATATCGGATCAGATTTCGGAATGCGAGTTTTATATAGTTTTTAAGCATGACGTTTTATTCACTTTTTAGGGTATGTGCAGGATTCAGTAATGCTGATTTAATCGCCTGAAAACTGATAGTAAAGAGGGCTATACCTAATGCGATTCCCCCACCTAATAAAAAGATCCAGAGACTAATGGGCTTGTAATAAGCAAAGCTTTCCAGCCATTTATTCATGGCGAAGTACGCAATAGGGGAAGCTAGTAAAAATGCGATGAGAACCAATTTCGCAAAGTTGGTTGATAACAGATAAACGATTTGGGAAACGGATGCGCCGAGTACTTTTCTGATCCCTATTTCTTTAACCCGTTGCTGTATGGTGAAAGAAGCCAGCCCAAAAAGACCAAGTGCTGCAATGATGATGGCCAACAAAGCAAAATAGCCAAATACTTTTCCGAGACGTTCTTCTCCTTCGTATTGCCCGGCAAAATTGTCTTCAATCAGGTAATAATCAAACGGAAAATTAGGACGGTAATCTGCCCATGTTTCCTCAAGGTAGGCAATAGTTTTTTCCTGATAAGCTTCGTTGAACTTCACCGCAATTGTATTGTTTCGTCCATTTGAGATCATAAATACAATAGGTGCTATATCCTGATGAAGTGATTCAAAATGAAAGTCGTTTACAACTCCTGTAATAAATCCTTGTCGCCCACCATAATTAAATTGCTTTCCTATTGCAGCCTCTGGAGAGGTATATCCAAGGCGAGATATTGATGACTCATTCAATACAAAGGCCTCCGATGAGTCGCTGGCCAAATTAATATCAAAATTTCTACCTGCAACAATTTCAAGCCCAAATAAGACCAGAAAATTATGACTTACATGGATATCTGCTATCCTGAAATTAACATCTATCAACTCTCCATTTATTTCTGCTGATGCACCTTGGGAGTCTAACAATCGGCCCGAGGGAACGCGGCTTTGCATAGAAACATCCAGAATACCTGGTTCTTGAAGCAGACGGTTTCTGATATCCACATAATTTGTTACGATCTCAGGACTTACAGGCAGTACTGCAATATTATCCTGATTAAAGCCTAATTCTTTTTCCTGAATATATTCCAGTTGGTTATATACAGTGCCCATGCTTGCTATGAGTGCAATCGAGATCGTAAACTGAAGCACTACCAGACCAGATCGGAACCATTTGTGTTTTCCACCAGTTTTGAATGATCCCTTTAATACGGTAGCAGGCTGGAAGGAGGAAAGAAATAGAGCGGGATAACTGCCTGCGACTAATCCTATAAAAATGACCACACCTAAAAGCCCTAATGTCCATTTGAAGTCTGAGAAATAGTTAAGTACAAGGTCCTTTTCAACAAAGTTATTGAAGTATGGGATAAGTACTTCGATGAAGACAATACCCAGAATTAATGCCAGAAAAGCCAGCAGAAATGATTCTCCCATAAACTGTCGTACCAGAGAAGTACGTTCTGCCCCCATCACTTTTCTCAAACCCACTTCATTAGCCCTTCTGACCGAACGGGCTGTGGAAAGATTCATAAAGTTGATACAAGCGATCAATAATATGAAAATAGCTACCGAAGTATAGATATATACATACTCAATATTCCCGTTGGCTTCAATTTCTGAATCGAGATGAGAGTGCAGATGAATATCTGTGATGTTCATTAAATGCAGGAACATGAAGTCCGAAGCCAGAATGCCATCATCAAATTGATCAGGAGGAAAAGCCTTATTCATCACTGAAGTGAATTTTGCTTCCAGGTCTTCTGCAATGGTTTGTTCAGAAAGCAATAGGTACGTTGAGAAATTATTACTTCCGAAATTCTGCATCATCTGTTCATAACCACCATAGAATTGAACTACGGGCTCCATAGATGCCAGGAAATCAAACTTGAAATGAGAGTTTTCGGGAACATCCTCAACCACACCATTTACCTGAAAGGTTAGTTCTGTGCCTCTGAGTGAGAATTCCAAAGCTTTGCCCATGGGGTCTTCATCCCCAAAATAAACCTTTGCTAAGCTTTCGGTAATTACTAGCCCGTCTGGGGAGGCAAGCGCTGTAGCTGGGTCCCCCTGTATCATATTCCAAGAGAAGACCTCAAAAATATCCGCATCCGCAAAAAAGAACCGATCCTGGATCAGGTATTTGTTTTGATAGCTGATAAGCGGGGAAGTATCAAATAATCGGACAGCATTAAGCACATCATCCGGGTATTCTTCTTTGATCATTTCCGCGAAAGGGGGGGCTATATGCCCGAGGTGAAGACTTGTTTCCCCATCCCGGTTCAGCCATTCACGTGAAACCCGGTAAATTCGGTCTGAGTTTTCGTGATACTTATCGTAGCTCAATTCGTCTGTAATAAACAGAAGAATGAGTATGAAGGCTGTAATTCCTAGAGCCAGCCCAAAAATGTTAATGAACGAATAACCCGGATTTTTGATCAGATTTCGGATTGCAATCTTAAAGTAATTTTTGAGCATGACGCGGGCATTTTAATTAGGTTTTCTACACATGAAATCCTTCTTTCATGTTCTCAGTTACCACATGGCCATCGAATAAATGGATAACACGCGTAGCAAAATCGGCATCGTGTGGGGAGTGAGTTACCATTACAATGGTAGTTCCTGCCTCGTTTAGCTCTTCAAGAAGCTTCATTACTTCATTACCGTGATCGGAATCAAGGTTACCGGTAGGCTCATCGGCTAGGATCAATTTTGCATTTGCAACAACCGCTCTGGCAATAGCAACACGCTGCTGCTGACCTCCGGAAAGTTGCTGAGGGAAGTGGTTCCGACGATGCATCATAGCCATTCTTTCCAAAGCTGCTTCTGCTTTTTCTTTACGTTCTGCAGCATCCATTCCCAAATATAGAAGCGGAAGTTCAACATTTTCGAATACAGTAAGTTCGTCAATCAGGTTAAAGCTTTGGAATACAAACCCGATGTTCCCTTTTCTGAGTTGGGCTCTTTCGCGTTCGCTGTAAGAAGAAACCTCATGACCAAGGAAGTGATATTCACCCTCACTTGGGTTATCAAGAAGTCCCATAATATTTAACAGGGTTGATTTACCGCAACCAGAAGGCCCCATAATGGCAACAAATTCTCCTTCTTTAATTTCAACATTTACGTTGTTGAGTGCGGTAGTTTCCACATCTTCTGTGATGTAGAGTTTTCTAAGGTTTTTGGCTTGAATCATTGTTGTGTTGGTTTGTTGGTATCTATGTTAATTTGGTTGTAAGGAGTTTTCAATGGCCAACAAGAAGTTCGAAAGTTCAAAGTTGTACATTGGATGTTCCTTGTTGAATGTTCTTTATTCCAAATCCAGAACTTCATTATCCCCGAAGGTGTCATAACTCGAAATAATCACTTTGTCGCCGGGAACTAGTCCTTCTACAACTTCGAAGTATTCAGGGTTTTGTTGTCCAAGACGGATACTGTGGCGCTCGGCTTTGGTTTCATCTGCATTCAATTTATATACCCAGCTCCCTCCGGTGGTCTGGAAAAATCCTCCCCGTTCAAGCAGTACAGCGGTAGATGCATCCCCTAATTCAAGACGAATCCGCACACGCTGCCCACGGCGAATTCCGGCGGGTGATTCTCCTACGAATTCCATATCCACCTGAAACTGTCCATTTGTAATAACAGGATAAACTTTGGTGATTTCCAGATCATATTCCTCACCGGCAAAATCAAATGTTCCTTTAAGCCCGGTCGTAATTCTGGAAAGGTGAAATTCATCCACTCCAACCCGCACTTTAAAGTTATCGAGCATGTCAACCTGGCCAATACGTTCTCCCTGAGAAATAGATTGCCCGGGCTGCATTTCGATAGTGGTTAGTTGTCCTTCGAGGGGAGCGGTAATTACAAGATTGTCAAGAATTCCCTGAACCGCGTTTAAACTGCGGTACATTCTCGATTCAGAATCATCTAATTGGCGTAATTGATTAAGAGTTTGAATAGAGTCTTTAATAAAAGACTCATACGTAAGATCGTATCGCTTTTTCTCATACTCATAATTTTCGGCTACAGCCTCGTAATCCTGCTTCGAAATCAGGTTTTGTTCATATAAACTTTTGGAACGGTCATACTGAGGCTTCAGAATGTCAAGCTGATACTCTGCATTTGCAAGTTGTTCCTTAATTCGCAGACTGTTTTGTTCCAGGTTAAGCCTGGAGTTTCGAACGTTATTAATCTGATCGTATAAACTCGCTTCCTGGTTAAGCACAGAAAGCTGAAGATTGGAATTGGTTAGAATCAGAATAGTATCACCAGGAACAACCATGGTACCTGATTCAAGGTTTACTTTTTGCACAACACCGCCTTCAATAGCGTCGAGAAAAATAGTGTTAATGGGTTGGATGTTTCCAGTAACCTGAATGAATTCCTGAAATGAATCTTCCCGAACGGTTGCAATTGTGAGTTTATCTCTCTCAACATTAAGTGTTGACCTGAAGTCGGCAAATATAAAACTATATATGAAGAAGCCTGCCACAGCTAAACCAGCTACAAGCATAATAATGCGATTAGTAGTCCACGTTTTCTTCTTAATTTTTCTATCCATTCCCATATAAATCCACGAGATATTTTAATTCACAGTATCGATTAATCATTTCCAGTCTCGCTAAGTCAATTACTGTGCCAAATAAAAAAAGTTACTGTTTAAGTGATTTATTTATGGATTTGTAGCATCTGACCGTTCATTTTGATACACTTGGTGTCCGAAAACGAACAGTAAATGTTCGATATGTATTAGTATAGTATTGCTAAGATGAATTTTCTGATCCGGAATATTTAGGTACGGTATTTGTGAAGGAGGATTCAAAAGCATTTGAACGTAACTAACAATTTGAAAGATGGATGTTAATCAAGGCCGGATTTTGGTCGTAGATGATGATGGAGATGTACTTCAGGCAGCCCGTTTGTTTTTAAAGCAACATGTAGCGAGAGTAGAGACCGAGAAAGACCCAAAGTCAATTCCCACACTGCTCAAGAATAACAGCTACGATATGATTCTTCTGGATATGAATTTCACAGATGATGTTAGCAGTGGTGAAGAAGGATTTTATTGGCTGGAAAAAATTCTGGAAATAGATCCTTCCATCGCGGTGATTTTGATTACAGCTTATGGAGATGTAGATAAAGCGGTTCGGGCTGTAAAAAATGGGGCTACAGATTTTGTGCTAAAGCCTTGGCAAAATGAGAAACTATTAGCCACAGTTTCTTCAGCTTTAAAATTAACTACTAGCCTTCGCCAGGTAGTAGCGCTGAAACAACAGCAGAAACAATTGAGCAGCGATATCGATCATCACTACCGGGAAATTATTGGACGAAGTCCTGCCATGATGGAAGTCTTTCAAACCATCGAAAAAGTAGCAGCTACCGATGCAAATGTGCTTATTCTTGGCGAGAATGGAACTGGGAAAGAAATGATCGCCCGGGCACTTCACCGCCGCTCGAACCGTAAAGAAAATGTGTTCATAAATGTGGATATGGGCGCTATTAGTGAAAATCTGTTCGAAAGCGAACTATTTGGATATGTAAAAGGAGCTTTTACTGATGCCAAAGAAGACAGGGCAGGTCGGTTTGAAGTAGCGCATGGCGGGACTCTTTTTTTGGATGAAATTGGAAATCTCCCGCTTCCGCTGCAATCTAAATTACTTACGGTACTCCAAAGCAGGAAAGTAAACAGGGTCGGGTCAGTAACCTCAAAACCAATTGATATCAGGCTGGTTTGTGCTACTAATCAATCTTTGAAAGAAATGGTAGCTGAAGGGGGTTTTCGGCAGGATCTGCTCTTCCGAATTAACACGATTGAGATACACCTTCCTCCGCTTAGAGAACGGAAAGAAGATATTGAGCTACTGGTCAATCATTTCATAAGATTATACTCCAGCAAGTATAAAAAGCAGATGAAAGGGATGGATAAAGCTACATTGATTAAACTAACCGGGTACTCCTGGCCGGGCAATGTTCGGGAGTTACAGCACTCGGTAGAACGGGCCGTGATTATGGCAGAGACTACTGTATTGATGCCGGGAGATTTTCTTTTAAATGAAAACCAGGAGCAAAGTGAACAGGTTCAGATCGAAGATTATAATCTTGAAGAAGTAGAAAAAATGGTGCTTCGCAAAGCTTTGAGAAAGCACGAAGGAAATATTTCTAAAGCAGCTGAAGAACTTGGCTTAACCAGGGCCTCACTTTACAGAAGGTTAGACAAGTATGGTCTTTAAAACGGGGACGTGCTCATGATCGCTCGATTCAGAATTGGAGTAATAGTCCGGGTCATTTTTATGTTCTCGATGGTTGGGCTATTCATTTATATGGTGCTGAATACCCAATATTTTGTAAGTAGTGCTTTGATTGGAGTTCTCATAATTTTCCAGGTGGTTAACCTGATTCACTATGTGGAGACTACGAATAAACAGCTTCAGCGTTTTTTTGAAGCGATTAGTTATAACGACTTCTCTCAAACTTTTTCCAACCGTGGTACGAACAAATCCTTCGCCTCGCTGAACGCCGCTTTTAACGATATCATAGAAAAATTTAAATCAGAACGGTCGAAGGGAGAGGAAAGCTATCGGTATCTGCAAACGGTTGTACAACATGTGGGAATCGGGCTTTTCTCATTCAATCAAACCGGAGAAATTGAACTTTTTAATACTGCTGCAAAACGGTTGCTGGACGTTTCGGTGTTAAGGAATGTTGAGCAGTTGAAAGAAGTGAGCAAGCCTTTATTTGAAACCGTTATGGGGTTAAAAAGTGGAGCCAGAACATTATTGAATTGCACCATTGGATCAGAAAAACTTCAGTTGGCTATTTATGCTACTGAGTTCAGGATGAAAGGTGATAATTTTAAGCTGATTTCGCTTCAGAATATTTCGTCAGAACTGGATGAAAAGGAGATGGAAGCATGGCAAAACCTAACGCAGGTACTGGCCCACGAAATCATGAATTCCATTACCCCGATTGCCTCACTTTCTGATACGGTAAACTCTATGTTGATGGGAGATGTTTTCGGATCGGAATCTCCCGAACCTATTCCACAGGAAACGCTTAAAGATGTAAAGGATGCTCTGGGAACAATAAATAAGAGAAGCCTGGGATTAATGCGATTTGTGAATTCCTATCGGAATATTACCCAGATACCTTCACCAATTTTCGAAGTTCTTGCTGTTCGAGAAATTCTTGAAAGAGTAAAAAACCTTATGAAAGGTGAGGCGACCCGTAGAAGAGTAACTATGGAAGTAATTGTTGATCCTGAAACGCTTGAAATCACAGCGGATGCACAGTTAATTGATCAGGCTCTTATCAACATAGTGAAAAATGCTTTCAAGGCGTTATCAGAAACCTCAAACCCGAAGATTGTTTTAAGAGGAACGATTGATCAGTCAGGTCGTCCAACCCTTGAAGTTGAGGATAACGGTCCGGGAATTAAAGAGTCGGTGAAAGAAAAAATATTCGTTCCATTTTATACTACCAGTAAGTCAAGCACAGAAAACGGCGGATCTGGAATTGGGCTAAGTTTGTCGAGGCAGATTATGAGAATGCATGGGGGCACGTTGAATGTTTCGGCAAGTAAAAAAGGGCAGACAATTTTTTCTTTCAGATTTTAAAAGCAGTTACACAAATTAACACCTTCCATGATTTTTGGGCCAAATAACGGGCAACAAATACCTAAATAAGTCGTAGGTTTTTGCAATCGGTTTTAGTTTTTTAATCTGGTAATGGAAGAAAGTCACTCACTTTGATAAACAGAATTTCGTACATACTATTTGCTTTAGGGATAATCGGGGTAATTGCCTTTTGGATGCTTCGCCCTCAAATTGATATGAATGCCAACGGAGCTATATCCAAAAGTAGCAGTGAGGTAAGCGAGCAGATGTCTGAAATTGCGGTTGGGCTGGGTTTCTCTATGGATAGCCTATCTACAGCATCAATGTTCGAGCAACATTCAGACTACCTTAGAATGCTCAGTGATTCGCTTTCAGAAAAAGTTACACCCGCACTTTTGAATAAACGGGGAGTTCACATTCAAAGTTGGGCTACTATTATTGCAGAACCCGGTACCCTTGACGATATGGTACTCAATATAAACACCGCGTTTCAGTCGGTAGGTAAACTTGGGATCAGAACTTCAAACCTTGGGAATGTTATTAGGTTGAGTACGAATCCAGAGTTTTCTAACCCAACTTTTGTACAAGGAGATTCCATAGAGGCTGTTGCAAGTAAAATTGTAGGAGATGTTTTTGGGTATAATTTAAATGATTATGTTCCTTTGAATTCTCAGGTAAGCGATTCTCTTCTGTTCAGTGTTGAAGGTGAAGCGATTAGTCAACCCCAGGCTGAGTTAGGTAATTCAGAATCACCTACTATAGATATCGAATGGGTGAGGCGTCCCGGAGTTGCTACCGGTCCTGAAACTCTTAGTTTGTCATTAAACCAGGTTTTTAAAGAGTTTCAAACCGCTACTGGTTTTAATACAAAATTTGGCTACCAGGTTAGTTCGTTTGTTGCAAAAAATGAGCTTGAGCCTGAAGACCTGAATGTAGATTTCTTTTCTGACTTCCCAATTTTCACCTATGTATTAGTGGTAATGGCTGTGGTTCTGGCCATTTTGGTGTTTGCTGTTGGCATTCGCAATATTTTTAAAGGAAAAGTTGAGTGGCGTCGATCGCTGGCTATTTTCGTTCTTATAGCCACCGCTTTTTTTGGATGGAGAGAAATATTTTACACAGATGTATTCGGAGACTTGTTTAACGCGGAAGGCTTATTCATGATCTCTCTGAATAATTTATTGTATGGTTTGGTGATGGGGTTATATGCCGCAATGGCCTACATCAGTTGGGAGGCATTTGCAAGAAGCCAGAAAAATGGAGAGCTGGAATTAATAGACGCGTTCTGGCAGCGTAAGTTTTTTATCAAAGAAACAGGTGCGTCTCTGATTCATGGATTCTTTTTGGGCGGATTATTACTTGGACTTTTTGCTTGTGGAGTATATCTACAGGATTCATTTTTTATGCAAAGCGACAGTCAATTTGGATACGCTGAAGGAAGTATCAGGTTTAAGATTCTAACAATCAATATGACGGCCTGGAGCACGGTATGGTTAATTGGCTTTGGACAGATTGGGTTTATTTACGGCTTTTGCAGGCATTGGATTAAGCAAAATTTTCTGTCTATTGCTGTATCTGTTTTCGTTACAACTCTTCTTATAAGTTTACTTGGCAGATTGGTGGCTACACCACTTGAAATCTGGAAGGATGTAACCATCTTCAGTATGCTTGCATTGGCGGTGGTACTCGCTTATCACAGGTTTGGGATTGTAACGGTTAACACTGCATGGTGGGTGTTCGTGTGTGTGATTTTGATGATGCCTTACATTGGTTCGGATAGTGTAGAAATGGCATCAACCTGGTGGGTTCAGGGATTTCTGATCGCAGGAATTCCCATTTTTGGATTCGTTACCTACCGCTATGGAGTGCCGGTTTCAGAAGTAGGCGATTATATTCCTGAATACGAAGAGCGAATTGCCCAGCATTTACGTGTTGAAAAGGAAATCGAAATTGCTCGCGAGAGTCAATACAAACTCATGCCTGTTCAGCCTCCCGTTGGGGAAGGTTTTGATGTATATGGATTTTTCCTCCCATCCTTCGAAGTAGGTGGAGACTATTTTGATTACGTATTATCTAAAGATGAAGATGGGAAAGCAACAGGTCTTACCATGGTAGTTGTTGATGTTTCTGGAAAGGCTATGCGTGCGGCAATGCCGGCTATTTTTACAAGCGGTTTATTGCTTGCCCGAATGAAAGAAGACGCTCCTGAAGTAGCACTTACAAAAGTAAACGAACCTATTTATACCAGAACTGATAAGCGTACTTTTATTACCTGTGCAATGGCTAAGTACGATCTGGAATCAAAAACAATTTCTGTGGTAAATGCGGGGCATTGTAAACCCATTCTAAAAAGAAATGGAGTAGCGGATTTCATTCAAACTCCCGAGCCCAGGTATCCTTTAGGGGTGAAAGAAGACACGGTCTATCAAGCGCAGGAATTTAAGCTCAAAAAGGGGGATGTATTTCTTCTCTATTCTGATGGCTTACCCGAAGCGGTTAATGAACAGGGAGAGCGCTTTGGCTTTGAAGAAGTTCCAAGATTATTGGAACGGATTCATACCGAAAAATTGTCTTCCAGTGAAATAGCGCAGGAAATCAAGCGAACGGTTCAGAAATTCAGTAATTACCAGCTCGCTGATGATACAACTGTAATCTGTCTTAAAGTGTAACACTTTACTGACAGTTTAGCACAGGCGCTTTTTTTGGCGTAGTGTTTGGGATACTAATCTCGTTAATCAAATCTAACCAATAGAAATAAAAAAATGGCTCAAGAACCAAATTTCGATTTCAATTTGCCTCCGCAGTTTGAAAAGATCACAAAAAATATCCGGCTTATTGTCGTCGGGTTTCTGGTACTTTCGGCCGCAATGTCTTCCTTCTTTACAGTTGAAACTGAAGAAGTTGGGGTAATCATGCGGTTCGGAAAATATGTATCAGAGGCTAAACCGGGATTAAATTTCAAAATTCCATTTATCGATCAGGTAGAATATGTGCCCGTTCAACGGCAGCTTAAGCAGGAATTTGGATACCGTACTGCCTCAGCAGGTGTAAATACATCGTATCGAAAAGCAGGATACGGTGGGGAATCACTAATGCTTACCGGTGACCTGAATCTTGGAGACGTAGAATGGGTAGTTCAATACCGAATCGATAACCCATACAATTACCTATTTAAAGTTCGAAACGTTGACGAAACACTTCGCGATGTTTCTGAAGCAGCGATGCGTCAGATTGTAGGAGACCGAACAGTAAATGAAGTATTAACGGTTGGACGAGCCGAAGTTGCTACTGAAGTAGAAGTAATTCTTCAACAAATTAGCGACGAATACGAGATGGGAGTTAAAATTGAACAGGTGGTACTTCAGGATGCTAATCCACCGGATCCGGTTAAACCTTCCTTTAATGGTGTAAACGAGGCTCAGCAGCAGCGTGAGACACTCATCAATCAGGCTCGTGCAGATTATAACCGTGTAATACCTCGTGCAGCAGGTGAGGCTGAACAAACTATCCAGCAGGCAGAAGGATATGCCTTAGATCGTGTAAACAGAGCAGAAGGGGAAGTATCAAGGTTTAATGATTTATATGCTGAATACATTAAAGCACCTGAAGTGACGAAACGTCGAATCTTCCTTGAGACGATGGAGGACATTCTTCCTCAAATGGGCCAGAAAATCATCACAGATGAGAAAGGAAACAGTGTGATTCCTTTGCTTCAACTTCAGATGGATGGCGCAAGAAAAACCGGCAATAGTCAAAATTAAGAGGAATCAAAATGAAAGAAGTTAAAGGAATAGGACTAATTATTTTACTGGGAGCGATTGCGTTAGTAGCTACTCAGGCATTTTATGTTGTAAATGAAACCAATCAGGTAATTATTACTCAATTTGGTGAACCTAAAGGAGAGGCTGTAACCGACCCCGGTTTGAAAATGAAAATTCCATTTTTACAAAAGGCCAACAAATTTGAAAAAAGATATTTGGAATGGGATGGTGATCCAAACCAGGTCCCAACAAAAGACAAAGTGTTCATTTTTGTGGATACGTACGCCAGATGGCAGATTACAGATCCACTTAAATACTTCGAGCGACTTGGAAACGAACTAGGAGCACAATCCCGTTTGGATGATATCCTGGATGGGGAGACCCGTAATGCTGTAGCAGGGCATGATCTTGTTGAACTTATTCGTAGCACAAACCGAGAAGCATCACAAGAAGGAATAATTGCAGATATTGCACAAGATTCACTTCAATCTATTTCGGTAGGAAGAGGAGATATTCAGAATCAAATTGTTCAACTTGCAAACCAACGAGCAGAAGATCTTGGACTTGAGATTTTGGATTTTCGCTTTAAGAGAATTAACTATGCTGAAGAAGTTCGCCGTACAGTTTACGACCGTATGATTTCTGAACGTAACCGAATTGCTGATAAATTCCGTTCTGAAGGTCAGGGTGAATCATCTCGAATTAATGGTGAGAAAGAGCGCGAATTACTTCGCATACAATCAGAAGCATTCCGTGAGGCAGAAACCATTCGGGGACGGGCAGATGCCGAAGCCGCTGCTATCTATAATGCCGCGTATAATCGCACTGCTGCGGCTAGAGATTTATACTCTTTCACCAAAAGCATGGAAGCCTATCGAAACACGATTGATTCAGAAACTTCGCTTATTATTTCAACTGACAGCGAGTTTTATAAATATTTGAATTCGATTGATGACTAAATCTCAATTAATGTAGTTTTATTTATAAAAGCACGGATTATTTATCCGTGCTTTTTGTTTTACTGCTAGATCAATATCTATATCTTAAAGCAAACAAGCCTGAACGTTTGAGCATTAAAAGACTATTACCGAATTTCAACAAAAATCAAAAGCTAGAATATAGGCTATTTGAAATTACACTGGTGCTTACTATATCGGTTTTTATTTTTTGGTGTATTCTTGCGGTAATTCTCGACTATACTCTTACAATAAAAATAGTCTACTTCATCGCCCTTAGCTTATACTCTGGTATTTATATTGCGTATAAACTGGGAACCTCGTTTAAAGTAGCTACCGCCATTTACTATGGAATGGCCTTGTTTATACTTATTTATAGTTGGCTTCCTGCAGGTGGTATAAGCGGCGCAATAATCCAAATGTTTATTCTAATTTTTGCGTCGGGCTTAATGGTATTGCCATTAAGGGCATATATAACCTTTATTAGCGCATCTCTTGCCATAGTAATCATCTACGCCATAGCTGAGATTAATATTCCTGGGCTAGCCGTGCCTTATGCATCTGAGGTTGACAGAGTTCGAGACCTTTCTATTGCTAATATTATCACCTTATGCATTCTAGGTTTTGGCCTCTATATATTTAAAAGAGCTTATTCAGAGGATCGGTATAAGTTAAAAGTAATTAATCAGGAACTGGAGATAGAAAAAGAAAATGCCCAGTCCGCAGATAAAGCTAAATCGGATTTCTTAGCAACTATTAGCCATGAAATGAGAACCCCATTAAATGGTATTGTAGGTATTTCCCAGTTACTAAAAGAAACTAAACTTAGCGAAGACCAGGAGCAGCTTATTTCAAATCTTACGTATAGCAGCGAATTATTGCACGGTTTGATTAGTGACATTCTGGATATTAGCCTGATCGAAAATGGAAAGCTAGTTATTCAATCAAGTGAAATTGAGGTAAAGAAAGAGATATCTAAATTGATCGAGATCGTTAAACCACGCTTAGATCAAAAAGAGAATAAGATTGAGCTGATTGTTAAGCATGACGATAAGATACCTGAAATATTAATTGGAGATGCACTTCGTTTCCGGCAGGTGATACTTAACCTGTTAAACAACTCGATTAAGTTTACCGACGAAGGAGTGGTTGAAGTAAGTTCAGAGTTGCTTTTCTCAACCGAAAAATCCGTTAGAGTAAAATTTACCATTAATGATACCGGAAGAGGAATTTCCAAAGAAGGGCAGGATAAGTTATTCAGTAAGTTTTATAAAGGAAGTGGAGATTCTAATATTGAGGGGACGGGGCTGGGGCTTTCTATTTCAAAAAATCTTATCAATTTAATGGGTGGAGAAATTGGGTTTCAATCACAGCAGGGCGTTGGTTCTGCGTTCTACTTTGAACTTCCTTTTGAGCCTTTGTCGGTTAACCCTAACAAACCTGTTGATCAGGAATTGAAAGAAAAACCACTTACCGATATCAGAATTCTAATAGCAGAGGATGTACGAATTAACCAGATTGTAATTCAAAAAATGCTTGAGAGCTACGGGCTCACTTCGATTGAAATTGCAAACAATGGAGAAGAAGCGGTAAAGAAAATAAAAGAGAAGTGGTACGATGTAATTTTAATGGATATTCAGATGCCGGTCATGGATGGACTTGAAGCATCAAGGCTGATTTCCCATCAATTTATAAAACAAAAGAAACCTGTTATTATAGCTATTACTGCAAACGCCATGATTACAGACCAGGAAAAGTACGAAGCAGCAGGAATAGACGGATTTCTCAGTAAACCTATAACAAAAGAAGCTCTTAAAGAGACTTTAGGGAAATTTATCTAGTCAAGCAGGAACAGGTTCCTGAAAGGATTCGAATTCCATATCCAGCAATTCACTAAGTATTTCTTTTGCTCCTGTTGTTTTAATCTGTGCTCCTAGCTTAATCAATATACTATACAACCCCGTATGCACTCGGCTTGTGTATAAGAAGTGTTTTGATCCTCTCAACTCATTAGAAAGGGGTGCTTCTTTGGTAAAGTGACGGATTTCTGCATCAAACTTTGGATCACTGAAATCAAACACGTCATATTTATAGGGCTTCGAAAACATGATGCCATAGTTACGAGCGAAATTATAGTATTCGGTTTCTCTGTCTTGTTCTTTGGCATCCGGATTGATTACATCCAACTTAATATATAAGTCACGAATAGCATCCTGATCGTTGGCAAGATGGGTTGGAAGTAGTTTCAAATAATTAGTGAAGAATTCTTCCGGAAATAGTTTTACACATCCAAAATCAATTACTCCTAGTTCACCCTCATAAGTAAAAAGAAAGTTGCCGGGATGAGTATCTGCATGAACATATCCGCCAACTCGGATTTCTTCATGAAAGAAATCCCAAATCAGCTGACCAAAATGATTGCGCTCTTCCTGGCTAGGATTTTCTTTAAGAAAGTCACCAAGATGTCGTCCTTCCACAAAACTCATGCATAACACTTTTTCGGTAGAATATTCCTGGATCCACTCCGGGATAATGATTTTATCACTCCCAAAGCGTTTTCTGAACTGGTCTATTTGAAAACCTTCGTGTTTGTAATCCGTTTCCTCCATCAAAGTATTCTTGATTTCATTGAAATAAGGATCAATATCCTGCCCTTTTTTTATGATTCGTTTAGCTAGAGATTTAGCCACTGCCATATCGGAGTTGATCGTCTCCCGAACATTAGGGTATTGGATTTTTACAGCTACTTTTTTACCGTCTTTCAATTCTGCTCTGTGCACCTGACCAATAGAGGCGGCTGCAAAAGCTTCAGATTCAAACTTTGCAAAGAGTTTTTCCGGGTAATCTCCCAATTCTCTTTTAATGATTGTACGAACCAGAGCTTTATTTATAGGAGGTACTGAATATTGTGCCTGACTCATTACCTCAGCGAATTCCTCCGGTAGAAAGCCCTGATCCATACTCATCCCCTGGGCGATTTTTAAAGCAGTCCCTCTCAGTTTTGTGAATTCCTTAAAAACTTCCTTGGCGTTATTAGTATGAAATTCTTTGTCATCGCCATTAGCTACACCAACCTTTTTTCTGATATATCGTTGAGCATAGTTAGTGCCTACTTTAATTCCTGTTTTGGCAATAATTTTACTCCGCTCAAATTTTGAATATGGAAAATCACTCATTTTCATCCTCCTTTTTTTCTTTATCAGCATTATCACCGAATAAATCAGTCATGCAGTCACCTATAAATGGAATATCTTTGCCAAAACCAGTTGAACTAAAAACAAACTTTACAAGATCGAAGGTTTTGTCGAGGGTCTTGTTATACACTGCTTCTTGAAGAAGGGAAGTTAGCTTGTCTGAAAGTGCCAGTGTTCTCTCTTTATCTTCAGATTTGTCCTTTCGCCAGAAATCGATAAGGAAGAGATATTGACTGGCTAAGAGCGAATAAAAATAATCCTTCATGAAAAAACCGGCGCTTACTGCTATTTCTCCATCCGAGGTAAGAAAATCTTTAAACAGAGAAGTTACCTCTTTATGAAGGTCAGATTTTGATCCTTCATTAAACACATATTTTACAAAGGTTTCATTTACAAATTTTGAGTTTTCACCCATCATATCAAATATTGTGTAAATGAAATTGGAGATTTTCTCGCTAAGAGAATACTCTTCAAATCCATCAATCTCCTCGATCATAGCCCAGTATTGATATATAAGTGCTGGATAGTAAAATGAAAGAATGGCCTTTTTGTTCGAAAACAAGGAATAGATTTCAGTAGCGCTTTTACCGGTAGCATCTACCAAATCTGGAATAGATACCTTTCCATTTTTTTCAAAAAGCTCAACCGCTTTCCAGGTAATTTCGATTTTGGAATTAATTTGTTCTGCTGTCATAATGAATAGTTTCTACGGCAAACAAACCTAATGAAATGGAAGTTCATTCTGTTAGCAATTAAATATGATTTTGTTTGAAACAGTTTGTTAATTGCTGCAATTTTAAAACATCGACTGTTTACTGATGAATCACAAAAGAGATGCGCTATTTCTTACACTTTCGGGTATTTTTCTTACCTCTCTGGTTTTAGGAAATATAATAGGTACCACAAAGTTTGTTACCATTTTTGAAATGGATTTACCCGGATGGCTTCAGGCTATAACTCCAAAGCTTGTTCGTGATGGTGCTCATTATACGATGAGCGTACCTGCTGGTGTTGTTGCATATCCATTTACTTTTCTGGCTACCGACTTAATTTCAGAGTTATTTGGTAGAAAGAAAGCTCAGCTTGTTGTGTGGATCGGTTTTGCAATGAATTTCTTTATGCTCTTTTTGATGTCGGTGAATCACTGGTTACCAAATTCACTAGGGGTAAGCGGTGGACTCGATTTGTTTGAAGGTGTGTATGAATTTATGGTTGGAAATGTAATTGCCAGTATGATTGCGTACTTGATTGCACAAAGTGTGGATGTCCGTTTATTTCACTTTTGGAAAAAAAAGACGAATGGAAAACACCTTTGGTTAAGGAATAACGGATCCACCATGTTCAGCCAGTTAGTTGACTCAACAGCTATTATTACTATTCTCTATGTTGCAGGTAATTTGGGAGACAACATTAATAGTATCGGTGCGGTAATTATTCTCATTTTGAATTCCTACTTATTCAAGTTCTTTTTTGCTCTGTTTGATACCCCACTAATGTATTTAGGAGTGAAACTATTTAAAGATTTTGAAGAGGATCCAGAGGTAACTCGAAGCAATTAATAGCTTAGAGAATTCAGTAAAAATTTATAGTCGAAAAAGTAAAATTTCTTTCAAATAAAACTTGCTAAGAACCCGATCTTTGCCGTACCTTTGTAATCCTTTCGAGGAAATGAAATCGCTGGTTAAAAACAATTGTTTTGATCAGCTTTTTTTATCTCTGAAAGACAAGTTCTATGACATATTGAGAAGCAATAGACAGATTGTTTGTGCGAGCGAGAGCTCGGAAATTCTTTTGAATGAGAGTGAGCGCGGGATCGGCTCAAAAGTTATATATAAATATTACAATGGAGAGTTTGATCCTGGCTCAGGACGAACGCTGGCGGCGGGCTTAACACATGCAAGTCGAAGGAGAAGGCAGTTGCTTGCAATTGCTGGAGACTGGCGGACGGGTGAGTAACGCGTAGATAACCTGCCTTTGCCTGGGGGATAACACTGGGAAACTGGTGCTAATACCGCATAATGCAGCGGGGCCGCATGGCCATAGTTGTTAAAGGTTTCGGCCGGGTAAAGATGGGTCTGCGTGCTATTAGCTAGTTGGTGCGGTAATGGCGTACCAAGGCGATGATAGCTAGGGGGTCTGAGAGGATGATCCCCCACACTGGGACTGAGACACGGCCCAGACTCCTACGGGAGGCAGCAGTGAGGAATCTTGCGCAATGGGCGAAAGCCTGACGCAGCCACGCCGCGTGCCGGAAGACGGCCCTATGGGTTGTAAACGGCTTTTGCCAGGGAAGAAAGCCCGGGGTTCGCCCTGGATTGACGGTACCTGGTGAATAAGCACCGGCTAACTCCGTGCCAGCAGCCGCGGTAATACGGAGGGTGCAAGCGTTGTCCGGAATCATTGGGTGTAAAGGGTGCGTAGGCGGACTGCTAAGTCTGGGGTGAAATCTTGCCGCTTAACGGTAAAATGGCCTTGGATACTGGCAGTCTTGAGTGTAGAAGAGGCAGGTGGAATTCGTAGTGTAGCGGTGAAATGCATAGATATTACGAAGAACATCAGTGGCGAAGGCGGCCTGCTGGTCTACAACTGACGCTGAGGCACGAAAGCGTGGGGAGCGAACAGGATTAGATACCCTGGTAGTCCACGCCGTAAACGATGCATACTAGGTGTTGGCCTTTCGGGGCCAGTGCTGCAGTTAACGCATTAAGTATGCCACCTGGGGAGTACGTCGGCAACGATGAAACTCAAAGGAATTGACGGGGGCCCGCACAAGCGGTGGAGCATGTGGCTTAATTCGATGCAACGCGAGGAACCTTACCTGGGCTAAATCCACAGCGCTATTTCTGGAAACAGAAAGTTCCTTCGGGACGCTATGGAAGGTGCTGCATGGCTGTCGTCAGCTCGTGCCGTGAGGTGTTGGGTTAAGTCCCGCAACGAGCGCAACCCCTGTGGTTAGTTACCAGCACGTAATGGTGGGGACTCTAGCCAGACTGCCTACGCAAGTAGTGAGGAAGGTGGGGACGACGTCAAGTCATCATGGCCCTTACGTCCAGGGCTGCACACGTGCTACAATGGTTGGTACAATGGGTCGCCACCCAGCGATGGGGCGCAAATCTATAAAACCAATCTCAGTTCGGATCGGAGTCTGCAACTCGACTCCGTGAAGTTGGAATCGCTAGTAATCGCGTATCAGCAACGACGCGGTGAATACGTTCCCGGGCCTTGTACACACCGCCCGTCAAGCGATGGAAGTCAGGAGTACCTAATGTCGGTGCGCTAACCTTCGGGAAGCAGCTGCCTAGGGTAAGCCTGGTAACTGGCGCTAAGTCGTAACAAGGTAGCCGTACCGGAAGGTGCGGCTGGATCACCTCCTTTCAAGGAGAGCGGATTACTTTGGTAATCGACGAACCTGCGCAAGCTCGTCAAACAATCTGTTTATTGCTTCTTTTTATACAGCGGGCAGAGCCCCGTCGGAAGGCGGCCAGGCTGCCTGTGCGAGATGCCCAAGCGGGGCTTGTAGCTCAGGTGGTTAGAGCGCACGCCTGATAAGCGTGAGGTCGGAGGTTCAAGTCCTCCCAAGCCCACAAGGTGTTTGGGGCTATAGCTCAGCTGGCTAGAGCACCTGCTTTGCAAGCAGGGGGTCCGGGGTTCGAATCCCCGTAGCTCCACAGAAATTTTTGATTTAATGAATGAGGTAAGTAGTTGAGAGGATGGAATATCCCGAGGCTTGCCACGATGAATGTTTTAGGTTTGAGGGATTGGATATGTAAGTATCCATGAAGGCTAACCGTAACAGCTTGCCCGTGCTACGGGCAGTTCTTTGACATGGTGAAGAAGTAACAATGTAAAATAAAGGTCTAATACTGCAAAGTATTAAACTCAGTGTTGCGTGTGGATCAGCGATGATCTGCAGGTAATACGCCAAGGTATCTGGATGCGGTTCGTCCCACATCCAGACCACAATAGAACCAAAAAGCTAGGTTTGTACGCCGCGCGAGCGGGTCGTGCAAGCCATATAAGAAAAGCGAGTAAGGGCACACGGTGGATGCCTAGGCATACAGAGGCGAAGAAGGACGTGTAAAGCTGCGATAAGCTGCGGGGAGCTGCACAAGAGCTGTGATCCGTGGATTTCCGAATGGGGCAACCCATCCCGCAAGGGATATCCTTTCGAGGAGGCATACCCCCCGAACTGAAACATCTAAGTAGGGGGAGGAAGAGAAAACAACAGTGATTCCGCAAGTAGTGGCGAGCGAACGCGGAACAGCCCAAACCGCGGCCTACGGGCTGCGGGGTAGTAGGACCTGCATAAAGCAAAGACTCTTAAATCGAAGCTGCCTGGAAAGCAGCGCCACAGAAGGTGAAAGCCCTGTAGGTGTACGGAGTGTTTGTGGGCGGGTATCCTGAGTAGCGCGAGGCCGGTGAAACCTTGCGTGAATCTGCCGGCACCATCCGGTAAGGCTAAATACATCTGTATGACCGATAGTGAACCAGTACCGTGAGGGAAAGGTGAAAAGAACGCCGAGAAGGCGAGTGAAATAGTACCTGAAACCGTGTGCTTACAAGCGGTCGGAGTCTCAGTTTACTGGGATGACGGCGTGCCTTTTGTATAATGAGCCTACGAGTTACTCCTGTTGTGCGAGGTTAAGCCCCTAAGGGGTGCAGCCGTAGCGAAAGCGAGTCTGAACAGGGCGCGCAGTACAGCGGGGTAGACGCGAAACCAAGTGATCTATCCATGGCCAGGGTGAAGTGGCGGTAAAACGCCATGGAGGCCCGAACCCGTTGACGTTGAAAAGTCTTGGGATGAGCTGTGGATAGGGGTGAAAGGCCAATCAAACTTGGAGATAGCTCGTACTCCCCGAAATATATTTAGGTATAGCGTCTGGTTTTGTCTGTCCGGAGGTAGAGCACTGATAGGGCTAGGGGGCTTCACCGCCTACCAACCCCTGACAAACTCCGAATGCCGGCACAGAGCCACCAGGCAGTCAGTCGCAGGGTGATAACGTCCTGCGGCGAGAGGGGAACAACCCAGACCACCAGCTAAGGCCCCTAAATAATGGCTAAGTTGATCAAAGAAAGTTGAGTTGCTCAGACAACTAGGAGGTTGGCTTAGAAGCAGCCATTCCTTTAAAGAGTGCGTAATAGCTCACTAGTCAAGCGACTCGGCGTCGATAATAATCGGGCATAAGTCATTTGCCGAAGCTGTGGGAATGAATAATTCGGTAGGGGAGCATTCCAGTTGCATCGAAGGCGTATCCGCGAGGGATGCTGGAGCGGCTGGAAGCGAAACTGTAGGCATGAGTAACGATAAGAAGGGTGAAAAACCCTTCCACCGTAAACCCAAGGGTTCCTGATCAACGCTAATCGGATCAGGGTTAGTCGAGACCTAAGGTGTACCCGGTAAGGCCGGGGAAGCCGATGGCAAAGCGGTTAAATATTCCGCTACCGGTCTGGACGCGTGGCTAAGGCGTGACGCAGAAGTGACACTCCCGCGTGCTGACGAATGCACGTTAAAGGGCGTAGGCTTTGGAGTAGGCAAATCCGCTCCATGTACGGCTGAACCCCGACAGTACCCGGATTCTCACGATGAAGGGATAGTGGAGGTAATCATGCTGCCAAGAAAAGCGTCGTAGTTTGTCCAGAGCGCTCGTACCCCAAACCGACACAGGTGGGTGAGGAGAGTATCCTAAGGTGCTCGAGTAAATCATGGCTAAGGAACTAGGCAAATTGGATCCGTAACTTCGGGAGAAGGATCCCCCTCCTTTGGAGGGGCGCAGTGAAAAGGCCCAAGCGACTGTTTACCAAAAACACATGTCTCTGCTAAGCCGCAAGGCGATGTATAGGGACTGACACCTGCCCGGTGCTGGAAGGTTAAGGAAGGGGGTTAGCTTCGGCGAAGCTCTTAACTGAAGCCCCAGTAAACGGCGGCCGTAACTATAACGGTCCTAAGGTAGCGAAATTCCTTGTCGGGTAAGTTCCGACCTGCACGAATGGTGTAACGACTTGGGCACTGTCTCGGCCATGAGCTCGGTGAAATTGTGGTATCGGTGATGACGCCGATTACCCGCAGCGGGACGAAAAGACCCCGTGAACCTTTACTACAACTTTACATTGGCTTTAGCTGTATCATGTGTAGGATAGGCGGGAGACTTTGAAGCGGCGTCGCCAGGCGTTGTGGAGTCACCCTTGAAATACCGCCCTTGATACAGGTGGAGTCTAACCCTTTGCGGGGAACAGTGTATGGTGGGTAGTTTGACTGGGGCGGTCGCCTCCTAAAGAGTAACGGAGGCTCCCAAAGGTACCCTCAGCACGGTTGGCAATCGTGCGTAGAGTGTAAAAGCATAAGGGTGCTTGACTGCGAGACATACAGGTCGAGCAGGCACGAAAGTGGGGTTTAGTGATCCGGTGGCACCGCATGGAAGGGCCATCGCTCAAAGGATAAAAGGTACTCCGGGGATAACAGGCTTATCTCCCCCAAGAGTTCATATCGACGGGGAGGTTTGGCACCTCGATGTCGGCTCATCGCATCCTGGGGCTGGAGAAGGTCCCAAGGGTTTGGCTGTTCGCCAATTAAAGCGGTACGCGAGCTGGGTTCAGAACGTCGTGAGACAGTTCGGTCTCTATCTGCTGTGGGCGTAGGAATATTGAGGAGGGCTGCTCCTAGTACGAGAGGACCGGAGTGGACGCACCGCTAGTGTACCTGTTGTGTGGTCGCATGCATCGCAGGGTAGCTATGTGCGGAAGTAATAAGCCGCTGAACGCATCTAAGCGCGAAGTACGCTCCAAGATAAGTATTCCCTATGAGCCTCCCGGAAGACGACCGGGTAGATAGGCGGCAGGTGTACGCATGGCAACATGTTTAGCCGAGCCGTACTAATCAGGCCATTGGCTTTGTTTATATGGCTTGCACCGCCTTACCGCGGGGCAAGACCAGCACACAAAGTTCTACAAACAACTCCTTTACTTTACAACTTCTTCCCATGTCAAAGAACTCCATTTTATTGAAGACTTTAGATTGAGGTGGCTATTGCGCAGGGGCCCCACCCGTTCCCATCCCGAACACGGACGTTAAGCCCTGCAGCGCCGATGGTACTGCTTTGCGGTAGAGTAGGTCGCCGCCTCTTCTTTCTTTCCACGCCCTGTTCAGCCCCGCTGATCAGGGCTTTTTTTATTTACATGATATAAACACTATTAAATTGATATGTCGTATATTGATACATTAAAGTGTTCATTAAAACATAAGGCATGTTTGATTTCGAATTGTTTCTAAAAGAGTACAAGGCAAAACTTTCTGAAATTTTTTCTTCAACCAAAGGGGTTAATGAAGAAGCATTAGAAAGAGGAATTTCTGAAATCTCTTTAACAAAGATACTAGATACAACTCCCTTAGCTGCTTTTATCCCATCTGAGTATGGAGGCTTTGGTGGTAATACTGCCGAAGCTTTATCAATGCTGGAAGCAAGTTCATACGAATCTCTACCACTTTCTTTGATGATGGGTATTAATGGAGCGTTATTCTTGCAACCTATTGCAAATTATGCAGATGAATCGGTTAAAAAGGAAGTGTATAATCGTGTAATCAATGCTAATAAGATGGGTGGACTAATGATCACTGAACCTGATTTTGGTTCAGAGGCTCTTAAGATGCAAACCTCCTACACCAAAAACTATGAAACTGATACATATCAAATAAAAGGGCTTAAGCACTGGGCCGGACTTACAGGTATGGCCGATTATTGGCTAATGACTGCCCGAGAGTTGAATACTGAAGGAGAGCTCGGAAGAGATATTTCTTTCTTTGTTCATGATACAAGAAACGGAGGCATCAATGTTGAAGAGTACTACAATAATCTTGGTTTGTATATGCTTCCATATGGCAAGAATCGTGTAAATATAGAAGTACCTGCTTCTCATAAATTGAAGCCGAAAGGAACAGGTATCACGCTAATGTTAGACCTGCTTCACAGGAGTCGTTTACAATTTCCGGGAATGGGAATGGGTTTTCTTAGGCGAATGATGGAAGAAGCTATCACCCATTGCAGAGAACGTTTTGTAGGAGGACAAAGCCTGGTAGATTATGATCAGGTAAAAGCAAGGATCAATAAATTACAGTCTTACTTTACGGTTTGTTCAGCGATGTGCAATTTTACCAGCACAAATGTTCCTTTAACAAAGAATACTGCCCGGATGGATGTGGAAGCTAATTCAATTAAATCAGTTGTAACTGATTATATGCAACGAGCTTCTCAATCCTTACTGCAACTTACCGGAGCTAAAGGGTATCGCCTTGATCATATTGCTGGAAGATCTACGGTTGATAGTCGTCCTTTCCAGATTTTTGAAGGTTCAAATGATATTCTATATCAGCAAATCTCTGAATCAGTATTGAAAATGATGAGGAAACTTAAAAGCTCGAATTTGTATGAGTTTTTAAGTGATTATGATCTTACAGTCAGATCTTCAGATTATTTTAAGGATATCCTTAATTTTGAAATCGACCCTAAGATGCCACAGCGTAAGTTAGTAGAATTAGGAAAAGCACTTGGCAGACTTGTATCTATGGAATTTACGCTAAATCTTGGGGATCAGGGCTTCAACTCTGAGCTAATTCAAAATGCGGTGAATGTTCTTCAGGAAGAAATCAATTCCATTCTTAGCTCTTTTAAAACAGCTCCTGTTTTGGAAGTGGTAGATAACTATCATGAAGACAGCAACTGGTTCAGGCTTCTCGCGGTAGATGCCAAATAAGAAACTCGTTGTTCTTACAGGTGCAGGAATAAGTGCCGAAAGTGGATTAGCCACTTTCCGTGATTCAGGAGGGCTATGGGAAGGCTTTGATGTACACGAGGTTGCATCAATTGAAGGTTGGTATGCAAATCCGGTCAAAGTTCTTGATTTCTATAATCTCAGGAGAAGACAAGCGGCACAAGCCATGCCAAATAAGGCACATGAGACTCTGAAGCAATTAGAAGAGTATTTCGAGGTAGTCATTGTCACTCAAAATGTAGATGATCTTCATGAAAAAGCTGGGTCATCAAATATTATCCATCTGCATGGAGAACTAACCAAAGCCAGGAGTGAAAATAATCCTGAAGAGATTATTGATATTGGCTATCAAGAAATAAAACCGGGTGATAAATCGGCTGATGGTTCGCAATTAAGGCCAGCCATAGTTTGGTTTGGAGAGATGGTTCCAATGATTGAAAAGGCTGCAACCGAGGTTATGGAAGCAGATATTTTATTGGTGATAGGAACGTCTCTCGCTGTTTATCCTGCAGCAGGTCTTGTTAATTATGCAAAAGATGGAATACCAAAATATATTGTTGATCCTTCAACTCCAGAACTTTATAGCTTTTCAGGTTGGACGCATAGTAGAAAAACAGCGTTAGAAGGAGTTCCTGAAATCGCAGAAATATTGATAAATCAAATAAATTAATGGCAAAGAATAGATTAAGTGAAGAAGAGAAAAGTGTATTGGAACAGTTTATGATTCCTTTTTTTCATGCGGAAAAGAGACACCCGTTGTTTCCAGGAAGAAATAATATTGATGTTGAAGCCGGACTTTTGGGAATTACGCGGGATGAGCTTGAGACATTTCGAAAGAATCTTGATGAGAACGCTAAACAAGGCGCACTTGAGCTACTAAAAGAAGATGAGATTATCGACCTTATGGATAAGCTTCCTTTTGATGGAGAAGAAACAATTGTAGCACTGGGGGATTCTTCAACCGAAGACGCACAAGGCTGGTTTACGATTTTGAAATATGTGTTAGAAATCACTTTTGAGAATGCTGATTTTACTTTTATTAATTCAGGAGTGGCTTATAATACTACTACCGATGCTTTGAAAAGGCTAGACCGGGATGTACTACTCCATGAACCCGACTGGGTGTTTGTTTCACTGGGTACATTTGACATCCAACGCTTGAACATTGCACCCCAGAGAACATTGATTCCACTCTCAGAAACCTGGGAGAACCTGAATACCATTCACGAAATACTTGAAGAACAGGTGGAAAATCCGACTCTTTGGATCACTCCAACGCCTGTTATTTCAGAATTATTAGCTTCAAATCCTATTTATGAATTTACCATTGAACGGGAGGATCTTGAGCAAGTACAGCAACTGGTATCAGGTAAAACCGGGGGAATAGTAGATCCTAAGTGTATACGCATGGGAGAAGATGAACCAAAAGCCTGGAATTATCTTACAGACGGACTTCACCCTTCATTAAGTGGGCATATTAATACAGTTCGGGAAGTCTTGAGGACTCTGGCTGAGATTCAGGCTAAAAGTTAACCCGAAGATTCAGGAATTCAACAGCAGGGTTGACTGAGTGGTTAAAGCTATTATTATCAAGTTGAATGGAACTGAATAATGTTGGATTGATTAGTCCTACTGAAGTTCCATTTTCGAAGCCCAATCCTAAGACCCCACTTGCGTTAGTATTTGGTTGATAAGTACCTGCTATGGAGGCGGTAGTTCTCTTGGCTAAAAAGAAGGTGTCAAATACCCCGAACCCAAAACCGATAAAGCCACCAATTCCGGCTCCATATTGTAAACCCTCAATAAGAGGTTCATTCGCAACCAACATAATGGAAGTAACAATTACAGCTCCGGCAGCTGCACCATAAAAAGTATCAAGCAATACTATAATGGAGCTATTGCTCCCATCATTGAATAGTCCAGAAACAAGAACTTCCTTACCTCCACCTTGTACAATATCAAAAGCTCCCATTCCGATTCCATAGAGAGTTCCAAGTCCTAAACCAACTTGTAACGGATAAAAATCGCTGCTATTCGATACAGCCATGCTAGCACCACCAAGAAGTACCCCATTCATGGCTCCATTAAGGGTATTCCCTGCAAGTAATTCTACAGTTTGTGCTTTTAGATTGGAGGGAGAAAATGTAAAAACGGTGAGCAAGAATAATAAGCTAAGTAAAATATTCTTCATCGTATGAGTAAGTGGTTCTGGTTTGAACAAAGTTAACAAAATTGATTGGCTTTACCACGGGCTAACCGGGATTATTTAAAGCAACCGGAATTATCTTTCCATTGATGAAAGAATGAGCTTTTAAGCTGAAGTCAGCAATAAAACTTCCCATTTCTTCAGGTTTTGTTGGAGCCTCATACCCAGGAAAGGCTTCATTAAGCATTTCGGTTTGAACAGCACCCAGACACAAACAATTTACGGCTATTTTATCACTTGCAAATTCGGTACTTAAGCATTCAGTAAGAATAGAAAGAGCGCCCTTAGAAGCACTGTAAGCTGCTAAACCAGGAAATTTCGAACTACCCTGAAACCCACCCATGCTGCTAATATTAACGATATGACTTCCGGAAGAAAAACGATTCTTCAAAGCTTTAATCAATCGCACAGGAGCAAGCAAATTCACATCCAACTGAAACATCCAGTCACTAATATCAGATTCCATAAAAGGCTTATTGATCAATGCTCCGGCATTATTCACAAGCACATCGATTTCTAAATTTTCGGTTAACTTGGTAAGAAAAGCTTCTACTTCACTTTGTGACGTAAGATCAATGGAAACAGGAATTATTTCTCCCGAATAGGCTTCTTTTTTTAGATCATTTAAATGCTCGGACGATCTTGCAAGAGCATATACCTTGTGCTCCTTTTTTGCAAAATGTAGGGCTGTAGCGTAACCAATTCCTTTACTGGCACCAGTGATGATGATGTTTTTCATGCCAACAAAATAAAGAATGAATAGACGATGTAAAACTATAAAGGCTGGAACTTTTGAGATTATAAAAAGCGCTTTATTAGTTGTAATTTTAGATCAAAAAAGACTTGAAATGAATTCACCTACTTCCAAACCCATTGTGCCAGCCAACATCGAACAATTAAAACCTTATGTGGCCGGAAAGACAATTGCCGAAGTAGTGGAAGCTTATCACCCCGAACAAATCTCAAAGCTCGCTTCCAATGAAAACCGACTGGGTCACAGTAAAACAGTAGAAAAGGCGGTGGAAGAAGCTATTAAAGTTATTCATGATTACCCTGATCCGATTTCAAAGAAACTCAGGAGTGCTATTTCTGAACGGCTTGGAGTACAGCCGGAAAATATAATTGTCGGATCAGGTTCGGAAAGTTTACTGGGGATTCTCTGCAAGACTTTTTTCCTGAATAAGCAGAACATCATTACTGCTGATGTGACTTTCATAGGGATTTATGTTCAGGCTCAGATAAGAGGGGTAAAGATCAAAAAAATACCCGTTACCAAAGACTATAGATTTGATGTAAAGGCAATGGTTAATGCCATTGATGAAGATACCAGGATGTTGTACATCGCTAACCCTAATAATCCTACAGGTACATACATCACTAAAGATGAGTTCGAGTGGCTAATGGCTAATGTACCCGAAGATGTGCTCGTAATTATGGATGAAGCTTACTATGAATTCGCTCATCATGTAGATGACTATCCTGATGTTTTGAGCTATGATTTTAAAAATGTGATTACACTCAGAACTTTTTCGAAGGGGTATGGATTAGCGGGATTCAGAGTAGGATATGGAATTGCCGATAAGACTCTGATCGATTATATGCTAAAAACAAAACTCGCTTTCGAACCTGGAGGGTTAGGTCAGGCAGCAGCATTGGCTGCTTATAAAGATGGAGAATTTTTAGAACAGAGCCGAGAAGTTGTTCAGAAAGGAAAGCAAGAGTTATATCTTTTTTTTGATGAGCAAAAAGTGAGGTATATACCATCCATTGCTAATTTTGTAATGATGGTTTTTGATAGCGATGAAGAAGCAATTTCATTCACCCAGAAGATGCTGGAGGAAGGAGTTATTCTGAGAAGAATAAACGCGTTTGGTCTACCGAATTGTGTTAGGGTTACTATTGGGCTACCAAAAGAGATTGAGCATTTTAAGAGAGCATTTCTTAAAGTATTAAGTAAAGATTAAATAGCGGTTTCCCGCACAGAACTCTAATTTATTAATAGGTTAAACCTTAAAACTGAAGTAGCAGAACTATATTTCTGTGCGTACAAAAAAGCGAATTGAACAAGCAGAGAGAGGTAGGGTTCAAAAAGTACACCTACTTCCCAAATGTTACATGAATCTTTTCTAATCTGTGCCAATGGTGATTACTTAGAACATCTGATAACTTCCTGAAAAGGAATACGTTTTGAAACTGGGTAATAAAATCATTGTTAGTTTTGTATGCATAAGCATACTTATTGCTACTGTAGGTATAGTCTCGCAGTGGTACTCAAACTCTGTCCAAAATCAGCTTGTTACGAATAATATTGAGACCACCAAACTTGTAGAAATTACCGCGGGACTTGAAAGAGGGTTATATCAAACACTCATCTATCTCACTTCTATTAAGGAAGCTGATACAGATTTTGACGGACAAACAACCATCGATGAACCAACTATTTCTCTGCTAACACGGCAGTTCCACGATCAGCTTAAACAGATTGATAATTCTATTGAGAGTATAAGAGCGTTTATTTTAGAGAAAGATATCTCCGACGAAATGGAAACAATGGAGAATCTTCAGAGGCTTGAGGAACGTGTAAAGCTTTATTCAAGTTTGGCTACAAACTGGCTGGATTTAGAAAAGGAAGATAGTATTCAGGCAGATATCCTGTTTAACACATCTATTAATCCTCACTTCAGAAACAGGTTAATTCCTGTAATTTCACATCTAAGAGAACATGTGATTGAAAAGCAGGCTGCTCAAAATCTTGCCCTCAACGAAAAACTTGAGCAAGCCACCTACGGGATCGCTCTCGTATCTATCGTTTGTGTGATTTTATCTATTCTGATAGCACTCTATGTATATCGTTCGATCGCAAATCCTTTGAAAAAGCTTAATGAAAGTGCGAAGAAATTCGGCGATGGAGACCTCGAAGAACGAACAGAAGTGTCAAATAAAGATGAAATAGGTGAGTTGGCTGCCTCATTTAATGAAATGGCCTCTAATCTCAAAAAGCGAACCATAGCCAGGGATTACCTGGACAGCATTATTGAATCAATTCAGGAAACGTTAATAGTTACTGATGACGTGGGAAACATTGTTGGCATTAACAAAGCCGGTCTTGAAATGCTGCATTATTCAAAAGATGAAATTATGGGCAAACCAGTAAGAGATTTCTACGACTTTAATTCAATGGGTGGGATTTATGAGAAGAAAAGTAAAAATGGAAATATTTTTGAATTCAGTCTTTTAACCAAAAGAAGAAGAAGTATTCCGGTCTTATTTTCTGAAGCAGAACTGATCAATGTAAATGGCACGAAAGTGGGGAGTGTATGCGTAGCTACTGATATAAGTGAACGTAAAAAAGCCGATGAGAAGCTCAAGAAATCATTAAAAGAAAAAGAAGTTTTGTTGTCTGAGATTCATCATAGGGTGAAAAACAACCTCGCTGTGATTTCTGGTATCCTTCAACTTCAAGCCTATGAGACTAAAAACAAAGAAGTGGACAAGGCTCTGAAAGAAAGTCAGACGAGGATTCAATCAATCTCATTGGTTCATGAAATGCTATACCAAAGCGATACTCTGGCTTTTATTGATTACAGAACGTATGTGAATGATTTAATGCAGGCGATTAGCAGTATGCATTTGAACGATAGCAAGGAAATCAGTTTTAAAACAGATATTGATTCTGTTTCTCTGGGGATTAATCAGGCGATTCCATGTTCTTTGCTTCTTAATGAAATAATTGTGAACTGTTATAAACATGCTTTTAATGTTTCCGAAAAAGGAGAGATCAGTGTTTTTATGAAGGAAACAGAAGGAGAGATTCAGATGATTGTAGAGGATAACGGTGTAGGTGTAGAAGAAAATGAAATGAAGAAATCTGGTTCGTTGGGATCTACTCTTATCGAGACGCTTACTTCCCAGCTTAAGGGCTCTTATTCTATTGGGAAACGCGACTCAGGAAGTGGTACAAAGGTGAAAGTTACCTTTAAAAAGGATTCGGAACAGTTAAGCACTGCCATTTAGGTATCGTTTTCTCTTTGCATCATCGAATTTTTCAATAGCATAGCGAAGCATGGTACGAGGCATTTTTTGGTACCGTTTGTTTTCGAGTAAAAATTCTTCTTCAGCAACTTCGTCTTGTCCACCAACTTCTCTTAACATCCAGCCCACAGCTTTATGAATCAGGTCATGAGTATCTCGTAAGAGGATTTTAGATATCTCAAATGCGTCTTTAAAATCGTTCTTTTTTATGAAATGATAACAGGTAATAATAGCAATTCTTCTTTCCCACAAATTTTCTGATCGGGCTAACTCATAAAGAAGATCACGGTCTTTATTCTCTAAGAAACGACCTAGAATAAAACGGCAGGAGCTATCTACAATATCCCAATTATTTACGTATTCGATATTCTTCAGATAAAAATCAGCGACCTCATCTACTTCATTCTGATCTCTTTTTTCAATTCGATAAACTAACAGCATTACGGCGGTAAGTCTGCTTTCGTGATAATCGCTTCTAAACAGCTTTTCAACTTCCACAAGAGGCATATCTTTGAACTTCTTAGCTACTTTTCTCTGATCGGGAACCGTAATTCCCAGAAACTTATCCCCCTCACCATACTCTCCAGGATTATTTTTGAAGAACCGCGCTGAATGAGCCGCTTT
>JBLLNP010000003.1:0-200249 GCA_048058975.1 Balneola sp.
GTAATGAGTATTTTTTTCATTGTTTGATTGACTTAGTATTTACCGGACAAAACTTAATTAAACGAATACTCATTCCATCCAACCATTCAATATGGCTCAACTTAATCCTTTTTATGTTCTTTCAGCACTTCAATTACATCCATTAAAAGCTGTCTCATCACTCTGATTTTTCCGAACTGAGTAGTGGCAATCGAAACCGTCGCATTTAATTCGGGAATGTAGGTTGCCTCTGTGCCCCAAAATCCTGAGTGAGAATACATTCCTGTTCCCTTAACTTCGGTGAAAAAAATACCCATTCTATAATCATTTGAAGGAGTATAATTTTCCGGAAAATTTATTTTAGTAAGCATGGTATCCAGTGTAGCGGAGTGTTCGAAAACACTCCCTGAAAACAGTTTCTGGTAAAACAATGCCATGTCTTTAGTGTTGGCAACCAGTCCGCCGCCGCCATTCAAATCTAACGACGGATCATAATCATAGGTGTCATTCCCTTGAAAATATTGATGTATTCTATCAGTAGCCGTTTCCGGTTTTGGTTCGATTTTTTCCCACCAGGTAGATTCCAAACCCAACTTCTCAAAATCAACAAGAGATCGGACAGCTTCTCCTAAGGAATTTCCAGTCAGATTTTCAATGACTTCTCCAAGAAGAATGTATCCTGTATCAGAATAGCTGAATTGATCACCCGGTTCAAACAGGGGATCACCCCAATCTGCACAGCCTTGAATTTGCTCTGTTCTGGTCCACTCGTAAGATGGATTAGAAAATACTTTCTGGAAATAGGTGTTTGAGGAAGCGTGATCGTACATACCGGATGTATGAGTAAGCAGATGACGAATAGTGATGTTGTCCAAGTCATAACCATCACCCTCAAGAATATCTGTGTGTATTTTTGATATGTGCTTGCTGATTGGGTCGTCGGGATTTAGTTTTTTCTGTTCCCAAAGCCGAAGAATAGAAACCGCAACATACGTTTTGGTATTGCTTGCTATCCTCACACTTCCCTGCGGATTCAAAGAAGCCTGACTTTTAATCTCAGAAACCCCCGAAGAAACAGAATGAGAAAGCTTGATATCAGGTGCTTCCACATGAATAAGAACTCCGGGAATAGTGGAATCCCTCTCTATTACAAGATCAGACAGTTGTTGCAGAGACTCTTTTAATTGCTCTGATTGGTAAGCCCAGGCGGTGAGATGAGTTGATAGTAAAAGCAGAAACAGTAAAAATGTTTTTTTCATCAGATTTAATTAGTGAATGCTCTGATAAATCGTGGATTCATAAAAGAGTTACAAGCCTGTTCACACAGATTTACAATACACGTGAACTTTTAACATGGGGATAGCTATTTATGATCCCGACCGGTAAATCCCGTTCCGCCGGTAATGATTATTTTTTCATTTCTTGATTCACTTAGTATTTGTCGATAAAACTACTCATGTCTGAAATGCATTACTTCAAATTCGAATGTTATCATTTTTGAATCTTCAACTTAAGCTGATGTTCCTACTTTGATATTTGGCCTGATTTATTCATTTTATCCTTAAGATTAATAAGAATAAAGTGAATAAAACTTAAACTTGAAATAGGGATAAAGTGAACTCGGTTCATTTTACTCTATTGTTAGCAGCAACCTAAAATGAAGACACTCACCAAGAAAATATTACCCTATTTGATTACCAGTTTGTTGGTAATTGGATTTTGGAAAATGTGGACTTGGACGGATAATTACGCTTGGAATCCAGAAGGAAAAGAATTGCTAATGCTGGACATTGCCCTGACTTCGATATTCTTCTACAAGACAATTTTTTGGTTGGTGACAGCAAACCTCGTTGTATTTGGACTTCTCCAATTAAGAAAAAAGAAATTTAAGACTGCGGGAGTTGTGTTAGCTCTTACCTTAACTTATCACTTTGCAGTTGGACAAGTAGTCGACAAAAAATGTGCTTTCCATTACTATTCCGTTTTTCATAACCAATCGGTTGCCGAAGGATACATTATCCGACCGCTCGAAGAAGCGGGTTATGAGATTGGACCAATTTTGACCGAGAAAATCGAAGAAAAGGACATGAAGTATAGACGATATGCAATTCTCGGACTTCAAAAAATTGACTATCAACCAGCGACTGAACTAATGGGTAAATTACTGTTTGACACTTCAGAACTCGAAGTTTATAGAGCAGACGCCTACGAGACACTAAAAACGTTTGACAATGAAAAATCCAACCAACTTTTAAACGATTTCAGAAAACAAGCGAAAGACTCGACAGAAAATAAAGTGGTTGAACTTGGTGAATATTTTTATGAGAACAGAGAAAAATAAAAAAAGGCAGCTGCTAACATCGGCTATAGCAAATGCGGGTTGACTGCTTAAAAATGAAGATATTACAACTAAATAACATTCGGTCTGGCAGACAAAGATTCGGTTTCAAAATCCCGCACTTGCCATAGCCAGAACCGTTGGACCGACTTAGATAGGATTTCTTACAGATTATTTACTGTTTTTCTTTGCGTACTCTTCAAAGGTTATCAAAGGAATTTCTCTTCCAGCTGTCCTTTGCAGGTCAAGTTCTTTCATATCTAGTGATACTATGATCTCTGAAAACTTACCTATTGTAGGTTTATCCATCCATTGGTAGAAATCATCTTCAAAACCTGCACCAAACCATTTAATACATCTTGGTGCTTTTAGATAAATCAACCCAAATGAAAAATCTTCTTTAATGATATGTGCAAAATTACCTTCCATGCCTTAATATAAGCGATGAAATACATTAGTCAATTAGTCCAGTTTTTTATGTGTGGTAGATATGCTCTTACAATTGAAGAACAACAAGAACTTGAAGAGTTTCTCAATGCTATAGATAAAGGTATTGTTGCATCCAGCAACTTCAATGTTGCACCTACTCATCAGATGCCTGTAGCATTGATTGATGAAAATGGAGACCGTGTTTTAAAGAAATTACACTGGGGTTTTATGGGCTGGAAACCAAAAGAAGGGCAAAAACCTTTTTCTCCGATAAATACCAGAGACGATAGTTTAGTTTCAAAGCCTATGTGGAACAGGGCGTTTAACTCGAACAGATGTATTGTACCTATGAATGGTTTTTATGAATGGACAGGTAGCAAAGGAAATAAAACACCTCATTATATTTATCCTAAAGAAGGAAAGTTTTTAGCTGCTGCAGGTATTTTTTCTAAACTAAGTCCGGTTGAAGGTTTAATGTCTTATTCTATTATCACTACCAGCCCAAATTCTTTAATGGAAAATATACATGACCGAATGCCCGCTTTTCTGCATCCATCCGAATTTGATGACTGGCTAAACCCTGATAAAGAAGAGCCTGTTTTGTTAGATATGCTACAACCCTTTCCGGATGATTCTCTATCGGAGCATATTGTATCTAAAGAAGTAGGGAATGTGAAAAATAACCATCCTGGACTAATCAATCCTGCTACACTATTTTAATTTTCTTACAAAAAAGAATTGTTCGTCAACTTCCTGCATAAATCTCCAGTCTAATAAGTCTGGAATAAATACTACATGATAAAATCTGCCATCGGTATCTTCTACCACGTAATTGAGATTCTTCTCTGTAAATTTGTTCTCAAGGTGCTGGGTTTCAATTGATTTTACCTGTATGGAGCCGTTTCTGCTTTTCTTAAATCGATAGGGTTTTATTCTGTCTATAAGTGCAGGCTCAATAGGTGTTTTCCTTTCAATAAACTCAACAGGGAAAACTTCGAATCGTATCGGTATAATTCGGTGTGAGTCAGACGGGCTATGTTTATGCCTTTTGCAATGTGCCAATACACGATCTACTACAAATCCTTTATGTATCTCTGTTTTTTCTAAATCCCATAAAAGATCTTCCTGATTGAATTCAAGATTAATGATCTCTCCTTTCTTGGTTTCCACATTATAGAATGATTTTTTTATGCCCCCTTCAACCTTGGAATGACTTGATCTCACCCGTTCAACCTGATGAACAAATGCATTCCTCCACTCAGGCTTTTCTAACCTCGAATGTCTTATAAAAAGGGCGATCATTTCTATTAACGGATACTTATTCATGACCAATTCTTCTTGGTCGTTTTAAACTACACACATATATTACACATGTCAATATATGAGCCAGAAATATGCCTCGAAAAAAAGGAAATCCATTTCAACCAGAGAATGATGTACACCGAATTACACTCTATAATACAGTGTACCCTGAACATCAACACCACTCCAGAAAAGAGCGGTTATATCTGCATTTCGACTTTGCCTGTTTCTATGCACAGGTTGAGCAATTACGAAAAGGACTTTATGGTTTACCTCTTATCGTGGGTGGCCTGGAGAAAACCAAACGGAACAGTTAAAGGTATTGTAGCAACCTCTTCTTATGAAGCCCGTGCCTTTGGTATAAAAACCGGAATGAGTGCTTTGGAAGCATTCAAACTCTGTCCGTATGTGTGCATGCTTCAAGTAGATTACACAGCATATACTGCTATATCAAAACAAGTACATCACATTTTTAAAAAGTATTCGCATCAGGTAGAACGGTATTCGATGGACGAATACTTCATGAATATCACTTTTCTTAAAGATAAGAGTGAAAAGGAGATTCGAAGATTTTGTCAGGACTTACAAAATGAGATTTATCAAACAACTCATCTTTATGGTTCTATCGGGGTAGCCCGTTCTAAAACATATGCAAAGCTTTCAAGCAGTCTTGATAAACCCCGAGGAATAAGTCTGATTCTTACCGAAGGTCAGGAAAAAGTGTTCATTTACCCCTTAGAAGTAAATGAAGTATGGGGAGTTGGTAGCAAACGCTACGAACATATTATGAATGAAGGTTACAGAACTATTGGGGATGTAGCAGAAAAAGGAAACGTATTAACGTTTATTCGTCTCTTTGGTGCCAACTTTGGTAAAATGTTATTTGAAACAATCACAGGCAAAGATCAGGCAAGAGTATTAGAAGAAAACGATGAATATTCACCAAAATGGGGAGTTAGTTATGGGCATACATTCTCGGAAGGAAGTAAAGATGTAAGCCGTATTTTTGGGGAGTTTGAAATTGGAATCCACCAGATTTGCTATAGAATGAGAGCCTATGGAATAAGAGCAAATAGTTTTAGTGGAGCTTTTGGTTTTAATAATACTGATTTACCATCTGTTGGCTTTCGCTTTGTAACTCCTGGTTTTACTAATATTGATAGCTATGTTTATAAAGCTTGTATTGATAAAATCGGGGTAGCTATTTATAAAGCCTGTGAAAATGGAATGGAAATTAGAAATATCATTCTTGGGACACATAAGATTGATAAAACAAAACAAATGAACATTTTTTTCCAAGACGAAGCAGAACATGTTGCCAGATATGATGCCATTGATAATGTAAACAACCGATTTGGAAAAGGAACCTTAGTTATGGCAAGTACTCTACATCGTGTTGAAGGTAAGACTCATTTCTTAGAAAGAAACACTTAGTAAGTTCAAAAAGAATCCAAAACCCTCAAAAACACCCACGCGGCGGGGGCTGCGAGGATGAGGGCATCAAAACGGTCGAAGAAGCCACCGTGACCGGGAAGCAGATTGGAGGAGTCTTTCACTCCGGCTTTGCGTTTCAGTTTGCTTTCAAGTAAGTCGCCGATCGGACCAAAGGTTCCTACCAGAATGGATAGTGGGATCAGTTGCAGTACGGTAAGAGGAGATTCATAGGGAATGGCTAAGAGAAAAAGATAAGCGGCTACAAAGCTGCCTACATAGCCTGAGAAAAATCCTTCCCAGGTTTTATTCGGACTGATAGAAGGTGCCAGTTTTCGCTTCCCGAAAGTTTTCCCTCCGAAATATGCGAACACATCACTTCCCCATACCATAAAAACAATGGTCATTGTAAGCGCAAAACCGGTTTGGTTATCGCCCATATCAGCAATCATAATCAGCGAGAGGATACCAATGGGAGCATACAGGCCGGCAAACATCGTGGATGTTAATTGTGAGGTGCTATACTCTGAAGTATTGAAGGTTTGAAGGGCCGCAAACAGCAGGAAAATGCCAATACCAATTTCGAAGCTAAACGGGAGTTCCTGAGAGAGCATCACCCAAAGTCCGATGGTATAAGGAAATAAGGTATCGACCGGAGATTTGGCCGCATCCAGAATCTTGATCATTTCATGAATGATGAAGAATCCAATGACCATCATCAGGCCTTTAAAATACCAGCCTCCCAACCAGGTTAAGAAAAGAAATACAGCCGCTGCCGGTACAGCAAAGGCAACCCGCTTGGCTAAGTTGTTCAAGACTCCTCCTCTTCGTCCGAGTTAAATTCAGGATTGGAGGCTTCCAGTTCTGCCAGGGCATTCCGGGCTTTACTTTCGAATTCGACCGGAACATATAAATAGATCAGCGCCATTTCGCCGATAATCAGGCTATAGGCTGAGTCTCTTTTGGAGAGAATATTAGAAGGGATTTTCAGATTGGATAAGTAATTGCGCGCCAAATCAACTTCATAGTCGGTGCTGCCTTCCAATACGCATACCCAGTTTTCAATATCGTTTGGTTTGGGGAGATCAAACATGCTCTGCCTCTGATTTCATTTTCATTTTATGCATTAATAAAAGCAAAGCTGTGGTAACAATCACGCTTAGAATTATCAAGAACCAGGGCAGGGGAATATCTGCGCTGCTTGCCTGCTCCAGAAATTCCGGATTCATAGAACCATATACTACCTGGCTCCCATTATTAATAAAATGAAGAATCATTGCCGGGATCAGACTGTTTGAGATGTAGGTGACATAAGCAAAAATAAATCCCAGAAAACTAAGAGGTAATAAGTTCGCGGGTTGCAGATGATACGCGCCAAACATAAAAGCGGAAACAATAATGGCTGCCCATATTCCCCAGCTTTTTTCAAGAGCTCTTTGTATGTATCCCCTGAACATGACCTCTTCAAAAATAGCCGGAACAAGTGCGATATAAATCAATCCAAAAAACATCGCATTCTCCGATTTGATAAAACCGGTTATAATTTCGAGCATTTGCTCTTGTAAATCCTGAAAGAAACTCAGGGCGGGAAAAACACTTACCAGCCATTCAAAAAAGTTGAGGTTTATCCAACCAAGAAAGCCAACAACTCCCCACGAAGAAACTAATAACAAAATGGCAACTAATGTATTCCGGAAAAGATTAGGAGCTACTTGTAATCGAAGGAATTCGTGGTGTTTACCCTTTACAGCATGTGCTTTTGAAATCAAATAGGAAGCCAACCCAATAATTAGAAACTGGCTGACAGAATTGGCCTGAAGCTGAGCGTTTATGTTCTGGGTGAGTGCTTCAATTACAACCTGGGCATCGGAAAAGTTCTCTAGTGTAGGGATGATCAGTATTACAGAAATAATACCTCCCAACACCTGAAAGGCAATTAATCCAACAAATAACCACCCAAAGGCTACTGCCCAGTGGCTGAATCCGTTTCTCTCTATCCAGGAAACTGGAAGAGGAGGCTGTTCAAATTCTGTATAGTTAAATTCCTGATGATTTTGAGTCGCCCTTTTTTCCTCTTCCATGTACTGCTTTTACAATCTGTATTTTTTATTAGTCTTCGCTGGCAAAAACTTTTGCTCCAATTAACCCGGAAATTGTATTCAGGATTCCGAGCATTGCCAAACCAATCAATACAGTAACGAAACTAATCCCTGGTTCCGGAATAAAACCTTTAGTCATCTCAAGCTGATCATCAGTCAATCCTTGTGCTTCAAGATTAGCAATACTCCAATCATACACCGCCTGGTTTATATCCGGATCGATAAAGCTGGTCCAGATCCAGGTAATGGCTGTACTAATTACCATAGCCAGAACACCTGTAAGTAGTCCGATTACTGCTCCTTTGCCGATTGGGAAAGTTATATCATATTCTTTGGCATAATGGCGGGTTGCGATAAATCCCCCAATAGCAGCAAGTAAACAGGCAAATGAACCCACTGCCTGACCTAACGTAAAACTTGATCCTGTAGGTTCGCTGGCAATTGTCATATACTGACTTATTGAACCCAGAATTGATAATATAAGTCCTGAAATTAACGCCCCGATGAGTACTGAGTTCCAGTAACTGGGGTTTTCATTTTGCATAGCTTCATGTTCCATAAGATTCCTCCGTTTTAACGATTTGTTTGAAAAATTCATTGGTGAGATACAGAGCCAGGAAAATTCCGAATGACGCTCCGAGTAATAATCGTGAATGTAATGTATTTGACCAAATAGAAAATTGATTAGCGATTACATCCACCAGATTCACCACGATTGATACTACTATTAGTTTCAATAGTAATGAATTTATTACAGTAAAAAAGCGGGGAATTACGGGCATTAAGAGTATAATAATCGCAAATCCCCCATAAATACCCAGGCATCTTGAGCACACCGCCATGCTTTCTCCGTTTATCAAAAATGAGCGTTCGGGTTTTTGATGGCAAACCAGGTCGAATACAAGATGCTGCCAGCTAAATCCTCCCAAATCGGATTGGTGAAAAAGACCCGGTCCAAGCCCAATGATCAACAATCCAAAGCTAACTATCAGAAGAGAGATATATATGGCCTGATTGTGAGCTTTAACTTCCACACCGGTCACTCTGAAATTTCTTCTTTAAAACGATCCAGAAAATAGGCAGGAGCGCGACAAGGGCGGCGCGTGTTTTCATCCATAAAACAAAGCGATACTTTTCCAAGTACGCAGAGTGTGTCCCGTTCTTTCGCAATTACTTTGTAGTACGTTTGCAGGCGAACTCCGGGAATATCAAAAACCATTACACGAATGATGATTTCTTCGTCATAAAATACCGGCGATTTATATTCCAGCTCGGCATTAATAACCGGAAGCATAATCCCCTCGTCTTCCATTTTGCGATAAGAAAGCCCATAAGAGCGAATCATCTCGGTTCTGGCTACTTCAAAGTATTCCAGATAGCGCCCGTAATAGACGTAACCCATTTTATCGGTCTCTCCGTATCGGCTGCGGAGCGTATAATCGAATTCGATGAGTGGTGATTTTTGAGGAAACTCCACGGTATTACGCTTTTTTGAAAGCTCCCATTCCGGAGTATTTCTCTATGCGTTGCTCGACCAGTTTTTCCGGTTTTAGCTTTTTCAAGCGGGCAAGACTTTGTTTGATCTGTTTTTTAACGGCCTCTGCAGCAGCTTCATGATCACGGTGAGCTCCACCTAAAGGTTCAGGGATTACTCCATCAATCACTTTTAATTCCTGAAGATCAGCTGCGGTAAGCTTAAGTACCTCGGCTGCCTGTTCTTTGTAATCCCAGGTTTTCCACAAAATAGAAGAGCATGATTCCGGTGAAATCACCGAATACCAGGTGTTTTCCATCATATATACTTCGTTCCCCATTCCAATTCCTATGGCTCCCCCACTGGCCCCTTCACCAATAACAACAGTAACAAAAGGAACTTTAAGCAGCGCCATCATCTTAAGGTTCTTGGCAATGGCTTCGGCCTGACCTCTCTCCTCGGCTTCTAATCCGGGAAATGCCCCCGGGGTGTCTAATAAAGTTATAATAGGCACATTAAACTTTTCAGCAAGCTTCATTAAACGATATGCTTTTCTATATCCCTCAGGATTTGCCATACCAAAATTGCGATATGTTCTTTTTACCGTATCGCGCCCTTTTTGATGACCAATAATCATTACTGAAGCGCCATCTATGGTTGCAAAGCCACCCACAATCGCTTTGTCATCAGAGTGGTAGCGATCTCCATGCAGCTCCACAAAATTTTCTGTTATCAGCTCGATATAATCGAGGGTATAAGGTCGGTCGGGGTGACGAGCAAGTTGAACACGCTGCCATCGTGTAAGGTTTTTGAAAGTGCTTTCGCGAAGAGCATCAATTTTTTTCTTCAGGCCGCTGATTTCTTTATTCAGCACACCATCGCCTACAGAAGAAATCTTTTCAAGTTCTTCTATTTTTTTTTCCAAATCTGCGATTGGTTGTTCAAAGTCTAAATACTGCATAGTCAATTCTTAAATCTTTGTTAGAATATACACAACTAATTTTGCAAACGGGCTACTTTCTAAAGAGCACCAAACATGCTTCTCATTTTAATTGCCCAAACACGCCACATAGCTTCCCTTACAATTTTTTTGGACATTTTTGATACACCTTCTTCTCTTTCTCTGAAAATAATCGACACCTCTTTAAGCTTAAAACCTGCTTTCCATGCCCGAAAATGCAACTCTATCTGAAAAGCGTATCCATTCGATTTAATGCGATCCAGGGCAATGTTTTCTATTACTCTACAGTGTATGCATTTGAACCCAGCTGTGGTATCAAAAACAGGAAGCCCGGTTATAGTTCTGGCATAGATATTTGCACTGTATGACAAAATAAGACGGCTTAACGGCCAGTTTATGATGCTTATCCCATTCGCATACCTGGAACCAATCGCTATATCGGCATCTCCTTTTCTTACTACCTCCACAAGCTTGGGGACATCCTCGGGAGAATGGGAAAAATCTGCATCCATTTCGCATACATACTCATACTTGTGTTCTATCGCGTATTTAAACCCAGCCACATAGGCCGTTCCCAATCCTAATTTTCCACTTCGTTCTATTAGGTGGACTCTGTTTGGGTAATCCTTTTGCGCTTCTTTAACAATACCAGCAGTATTATCGGGCGAGCCGTCATCCACCACAAGTACATCTACCTCTTCTTCTTTTAAGGAAAGAAGCCGGTCTATCATTTTCCGGATATTCCCGGATTCGTTAAAGGTAGGTATTATTACAAGCGCCTTATCAGCCATGATCCTATTGCCCCTTTCCTTTTATCATGGTGATAATAGTAATGATGAGTATTTTCAAATCCATTTTAAGGGAAATATTTTCTACATAGAATAAATCGTACTTCGTTTTTTCTTTTACATCATCCAAAGAAGAATCGTACTTCCACTTCACTTGCGCCCAGCCTGTAATACCAGGACGAACTCGTAATCTTCTTGTATATAGAGGTATTTGGATTCTGAATTGATCCACAAAATGAGGTCGCTCCGGCCTAGGACCTACCAGACTCATTGATCCCCGAAGCACATTCCAGAGTTGAGGAATTTCATCAAGCCTTAACTTTCTAAGCCAGTAACCAATTTTTGTAACCCTAGCATCATTTTGAGTCGCCCATGTTGGTCCTGTTTCTGCTTCCGCTCCTTCTTTCATGGTTCTGAACTTATAAATCGTAAACAAGCGCCCCCCTCTCCCAACTCGTCTTTGCTTATAAATGATTGGGCCTTTTGAATCCATCCTGATTAGAAGAGCAATAATTCCAAGAAACGGTAGCGTCACAACTAGTACAATAAGTGATATAATTATATCCATCAGCCGCTTTACAACTTTCTCCCACAAAGGCATGGGCTCGGGAGAAATTTCTATAAGTGGCATACCAAAAATCTGGTTGGTTTTATTTAGTCCACTTACCAATTGATAGAAATCCGGCAAAAGTTTAAGGGTTACATCCGGGTGATCGACTTTTGAGATTACATCTATCAGGTCTTTTCTTCGATCCGGTTCTACCGCCACCAAAATATCTTGTATCTGGCGCTCCTCAATTATGGAAGTGATATTATCAAGATGCCCTATTACTTCCTCTTTCTTAATACCTGAATCAGGGTCAACCAACTTACCATTAACCTGAATGTATCCTAATACCTCCATCCCCAATGTTTTATTTCTCATTAAATCATCATACGCTACTTTGGCATTATGGCCTGTTCCAATAATGATGGTTCTATGGAGCCCCTTCCCAAGTTTTGCATACACGCGTTGGACTGTTCGAATGATGAATCGATTCGCCGCAGTAATAGAAAACACAAATACCCAATAAAGAAGTATCAAGTCCCTATCTGCTGTAAATGAGGCCTGTTCTCCGAAATCCCAGACAAAATACAGGATTAGTGCACCGATAGTGGTTGATTTAAATACCTTAAAAAATTCATCAAGACGGGATACCAGATAAAGCTTCTTATACAGACCTGAAACAATAAAAACCATTACCCAAAAAGTACTGATAATAATACCAGCTGACACAAAATCTACACCTAAATGGCGCAAATGCATATTAATAGTCTCAGTAAAAAAGAGGTGAAAAATAAACCAGCTTGCCAGAACTATAAGAAAGTCCATGATACTGGTAAATATTACTTCCCGATATCTTTTTAGTTTACTCAAGTAAATAATTCCGGCTTATTGATTAACTTTGCAGCCTTGAAAATAAGCATTTTTATAAAGGCTGCATAACTTTGTCATCATTAAATACATTGGTTTGTACACTCATTTAGCATCCTGTTCTACTTCGAAGGCACGTTTAGGAAAGTTATCGACGGATCATGGGGAAATAGAAACCCCTATTTTTATGCCTGTGGGTACTTTAGGGACGGTTAAGGCTGTTTCTCAGGATCAACTTTTGGAGCAAATCAAAGCTCAGATTATTCTGGGTAACACTTATCATTTATATCTTCGCCCGGGCTGTGAAATTATTTCCGAAGCTGGGGGACTACACAAATTTATCAAGTGGAATAAACCTATCCTCACTGATTCAGGCGGTTATCAGATTTTTTCACTTTCTGAAAACCGAAAACTTGAAGAAGAAGGTGCTTTCTTTAAAAGTCATATTGATGGATCAAAACATCTCTTCACTCCCGAAAACGTAGTGGAAATACAACGTGTTTTAGGCTCTGATATCATGATGCTTTTGGATGAATGTCCACCGTATCCCAGCAGTTACGAATACGCTAAAAACTCTATGGAATTAACTCATAGGTGGGCGAAACGTGGAAGAAAGCATTTTCTTGAAACGAAACCTCACTATGGACATACTCAATTCCAATTCGGCATCGTACAGGGTGGCACATACAAAGACCTGAGGATTGATTCTTCAAAGTTTATGGCAGATCAGGATTTTGAGGGAATAGCTATAGGAGGACTTAGTGTAGGAGAACCGATTCCCCTGATGTACGAGATGACGGATTTGAATACAGATTATCTTCCCAAAGAAAAAGCACGGTATCTAATGGGCGTTGGTACTCCTGAAAATCTAATCGAATCCGTGGCACGAGGTATCGATATGTTTGACTGTGTGATGCCCACCCGAAATGCCAGAAATGGCATGATCTTTACCCGTTTTGGCAAAGTGAATCTTCGAAACTCTAAATGGAAGAATCATCATGAATTTCTGGATAAGGATTTTCCTTCAGATCTATGCAATAAATACACAATGGCTTACATCCATCATCTCATTAAAGCGAATGAGATACTTGGATTGACTCTGGCATCACTCCATAATCTTACGTTTTATTTATGGCTAATGGAAGAAATAAGAACACAGATAAAGAATGATACTTTTGGAGATTGGTATCCAAAAATGGCTAAACAGGTTGATGAGAGGCTTTAGTTTTTCTTTTTAATTGCTTGCCCTATTTCTTCAGAAAAAGATATGTTTGAGAAAAGGGATTTTAAAAGAATGTCTATATCCATCCAGATAGAGTAGTTCTGAAGATAGTAGAGTTCATAGTTTTCCCGGTCTTCAGAAGATTGAATTCTTGAATGATTCATTTGTATGGTTCCGGTTAATCCTGGTTTTAATTGTGGATTTGCTCTGCCTGAAGAAATGGTACTTCCTACCAAACTCATATCTCCTTTTAAGATATACCAAAACAAAAGCACTCTATTTTTCCATTTATTCTCATTTGGATTTTTAAAAAGCTTCAGGTTATGAATTGTAACTCGTTCAGCTCTTGTAAAAAATAACCCAGGTAATGTGAGAAGTCCGAAAATAATCCAGCAAGGCAGGGCAACTGTAAGATCCATCATCCGTTTCAAAGCTTGGTTTACGCCTTTCGAGAAGGAAAATCCCACTTCAACCAGAGGAATCGATTCCAGATACTCCACATTCGATTTACCTAGTATGAAATCCATAGAATCCGGTACGAGTTTAAAAACCACTTGTTCATTCTGTAACAACGATATCTGCTTGAGCATATCTTTATAGGAAATTGAAGAGAGTGCAAAGAACACCTGATCGATTTGGTAAGTTTTGATTAGTTCTTTTAGCTGAGCAAGTTCCCCTAAATCACCTTCATTTGTATGTTCAATCCCTACTGTTCCTGCAACCTCATAGTTCCAATCAGGCCTTGAGTGGATTTTTGATTTTATACCTGAAGTATGCTCTGTATCACCAACTACTAGTACTTTCAGACGTTTCAACTTCCCTGTTACCTTAGTATCATTTTTAGAGAGGTTAATCTGAATTAGCTTAAACAATAGCATTAACACCAAGGCTGATATCAATCCGAAAATCAAAGCTAATCTTGAAAAAGCGTATTCTCTTACAAAAAAAGTGATTAACGCCACTCCAGAATAAGATGCTATAATCGCCTTTATCTGATTTGAAATTGAGTCTTTTTTGGATTGAAAGAGATCTAAAAATCCTCCTACAAACACATATATCAACGATGCCAGAAGGTTAATCCAAAGAAATTTAAGATTCTGAAGATCTGTAAAAACTTCGTAACTAAAGCGGAACCGAATCAGAAATCCAAGTATCACCGACACATTTAACAGCACAAGATCTGAGGCAATATACCCGATCAGCTGAAGGTTACTGGCAATTAAAGAAATAAATGCTCTGAGCCAGATCGCCGTATAAATAAACACCTTGAATAGTAAACTGTATCTGGAACTGTGGTGCTTATCAAAAAACTGGTAGAGCGCTTTGTTGAATACCCGAATGTATCGTAAGTCCCCTTTTTTTGAACTTTCTCCCTTGTAATGGATAATTGATGTTCCAGGGACATAATCTATATGATACTTCGTATTCTGAACGCGATAGCACAAATCGATATCCTCGCCGTACATAAAAAAGCGTTCGTCGAACCCCCCTAAATCTTTTAATAGATCTGTTCTCCAAAACATGAATGAACCTGATAACACTGGGACTTGTGCTTTTTCATTTTCTCCAACCGAGTTTAGGTAGTATTCTTTGAATAACTTACTCGAAGGGAATAGTGCACTCAGGCCGGTAACTTTTGAAAAAGATGACCAAATTGTGGGTACAGATCGTTTTGATTCGGGTGCAAATGTCCCATCCGGGTTTAAGATTTTACAACCTGCTGCACCACATCCTGGATTTCTTTCCATATGAGCAAACAAAACCCTGAAGGTATCCTCACTAACCAGAGTATCAGGATTAATGATAAGTGTATACTTACCTTTAGCCTGCCTGATTGCCTGATTATTCGCTTTTCCAAATCCAACATTTACCTTATTGGCAATATAGTTTACACTTGGAAAACGGGGACTCAGAAATTCTATCGAACCGTCTTCAGAATTATTGTCGACCACAAAAATTTCGATATTTAAACCCTGCTGGGCTCGTAAAATTGAACTCAGAAGATTCGAAATATACTCCCGAACCTTATAGTTCACGATAATTACTGATATGTCGAATTGTTGTGTATTCAAGATGAGATTTATGTACGTATTCGAATATTCTATCTTATGATAGCTACTTTACCAATCCCTTTTTCTGAGCCATTTTTGTCCAAGGCCACTACAAAATAAACCCCAGTTCCTAATTGGCGTCCGTTATAATCCAGCCCGTCCCAGCTGACTCTTCCTCCTCTGGTTTCCAGCTCCCGAACAACGGTACCATCTACTCCAAGTACTTTAATGTTTGTAGATTCGCTTAGTCCTTCAATCACTATCTGGGAATGTCTCGAATATAAAAAAGGATTAGGATAAACTTTTAGTTCATCCATTTTTGGATTTGGAGTAGTTGCTAAATCAGTATAACTGATAAGGCCCAGATCGGTGGCGATGAATACCTCTCCGGTTTCATCATTAATCGTAATGGACAGGATATTATTAGATAGAAGCGGGCTGTTATCTTTTGTAAACCTCTTTTCGATGCGACTACCTTCTTCATTTAAAAGCCAAAGCCCCTGATTAACACTTCCTATCCATTTTTGATTGGCTTCATTTACGGCCATAGCAGAAACATTTACATCCCTAAGTAAAAAACGAGAAATCGCAGAGGTGTCCTCGTTAATAAGCCACTGCGCTTGGTAATCATTCGGATTTGTACTTTCTACAATGAACTCCGGAAATATAAATCGTGCTATCCCACGAGCCGTACCAATCCATATCTCACCATTTTTGTCCTCAACTATTGAAGTAACAAGTTCATCAGGCAAATTACCGTTATTATCATCTGCTGTAAGTTTACGAAACTCATCATCGGTGGGGTCGGTATTATTTTTAGTCTCCAAAACAAGTAATCCTTTCCCATTGTAACTAAAGTCTGCCAGAGAGATCCATTTCTGATTGTTGGAATCAATAAAAAGGTCAAAGTATAAATTATCTGTTGGGATAGATTCTTTTGGAAAATGAATCCACTCATCACTACCTGCCTGCTGGAGATTCAGAGGCTTGTCTGAATCGTAACTGATTGCCCACATGTTATCATCGCTGTCTCCTGCCAAGCCGGAAATCACAATAAAGTTCCTGTTTACGGTTATTCCTGATAAGTTGGTATTTGCAGAGTTGAAAACAGTTACTTCTTCTGTTTCAATATTGTGCTTTATTATTCCTTTTCCCCAACCTCCGAAATAATAATCGGTTGATGTACTAGACACTGAGTATACACTACCAAAACCTGAGGAAGCCATTTCTTGATTAGTTCTGATATTGTAATTCTTCCATTCCCCATTATTGAATAAATAGTATCCTCGAACAGAGTTAAATGGATCCGACTGTGGAAAAGCTGCCGTACTTGTAGAAATGAATGTATTATTTACATACTCCATTTTGCTGAAAAAATTCAAATACGGACCATCAGGAATAATTTGCTCAATATTACTGGTGTTGTTGAGGTCAACTATTAAAATGCCTCTATCTGAAGTCCCAACATAAAGTGATCCACTTTTTTTAATTACACTAATAACTCTTGTTCCAGACCCGAAATTTATTTGTTCTTCATTATTTAATAAGTCTTTCCGTATGATAGATTGATCCAATAGTACATATAGTTCGTCTTCCGTTTTGTAGAAACCATTAACTGGTGAAGGACCAAACTCATTGGTAACAGTCCAGTTTGTTCCATCAAAACTATATACGCTATCTCCAGAAACAACGTATTCCTTTGAATTAAATGCTACAATCTTTTCTGTGATTGGGTTATTAAATCCATCTGCTTCTGAATAATTAGTCCATGATTCTGCATTCAAAAGATTATCGCTCAAATTCCCAATCGCTACACCCTGCGAAGTTGCACAATAAATTATACCTCCAGAAATATCTATGTCGTTTACCTGTATGCCCCTGTCAAATTCCCCAAGTTTTAGCAAACTACTTGTCACAAAAAAATCTACCAGATTATATACTACAATTCCAAAGTCTGTAGCTACGTATAATTCGTTTCCACTAATTAGTAAATCGTTTATCCGCTTTGAAGAGAACTGATCCACTCTGAATATGTCTTCATTCTTCTCGAAACTGCCGGATTCAATATCGAATACATCTAATACCCCATCAGGGTACGCGTAAATTATTTTACCATTTGACTCATCAAAAACAGAAAATGAGGGATCTAATCGATGCATTCCATCTATGGTGGTATAGGTCTTTGTTACTTCACCCTCTTCAGTACTAAATATACCTCCCAGGGTAGATGCATATAATCCACCATCAGCATCTATTACCAACGAATTAACTGTGGAAAAAGAAGAATATATATTCCAGGATTCAAGATCCTGAGAAAAACTATTTACTGCCAAAAAAGCTGCAAATAAGACAAGAATCGATTTTTTAGATAGGGACATAAATGTGTAACTACATCTTAATGATTACTGATGGTAGCTTTTATTACATATAACACATTTTTGGGGTTAAACTTACTTTCGATTCAATTAGTCAAGTATAAAAAGAATCTACTTATAAAAAGAAATAAAAAAAGCCCTGATCAGCGGGGCTGAACAGGGCGTGGAAAGAAAGAAGAGGCGGCGACCTACTCTACCGCGAAGCAGTACCATCGGCGCTGCAGGGCTTAACGTCCGTGTTCGGGATGGGAACGGGTGGGGCCCCTGCGCAATAGCCACCTCAATCTAAAGTCTTCAATAAAATGGAGTTCTTTGACATGGGAAGAAGCGGTAAAACAAAGGATTTTGTAGAACTTTGTGTGCTGGTCTTGCCCCGCGGTAAGGCGGTGCAAGCCATATAAACAAAGCCAATGGCCTGATTAGTACGGCTCGGCTAAACATGTTGCCATGCGTACACCTGCCGCCTATCTACCCGGTCGTCTTCCGGGAGGCTCATAGGGAATACTTATCTTGGAGCGTGCTTCGCGCTTAGATGCATTCAGCGGCTTATCACTTCCGCACATAGCTACCCTGCGATGCATGCGACCACACAACAGGTACACTAGCGGTGCGTCCACTCCGGTCCTCTCGTACTAGGAGCAGCCCTCCTCAATATTCCTACGCCCACAGCAGATAGAGACCGAACTGTCTCACGACGTTCTGAACCCAGCTCGCGTACCGCTTTAATTGGCGAACAGCCAAACCCTTGGGACCTTCTCCAGCCCCAGGATGCGATGAGCCGACATCGAGGTGCCAAACCTCCCCGTCGATATGAACTCTTGGGGGAGATAAGCCTGTTATCCCCGGAGTACCTTTTATCCTTTGAGCGATGGCCCTTCCATGCGGTGCCACCGGATCACTAAACCCCACTTTCGTGCCTGCTCGACCTGTATGTCTCGCAGTCAAGCACCCTTATGCTTTTACACTCTACGCACGATTGCCAACCGTGCTGAGGGTACCTTTGGGAGCCTCCGTTACTCTTTAGGAGGCGACCGCCCCAGTCAAACTACCCACCATACACTGTTCCCCGCAAAGGGTTAGACTCCACCTGTATCAAGGGCGGTATTTCAAGGGTGACTCCACAACGCCTGGCGACGCCGCTTCAAAGTCTCCCGCCTATCCTACACATGATACAGCTAAAGCCAATGTAAAGTTGTAGTAAAGGTTCACGGGGTCTTTTCGTCCCGCTGCGGGTAATCGGCGTCATCACCGATACCACAATTTCACCGAGCTCATGGCCGAGACAGTGCCCAAGTCGTTACACCATTCGTGCAGGTCGGAACTTACCCGACAAGGAATTTCGCTACCTTAGGACCGTTATAGTTACGGCCGCCGTTTACTGGGGCTTCAGTTAAGAGCTTCGCCGAAGCTAACCCCCTTCCTTAACCTTCCAGCACCGGGCAGGTGTCAGTCCCTATACATCGCCTTGCGGCTTAGCAGAGACATGTGTTTTTGGTAAACAGTCGCTTGGGCCTTTTCACTGCGCCCCTCCAAAGGAGGGGGATCCTTCTCCCGAAGTTACGGATCCAATTTGCCTAGTTCCTTAGCCATGATTTACTCGAGCACCTTAGGATACTCTCCTCACCCACCTGTGTCGGTTTGGGGTACGAGCGCTCTGGACAAACTACGACGCTTTTCTTGGCAGCATGATTACCTCCACTATCCCTTCATCGTGAGAATCCGGGTACTGTCGGGGTTCAGCCGTACATGGAGCGGATTTGCCTACTCCAAAGCCTACGCCCTTTAACGTGCATTCGTCAGCACGCGGGAGTGTCACTTCTGCGTCACGCCTTAGCCACGCGTCCAGACCGGTAGCGGAATATTTAACCGCTTTGCCATCGGCTTCCCCGGCCTTACCGGGTACACCTTAGGTCTCGACTAACCCTGATCCGATTAGCGTTGATCAGGAACCCTTGGGTTTACGGTGGAAGGGTTTTTCACCCTTCTTATCGTTACTCATGCCTACAGTTTCGCTTCCAGCCGCTCCAGCATCCCTCGCGGATACGCCTTCGATGCAACTGGAATGCTCCCCTACCGAATTATTCATTCCCACAGCTTCGGCAAATGACTTATGCCCGATTATTATCGACGCCGAGTCGCTTGACTAGTGAGCTATTACGCACTCTTTAAAGGAATGGCTGCTTCTAAGCCAACCTCCTAGTTGTCTGAGCAACTCAACTTTCTTTGATCAACTTAGCCATTATTTAGGGGCCTTAGCTGGTGGTCTGGGTTGTTCCCCTCTCGCCGCAGGACGTTATCACCCTGCGACTGACTGCCTGGTGGCTCTGTGCCGGCATTCGGAGTTTGTCAGGGGTTGGTAGGCGGTGAAGCCCCCTAGCCCTATCAGTGCTCTACCTCCGGACAGACAAAACCAGACGCTATACCTAAATATATTTCGGGGAGTACGAGCTATCTCCAAGTTTGATTGGCCTTTCACCCCTATCCACAGCTCATCCCAAGACTTTTCAACGTCAACGGGTTCGGGCCTCCATGGCGTTTTACCGCCACTTCACCCTGGCCATGGATAGATCACTTGGTTTCGCGTCTACCCCGCTGTACTGCGCGCCCTGTTCAGACTCGCTTTCGCTACGGCTGCACCCCTTAGGGGCTTAACCTCGCACAACAGGAGTAACTCGTAGGCTCATTATACAAAAGGCACGCCGTCATCCCAGTAAACTGAGACTCCGACCGCTTGTAAGCACACGGTTTCAGGTACTATTTCACTCGCCTTCTCGGCGTTCTTTTCACCTTTCCCTCACGGTACTGGTTCACTATCGGTCATACAGATGTATTTAGCCTTACCGGATGGTGCCGGCAGATTCACGCAAGGTTTCACCGGCCTCGCGCTACTCAGGATACCCGCCCACAAACACTCCGTACACCTACAGGGCTTTCACCTTCTGTGGCGCTGCTTTCCAGGCAGCTTCGATTTAAGAGTCTTTGCTTTATGCAGGTCCTACTACCCCGCAGCCCGTAGGCCGCGGTTTGGGCTGTTCCGCGTTCGCTCGCCACTACTTGCGGAATCACTGTTGTTTTCTCTTCCTCCCCCTACTTAGATGTTTCAGTTCGGGGGGTATGCCTCCTCGAAAGGATATCCCTTGCGGGATGGGTTGCCCCATTCGGAAATCCACGGATCACAGCTCTTGTGCAGCTCCCCGCAGCTTATCGCAGCTTTACACGTCCTTCTTCGCCTCTGTATGCCTAGGCATCCACCGTGTGCCCTTACTCGCTTTTCTTATATGGCTTGCACGACCCGCTCGCGCGGCGTACAAACCTAGCTTTTTGGTTCTATTGTGGTCTGGATGTGGGACGAACCGCATCCAGATACCTTGGCGTATTACCTGCAGATCATCGCTGATCCACACGCAACACTGAGTTTAATACTTTGCAGTATTAGACCTTTATTTTACATTGTTACTTCTTCACCATGTCAAAGAACTGCCCGTAGCACGGGCAAGCTGTTACGGTTAGCCTTCATGGATACTTACATATCCAATCCCTCAAACCTAAAACATTCATCGTGGCAAGCCTCGGGATATTCCATCCTCTCAACTACTTACCTCATTCATTAAATCAAAAATTTCTGTGGAGCTACGGGGATTCGAACCCCGGACCCCCTGCTTGCAAAGCAGGTGCTCTAGCCAGCTGAGCTATAGCCCCAAACACCTTGTGGGCTTGGGAGGACTTGAACCTCCGACCTCACGCTTATCAGGCGTGCGCTCTAACCACCTGAGCTACAAGCCCCGCTTGGGCATCTCGCACAGGCAGCCTGGCCGCCTTCCGACGGGGCTCTGCCCGCTGTATAAAAAGAAGCAATAAACAGATTGTTTGACGAGCTTGCGCAGGTTCGTCGATTACCAAAGTAATCCGCTCTCCTTGAAAGGAGGTGATCCAGCCGCACCTTCCGGTACGGCTACCTTGTTACGACTTAGCGCCAGTTACCAGGCTTACCCTAGGCAGCTGCTTCCCGAAGGTTAGCGCACCGACATTAGGTACTCCTGACTTCCATCGCTTGACGGGCGGTGTGTACAAGGCCCGGGAACGTATTCACCGCGTCGTTGCTGATACGCGATTACTAGCGATTCCAACTTCACGGAGTCGAGTTGCAGACTCCGATCCGAACTGAGATTGGTTTTATAGATTTGCGCCCCATCGCTGGGTGGCGACCCATTGTACCAACCATTGTAGCACGTGTGCAGCCCTGGACGTAAGGGCCATGATGACTTGACGTCGTCCCCACCTTCCTCACTACTTGCGTAGGCAGTCTGGCTAGAGTCCCCACCATTACGTGCTGGTAACTAACCACAGGGGTTGCGCTCGTTGCGGGACTTAACCCAACACCTCACGGCACGAGCTGACGACAGCCATGCAGCACCTTCCATAGCGTCCCGAAGGAACTTTCTGTTTCCAGAAATAGCGCTGTGGATTTAGCCCAGGTAAGGTTCCTCGCGTTGCATCGAATTAAGCCACATGCTCCACCGCTTGTGCGGGCCCCCGTCAATTCCTTTGAGTTTCATCGTTGCCGACGTACTCCCCAGGTGGCATACTTAATGCGTTAACTGCAGCACTGGCCCCGAAAGGCCAACACCTAGTATGCATCGTTTACGGCGTGGACTACCAGGGTATCTAATCCTGTTCGCTCCCCACGCTTTCGTGCCTCAGCGTCAGTTGTAGACCAGCAGGCCGCCTTCGCCACTGATGTTCTTCGTAATATCTATGCATTTCACCGCTACACTACGAATTCCACCTGCCTCTTCTACACTCAAGACTGCCAGTATCCAAGGCCATTTTACCGTTAAGCGGCAAGATTTCACCCCAGACTTAGCAGTCCGCCTACGCACCCTTTACACCCAATGATTCCGGACAACGCTTGCACCCTCCGTATTACCGCGGCTGCTGGCACGGAGTTAGCCGGTGCTTATTCACCAGGTACCGTCAATCCAGGGCGAACCCCGGGCTTTCTTCCCTGGCAAAAGCCGTTTACAACCCATAGGGCCGTCTTCCGGCACGCGGCGTGGCTGCGTCAGGCTTTCGCCCATTGCGCAAGATTCCTCACTGCTGCCTCCCGTAGGAGTCTGGGCCGTGTCTCAGTCCCAGTGTGGGGGATCATCCTCTCAGACCCCCTAGCTATCATCGCCTTGGTACGCCATTACCGCACCAACTAGCTAATAGCACGCAGACCCATCTTTACCCGGCCGAAACCTTTAACAACTATGGCCATGCGGCCCCGCTGCATTATGCGGTATTAGCACCAGTTTCCCAGTGTTATCCCCCAGGCAAAGGCAGGTTATCTACGCGTTACTCACCCGTCCGCCAGTCTCCAGCAATTGCAAGCAACTGCCTTCTCCTTCGACTTGCATGTGTTAAGCCCGCCGCCAGCGTTCGTCCTGAGCCAGGATCAAACTCTCCATTGTAATATTTATATATAACTTTTGAGCCGATCCCGCGCTCACTCTCATTCAAAAGAATTTCCGAGCTCTCGCTCGCACAAACAATCTGTCTATTGCTTCTCAATATGTCATAGAACTTTTGTTTCGGTCATTCAAATATTTTCCAAAACAGAAACCAAAGATACGGGATAAATTATTCAGATGTCAACTATTTTTAGAAGAAAAATCTGAATTTTTTATTCACTAAATCAATGGCATAAAAAAAGAAGTACCGATATACATCAGTACTTCTTAAAATATGTAAGAGAGAATTATTTCTTCTCTTCAGTTTCTTCGTCAGAAGCTTCTTCTTCCTTAGAATCTGCTGCTTCAGAAGTAGTCTCTTCAAGCGCTACTTCTTCTGTATTTTCTTTCTCAGTTGCTTCAATTTCTTCAACAGCAACTTCTTCAACTACAGCTACAGTTTCTGTTTCTTTAGTAGTAGGAGTATTAGCTTTACCTGCTCTTCGTGTTCGCTTCTTTTTGGTGGTCTTACCTTCCGGTTGGATATCATTGTAATCAACCAATTCGATTACTGCCATCTCAGCACCATCTCCCTGACGGTGTCCAATTTTTATGACACGAGTATAACCGCCTGAACGATCTTTGGATTTTGGACCAACTTCATTAAACAAAAGCGAAACTGTATCCTTATCCTGAAGAGATGAGAATACCTCTTTTCTGTTGTGGTGTGTATCCTCTTTAGCTCTTGTAATGATCGGCTCTACAAAACGTCGGAGTTCTTTAGCTTTTGCTACTGTAGTAACAATTCTATGCTCTTTTACAAGTGCAGTAGTAAGTGCGCGCATCGTTGCACTTCTGTGCGATGCAGTACGGCTTAGCTTTCTACCTTTTACTTTATGGCGCATGATTAATTTCCTATTCTTAGTCTAAATATTTTGCTACGTCCATACCGAATTGAAGATTTTTCTCTTCAATTACTTCAATAAGTTCTGTCAAAGATTTCTTACCAAAGTTTCGGAATTTGAGAAGATCCTGCTCGTCTCTGGCCACTAACTCACCAATAGAATTGATGTTTGCAGACTTCAAGCAGTTGTACGCACGTACACTTAAATTAAGATCTTCAATACTTGTTCTTAGAAGATTAGCAACTCGTTGCTTTTCAGCATCCACTTCTTCTTCTTCCTGAGTGAATGGCTCTTCAATCTTTTCTGTAATAAATTTCTCGATGTGTTCTTTCAGGATTTTTCCTGCAAGTGTTAATGCTTCTTTGGCATTAACAGAGCCGTCAGTCTCAACATCCATTACCAATTTTTCGTAATCGGTACGTTGGCCTACACGCACATTCTCAACATTAAACTTAACTGATTTGATTGGAGTAAAGATCGCATCAATAGCAATGAGATTTATATCTTCTTCTTCAAAAGACATCTCCTCAGCTGGAACGTATCCTCTTCCTCTTCCAACTCTCAATTCGATTTCTAGTTCAGCATCATCAGCTAAATTGGCAATCACTAAGTCTGTATTAAGTACTTCGTATTCACCAGTTGCAGCATCAATGTCGGCAGCAGTTAGTATACCACTTCCTTTCTTACTGATGTGAATCACACCACCGCTTTGCTCAACCTGCTTGAAACGAACTTGCTTGAAATTCAGAATGATTTCGTACACATCTTCTTTGACTCCCTTGATGCTGGAGTACTCGTGATCAACACCGTTAATCTTTACTGCATTAATTGCAATTCCCGGAAGAGATGAAAGAAGTACACGTCGGAAAGAGTTCCCAATGGTTACTCCAAACCCTCTTTCTAATGGTTGAAGAACAAACGTACCAAAGTTATCATTGTCTTTTACAACATCTAAACTTTCCGGCATTTGAATACTATAGTTACTCATAGTGATACGGTAAACTTTTAAAATTACTTCGAATAAAGCTCAACAATAAGCTGAACATTGATGTTTTCAGGAATTTCTTCCAGAGTTGGCTCGTATAAAAACTTGCCGCTTTTTGACTTCGGATCTGTTTCAACCCACTTGTACTTATTTCTTGGGGCGCTGCTTAACGATTCTCCGACTACTTCAAGATCTCTTGATTTAGGACGAAGAGAAATAACATCACCCGGCTTAACTGCATAAGAAGGAATGTTAACAGTGCTTCCGTTTACAACAATATGCTTGTGAGAAACAAGCTGACGTGCCTGACGTCTGGTTTTAGTGAATCCCATTCTGAATACAGTATTATCTAACCTGGATTCTAAGGATTGTAATAAAATCTCACCAGTTACACCTTCCTTTGCAGTGGCAGCTTCGTAAAGATTACGGAATTGCTTTTCAAGCAAACCGTAAGTGTATTTCGCCTTCTGCTTCTCTTCAAGCTGAATAGCATATTCGGATTTACGCTGAAATCTCGAACGACCATGCTGTCCAGGACCATATGGTTTGCGTTCTAATGCTTTACTCGCTCCAAAGATTGGTTCTTTAAAACGTCTGGCTTTCTTTTGTTTTGGGCCTCTATATCTTGCCATTTTATACTACAATTACGAATTAAACTCTTCTGCGTTTTGGTGGTCGGCATCCATTGTGGGGAATTGGAGTCTTATCCACAATAGAAGAAACTTCTAAGCCAACATTGGCCATTGCACGAACTGCAGCTTCTCTACCTGATCCTGGTCCTTTTACAAAAACTTCTACTTTTCGAAGACCCATTTCATGGGCTGCTTTAGCTGCAGTTTCTGCACTAAGTTGAGCTGCATAAGGTGTGTTCTTACGCGAACCTTTAAATCCTTCTTTTCCGGCAGATGACCATGAGAGAACATTACCGTTATTATCGGTAATAGTAACAATCACATTATTGAAGGTAGCCTTCACAAAAGCCATACCGTTAGGATCGCTAACCTGCTTTTTCTTTTTTCTTTTCGCTGCAGCTGCTGCGCTTTGTTGTTTCTTAGCCATGATTAAATATCAATTAAATTACTTAGTCGCTTTCTTCTTGTTGGCAACAGTACGCTTTTTACCTTTACGGGTACGCGCGTTAGTTTGAGTGCGCTGTCCACGAACAGGCAATCCTTTACGGTGACGAACACCACGGTAACTTCCAATTTCAATTAAACGACGAATGTTACCATTTACCTCACTTCTTAGAGCACCTTCAACTTTGTACTCTTCATCCAATAAATTACGGATCGCACTCACCTGATCATCAGACCAGTCCTGAACCTTGATATTTTCATCAATCTCAAGCTTTTCAAAAATCTTTTTTGATTGTGAGCGACCTATACCATGAATATAGGTAAGACCAATTAGGCCTCTTTTCTGTTTTGGTAAATCAATTCCTGCAATACGTGCCATGCTATACTCTTATGCAATTATCCCTGACGCTGCTTATGGCGCGGGTTTTTCTTATTGATTACGTACAAACGACCTTTTCTTCTTACGATCTTGTCATCTGCACTTCTTTTTTTAACCGAAGATCTTGTTTTCATGTCAACAGTGTTTATTTGTATCGATAGGTAATTCTTCCTTTACTAAGATCGTAGGGCGACATTTCTACCGCTACACGATCACCCGGTAAAATTTTGATGTAGTACATCCTCATCTTACCAGAAACATGAGCCAAAATTTCGTGACCATTTTCCAACTGCACTCTGAACTGCGCATTTGGTAATGCTTCTAAAATTTCTCCGTCTTGTTTAATCGGCTCCTGTTTAGCCATATTGAATTACTTTATCTTGATTTTTCGACAGCTCGGCAATATAGTCAAAAGTACTGAGAATTTCAGCCTTTCCTTCTCTCACTACAACATCATGTTCGAAGTGAGCGGAAACGCCTCCATCCGCTGTAACTACAGTCCAGCCATCATTCAATGTTTTTACTTTCCATGAACCCATGTTAATCATCGGTTCAATAGCGAGGGTCATACCTTCACGAAGGCGTTCACCTCTTCCTTTCCTTCCATAGTTAGGAACTGATGGATCTTCGTGCAATGACTTGCCCAATCCATGCCCAACTAAATCTCTTACCACTCCATACCCAGCGTTTTCGCAGTATGTTTGAATGGAATTACCAATATCACCCATTCTGTTTCCATGAATCGCGTTTTCAATTCCTACATATAACGACTCAAGTGTAGTTCTGAGTAAATCGAGTACTTTATCATCGCAATCACCTACTGCAAATGTGTAGGCATGATCTCCGAAGTATCCGTCTTTCTCTACCCCACAATCGATAGAAACAATGTCACCTTCTTTCAGTTTCCTTTCTCCGGGAATTCCGTGAACTACTTCTTCATTCACAGAAATACAGAGCGTTCCAGGAAATGGATTATTACTTGGGCCATATCCTTTGAACGCTGGCCGTGCATTATTTGCCGCGATATATTCTTCGGCAATGCGATCGAGTTTTCCGGTTGTTACACCTGGCTCGATATGCTTCCCAACTTCACCTAAGGTTCTGGAAACAAGCTGCGCACTTTCGCGCATCTTATCTATCTCCGATTCACTCTTCAGGTAGATCATTATATCAGGCGCGTCTGCTGCGACCTTTGATCTTTCCTGTTTTCATGAAACCATCATAATGACGCATCATTAAATGGCTCTCAATCTGTTGAAGCGTATCTAATGCCACACCAACGATAATCAACAAGCTGGTTCCGCCATAGAAAAGCGCAAAGCCCGGAGTAACTCCGAAGTTGATTACAATTGCAGGAAGAATCGCTACAAAAGATAGAAATAGTGAACCCGGAAGGGTGATTTTTGTCAAAATATTATCAATGAACTCTACGGTAGATTTACCAGGACGTACACCCGGAATGAATCCACCTTGTCTTTTCATAGTATCTGCCATTTCCTTTGGATTGATGGCGATAGCTGTATAGAAAAAAGTGAAGAAAACACAGATCAGGAAGAATACAATAGAGTACATTAACCCTGAGTAATCCACTGACCATGCAGTCAACATTTGCACTGTCTCATTCTCCGGAAAGAATGACCCAATAGTGCTTGGAATAAACATAATTGATTGTGCGAAAATGATTGGCATTACACCAGCAGCATTCACGCGTAATGGGAGATACTGTGTGGTTCCACCATAAACTTTTCGGCCAACAACACGCTTCGCATACTGTACAGGAATCTTTCTTGTACCTTGTGTTAATAGTACAACAGCTGCAATAATCAACACAAGAACAGCCAATTCAATAATTACGATAATCGCATTACTCTTAGTAGTTACTTCATTGATCAGATTCGCGGGCAATACTGCAATAATTCCAATCATAATGATTAAAGAAATACCATTACCAATTCCGCGATCGGTAATTCGCTCACCCAACCACATTACAAAAGCTGTACCTGCTGTTAAAACAATCACACAAGTGATAACAAAAGCAACATTACTAACAACAATTGCCTGAGGAGCAGTTGCAATTAAATTAATTGCAAATGCAACGGATTGAAGTGCAGTAATACCTACCGTACCATAGCGAGTTAACCTGGTTATTTTACGCCTTCCTTCTTCCCCTTCACGCTGAAGTTTCTGGAAATAAGGCACTACCGCTCCCATCAACTGAATGATAATAGAAGCCGTGATGTAAGGCATAATTCCCAAAGCAAATACACCCGCTCTTGAGAAAGCTCCTCCTACAAACATATCAAACAAGCCAAGTAAGCTGTTAGCGTTACCTGCTGTTTGACTCAAAAGCTCAGCAGCATCAACACCAGGTAGTGTAATGTAGCTTCCAAGCCTGTAAACCATGAGGATACCAACAGTATATAAAATCCTGTTTTTCAGGTCCTCAATTTTAAAGATGTTGCGGAAGTTTTCTATCAGACTCATTCGTCGTTAGATCCGTATTATTTAATGATTGTAAGTGAACCGCCAGCTTTTTCTACCTTCTCAACGGCAGACTTACTTGCAGCATGTGCTTCAATTTCAACTTTGTTTTCGAAATCACCAGTACCCAGTACTTTGATCAGTTCGTTTTTATGAGCTAATCCGACTGCTATAAAATCTGCAACAGTAATTTTCTCAGAAAGCTTACCAGCTTCGATATATTCAGCGATTGTTCTAAGGTTAACAGGACGAAACTCTGTTCTGTTCGGATTCTTGAAACCAAACTTAGGAATACGTCTCTGAAGTGGCATCTGGCCACCCTCGAACCAAGGTCTTCTAGAGTAACCTGATCGTGATTTCTGTCCATTCATTCCACGGCCAGATTCCTGTCCTTTTCCTGAACCTTCTCCACGTCCAACACGTTTTGTGTTTTTCTTATTTGGAGCCGGTGCTTTTAAATTGCTTAAATCCATGATTCAAATCCGTTATAGGTATTAACCTTCAAATACTTTGTTAAGAGAAACCCCTCTGCGCTGAGCTACTTCAATAGGATCAGTTAATTCTTTGAGAGCCTGGAAAGCAGCTTTAACCATGTTGTGTGGGTTTGATGAACCCTGAGACTTAGAGAGGATGTTGTGTACACCCGCAACGTCTAACAGGTTTTTAACCGCGCCACCTGCAATTACACCGGTACCTTCTGATGCCGGACGAAGTAATACTTTACCAGCACCAGCTTTTCCAACTACCGGATGGTAAATACTCTTACTTGCAGTAAGCGGGATTCTGATCAAATTCTTTTTTGCGTTATCGAATCCTTTTTGAATCGCGTCTGATACTTCATTCGCTTTTCCAAGGCCGTGGCCACAAACACCGTTTCCATCACCAACAACAACAATTGCGTTGAAGCTGAAACGACGTCCACCTTTTACTACTTTTGCAACACGGTTAACATGAACCAGTTTTTCCTCAAGGTTCAGGTTTCCGGCTGGGATAGATTGTTTTCTTCTTACTTTAGGCATTGCTTAATACGATTCGATTAAAACTCTAAACCACCATCGCGGGCTCCGTCAGCAGCCGCTTTGATAATTCCATGATATTTGTATCCACTTCGGTCGAATACAACTTTGTTGATTCCTTTGTCTTGTGCCAGCTTAGCAAGCTCTGCACCAACAGCTTTAGCTTTCTCAACGCCAGATTCGCCTTTTGCTGCAGCTAAGGTAACTCCTGCTGCATCATCAATAAGCTGTAAATAAGTATATTTATTGCTTTTGAAAATGCTCAATCTTGGACGCTCAGCTGTACCCTGAACCGTTGCACGGATTCTGGTCCTGATCTTATTTCTGCTTGCTATTTTTTTCTGATTCTTATTCATTTCTTAATTCCCTTATTTAGCAGCTGATTTACCGGCTTTACGGCGAACTTGCTCACCAACATATCGGATACCTTTTCCTTTGTACGGTTCTGGCTTACGAAATCCTCTGATTTTTGCAGACACCTGCCCAACCAATTCCTTATCGATACCTGTAATTATCAGAATCGGGTTTTTGCTTGATTTGGTATCTACTTCAATGCTGATTCCATGTGGAGGCACAAAGAAAATCGGATGAGAATATCCAAGGTTTAATTCCAATACATCGCCATTCATAGCAGCCCGGAATCCAACCCCGATAATTTCCAATTTCTTGGTATAACCTTCAGTAACTCCCACCACCATGTTGTTGATAAGCGAACGATACAAACCGTGAAGTGCACGGTCTGATTTAACTTCAGAATTACGCGTTACAACCACTTCATTCTCATTTTTTTCTACTGAGATGTTTGGATGGATTTGTAAGCTGTTTGAACCTTTTTCACCTTTCACAGTAATCACGTTGTCTGCACTTATTGTCAGCTCAACTTTATCTGTTAGAGGTACCGGTAATTTTCCTATTCGAGACATAGTTTTAAACTCTTTTTTAGTAAACGGTGCACAATACTTCGCCGCCAACATTAAGTTTGCGAGCTTCTTTGTCTGTCATTACACCTTTCGAAGTAGAAAGTATCACTACTCCAAGGCCATTCTGAGAACGAGGAACATCTGCTGAACCTGCATACTTTCTTAAACCTGGTTTTGAGTAGCGCGTTAAGTCGCGGATTACAGGAAGACCGTATGAATCATATTTCAGAAACATTCTGATCACACCTTGTTTTCCGTCTTCAATATCAATGAATTTTGAGATGTATCCTTTGTCAACAAGGATCTTCGCCATTGCACGCTTCAACTTTGATGCAGGTACATCCACTTTTCTGTGGCCTGCTGTTTGCGCGTTACGGATACGTGTTAAAAAATCTGCTATCGGATCGTTCATAGTTTTTTTACCAGCTTGCTTTTCTTACGCCTGGGATTTTTCCATCCAGTGCCAGTTCACGGAATTTAATACGAGAAACTCCATATCGGCCGATGTAACCACGGCCACGGCCGGTGATGCTACAACGATTTCTCACACGAGTTGGACTCGCGTTTCTTGGCAGCTTCTGAAGTGCTTCGTAATCACCCGCTTCTTTAAGCGCAGCTCTCTTCTCAGCGTACTTCTCAACTGTTAGTTTTCTTTTTTCGTTACGTGCTATCCAGGATTTCTTAGCCATAATAGAGTGTCTTCTTAGTTTCTTCTTTTAAATGGCATGCCAAAGTGCTTAAGCAGAGCTAAAGCTTCTTCGTCAGTTTCAGCAGAGGTTACAAAAGTAATGTCCATGCCGTGCAGCTTTGTAACCTTATCAGTATCAATTTCCGGGAAAATAGTGTGCTCTTTAATACCCATGGTATAGTTTCCACGTCCATCAAAGCTTTTGTCAGGAATTCCCTGAAAGTCACGGGTTCTTGGAAGCGCAAGGTTAATGAGTCTGTCAATAAACTCATACATGATGCGTCCACGAAGCGTTACTTTACAACCGATCGGCATTCCTTCTCTTAACTTGAAGTTAGAGATGGATTTTTTTGCTTTGGTTGTAACCGGTTGTTGACCAGTGATCAAAGCCACATTCTCAACAACATTATCCAGAGCTTTTTTGTCCTGGATTGCTTCCCCTACTCCAACATTAATCACAATTTTCTGAAGTTTTGGAATCGCCATTACATTCTCGTAACCAAACTCTTCCTTCAGCTTTGGAGTAATTTCTTCTTTATAAAACGTGTGTAGTCTTGCTTCAGCCATTATTAATCACACCAATTATTTGTCTATAATTTCGCCACTGGTCTTAGCATAGCGTACCCAACGGCCTTTACCGTTTTCTTCCAGACGCTTGCGACCAATTCGAGATGGCTCACTTGTTGAAGGATCTATTACCATCACATTAGAAATGTGAATAGCTGCTTCCTTATGAACGCGACCACCTTGTTGATTTTCCTGTGAAGGCTTTTCATGGTGAGTTCTGATGTTGATTCCTTCTACAAGAACTCTGTCCTTGTCTGGGAATACCATCAATACTCTTCCTTTCTTGCCTTTGTCATTTCCGGAGAGAACTAAAACGTTGTCGCCTTTTTTGACATGTAATTTTTTTTGTGTATTGAACCTGCGTGGCATACTCTAATCCTTTTAAAGTACTTCCGGTGCTAAGGACACAATCTTCATGTAGCTTTTCTCACGAAGTTCGCGAGCTACAGGTCCGAAAATACGTGTACCTACCGGTTCCTTATCTTTGTTAATAACTACTGCGGCGTTCTCATCAAAACGGATATAACTTCCGTCACGGCGCCTGAATTCTTTCTTTGTTCTTACAATAACGGCTTTTACAACATCACCCTTCTTAACGTTACCGCCAGGAAGTGCCGTTTTAACAGAAGCAGAGATAATATCTCCAACACGTGCATATCGGCGTCTTGAATCTCCAAGAACTTTAATACACATGATCTTTTTAGCTCCGCTGTTGTCTGCTGTGTTTAATACTGTTTGAGTCTGAACCATCGCTAATCCTAAATCTATGCGTTATTTAGCTTTTTCAATGATTTCTACTAAACGCCAAGTTTTGCGCTTAGATAGTGGGCGGGTAGACATGATACGTACGGTATCACCAATACCTGCTTCATTGTTTTCGTCATGAGCCATATACTTGGTAGTTTTGGTGATGAACTTCCCGTAAATAGGGTGTTTCACCTGGCGATCTACAGCCACAGAGATACTTTTCTCCATTTTATCGCTAACTACACGTCCGATTCTTTCACGGCGTTGTGCTCTTTCAAGTTTTTGTGCTTCTTCTGCCATAGTCAAAATCCTACTGATTACTCAGCACTTCTTTTTTCGTTAATAACGGTGTTCAAACGTGCAATTTCACGCCTGTGGTTTTTGATACGAGCAGGATTTTCCAGCTGCCCGGTTACAGATTTTGAGAAGCTCAGTTTTTGCAATGCAACAGTTTCGTCTTTTACACGAGCTTCCAATTCTGCCATCGATAAATCTCTTAATTCATGTGTTTTCATGGGTACTTCCTATTATCCGTTGAGGTCTCTGCGAACCACAAATTTGGTTTTGATTGGAAGTTTATGAGCGGCACGTCTCATTGCCTCGCGAGCTCTTGGCTCAGATACACCAGCAATTTCAAACATGATTCTGCCCGGTTTAACCACAGCTATCCAGTGATCCAAAGCACCTTTACCTTTACCCATTCGGGTTTCAGCTGGTTTGCTTGTCATCGGTCTGTCAGGGAAAATCCGGATAAACGTTTGACCATCACGCTGAAGTGAACGTGCAATAGCAATACGGCAAGCTTCGATCTGTCGTGAAGTGATAAACTTTGGTTCTAATGCTTTTAAACCGAAATCACCGAAACTAATCATGTGACCTCTGTTTGCATTTCCTTTCAGTTTGTCGCGATGGACCCGACGCCTTTTAACTCTTTTTGGTTCTAACATCGTTACTTACTTTCTATTAGTTCTTGTTAGCGCGATTGCGGTTTCTGTTATTGTTGCGACGTCTGTTATTTCTTCTGTCGCCTTTTTCTCCACCGCCTCTTCTTCCACGGGATGCATCTGCTTCCTGCTGAGCTTTTGCTCCAGGAGTTAGATCAACATCTCCAATAATTTCTCCTTTAAAGATCCAAACACTTACTCCAATTGACCCATAAATGGTATTTGAAGTTGAAGTAGCGTAATCAATATCCGCTCTTAGTGTATGCAATGGAATCTGACCTTCTTTGTACTGCTCAGTACGGGCCATTTCAGCGCCTCCCAATCGACCAGCACATCTAACTTTAATACCTTTCGCACCCATTCGCATTGCAGAAGCAATTGCGGTTTTCATGGCACGACGGAAAGAAACTCTTGCCTGAAGTTGTTGAGCGATGTTTTGTGCTACCAAACTTGCATCCAATTCCGGACGTTTGATTTCACTTACATTGATCTGAACTTCTTTGTTAGTCACTTTCTTTAACTCTTCACGAAGCAATTCGATTTGCTCGCCACCTTTCCCGATGATAACACCTGGACGGCTTGTTCTAAGAGTTAAAAGAATTCTTTTTGGAGTTCTTTCAATTACTACGTTTGATAACCCACCGTTACGAAGACGGGTTTGTAGGTATTCGCGAAGCTTAGTGTCTTCAAGCACTAACGCAGGTTGGTTATCTTCTGAATACCAGTTAGAATCCCAACCGCGAATAATTCCTAATCTAAAACCAACTGGATTTGTTTTTTGTCCCAAGGTATTACTCGTTTAGTCGTTTACCATTTCTTCAACACGCTTTGCAACCACTACAGTGATATGGCAAGAACGCTTATTAATTCGGTGAGCCCTTCCCTGCGGTGCAGGTTGAATTCTCTTAAGGGTTACGCCTTCATCTACAAAGATTGTTTTGATGTAAAGATTTTCATCGTCAAAACGCTCTTCCTGAAATTTATCACGAAGGTTTGCCGCAGCTGATTTAATTACTTTAGCTACTTCTGTAGCAGATCCTTTTTTCGTGAATTCTAGTCTCTTCAGAGCCTTGTCAACCTGAGCGCCACGAACTGCATCAGCTACCAATCTCACCTTACGGGGAGCTCTTCTCAAATGTCGTTGTATGGCTCTCGCCTCTAATACTGGAGTATCCATTTACTCTACCTTATTTAGCTTTTTTCATTGGATGCCCACGGAAAGTACGTGTTGGTGCAAATTCACCAAGCTTGTGGCCTACCATGTTTTCAGTAACAAAAACAGGGATAAACTGTTTTCCGTTATGTACAGCAAGTGTCAAGCCGATGAAATCAGGAGTTATCAAAGAACTTCTGGACCAGGTTTTGATCACTTTTTTACTTCCGCTTTCGTTAGCCTCGTCAATCTTCTTTTGAAGTTTGTAATGAACAAAAGGCCCTTTTTTTAATGAGCGTGGCATACTTACTATTCTTATTTCTTAGCGTTTCTTCTTCTGATGATGTACTTGTTAGACAGCTTCTTACGATTACGTGTCTTTTTACCTTTAGCCATCTGACCCCAAGGTGATCGTGGGTGACCTCCGGAAGCTTTTCCTTCACCACCACCCATCGGGTGATCAACCGGGTTCATTGCAACACCACGGGTTTGTGGGCGACGACCTAACCAACGGCTACGGCCTGCTTTACCAATAGTAGTATTCATGTGATCAGGATTACTTGTAGTACCAACAGTGGCTAAACAAGTACCTAGAATCAATCGCACTTCACCAGAAGGAAGCTTCACACTTACATATTTTTCCTGCTTACCAAGTAACTGAGCAACAGTACCTGCACTACGGCAGATGATTGCTCCACGACCCGGCTCAAGCTCAATTGCATGAATAAAAGTACCGGGAGGCATATTTCTTAGTTCAAGTGCGTTTCCTAAATCCGGGGAAACTTTAGATCCAGAGATTACAGTATCTCCAACTTTTAGTCCGTTAGGAGCAATAATGTATCTCTTCTCACCATCAGCATAAGCAAGCAATGCAATACGTGCTGTACGGTTTGGATCGTATTCAATAGTCTGAACTTTTGCCGGTATATCGAATTTATTTCTTTTAAAATCGATAACACGTAAACGTCTCTTGTGTCCACCACCTCTATGACGTGATGTTTTACGACCATGATGGTTACGTCCACCAGATTTGCCAATACCTATAGTAAGTGACTTCTTTGGTTTACTAACAGTAACATCATCAAACACAGGAGCTATTCTATGTCTGGTACCGGGAGTAGTTGGTTTTAATTTCCTTGTTGCCATTATTCTCTAATCTTAGACTTCGCTGAAGAAATCAATTTCACCTTCTTTGATCGTAATGATCGCTTTCTTCCAGGTAGCTGTTCTACCAGCCTGAAATCCACTTCTGGTATATCGGCCTTTCGGCTTAGAAGGCATGATTAATGTGTTTACTTTCTCAACTTTAACACCTGGATATTGAGCTTCAACAGCTCTTTTAATCTCAGGCTTACTTGCGCTTTTTGAAACTTCGAAAGTGTATTTGTTCTCCACTTCCATAAGTCTGCTTAATTTCTCTGTGATTACAGGACGGATTAATACGCTCATGCTGCAACCTCCTCAGTTTTTTCAATGCTGTTTTCGAGAACAGAGATTGCACTCTCCTGGATCACGATCATATCAGCATTCAAAATTTGATATGTGTTTGGCTTGTTTGCCTCAAGAACAGTTACTCCCGGAATGTTTCGGGCTGATGTATATACATTCTTATCTGTCTCAGAAGTAAGAACAAGCACTTTCTTTCCACTTAATTCAAAAGCACCCAACATGTCAACAACTTGCTTGGTTTTCGGAGCTTCGAAAGTGAAGTCGTTAACTACAGTAATTGCCTCAGCAGCAGCTTTAACAGAAAGCGCTGACTTACGTGCCAATTGAACTACTTTTTTATTCAACTTGAAACTGTAGTCACGTGGCTTCGGTCCGAAAACAGTACCACCTTTTCTTAAAAGCGGTGATTTAATATCGCCACGTCTTGCATTACCAGTTCCCTTCTGGCGGTAAAGCTTTTTGGTACTACCAGTTACTTCAGATCTACCTTTAGTACTGTGTGTACCCTGACGTTTGTTAGCCATGTGGCGACGAACATCTTCGTACATTACAGTTTCATTCGGCTCAATCGCGAAGATAGAGTCGCTCAATTCAGCTTTCTTGCTGCTTTTGCTTCCGTCTATTTTATAAATATCTAATTTCATGTCTCTTAAGCCTCAGCAGATTTGTTGAGAATTTCAACATAGCTTCCTTTTGGACCTGGAATACTTCCTGTAATTAAAACAAGGCTTGATTCAGGAAGGATTTTAGCAATACTAAGGTTCTTCACTTTAATACGTTCGTTACCGTATTGCCCAGCCATTCTCATTCCTTTGAATACACGAGCAGGATCAGAAGCACCACCAATAGAACCAGGTGCTCTTAGTCTGTTGTGTTGACCGTGAGTTTCGTCACCTACTCCACTAAAGTTGTGTCTCTTAATAACACCAGAGAAACCACGACCTTTAGAAGTTCCGGCAACATCAACCAAATCACCTACAGAAAACACATCTTCAATAGTAAGTTCATCGCCTTCAGTTAATCCTTCCGGAATGTAATCCCTGAATTCTTTAATAAAGGCTTTACCTGAAGTTCCTGCTTTAGCAAGGTGACCATTAACGGCCTTTGAAATATTTTTTTCTTTCTTTTCAAAACTGGAAACCTGAACAGCATTGTAGCCATCCTTTTCTTCCGTTTTGATTTGGGTAATAACAGCGGCTGGAACTTCAACAACGGTAACAGGTATACTGCGACCAATTTCGTCGAAGACGCTTGTCATTCCAATTTTTTTTCCAATCAAACCACGCATTGTGTTCTTGATCCTTTCGTTAAACTTTAATTTCTACATCAACGCCGGAAGGTAATTCCAGCTTCATTAACGCATCTACGGTTTGTGAACCAGTAGACAAAATATCAATCAGTCTTTTGTGTGCTCTGTATTCAAACTGCTCACGAGACTTCTTGTCAACAAACACTGATTTATTAACAGTGATAATGCTTTTACGGGTTGGTAATGGAATCGGTCCCGAAACCACAGCTCCCGTAGATTTAACAGTCTGAATAATTTTTTCAGCTGATTTATCGATCAGATTGTGATCGTATGACTTTAACTTGATTCTGATTTTTTGTTGTGTTGCCACGGATCAGAACTCCTTAATCTAAGATTTTAGTTACAACACCGGCACCTACGGTACGGCCACCCTCACGGATCGCAAATCGCAATCCTTCTTCCATCGCTACCGGCTGGATCAACTCCACAGATAGCTTCACATTATCACCAGGCATTACCATCTCCACTCCGCTTGGAAGCTCACATGCTCCGGTTACGTCAGTCGTTCTGAAGTAGAACTGTGGACGGTAGCCTTTGAAGAATGGCGTGTGTCGTCCACCTTCGTCTTTGCTCAATACGTACACTTCACACTCAAACTTCTTGTGCGGCTTAATTGAACCCGGCTTACATAATACCATTCCACGCTGAATCTGCTCTTTGTTGATTCCACGAAGCAGGATACCTGCGTTGTCGCCGGCTTGTCCCTGGTCAAGAAGACGTCGGAACATCTCGATACCGGTTACTACACTCTTCAGCGGGGCTTCGATAATCCCTACGATTTCGATCTCGTCGTTAAGCTTCAGAATACCACGCTCGATACGACCTGTTGCTACGGTTCCACGACCTGTGATAGAGAACACGTCTTCTACCGGCATCAGGAATGGCTTGTCTACATCACGCTCTGGCGTTGGGATGGTTTCGTCAACGGCTGAGATTAATTCTACAATTTTCTCTTCCCACTGGGCTTCGCCGTTCAGCGCGCCAAGAGCAGAACCCTGGATCACAGGAATATCATCACCATCAAATTCGTAGGAAGATAGCAGCTCACGTACTTCAAGCTCTACCAGCTCCAGAAGTTCTTCGTCATCCACTAAATCCACTTTGTTCATGAATACCACGATTTGAGGTACTCCTACCTGACGGGCAAGAAGGATGTGCTCACGGGTTTGTGGCATAGGACCATCGGTGGCTGCTACTACTAAAATAGCACCGTCCATCTGAGCCGCTCCGGTTACCATGTTCTTTACGTAATCGGCGTGGCCCGGGCAGTCTACGTGTGCGTAGTGACGCTCTCCGGATTCGTATTCCACGTGCGCCGTCGCAATGGTTATCCCACGCTCGCGCTCTTCCGGTGCATTGTCAATCTGATCAAACGCCTGCGCTACCCCACCGTAGGTCTTCGCCATTACAGTAGTGATCGCCGCAGTCAACGTTGTCTTTCCGTGATCTACGTGTCCAATGGTTCCCACATTCACGTGTGGCTTGGTGCGTTGAAAGGTCTCTTTTGCCATGATTAAATCAGTTTATTGTTTAAAATTTCTTATGCCTGGCTTTCAATAATTTCCTGAGCAAGTTTGTCAGGAACCTGAGTGTACTCTTCAAATTCCATTGAGTACACAGCTCTACCTTGAGTTAATGAACGGAGGTCAGTTGAGTATCCGAACATCTCAGACAAAGGCACATTTGCTTTTACTATAGATCCGTTAGAATCAGAGTTCATGCTTTGGATGATTCCACGACGACTGTTTAAGTCACCAATTACATCACCCATATATTCTTCCGGAGTAGTTACTTCTACCTTCATAACAGGCTCAAGTAAAACCGGCTTAGCTTTCTTAGCGGACTCTCTGAAACCAGACTTAGCCGCTAATTCGAAACTCAATTGATCAGAGTCAACATCGTGGTAAGAACCATCAAATAAACGAACTCCAATGTTTTGAACCCCATAATTAGCCTGAATACCTGACTCCAAAGCTGCTTTAAATCCTTTTTCTACAGAAGGAATAAATTCTCTTGGGATATTACCACCAACAACCTCGTTGATGAACATAAATCCTTCAGAGCGGGAAATACGATCTTCTTTCCCATCGTAGTTGTTAAAGTAGTCAATCGGTGCGATTTCAAATTGAATATCCGCGAATTTACCACGACCACCGGTTTGCTTCTTGTAGGTCTCACGGTGAGTAACATTTTTAGAAATGGTTTCACGGTAAGATACCTGAGGAGCACCAACGTTAGCTTCTACTTTAAATTCACGCTTTAATCGGTCAACAATAATTTCGAGGTGAAGCTCACCCATACCTGCAATAGTAGTCTGACCAGTTTCTTCATCAGTACTTACTTTAAATGTAGGATCCTCTTCAGCAAGTTTCTGAAGACCAGTAGAAAGCTTGTCGCTGTCAGCCTTAGTTTTTGGTTCAACAGCAAGCTTAATTACAGGCTCAGGGAATGTGATTTGCTCAAGAATAACCGGACTGTCCAAATCACAGAAGGTATCACCAGTGTAAACTTCTTTAACACCAACTACGGCAACAATATCACCCGCCTGGGCGAAATCCACATCTTTCTTATCGTTCGCGTGCATCTCAAGAAGACGACCTACACGCTCTTTATTTCCGGTAGAAGAATTCAGGATGTAAGATCCTTTATCAAGACGACCAGAATATACACGAGTAAATGTAAGCTTACCTACATAAGGGTCAGTCATAATTTTGAAAGCAAGCGCAGAAAACGGCCCGCTTGGATCGGCTTCGCGAGTAACTTCTTCATCAGTTTTAGGATCGATACCCTTTACAGCCTGTACATCTAGTGGAGAAGGCATGAAATCAAGAACCCGGTCGAGCATTGCCTGAACGCCTTTATTCTTAAGAGCAGTACCACACATTACCGGCGTAATATCTTTTGCAATAGTAGCCTTACGAATAGCAGCAACGATTTCTTCTGCTTGAATTTCTTCTTCCATCAAATACTTTTCCATCAACTCTTCGTCATGGTCAGCAATAGCTTCAAGCATTTTTACACGGTAGTCGTTTACTAGATCAACCATGTCTTCAGGAATATCGATTACATCATACTTGGCTCCCAGAGATTCTTCATCCCACACAATTCCCTGCATGGTGATCAAATCAACCACACCTTTAAAATTCTCTTCTCTACCAATAGGAATCTGAATAGGAATAGGATTTGCATTCAGCTTTTGGTCAAGCTGAGATACAACATTATAAAAGTCTGCTCCGGTACGGTCCATTTTGTTAACAAACGCCATACAAGGAACTTTGTATTTAGTAGCCTGACGCCATACAGTCTCAGACTGAGGCTGAACAGCACCTACTGAACACAATACAAACACAGCGCCATCAAGTACACGAAGAGAACGCTCTACTTCTACAGTAAAGTCCACGTGACCAGGAGTGTCAATAATATTAATACGGTGATCTTTCCAGATACAGTGAGTAGCAGCTGAAGTAATCGTAATACCTCTTTCCTGCTCCTGCTCCATCCAGTCCATAGTAGCAGCTCCATCATGCACCTCACCAATTCTGTGACTTCTACCAGTGTAGAACAGAATACGCTCGGTTACCGTAGTTTTACCGGCATCGATGTGAGCCATAATCCCGATGTTACGCGTTCTGCGCATTTTATCGAGTACTTTAGGATCCGTTGCTGTTTTTACTTCAGACATGTGTTTGTGAATAGTTTTTAAAATCTAAAATGGGCAAATGCTTTGTTGGCTTCAGCCATACGATGCGTCTCATCTTTCTTACGAACGGCTCCACCTTCGTTTTTTGAAGCATCGATAAGCTCTCTTGAGAGACGCAGTGACATTGACTTATCATTTCTTGAACGGGCAGCTTTTATAAGCCATCTCATTCCAAGTGCCGTACCTCGTTCCTGACGAACTTCAACAGGCACCTGATAAGTAGCACCACCAACACGGCGTGATTTAACTTCAACTACAGGAGTTGAGTTTTGAAGTGCAGACCGGAAAATATCAACTCCAGCCTCACCAGTTCTTTCTTCAATAATTTCGAATGCCTGATAAACAATTTTACGGGCAACATTTTTCTTGCCGTCTCTCATCAGGTTGTTCACGAAACGAGTGATCATTTTGTCCGAAAATATCGGATCTGGTTGAACGTCTCGTTTTTCTGCTTTTCTTCTACGCATACTCGATCAGTCTAAATCTTTATGGTTACCCTTTTGGTCGTTTGGTGCCGTACAAGCTTCGGCTTTGAGTACGTCCATCCACACCTGCTGTATCAAGCGTACCACGAATGATGTGGTAACGAACACCAGGTAAATCTTTTACTCTACCGCCACGGATCAACACAATACTGTGCTCCTGCAGGTTGTGACCTTCTCCAGGGATGTAAGCAGTAACTTCAATCCCATTTGTTAATCGAACACGAGCTACTTTACGAAGAGCTGAGTTCGGCTTCTTTGGTGTAGTTGTATAAACACGGGTACAAACTCCACGTTTCTGCGGGCAACTTTGCATCGCTGGTGCAGTTGTTTTACGTATCTTACTTTTTCTACCTTTTCTAATAAGTTGTTGTATAGTTGGCACTGTTCAAAAAATTTGGTTATTGCCATCAAATCGAGAGCTTGCAAATATAGGGAAGTTTGAAATGCTTTTGCAAAATAATTATCAATGAATATTTCTTTTATTTGATGAAATGTTTCTAACTGATCAAAATCGACTATAAACCTTAAATGTTTAGGCTATTTGATTAATAGCTGATATATAACTTTATATCAATTGAATATCACTTCACTACCCGGATTAAGCTCTAAAAGACTTGAAGCACTCTCGAAAGAAGGCTTAGTATCAGCAGTAGATCTGCTCAATTTTTTTCCCCGTCGCTATTTGGATAGAAGTAATGTTCAACCCATAGCGCATTTGATGGGTTCCGGGGAGGAGATTACTGTATCAGGAAAAGTCACCTCTATTAATGAAGTAGGTTTTGGCAAGAAGAAACGGTTGGAGGTTACGATTAAAGATGAAACGGGATCGCTGAAAGGAGTCTGGTTTAGGGGAGCCTCCTATTTTAAGCGAATTTTCGAACAAGGAGATGTTGTTGCTTTCTTTGGTTCTGCTAAACGATATGGAAAGAATATTACCATCGTCCACCCCGAAGTGGATAAAATAGCTGATGAAAATGATCTTGATTCGTTTTCAAGAATTATGCCCGTTTATCCGGGAAGCAAAGAGATCAGCAAAGCCCGTATTACCAGTAGCCTGTTTCAATCGTGGATTAAGGTAATTATGGAAAGAACCGAACTCCCTGAGTTTATCCCTCTTTATCTTCGGAAAGAACTCAAGCTTCCGCAAAGAAAGGATGCCTACCGAATGATTCATTTTCCTCAGAATCACATTGAGCGAAAGCAAGCCTTAGAAAGGTTCAAATTTGAAGAACTTTTCCTTTTTGAACTTAGTATGGAAAAGATTCATCATACCGTTGAAGAACGAAAAACCGGACATATATTTTCTGAAATCGGAAATTATACTTCCCGATATTTTAATGAGCTTCTTCCATTCGAATTAACGGAAGGCCAAAAATCGTCTCTTTCTGATATAAAAAAAGATGTCCGTTCGGGCAGACAAATTAACCGACTTATCCAGGGAGATGTAGGGGCAGGAAAAACCATAGTAGCGATCGGGGCTATACTAATGGCTCTGGATAATGGATTCCAGGCTGCATTTGTTGCTCCAACCGAAATTCTTGCTGAGCAGCATTTCCGAACACTTTCTGAACACCTCAAAGAATTAGACCTCAATATCAGGTTATTAGTCGGTGGGCAAAAAACTGCTTTGCGCCGGGATGTACTTACTGATATTGAAGGCGGCTCCTGCCAGATTGTAGTCGGCACTCATGCAGTCATTCAGAAAGAAGTCAAATTTCATAATCTGGGTTTGGCTGTGATTGATGAACAACACCGGTTCGGTGTTAAACAACGCGCCGAGCTGTTGAATAAAGGAGAACACCCTCATATTCTGGTAATGAGTGCTACTCCTATCCCTCGTTCTCTGGCTATGACGGTATATGCTGATCTGGATATTTCTATCATCAAAGGACTTCCCGCCGGACGAAAACCCATCCGAACTGCTATTCGTGGACAAAAGAAAAGAGAGGATGTTTTCAATTTTGTTAAAAGTGAAGTTGAAGATGGCGGTCAGGTATATGTGATTTACCCATTAGTGGAAGAATCTGAAGCCCTCGATTTAAAAGATGCTACTGCCGGATTCGAAAAGATTAAAAACCGATTCCCTGAATTTAAAGTCGGACTCCTTCATGGCAGAATGAAATCTGAAGAAAAAGATGCGGTGATGAAGGCCTTCATTAAAAACGAAATCCAAATTCTGGTTTCAACTACCGTTATAGAAGTAGGGGTAGATGTCCCCAATGCTTCCATTATGATTATCGAGCACGCCGAACGGTTTGGGCTTTCTCAATTACACCAGCTTCGCGGAAGAATCGGACGGGGCAAACGGCAGAGCTACTGTATTCTTATGCCGGATGTGAAGGTGAGTAAGTCGGGCGCTTTCCGCTTGAAGACTATGGAAGAAACCAATGATGGTTTCAAGATTGCAGAAGCTGATCTAAAGCTACGTGGCCCCGGCGATTTCCTCGGCACTAAACAAAGCGGACTCCCGGATTTCAAAGTCGCAGATATTGTAGAAGATCAATTCGTACTTGTCCAGGCCAAAGAAAAAGCTAAGGAGCTGATTGAAAAAGACCCGGATTTGAATCTGGCTGATCATAAATCCCTGAAAAGGGTTTTCGAACCTTATTTTAAGGAGAAAGCGAGTTTTTATGGGATGGGTTAATTCCATTCCCTCTTTAACCAGATTTTTTTGTTACTTCTCTACTCATGAATAATTAATGGGTGCAGAGTTTAGTCCTCATATTATTAGCCGTATTTCAGCTGGTTCAACCCCCTCAATTCAAGAGGTACGACACATCCTCAGGTCTTTCAAACAACATCATCCATGATGTATTCCAGGATTCGGAAGGTTATTTGTGGATTGCTACCGAAAACGGTTTAAATCGGTTTGACGGACATGAATTCGAGTATTTCTACCATATTCCCGAAGACAGCTCTTCCTTGTCTCATGATATTGTGAAATCGGTATTTGAGGATTCCAATGGAAACCTTTGGGTGGGTACATGGTCAGGGTTAAATAAATTTGATCGCCTGAAAAAAAAATTTAAGCGGTTTGAAGCTATTCCCGGATACTCTGATTATCGCTTTGAACCTGTATCAGTATTCATCGATAAAAAAGGAGCTTTTTGGTTTCCTTTTGTTGATGGAGTAATCCGCTTCAATTCCGAAAATGAACAGTTTAAGATATTTTCAAGTGGGATTGATTTACCTGAGTCAATGTTTCAGTTTATAATAGAAAGTGAAGAGCGCGAGGTTTGGATTTTCAGCCCTTCTACAAACTCACTCTCAGGATTCGATCATGAAAAGAATCTGTTTAACTCTTATCCTTTGCAAGATGTTTCTTATTTCAACTATAGCACAGAAACTTTTCGGGCTTTTCTGGCTAAACCATTACCCGAACAGATTCCTCTTAAACCCTCATTTATACTTCCCGACCTTCCGCGGGGAATAGTGCCGCAACAGACTTTAGTAGATCAAAACTCAGATATCCTGATTGGGACGGATAATGGACTGTTTTTGTACAAATCGGGTGATACTTTAGAAGAAATCATAATCTCGGAAAGAGAAGATGGACTTTCCCGCTTCGTTCAGCAGTTGTTCATGGACCGATGGGGAGGTATCTGGGTCGGGACCAGAAACGGACTCTATCATTATGACCCTAATATACCCGTGTTTAATCATGAACGTGTTGATGGAAAAAATCAGATCGTGATGAGTTTGGAGGAAACTGACACGTATCTTTGGTATGGCACACTTGGGAATGGTATTTTCAGAAAGAACAAAAGAACCGGATCCATCCGAAATTTTCAGCTCTATGATTCCGGATCAAATGAAGTTTGGGATATTGCGTCTGACCCTAATGATGACTCAAAACTTTGGATTGGGACAACCTCAGGGCTGAGGATTCTGAATTCTATTACCGGTCTTTTCGAAAGCATCCAACTGCCACTCTCTCAGAACGCGCCACCAATTATTTTCTCAATTTCATCTTCTTCAGATAATCAAGTATGGATGGCTGGGGCTAAAGATATCTGGCAAATGGATGTTACTACCAAACAGGTTTTGAACCACATTTCTCTGTCAAATATCGAAGGAGTTTCTACGGTTCAGGATATCATTTCCCTGGAAAACCAATCCATTCTCATTGCAACCCAGGGAGCCGGGGTTATCAAAATTGATTTGCAGAAGAATAATACAATTCCTCTTTTTGATGGTTCTGATAGTTCATTGCACAGGGATTTTCCGGTTTGGGCTCTGCACCAATCTGAAGATAAAGCTATATGGATGGCGACATCCCGGGGATTAATTTCCTTTCACACCGAATACGGAAACTTTACTTCTTATTTAGAGGCTGGTTCAGGCAAGCCCAGAATTTTCTATAGTATTATTGAAGATGCGGTTGGAAATCTTTGGCTAGGTACCGATAATGGCATCGTTCTTTTTAATAAAGAGAATAAATCATTCCGCTTCTTCGATCAAAATCATGGCATTATAAACCCCGAATTCAATCGCAGGGCGGCATTAACTCTTTCCAACGGGCAGTTTCTTTTTGGCGGAACATCGGGAATCACAACATTCGATCCCTCTCAGGTCTCCCGTCCTTTTCCTGCGCCTTTTGTAATAATAAAATCGGTTGAATCTGTTTTTGAAAACTCCAATCAAACTATTGAAAAAGATATCACTCTAGATTGGAACGAGAATAATCTCAATTTCACGTTCTCTGCGATTACCTTCACTTTACCTGAGCTTGTTGAATATCGCTATCAACTGGAGAACCATGATCCCGGCTGGATATTCTCAGAAGGGATTAACTCTGTACAGTATTCTTCCCTCCCTCCGGGCTTCTACACCTTTAAGGTACACGCAAGCTACGGAGATGGTAATTGGTTCGGTCAGGAATCCACGTTTTACTTTGCTATTGCTCCTCCTTTCTGGAAAACAGGATGGGCGTACGTCTGCTATTTCATTTTTGGTTTAGGACTCATTGTACTGGTAACCAGATTCAGAACCAGATCACTTAAAGAAAAATCTGAGAGATTGGAATTCCTTATTTCAGAACGAACCAATGAATTAAAGGAACAGAAAGATATTGCTGTTGAGGCAAAAAGAAAGCTGGAAATACAGGCAGAGCAACTTGCTGAACTGGATGAGTTGAAATCGCAGTTCTTTGCGAATATTTCGCATGAACTACGTACTCCGCTCACCCTCATTGATGCTCCACTTCAACAATTACTAGCCGAGGATATCAATGCGCTTTCGCCAGAAAAATTGGAAAAAAAGCTTAAAGTAATTCGCAAAAACAGCAAACACTTAAGTCATTTAATTGACGAATTACTTGATTTGTCCCGCCTTCGCCAAAAAACTATTGAAATAAATCCTGTTACTGTAAATATCAGAACATGGTTTAGTTTGTTTGTTGATTCCTACCAGTCTCTGGCTTTCTCAAAAGGAATCGGTTTCAGAACAAGGCAGGAAACGGGTCTTTATAAGCTCATTCTTCTTGATATTCAAAAGTTTGAGAAAATAGCTACTAATCTGGTCAACAACGCCCTCAAGTTTACCCCAAAAGGTGGATTTATTGAAGTAGCCATTTCCATTGAAGAAGACGAACTTGCGTTTAGTGTTTCCGATTCAGGCATCGGAATTTTGAAAAAGACCTACCACATGTGTTTGAACGCTTTTTTAAAGGCTCCCATCCCGATTATATTAATTCCAGCGGATTGGGAATTGGTCTTTCTCTTTCGAAAGAACTGGCAGAGGTTATGAAGGGTAAGTTATATGCAAAAAGTGAGTCTGACCAAGGCAGCTCATTTACCCTTCATATCCCTGTCGCGGAAGTTATCGAAGAAAATGAACTGCCTGAAAATCCGAAACGCACATCATCCCGCACCTCTTCAAAAGCAGTTCTTATCGTAGAGGATAATAATGAAATGAGGGAGTTTCTTGTTCAACTGCTAGAAGCTGACTTCGATGTATTTGAAGCAAAAAATGGGAAAGAAGCACTCTCTCAACTTAAAGTCATCTCTCCAAATCTAATCCTAAGCGATCTTATGATGCCGGAAATGGATGGCCAGGAACTTACCCAGCACCTGAGAGCTATACCGAACTATGCCCATATCCCAATTTTGATGCTTACTGCACGGGCTTCGGATGAAGACCGTTTAACGAATCTTAGAATGGGCGTAGATGATTACCTAGCTAAACCCTTCATTCCTGATGAAGTTCGGGTGCGGGCTTTAAATCTGGCCGAAAACCATAAAAAACGAATCGCCTATTCTCAGGAAAAATTGGGAGACAAAACCCCTCCTAAGGAAAAAGAGCTTCTTGAAATACAGAGGATTGTTGAAGAACATCTTTCTGACAGCACATTAAACGTGAATACCCTGGCGGGATATCTGCATACCAGCGAACGCCAGATTTACCGAAAGGTACAACAGCTTACGGGAATGACACCCATTGAGTACATCAATTCCATTCGGCTGGCAAAAGCCCGTTACTTACTTACTTCCAATAAACAACTCACGATTGATCTGGTTGCCGAACAGGTTGGCTTCAGGAGCAGAAGTTATTTTTCAAAACTGTTTAAAAATGCCTATGGATTAAGCCCCGGTAAATTCCAGAAAGAGAAGTAACGGCAGAATACAGCACAAATCAGGCGGAATCGATCCCTTCAAAAGTTGAACTTTAGAACTTGTGTAATTAGTAACAAAAACACGAGGGTCTAATGAACAGCCGGGTATCATCTTATTTATTCATCTTTCTTATCAATGTATTTTTGTTTTCATCCACTCAGGCACAATTTGCGGGTGGAGATGGATCAGGCGGAGATCCTTATCAGATTTCCACAGCAGCTCAGCTTGATTCGGTAAGAAACCACCTTGGTTCCAGCTTCATTCTTACAGCGAATATTGATCTTAATACCTCTCCCTATAATACCGGAAGTGGGTGGGAGCCCATTGGTAGCAATACTAGCCAGTTTACGGGTAGTTTTGACGGAAATGGCTTTACCATTTCAAACTTGTTTATTGACCGTTCTTCAACTCAGTATATTGGTCTTTTTGGATTCACATCTTCAACAGCCACACTAACCAATGTAGCACTTACTAGTGTAGATATAACAGGCTCTACTTATACAGGGGGCCTTCTTGGTTTAAATAACGGAACCGTAATCGAAAGTTATGTTAAAGGTTCGGTTACAGGTGGTGGTATTGTTGGTGGCTTAATTGGCTTAAGCCAAGGGACAGGAACCATTTCAGATTGCTATACAGAAGTTACCGTTTCAGGTACCGGTGGTGTTGGTGGATTGGTTGGAAATTTTAATGGTGGCACAATGTCCACTAGCTATTCCTTAGGAAGTGTAACTGGGGGCGAAGGTACTGGGGGACTGGTAGGTGGTAATAATTCAACTATCCTAAACAGTTACTCCTTGGCAAGTGTTTCTTCAAATAGTTCTTCAGGAGGACTAATAGGCGTCAACTTCGGTACCATCACTAATACTTATTCAGCGGGAGCAGTTTCTGATATTTCAGCCTCAGGTGGATTAACAGGATCAAACGGAACAGACACCAACAGTTATTGGAACACCGAAACCAGTGGGAAAAGCAGCTCCAGTGACGGATCGGGACTTACTAATACCGAAATGAAAGCCGAAGCCAGTTTTTCGGGATGGGATTTTACTACCATCTGGAATATTGACGAAGGCTCAAGCTATCCTTATCTGCGAACCAATACTCAATCACCTTCTCCTTTTCTTGACCCTCTTTTTGCAGGAGGAAACGGTACGAAGGCTGATCCTTATCAGGTTAATACACCTGCTCACCTTAACAATATGCGATTCTTCACCAATAAGTATTTCCAACAAACTGCGGAGATAGATATTGATGCCAACAACCCCTCCAGCGATTATTACAATTCAGGAAGCGGCTGGTCTCCCATTGGATCTTCTTCCAGTGCATTCTCCAACTACTTTGACGGAAATGGCTATACCATATCGGGACTTTTTATCAACCGCTCGGGAACTGATAATGTAGGCTTGATTGGTTATGGAAGTTCTGATACTCTTATAAATATTGCACTGATTGATGTAAATATTACGGGGAATAATGTTACTGGTGCATTAATCGGTCGTGGTACAAGCTCTACTTACATTTCCGGAAGTTATGCATCCGGGAAAGTCACTGGTTCTGATGATGTAGGTGGATTAGTTGGGCTACTTGATACAGGCTCTAAAATTGATAGCAGCTTTTCAGTTACCTCTGTTTCCGGAACAACGAATATTGCAGGGCTTATTGCCCGCACAGCTAATGGGGTAACTGTAACTCATACTTTTGCAGGAGGAGCAGTCTCTGGCAGCAACGGTGTTGGTGGGTTAGTAGGAAGTAATGGCGGAGCCCTTACATCTACTGGCAATTACTGGGATTCAGATCATTCCGGACAAGTAAGTTCAGTTACTGGAACAGGATTAACTACAGCGCAAATGAAAACCCAAAGTTCATTCTCGGGATGGGATTTCACCAACACCTGGGGTATGGCAGAAAACTTCAGCTATCCTTACTTAAAAAATAATGGGAGTCTCAGGGCAGGAGGTCCCGAAATTTCAGGTGATGAAGGCTGGAGAATGTTCTCTGCTTCATTCAACGGTTTGTCCTACGATTCACTGCTAGTCGGATTATGGACACAAGGATTTACTGGCGCGGATGGAAGTACAAATGGCACTTCCAATGTTCAGATATGGAATGAGGGGACTCGGAGCTTTTCATCTGTTTCAAATGCTACAGATATCCCAAGTGCCGGAACCGGGTTTATCGCTTATGTATTTGATGACGAAGATTTCGATGGCAGTGGAGATGGATTTCCAAAAAGCTTATCTATTGCCGGAGAAGATCGGTCAGGAACCGTTTCCCCTACCCTTTCTTTTACTGATACCGGAAACTCCATTGATGATGGTTGGAATCTCCTCGGGAACCCCTTTATTTCTGTGATCGATTGGGATGCCGGTTCCGGGTGGACAAAAACCAATCTGAATTCCAGTGTATATGTGTGGAGTGATTCTGCCAGTAGCGGTGCCGGGGCATATCTATCATGGAATGGAGCTACAGGAACTCTTAGTAATGGACTGATTGCCCCGGGACAAGGATTCTGGGCTCAGGCAAATGCGGCGAGCCCTTCTATTTCTTTAACTGATGATGTTAGAAGCAGTTCTTCGGATGTGTTTCTTAAAGAAAAACCTGTTCCTGAAATTCGGCTTAACATTTCAGATGAAAATTTCACAAGCACCGCTATTCTTATGTTTTCTGAAACCGCTAATATTGATTTTGATACTCAGGATGCCTGGAAACTCCAGTCATTAAATGGAGACTACCTGAGCCTGTTCACTCAGCTTGAAGATGGCTCCGGATTAGATATTAATGCGATACCTTTCGATTTAGAAGGAGAACTCACCATTCCTCTTGGTTTTGATGGAAGTGATTTATCGGGAGATTATACACTCAACTGGAATCCACACGCTCTTCCCGAAGACATGGCTATGGTGCTGGTGGATACCGATACCGGAACAGAAGTTGATCTCACCGAGGCTTCTTCTTATCGATTCGAGATTGGAAACAAGGGCAAAGCTCAATCTGTGGAGACGCAACACCTTGCGTCTCAAAAAAGCAAGAGCTCTCCAAGGCACCAGGTATTCTCCCCCAAAGTAATGAAGGCTAAAGCTGCTGCTGCCCGCTTTGTTATTAAGATCAATGCATCCACTTCGGTTACCAACGAACCCGGCTCTGATCTTCCTTCTGTGGTAGAACTGGATCAGAATTACCCTAATCCCTTCAACCCAAGTACTACGATTAACTTTGTGGTTCCTGAGCAGGCTAATGTACAACTGGTTGTGTTTGATATGCTGGGAAGAAAAGTAGCTGAGCTGCTTAACGAGCCAAAACCCCCTGAAAGATATTCCATTAACTTTGATGCCTCGCAACTTGCCAGCGGGTTGTACCTGTACCGGCTCCAGATAGGGAGTTCAGTGCTAACTAAGAAAATGACGCTTATTAAATAATTTATTGTCTTTGCGAGGGAGCCATCCCGACAGCTGTCGGGAGCGACCGCGGCAATCCTATTGAGATTGCTTCGCTTCGCTCGCAAAGACTTAAAACTTAAACATTGTATAAATGAAATATTCAACATCCCTTTTATTCAGCCTTTTCCTAATACTGATTTTGGTAACCGTTGTTCAGGCTCAACCCGGTCTTCCCGGAGCTCCTTCACAAGCCCCTATTGATGGCGGGCTGGGACTACTTGCAGCGGCAGGTGGGGTGTATGCTATTAAAAAGCTGCGTGATAAAGAAAAAAACAAGAAATAAATACCTCTACAAAAACTCTACATCCAATGCATAGTTTTATTTTTTAGCCTATAATCCAGCCAAGGCAATAATTAAAAGGTGTGCAGATGGAATTAATAGATGACTTTACTGAAAAAGAGGGGTTTGACTCTGATAGGCATTGCGAATTTTGCAATTCTCAGGAAGGGAAAGTTAGAATGGTGGGTAATTATGTAGTATAGCTATCTACTATAGACGTAGAAGAAGATGAAAAGCTTGCCTGTCAGGGATGCAGAATCAAATACAGAAACCTGGCTAAAGTGGAAACAGAACAACAGAAAAAAGGCTCTCTTCTTAAAAAATTACTTTCTTTTGGTTAATCTGGAGTAAAGCAGCCCTTCACTTTTAATTCAATACAAGTATCTTCCAGATCATTATCATTGATTTAGAAAGAGAATATGCGGCGACTGCTTTTTTTATTGTGTCTGATGGTGCTTTTTCCACATCTTTCCCTGAAAGCACAAGTACCATTTGGTGGGCATCCGCCATCTGTTAAGTGGTACCAAATCGACACCGATGTAGTTCGGGTCATTTTTCCTGAATATCAAACTGAGGAAGCAAAACGTATTGCAAGCCTCCTCAATTATCTCCATTCTTATCATTTACAAACGGTTGGAGAACGCACCAAAAAAATTGATGTGGTTCTGCAAACCAACCAGGTAATTAGTAATGGATACGTAGGACTTTCTCCTTACCGAAGCGAGTTCTATGCTACTCCTTTTCAAAACACCCAACTTTTAGGTACAACCAATTGGTTAGATGAACTCGCCATTCACGAATATCGGCATGCCCTTCAGTTTACAAATGCTAACCGTGGAGCAACCAAAGTATTTCATGTATTGCAAGGACAAGGTGGCCGGGCCGGTGCAATGGTTCTCTCCGTTCCAAACTGGTATTTTGAAGGTGATGCCGTTGTAAGCGAAACTGTGCTAAGTAATAACGGGCGTGGCAGAACCCCTTCCTTTTTTAAAGAACAACGAGCCCTTCTTCTTAACGGGATTGACTATTCATATATGAAGGCTAGAAATGGTTCATTTAAAGATATCGTACCCAATCATTACCGCCTTGGATACGCTATAACTAATTACGGTCGAAATCAGTTTGGTCAGGAAGTTTGGAAAAACATACTTGCTGATGCCGGAGCCTACCGTACTATTATTTATCCATTTTCAGGCGCTATGGATATTCATACAGGCATGAGAGCGCCGGAAATGTATCAAGCGGCATATAAGGAGCTGAAAGATCAATGGGCGGAAGAACTCAATGAAACTGAGTTAACTAAACATGTTTCCATCACTGAAAAACAACCTACCGTAACGAACGATCAGTTCGCCCGTTTTCTAAGTGATGGAAATTTGGTGTACATAAACTCCAGCTTCAAAAAAACACCCGCAGTTCATAAGATTGAAGGGGATCAAAACCAAAAAATCACTGAAATTGGCGCTTCCGTAAATACATTCCTTTCGGAAAACAATGGGGTACTGGCCTGGACCGAATATCAACGAGATGCAAGATGGGGTAATCGAAACTTCACCAAGGTGGTTACTTTTGACCTAATGTCCGAAGAAAAAAAGACGATCACCCAAAAAACTAAACTCTTTTCTCCACAAGTTTCAGGAGATGGAAGCAAGATTGCCGCTGCACGTTATACCTCCGAATTAACCTCTGAAATCGTGCTTCTCGATATTAACAGTGGATCGGTTTTGAAAACACTTCAAAATCCCGGAAACTACGTTCTTTCATACCCAACCTGGACTACCGATAATTCTGCAATTGTATTTGTGGCACAACACCAACATCAGGTTGCCATACTTAGGTATGATCTTAATACGGATTCCATAACCGCACTTACCGACTGGACACATCATTCCATAGGAAGTCTGTCACTAAGTAATTCTGAAGTGGTTTTTTCTGCTTCTTATACCGGGATCGATAATATTTTTTCTGTGGATTTGGATGGCAGCAAAACCATCATGCAACACACTTCTGCTAAAATTGGTGCTTATCAACCGGATATATCTCCAGACGGAAAAACGATCGTATTTAGTGAATTTACTGAGAAAGGACATGTACTGAGTTCACTGAATATTGAAGAGTCTCTTCAAAGAATAATTACTCCTGAAGAACCCATGGATATGGATCGCTTCAATATTGAGCTTGCTGATTATGAAGAAAACATCTTGGGCAAAATCCCGGATACTGACTTTGATACCAAGCCTTATAAAGGCTTTTTAAAAGGAACTAAGTTACACGACTGGGGAATATCCGGAGATGAAGCTGAAATTTATACCCGATTGGGATTCACTAATATCCTTAACGACTTTAACGCAAATCTGATTGGAGGATATAACCAAAACGAGGAAGCATTCCGCTATGGAGTTTCGGCTCAATATGGAAAATTCTACCCCGTATTAAATTTTTCTGCTTTTAATTCTTCACGTAATGTTATTGATCAAAATCCAACCGACACATTGTTTATTGATCGATTTGAACAGAATAAAATAAGCTTAGGAGCCTCAGTTCCGTTGGCCTGGCAAAGGGGGAATTATTCTACAGGTCTTACCGTAGGAGTTGATTTGGCAGCTTACCAATTAGGAGATCAGTTCTCTTTTCAGAATCAGGCAGAGAGTCTGAGTTCTTTAGAGTTGAGCTTTCAGTTTTATAATATCCGGCGACGAGCCTATCAAAATGTGCAAAGTCGAATTGGTCAATACGTTTTCGCTAATTATTCAAAATCGTTAAGTAATATTGATGGAGAACGATTTAACGTTCAGGGAGGCTTGTTTCTGCCCGGGTTGGGATTGAATCATAGTATTCGTGTTGAAGGGGAATATCAACGTGAATTATCCTCAAACGATTATCAATACGTTGATTTTTTTAATTATGCACGAGGTTATTCTTACTTCACGTTTAATGACATCGCAAGAAGAATTTCGTTCAACTACCAGTTGCCGTTACTATACCCTGATTGGGGATTTTTTAACTTTGCTTACTTCAAAAGAATCAGGCTGAATGCATTTGTCGATCGTGCAGAACTTGAGCTTCACGACTTCAATTCAATCTCTGAAACGCCTCGAACTTCTTATGGAGGAGAGCTGATGATTGATACGGTAATGCTGAATGTGGTTCCAATCACTTTCATTCTCCGTCAAAGCTTTCTTCCTGATGCCTTTGACGGAGAATCCACTACAAATTTCGACTTCTTAATTTCAGTTTCTCTTTAACTAAACTTAAACTGAAGCCTTTTTCTTCTCTTCACGCTTACGATCGTTGTGATCCAAAAACTTCTTTCTTATTCGAAGGCTTTTTGGAGTTACTTCAAGCAATTCGTCGTTGGCAATAAACTCTATACACTCTTCCAGACTCATTTTTTTAGCCTGGGAAATTTTGATCGAGTCTGCGGTTTGAGTTGCTCTATGGTTAGTTAGGTTCTTCTTTTTAACCACGTTCACAATCATATCATCCGTACGATTGTTAAGGCCGACCACCATACCCATATAAACAGGATCGCCCGGTTCTACATAGAACTGTCCGCGATCCTGTATTCCTTCCAGGGCATAGCCAGTAACATCTCCCTGTTCCAGCGCGATAAGCGCACCTCGGGTTCTACCGGGAATTTCTCCTGCATACGGCTCATACGCATCAAACTGTTGGTGCATAATCCCTGTACCTCTGGTTTCGGTGAGCATCTCACCCCTGAAGCCAATCAGTCCACGGGAAGGCACACGAAATTCGATCCGGTTATTTTCGCCTTCCTGACTCATACTCTGCATAATTCCTTTCCGCTTTTGAAGATTATCAATCACACGATTGCTGTAATCTGTGTGAACATCTACCACTACTTCTTCAAAAGGCTCATGCGTTATTCCATCAATCTCCTGCATTAATACCTCAGGGCGTGATACTGAAAACTCAAATCCTTCCCTTCGCATCGTCTCGATTAAAATCGCCATCTGTAATTCACCACGACCAGATACTTTAAATACGTCTGGACTATCTGTAGGATCGACCTTCATTGCTACATTGGTTCTAACTTCACGCTCTAACCGATCTTTGATTTGGTTTGATGTAACGTAATCGCCTTCTTTACCCGCGAATGGTGAATTATTCACCCGAAAATACATGGCAATGGTTGGCTTATCTAAATCCACATATTCAAGTGGGGTAGGATCTGAAACAGCTGTAAGGGTGTCTCCTATATTAACAGAATCATACCCAGCTAGTGCAACGATATCACCTGCTAAAGCTTTCTCAACAGGCTCGCGCTGAAGTCCGTTAAATGAAAATAGTTTAGTAGCCCGGCCTTTCATTTTCTGATCGCCTCTTCCACTAATCAAGGCTACTTCCTGGTTCAGCTTTATAGTGCCCTGCTCAATTCTTCCAACTGCAATTCTACCCACATAGTCGTTCCAGTCGATGCTACTTACTAACATCTTGAATTCTTCATCAACAGGTTGATCAGGAGCAGGAACATGTTCAACAATCTTATCCATTAATGGAGACAAATCCACATTTTCACCATCAAGATCTTCCTTGGCATATCCATCGCGTGCGGCAGCATAAAGCACAGGAAAATCCAACTGATCGTTGGTTGCGTCAAGCATTACAAACAGGTCAAAAATCTCGTCAAGAACGGCATCCGGACGCGCATCTTTTCGGTCAATTTTGTTGATCAATACTATAGGCTTATAACCAAGGCTAAGTGACTTACGAAGTACGAATTTAGTTTGAGGAAGAGGTCCTTCTGCGGCATCTACAAGTAGAATTACTCCATTAACCATCTTCAGAATACGCTCTACTTCCCCACCAAAGTCGGCGTGACCTGGAGTGTCCACGATATTAATTTTAGTTCCTTTCCAGTGAACAGCCGTGTTCTTGGAACTAATCGTAATTCCGCGTTCTTTTTCGAGATCACCGGAATCCATTACTCTCTCTTCCACCTCCTGATTTTCTCTAAACGTACCGCTTTGTTTAAGTATCTGATCTACGAGGGTGGTTTTGCCATGATCTACGTGCGCGATGATGGCGATATTTCTAAGTTCTTGTGTCATTGATTATTTGTTGGAAAAATTTGCAGCCTTGAAGATACAGCTATTTCAAACAAATAATGATTATGAAATGCTTAAATGTTTTTGAGCTAAATATCCTACCTTTACTAAATGAACTTAAAGGAATTAGGATTCAATCAGAATATCGAACGGCTTCTGGAAAACGAAATCCTTGAAGGATTTACCCTTGGTCGTGTAATATCTGAGCACAAAGAACGCTATGTAGTTCAAACTGAAAGTGGTTCTTTTAATGCAGAAATAACAGGGAATCTTCGTTTTACTGCTGAAAGCCGAGCTGACTTCCCTACGGTAGGCGATTGGGTAAAAGTATCTGTTTTTGATGAGCTGGCAATTATTCTTGAAGTACTACCTCGATTTTCACTGCTTGAACGTCAGGCAGTAGGCAAATTTGGCGAAACACAACCTATTGCTTCTAATGTTGATGTGGCTTTTGTGATGCAGGCGGTCGGGCACGATTTTAACCTGAACAGACTGGAAAGATATCTTATAGTGTGCAATACCGCGTCTATTCAGCCTGTGATTATATTAAGTAAAATCGATCTTATTTCATCCGAAGAGCTTTCTGAGTTGCTTTCAAACTTAGATAAGAGATTGCCATCTATTCCTGTAATTCCAATTAGTAACCAGAGTCTCGCGGGCTACGATGTTCTGAAAAGTCATCTTGAACCAGGCAAAACTTATTGCATTCTTGGATCTTCGGGAGTTGGAAAATCTTCTTTGGTAAATAATGTACTACAAAGCCAGAAAATGGCGGTGAGCACTATAAGCGAGAGTACTAACAAAGGCAGACATACCACCAGCCACCGCGAATTATTTATCCTCCCTGAAGGAGGAGTAATTATAGACACTCCGGGAATGCGTGAACTTGGCATTGCTACCGAAGGTGACGGTATTGATCAAACTTTTTCCCAGATAACCGAGTTGGCTGAACAGTGTAGATTTGGTGATTGCTCCCACACCGAAGAACTTGGCTGTGCCGTATTAAAAGCGTTAGAAACCGGTGTATTAGATCAGGAAGTTTTTCATAATTACCACAAACTGAAAAGAGAGCAAGAGCATTTTTCCAGTACAGTTTATGAGCGCCGCGCAAAGGATAAAAAGATGGGAAAGCTCTATAAAAGCATTATGAAGAACAAAACTGATAACAAACGGTAGCTTATTCATCAAATCTTCACGGTCTTGTCTCAAATTTTTGAGTACACAAGATCAGGAGGAATATGGCAAAGCCCCGTAACAAACAAGAGTTACTCAGCCAAAGTGAAGAGAACTTTACAAAGCTTTTTCAATTCATCCTCTCTCTTGATGAAGAAGATCGCATTCGGGAATTTCCGGAAGGATATCTAAACCGATCGATAAGAGATGTTTTAGGTCATCTCCATGAATGGCATAACATGATGTTAAGCTGGTATGAAATAGGCAGTACCGGACAAAAACCAGGTATACCGGCTAAAGGCTATACCTGGAAAACCACTCTGGATCTTAATAAAGAAATTCAGCGAAAATATTCTACGGTTAGCTTACGGGAAGTAGAAAATTTACTCCGGTCTTCTCATAAAAAAATACAAACACTTATTGAAAAACATACTAATGAGCAGTTGTTCGAAAAGAAAAGATATGCCTGGACAGGCACGACCTCTCTGGGTGCATATCTGATTTCGGCTACATCCAGCCATTACGATTGGGCGTTGAAGCTAATTAAAAAGTGTCTAAAATAAATCATATAAAAAGTAAAGGGAGGATAGTGATGATGCGTTTAATTCTTTTCTGGTTGATTTCAGTATTTATGTTGTTTGGATGTAGTAAAAGTCCTCAAAAAACAGGTATTGATTTCTCTTTTGCCGCTGATGAGCGTTTATTTACAGCTCATGCTTTTATGAATATGGCTGGTTTTGATCTGGAATACAGACAAGAAGGTATGCATCCGATCCGAATTGAAATTCGTGATAAGCTAAGGCAACGTCTTTCCCCACAATACTTAGACTCCATCAACATCTATTATCGAAACCACATTCATTCACTGGGAGATTATGGCACGTACGCTTTTACACTTTCACCACCACCGGAGTTTAAGCTCCAACTGGATTCTGCATCAAGCAGCTCTTGGGTAGCTGCCGATGTGAAGCAATTGCCTGAATTAAACTCCTTGCTTAGAGAATTTTATTCTAAAGCAGATATTTCTACACTATGGGCTGAGTATGAACCTCGTTTACAGGAATATCATGATCGCTTTGCTCCTTTTGCTGAACAAGCTTTTAATGATTTGAAGGAATTTCTTGGGGTAACAGAACTACCATCAGACATGGGAAAGGGAAAAATAATTACCGCTTACAGTCCCTTAATGTCATATTTTAACGCGTTTACTGTGATTGTGAATAATGATGTTTATATCGTAAATGGCCCTATGGATAGTGAACCAAGCCCCTCTTCCTATTACCACGAAGCCGCACATCATTTTGTTGATCGTGCAGTGAATGATAATGCTCTTTTACTGGAAAGGATTCAGCCTTTATTGCACTATGCGGAAGAAAAAAATGCTGGTATCGCTTATGCAGTTATGGAAGAGTCGCTTGTTCGCGCGATTCAAATTCTTTTGGATGAACAGCTTTTTAGCAGAACTACCGAAAAAACATTGGAAGCTACAAACAATGAGTACAGGTTTGGATTTATACTATGCCCATATTTTGTAGAAAACTTACCCGAATTCTCGGCTACCGGAAAATCCTTTGAAGAATATTTCCCTGAACTTATTACCGGAATTGATATAGACCATGAGATTCAACGTTTGGATAAATTCTTAAACAATGGGAATTAGTTCTTCATAAATTTCCCGGAAGCTCTTTCCCTGGTACATGCTTACGTTCGAACTCGATGCAAGCCTAAGTAATTTATTTTTTACTTAACACGACTTTATTTACCCTGATCCCGGATATTATTGTCGTTGACCCACTTAACATTACTGAAAAATCAATCCAGCCTGTTTTCCCATCTACATAGAAAGGTAAAAAATTACTTTCTGTGGTAAAGGTTCTTATTCCGGATGGGCTGTAGGATTGGTTCCGAATGATTTCAGCAGCGAATAAATGTTCGTTCTGAATCCAGATCAGGGAATCGCTGTTTACAACATTTCCATTTGAAGTTACGTCCATAATTTTATTATCCTCAATAACATTTCCATACTCGGCCAAGATTGGAATCCTTAAATCTCCTCCATTAAATAAACCGAACCTATTTTTTTCGGTCTCACCAAGTACAAAAGCAATTTTTGTATTGGCCTGAGATTTCAAAGTAACGAGTTGACGGTCATCCTCTCTGAACAACCACACACTGAACTCTATATCATCTGTTTGATTCCCGATAATATCTAATGCGATATTTGAATGAATGAGTTCATCCGTTTCATCCACTATTTTTAAGGCATAATCAACAGGCTCTTCTTTAATAACCTGAACTACTTCAGGATTGATCTCTCCAATTACAAAATCGGGGGATTCACCTTCAACTTCTGGTTGCATTGGAGTACTGGAACAACCTGCCAGAAATATAAGACCAAAGACTAGATAAAAGATTTTTCCTCTCATAGAACATAGAATTACTTACCACTTAAACTTGCTTATGGAACGCTAAACTAATAGCCAATAGTTCGAGCTGCTCGTAACTTTTTGTAAATTTTATCTGTTCCTGAAATCTGTCTTATCTCTTCAATACCTTAAAAGCAATATCTCTTCCTTCTCCCTGCATAATCGCTAAATTAATCCAGGTAGAAGCGAACTGCTCAATAAGTTCAAATTTGTTATCTCCGCCAAAGTCGTAGCACTTCTCAAATCCTAAATCTTGCGAAAGCCGATTCACGACTTCTTTCCCTTTTGCACTATCTCCCGCTGTAAACATATCTATTCCTTCTCCATGGTAGGTAGGATTTTCCATGTTCTCAAAACCAGTAGTATTAAATCCTTTAACTACATGCTCTGCGTCTGCATTTTCTTTGATGGCATCCGCTCCTGTTTTAAACTGCTTATCTCTCAAAAATACCGAGTTAGTGGCGTCTATAAACACTTTGTTTTTAACTCCGGATAATGATCTTGCAAAATCGGGTACTGCACTAGCCGGGATACTGACCAATATCACCTCAGATTGATCTACAGCTTGTTGAATAGTAGAAACTTCCATCCCCAGTTCTTTGGCGGATTGATATTTCTCGTCTTCAGGATTTCTTGCGCCAATGATGATAGTGTGCCCGGCTTTTCTCCAGCCTTCGGCAAGAACTTTTCCAACATTTCCGTATCCTATTATTGCAATATTCATGATTTAAATTTTAGGGATTATGAAATAAATGGGAATTAAAGCAAAAAACACTAACGCAAGATATGGATGTATTAATGAACTAAGTGTTGCAACGCACCATAACCCCGGTCCCATTATCAGTGACAACCTTGCCCTGTGCCTTAGAGTTACTTCTTTACATTCTTCTCTATGCAGTTCGGGGATTTTGAGTACATAATATCTCATCCCACTAAATATCAGGCTTGCACTAATCATCACGATGCCAAAAAGCAGAATCGCAGTAGTATTACCCGGATAATTACCAACCAAACCACTTGGAAATGGAATAAAAGAGACACAAAGCACTAAAAACATGTTCATCCAAACAAGTTTGTTATCCGTTTGCCGTAGCTCTTCGAAAAAGCGGTGATGATTCACCCAAAAAACTGCTACTATTAAAAAGCTGATAACCCAACTTAGAAAAGAAGGTACTTCATGAATTAAAACCTTCATCAGTCCGGCAGAGGTGACTGTAGAGTCTAGTTCTGGAACTTTGATTTCGAGTACCAGCAATGTAATAATAATCGCGAACACTCCATCGCTAAAGGCTTCTAATCGGTTCTTAGAAATGATGCTTGTGCTGTGCATGAGTTAATACAGGTATCCATGTTCGGGTTTAATTTTTTCAGGAATTTCATCCCCAAGCATTTCTTTTAGATCGCGCTCAATCGAATTACAGATTGCTGTCATTGGTATATCTGTAATCTTGTTTTCAAAAGGATCTTCATTTGCTGCTCCGGTTCGCTCCATGATTACAAACACCCCTGAAACCAGGAAAGATGCGGGGATGATCATCCAACTCGTTGTGGGATCGAACAAACCGAGTAACCCAAACGGCAGCATAAGGGCAAATAAATACACAAATAGGCGGGTAAAGAAATCATACTGTCGGGGCAATGGAGTTTCTTTTATACGCTCACACGCAGCTTGATAATTAGAAAGGGCTAATAGCTGACCTTCCATCTGGAAACTATCAAACCCACCAAGCGTTCCGTTGGCCATTGCTTTGTAAATACTCTGCCCCATCATTCGTTGCAAATAGGTTGGTTTATTTTGCACAGTCTGAAGTTCTTCGATGGCTTCTTTTGTAAACAGGCTCCATATCTCAGCCCCAGCGTCTTGATTCCTAAGCTTCAACCGTAACAGATGAACCCATCCAATCAATTGATAGATAAGCTCTTGCTTAAATAACTCACTACGTTCTTTGTTGTAATTTTCCTGATGTGAGTGGCTATCTGTAAAAGTGATTATCAACCGCCCAAGTACTCGACTTGAGCTTTGAATATTCCCCCAAAGCTGACGGGCTTCCCACCATCTTGAATAAGAAGAATTATTTCGAAATGCCACAAAAATGGCCAGTGCCGAGCCAAGCACTCCGATGGGTGTAAAATTGATTGCCAGAGAAGATAAGTCCAAAAACTCAACACCTACCCAAACTCCAACAGACCATATCAGTACAATCCACATAGGTTTTTGGATGTACTTCCAAACTTTCAAAGGGTTAAAATTTCGTTTAATAATCATAGTTTTTAGAATTCGGTTCGGAAGAAAATGCCCGGATTAGTTTCGATAGAAGTAAACGAGTCTCCTGACTGTGAAAGATTGAGCGCGAACCCAAATTGAAACAGGTTTTTCTCTAATCCTGCCCGAACTCTCTGAGTACTGAACTGGTGTTCCTCTAAATTAAAACTTGAAAACAGTTCAAGTCCGGCAAACCCATTAAGAGAATCGTTTATTTTTGGAGTGAAACGTGTGATTGAAAACCAGTTAAAACCTGAATTGTTTACCAGACTTAATGAAGCCAGAGCATAAATCAGAAAAACAGGTCCTCCTTTAAAGAAATGAACTCCTGTATCTAAGCCCGAACCCGAACTGCTCATTCTCCCTACTACCGTTCCTCCAAAACTACTCGTTGATGTATAGCTGAGATATACCCCGGAGAACAGATTCACATTATTCTCATAATCATCTGTTGCTCTTGTTCGGCTGAACAAACTGATCTCCGGTTCCTGTTCAAACTGCTTCAACCATTGCACATCTACGAACAAGTTCTCTGTCCCAGCCATAAGCTCAACGCTCTGGGACATGCCAGTTCCTGGAAACAAAGCTAAGATCAAATAGAATAGGTATATAGAGCTGAATTGCCTCATAAAAATAGAGTGGGATTTACCCACTCCTTTACTATTTAGTTGGCTTCAAGCTGATCAACAACCATCAAGGCTGCTGCTCTTCCCGAGTTTTGCTGCTGACCTGTAATCAGGTTTCCATCAGTAATTGCATAGGAAGAAAACGGAGCAGCTACTTTGAAGGTAGTCCCTTCCATTTTTTTGGCTTCACTTTCGATACGGTAAGGCTGTATTTGCATTCCTACGGCCTGATCTGCGTACTCTTCCTCAGCATCAGCAAAGCCAGTCCATGTTTTTCCTTTCACCAACAATTCTCCATCCGATGTTTTTGCCTCTATTAATAAAGTGGTTGAATGGCACACCGCTGCGCTTGGCTTTCCCGACTCGTAAAAAGAAGCGAATAATTTCTCAAGTTCTGCATTGCCTTTGAAGGTGTACATTGGGCCCTGACCTCCAACCAGGAAAATGGCATCAAAATCATCTGGATTAACCTCAGTAAGCTTGCTTGTATTTTCCAGCATTTGGTTAAACCAATCCTGTTGCATATAACCGAGTGAAATTATGTCGTGCGCGGAATATTGACTTTCATCAGTAGGATTAGAATAACCGTCCATTTCCAGCTTTCCTCCCTCAGTAGAAACAAGTTCCACTTCATAACCTGCCTCCTGAAACACCTGCAGAGGATGCGTAAGCTCTGCTGCCCAAAATCCAATCGGCCAGCCGGTTTGTTCCGAAACTGCAGGACTGCTTGCAACCATTAAGATTTTACCTTTGGTTGGCATGCCATGTGCATGTACATAGCGAGTTTCTTCTTTTAATTTTTGTTCACTCATGGGTCTGAAAATTAGTTTGATATTTGTTGTTGCTTACCAGCTAATTTTGCACTTACATTACTTTTTGACAAGTACTTACTATATAGTTATGTACATACCTTTTAGTAATATTTGGATAAAAACATTCATTATTCACGAAAATTAAATATTAGAATTTATGCCGGAGTTCAAATACAAGGGAAAAACCTTCAATAATCCCGTAGAATTTGCTCTTCATAAGATCGGTGGAAAGTGGAAGATGCCCATTTTATGGAGGCTGGATAAGAAAGTGTATCGCACCGGAGAACTGATGAGAGATATACCGAACATCACTCAAAAGATGCTTACTCAGCAACTACGCGAACTGGAAGATGACGGATTAGTTCATCGAAAAGTATATCCGGAAGTTCCACCCCGTGTGGAGTACTCCATTACTGAACTTGGTCGTTCTGCTTTACCCCTGGTACATGCCTTACGAAATTGGGGATTGGAACAGATGAAAGAAGAGGGGATACAACACCCATGATAGTGCTACAAAAAAAGATTAAGCTCTCTCCGAAACCCAGAGGTTTTCATCTTGTAACCAGAGAAGTGATGGAACATATTCCTGAAATCGCAGAGGTTAAAACCGGGATCATGCACGTATTCATTCAACATACAAGCGCAAGCCTTACCATTAATGAGAATGCAGATCCTACTGTACGCTCTGATTTTGAGACCTTTTTCACACGGACTGTCCCTGAGGATATGAGTTTGTACCAACATACCTGCGAAGGGCCGGATGATATGACCTCGCACATTAAAAGTTCATTGCTGGGTTCTTCGGTTTCCATTCCAGTAACCAACGGGAGATTGAACCTTGGTATGTGGCAGGGCATTTATTTATGCGAGCATCGCAACCGCGCCGGACGAAGAAAACTGGTGGTAACAGTGATGGGTGAGTAAGCCACTACTTAATCAACATCATCTTTCGGGTCTGTACAAAGCCTCCAGCTTCTAATCTGTATAAGTAAATTCCTGAAGCCAATGCTGATGCATCAAACCTTGCCTGATGAGAACCCTTGTTATACAATTCACCATTTATCAAAGTGGCTACTTCCCTTCCCAGTATGTCATATACTTTTAAGGTTACTCTTGAAGAATTGCCCAAACGAAACTCAATATTTGTACTAGGGTTGAATGGATTCGGATAGTTTTGGGAAAGTCGGTACTCGAAAGGATTTATTGATTCATCTTCGTTATTAACGGGTTCAATTCCTGAATTCGGGCTGAAAAAATATACTCTGCTTGACACAAAGGCGTCTTCATAGTCAGCCTGACTTAACATCATGATATCATAGAAGCCGTCCTCATTCAAATCTCCGACACCCGCTTTTGAACCATTTAACGCACCAAAACCATTAGATCGGTTTGGGTTCCTAAGAGTAATATCGGGTAAAGAGTCGGCTTCAGCACCTCCTTCAAAAATCACCGCGTCAGAATATCCGCTAAAACCTCCCGGAGATAGCAACAAATCCTGGTAAGATTTTCCTTCTTCTTTTGGAAGAAACTGAATTACACTTCCATTCATGCTTGAAACAACTTCGTCCCCTGATCTACCCAAAGAAGATTTTGTTGCCGTTAAAACACGGTCATGGATTCCATCTGCTCCTTCTCCCATTTCAAAAAGATAAATGGTTGCTGGTCTCGGATCACCATAGCCCGTTTGGATAGTAACCGCTATTTCCATAGTTCCGTTACCGTCAAAATCTCCGGCACTTATATCCTGACCAAAGCCAAAAATAGTCTGTGATTCACTTATCGATGGAGTTAGAATCAAATCCGGGTATCGATATTCTGTTTGAACTGTTTCTTTATCAAAAAACACTTCATCTCCGAAATAGATATACACTCCACCGGTTGGGCTGTATCCTCCTGCTGTAATTGCAAAATCATCAATATCATCTCCATTAATATCTCCGAGAGGCTCCATTTTAGTTGTAACGAACGTACCGAAAATATTTGCAGTGGCTGAGTCCTGGCTGAAATCAAAGGTGTAATCCGGCATAGAGTTGTAGGTTTCTCCTCCGTAAAATAACCATGCTTTATTGATGGGAGAATTCATTGCATAAGAAAACCCGCTCGACATCAACAGATCATCGAAACCATCATTATTTATATCTCCAATATTTTGGGTTTTCACACTTATGCTGGTGTCTTCACCCAAGCTTTCAAAATCCGAAACCTTTATGGAATGAAGTTTTTCTGCTGAATCGGGCTGATTTACTGCTTCTTTTCGAAACCAAACGGTAAACCCCTCATCCCCAAAAAATTCTGCTCCACCAACAATATCTACTACAACATTACCATTTGCTGTTGTACTGCCCGTAGGTTCTGAACCAACAATCGATGTTAATTCATTCGTTTCTTCTAACAAATTAAGACTAAGACCAACTTCCCCAAAAAGACTTAAATACTGTGTTGGAAACCATTCACTTATTATCCCTAATCCTATAAGAATATCTGTTCCATTTGGCTCAACAGCCCGGGTGTCAGAAATCTCAGATCGGTGATCACTTATGCTGTTTAATCCAAAATTAATCTCCAGACTAGGATTACTAAAACCTGTAATAGCTCCAATACCACCAAACCATGTGATTGGATTTCCAATTCCAATCCTTGCTTCGTTGCCATTTACCTGAGGAGAGTATCTGCTTTGAAAATAGAAATACACCTTTGCCAGAATATCGAAAGGCACCGGATCTGGAATAGGATTTTCAATGCTTATATCCTGCCCTGCTGTAGTAAGTAAGTTGCCAAAGCTCCAAAAGAAAAGATACACTTCTTCATTTTCACTCTTTAATGTTCTGTCAAAGGTTAGCCCGGACTCCCCTGTTTTATTCGCCCAATCAGGCATCGTTCCTCCCGATACAACCTTTGCTGCAGATGTGTCAATCGATAGAGCGAAGTGTGGAACTGGATCATTGAAGAAAATTTGTGTGAAGCCCGTTCCCCGGTTATAGCGATCTTCGCTATATAAAAGGTCATCTTTATGCTCTCCATCTACATTAAGTACAAAAAAGCGAAGGGAACTAGCGCCTGAATTTACCGAAGTCTGTAAATCCGAAGTTCCGGTAAAGGAAACTACTCTTTCTGAGGAAACTTCATACACTGCTGTACCTACGTTATATGGCCATGCAGTTGTAGTTAGAAGTACAACTTCGGGACCTTCGTCTCCAACTAAATCCCCAACATTCACCTGAATTTCGAGCCCTTCAAGATCTGTTGATGTATCAAGAGATTGAAGCTCAAAATTTTCTCCTGAAGCTCCTCCAAAAAGAATATGAAACGCGCTGCCAGTAGCAAAGTTATGGCTTCCCATCACAAGGTCAGAGTGACCATCGCCATCCAGATCGAAATCAGTGACGAATTGGTGTGGATCGTAAGGCAATGCACCTTGATAGATAGAAGTAAGCTCACCGGAAATATCGAAAGGACCTTCCGGAAAAGTATAAACGGTAAGTATGCTGTCTTTTATGGTAATCAGTTCATCCCTGCCATCCCCGTTCAAATCACCCGCAGGTTGAAAAATCATTCCCGTTCTGATACTGTAATACCCAATATTGGCATTTTCATCCAGGTTATAGATTAATGTATTATCGGTATAATCGCCCAGCTCCAGAGTGCTTTTATCTGGGTAAAAGGGATTTTGAACGATGTATTCCATGATGCCGTCCCCATTAATATCCCCTCCTGGAATTCCCGGATCAGTTGCATTATAAAACCGAAGTGGATTATCACTATCTACGGATTTATACATTGAAAGCGGCTCAACAACTCTTATTTCCTGAGCGTTGAGGGTTTTGAAGTGGGCAGACATCAAAAATAAACTAATGAGTACTGCAGTTGAAAGACTTTTACTTTTCATATCCTCATATTTTATTGATGTAAGAATGAAGGAGATATATTTTACTTAATCAACATCATCTTTCGGGTCTGCACAAAACCCTCCGCTTCTAATCTGTACAAATAGATTCCAGAGGCCAAGGCTGAAGCATCAAACCTCGCCTGATGAGAACCTTTGTTGTATAGCTCACCATCAATAAGAGTGGCGACTTCTCTTCCCAGTAAATCGAAAACTTTTAAAGTGACCTGCGAGGAATTGCCCAGTCTGAATTCGATATTAGTTGAAGGGTTAAAGGGATTCGGATAGTTTTGTGAAAGCCGATAGTCCAGCGGATTTTCAATTAGCTCTTCTTCGTTGGAGACTTCTATCCCGGAATTAGGGCTAAAGATCAGTAACCTGCTTGAAACTGCACCATCACGTAAATCGAATTGCTTTTCCACAGCTATGTCATAAAACCCATCTCCATTAAAATCTCCTGAAGCAGGTTTAGACCTCAAAAAAACACCACTTCCGGTCGGTGTTGGCCCAATTTCTGCAAGAGTGAAAGCAGGAGTGGTTGCAGGTGAGTTTATTCCTTTTTGTTTAAGATTTTCATCAAGCCCCCCTGTAAATATTACTGCATCCGGATATGCCGAAAAGCCTCCAGGTGTGAAATATAGATCTTGATGATTACTCCCCACTTCTTTTGGCATAAACTCTATAATTGCGTCGAAAAAAGAGATAAGAGTGTCGGATGAAGCACCTCCTACCTGCTCTTTGGTAACATGTAAAAAGTAGTCGGGGATGGCATCCATATCCTCTCCACCTTTATAAATCCTTATGGTAGGTGAGACTGGAGAAGAAGAACCGAAATCGGCTAATACAGCAATATCATTATATCCATCTCCATCGAAATCCCCTCCTGCTATATTTGAACCAAATGAACCAATAGTATAACCTACTTCAGCAGTGGGTCTCAGAACTAACATTGGAGAAGAAAGACTGATACTATCCGCTAATTTTGCCGGAGAAAAATCTCCTCCTGCAAAAACATATACTGCTCCATAAGAAACTCCGTCAAAACGTTGGTCATAAGATGGTATCCCTACTCCAAAATCGTTGAACCCATCTCCATTTACATCTCCCAAAGGCTCGACAATCCTGCCTATGCTTAGAAAATCTGATCCATCTATGGTACTATCATTGGCAAAATCGATAACCAAATCCGGGGCTTGATAGGTAGTGTTTGCACCCAGGTATATCCAGGCTTTATTCACAATTTCAGCCCCATCAAACTTCGAATTACTTCCTACCAAAATCTCTTCGCCTTCTATTCCGTCTATGTTACCAATATTCTTAATAATAAACGTATTAAAGGGAGATGATTCAAAGCTTCCTAATGCTGTAAGATCGAATTGCCCTGAAGGAACAAGGGTATCGTTTTCAACTGAGAGAACTCTGTTTTTGGATTTTAACTTGTCTAGTTCATCGTAGTTTAAATCTTTAACTGTTTCTGTGAAATTATTTTCTACACTCACATAGAAATTGGCTCGCTCGGTCTCTTCCTGATCTACGGTAATGGTATAGTGATGGTATCTGCTCTCTCTTATGCTGGAACTTGTGCTTCTGATTGTTTCTGTATTCACTTCTTGAATCGGCACAAATAAAGTATATTGAGGCCCTTCATCTAGTTCGCAGGCAGGAGTATCAATCCGGCAGGTATAATCGCTTTGTGTATTTCCTGTAAAAAAATTGGTTCTTATCAAATTTAAAGGGCTTTGATCACCAAACAAGGCTATTGTAAATGCAGTGTAAATTTCTGCTATTCGTAGGATTTCTGGAAAAAGAAAAAGTGCCTGAGGGGATAATATACCTGCATTCCCAATTAACCATCTTTGTATCCCTCTGGATCTTATTGAGGGATCAGCTACCCCATTAAGTAACACACCGGGTTCCTGAGTAGGTTGTTTACAGGATTCATACGTACAAGGTAAAATTGTTTGATCATCATTATAAAATTCAGCAGACGAACAACCATTTTGAAAATCTGATGCCGGGCAACTTGCATAATTTCCTTCTCTCCAAAACCCTGCATGATAATTATCCTCGCCATCCTGATATAATCGATCAATTACACAGTTAGAGTTAATTACGGTTGGATTTTGTATGACTGGTGAGCCCCCTGTGAAATCTACTTCCCTAACATCACACACAGGATCGCTAAAAAAGATTTGTACGAATCCAGCCAATGGGAATACTCGATTATCCGATGAGATAATTTCGGGCTCATCATCTTTGTCTATATCTGCAACATATATTCGTCGGTCAGACAACCCCTGAGTTGATGTGGCTACCCAATCGTATTCCAGTACGGTTTCTAATTCATTGTTCTCATCTAAATCAAACTCATAAAAGTTCTGTGAGCTGAAACTTTCGGTATATCCGTATGCATAAATTGAACTTCCGGTACCTGCAATTGAACTTCCGGTATAAAACCGTGGAGGCACACTAAAGTTGATATTATTGGCTGGAAAGTTAAACTGTGTTGCTACAATTTCACTTAGTTGAAAATTGGGATCATCAACACCTAACACCAACAAGCAATTATTATAAAAGTTGTTTGAATTTTCGCATAGAAGAGCATCACCTATACCATCTTCGTTAAAATCGTTATATACCGATTCTCCTATTCTCGGATTCTCCTCCGTATTTGTTGTAAATGTATATCTATCCGTTTCTAAGAAAAACTCACCCGGCGTATCGCTAAAGTTCACTACTTCGATTGTACCGTCTTCAGATTGTTTACCTACATCGATTATTCCATCGTTGTTGATATCTCCTAACGGTAGATATCTCCCATTTAAAGAAACAGCCTTGATTGTTTCTCCATTTTCGTTGTAAGTAAGAATAAGTGTTAAATATTCTCTTGGTGCATCAGGATTTCTTAAATCCCTGTTCATTTCGATAACCTGAACATAATCCATTACACCATCTCCATTTAAATCTCCGGCTGGTATTCCGGGATCGGATGGATTTGCAAACCGTTCGGGCTCATCGCTATCTATTGTTTTAACTATTGCTATAGGATGACTATCCTGAATACTGATTTGTCTTGCAGAAGAATATTCGGGGGTTATTATTGAGCCAAGTATTAGCAGTGAAATACTATTTCGTAACAGCTTATTCATAACGAAAAAGATTTAAATGAAGAGTTAAAGAACTATACTTTCTCTTCTCCAAATCTGCTATACCGTGTTTACGGTAGTTAGACAAGCCTGTCCTTTATCGCTCTAGATACTACTTCGGCCCGGTTGTGTACCTGTAGTTTCCTGTAAATATTTTTGATGTGTGAATCTACCGTCCCCGAAGAAATCTCAAGTTTCACCGAAATCATATCCATCGTTAATCCTTCAACTAATAACCTGAGAACCTCTGTTTCCCTGGGAGTCAGGTCGGATTCTTTCTTCGGGCCTCCATGAACGAGCATCTCCATCACTTTTTTGGCAATTCCGGGAGACATGGCCGCTCCACCGGAAAATACTTCCCGAATTCCCTTTATCAGTTGCTCTCCTGTTGTTCTTTTAAGTAAATATCCATCCGCGCCGGCTTTTATTGCTTCAAACACCCGTTCATCTTCCTCGAAGATGGTGAGCATGATAATCAATACTTCGGGGAACTCTTTTTTATAATACGGGATCGCTTCAATTCCGGATTTACCCGGTAACCCAATGTCATGCAGAATAACATCAGGGGATTTATAGGTTAAAAATGAACTGAGCGCGTCTTCTACCGAATGCACAGACAACGTTAGCTCAAGATCGAGCTGTACCTCAACCAAAGCCTCCAGCGATTCCCTGAACAAGGGATCATCTTCTACGATCCAGACACTGTATTTCTTCTGTTTCATATTATCAAATACGCAAAGCTGATTTACAAACGCTATACCGGAATTACGGTAGTGCTTTTTGGATAATGATAGTAGTGCCTTTTCCTTCTTCCGATTTGAGAGAAAAGCTGCCCCTTATTTCATCCGCTCTTTTCCTGAAATTATCGAGACCCTTTCCTTTCAGCACCTTTTCTTCGTCAAACCCAATGCCATTATCCTGTAATGAAATCGCCAGTGTATCACCTTCAAGATAAAACCGAATCTGTACTTTTTCTGCCTTAGCGTGTTTATAGATGTTGTGAGCTGCTTCTTTGAAGATTAAGTAGAATCCCCGGCGTACTTCCGAAGACAGTTCTTTGTTATGGAGACTTTCCGGAATTTCGTCCAATACAACAAGATCACAATTCGAAAGTAAATCTCGTGCCACCTGCTTACATCGTATAAGTAAATCGAGCAAAGACTCTTTACTTGGATCAATCAGCCATACTATAGAATCCAACGAGGATGCCAGACTACGGGCATTCCCGCTTATTTTTTGAATCATTTCTGGTTTCGGATTTCCTTCTTTAACCTGATCCTGAAGAAGGTCTCCCGTAAGGGCTATTCCACTTAGTCCACTTCCAATTTCGTCGTGCAAGTCTCCTGCAATACGCAGGCGAACCCGTTCTACTTCCAAAAGTTGTCGCACTCTGAAACGGTACAACATCCAAGCCAGAGTTATTACAACAATCAATAGTAAAGCTCTGAACCAGTAAGTTTGCCAAAATGGAGGATTAATTCTGATTTGAACAGAATCTCCGGTTTCATTCCAAATACCATCGTTATTTGAGGCGATCACTTTGAATTCATATTGACCTGCCGGGACACGAACATATCGTGCGAATCTTGATTCTTCAGGCTCAACCCAATCGGGATCGTAATTAACCAGTTTATACTTGTACCGATTCTCTGATGAGTTGGTATAATTCAACGCCGTAAAATTAATTTCGAATGTATTTTGATGCCATTCCAAATCAATCTCTTCTATCTGGTAGGTAATCACTTCTTTTGCAGAATCCGGTGTGATTATATTGAAATTTGTAATCCAAACTTCAGGTTCCTTTTGGTTGATTCTGATTTCATCAGAATTGAAATACATAAGTCCACTCATTCCGCCAACAACAACTTCTCCTGATCTGGATGTAAAGATCGAGCGGCGATTAAACTCCGGGTTTTCGAAACCATCTCCTGAATCAAACCTTCTGTACTCTTTGGTGATTGGGTTATACCTCACCAAACCTTTATCAGTCCCCAACCAAAGTAACTGGTTGTGGTCTTGGGTAATGCTGAAAACAATCAAATTGTCTTCTATTTGTGATTTTATCGGATGGGAAAGTTCATCATAAGAATTGATGCTGTACAATCCGTTATTACCCGCAAACCACACTTTTTCATCGCTGGATTGATACATGTCCCAGATTGATACCTGATCCAACTGTAGCGGAATGGTTTTTTGATTCCATTTTTTGCTTAATCCGGTTGCTTCCGAATAATGGAACAGCCCGTGGGTTTCGGTGGCAATTAGTAAACCATCTTCAACAGGCATGATATCCTGAACTAATGCTCCTTCGTATTCATCAACAATTTCAATACGTGTCAAAACTTCGTTCGTTCTGCTATCTATTTTCAGAACTGAACTGTAGCCTCCGGCCCAAAAAGTACCGGCTGCATCTTCTTTAATTACAAAGAACACTTCATACTCTCTTTCTTCTTCAAAAACCTCAATCCTTGAAATCTTATATGAATCTTTATCCAGTTCAAAAAGGCCCGCTTCGGTTGCAAGCCATAGTTTTTTGCATCCTATTTCCTGAATATCCCAAATCTGATTAACCCCACTCTCCAGATTAATGTATGATTCTTCAACCAGTTCCCCCGAATTGTTAAACTTGTACTTTTTCAGATTTTCCGAAAAGTAATTTACCCACCAGGTATTTTCTGATTCTTCGATAGCCATTACTGCCTGACCCGCGTATCCGTTTTGTATTCTCCGAAAGTTTTTTTCTTTGTTTTTGATACGGTACAACCCATCAACCGTGCCTATCCAAATTCCTCCATCTTTGTCTTCCGATATGGCCTTTATCGTTGATAACACCGGTTCCTTGCTTTCACCTAAACTAAGTTTAATTATGCCGGTTCTCTCATTCTCCTGCATGTAAATGTGTTCTTTGGATCCAAACCATTTTCTTCCTTCCGAGTCTTCGAAGAAGCGTTCCACTTTATTGTTTCCATCTAACAAAAGTAATCTCTCCCAGCCATCAAGTGTAAGGCTTCCATCAAACGTGTTATAAAAAATAGTCTGTTTATCTCTCCCTGAGAAAAAAGAAATGTGATCCTCTGTATCTAGTTGCCTTATCTTTTGAAACTCTTTTGTACTGATATTGAAGGTATAGATGTCTCCTTCATCACTTGAAATCCAAATGATATCACCTTCCATAATCCTGAAATTATAAATTACAAAGGGAGCGCGTACTTCTTCATATACTTCATTCTCAATATCAAACTTAAATAATCTGGAATGATTGAGATACCACAGATTTTCTTCTGAATCTGATTCAATTTCCAGAACATCATTGGAAAAAATATTTAAAGAATCAGGAGGACTAAATCGGGTAAAGCTTTCGGTTTTTCTATTGAAAAGATTTATTCCTTGTCGTGTACCTATCCAAAGCCTGCCATCTTTACTCTCAAAAATAGAGCGGACTACATTGCTGGAAATTGTTTTGGAGTCCTGCTCAGAGTGATAAAAGGTTTTGAACGTATAGGCGTCAAAACGATTCAACCCGTTTTCTGTGGCAATCCAAATAAACCCCTGCCGATCCTGAAGAACATCATAAACGATGTTGTTGGAAAGCCCTTTTTGGGTGTTATAGTAATCAATGCTGAGATTCTGAACCTGAAAAAAGGCAAGAATAGCAACTAAATAAGCAAGCATAATCTCATTTCAGTTGGGTATAAAATGAGAAAGTTGAGGGTATAAAAAAAGCTCTGTACAAATTTGTACAGAGCTTAACTTTACATTGGCTTATGCGGAGAGGGAGGGATTCGAACCCTCGTTACATGTTTCCATATAAACTCCCTTAGCAGGGGAGCGCTTTCAGCCACTCAGCCACCTCTCCTTTTTCAAGGGCATCAAATATACGGTGCTTACCAAGTCTAAGCAACGCCGGATTGTACAAAATAAATTTAAGGGGCTTATCCTTCGTCTAAAGCATAAATTTGCGCGAGATTCCTTCCTTCCTGTGCATAATCCAATCCGTACCCAAGAACAAATTTTGTTGGAATCTCAAACCCAACATAATCAATCTGAACATTATGTTTGGTAGCGTCTTTTTTATGAAGCAATGTAATCACCGAAACAGAAGCCGGATTATACACTTTCATTTTGTCAACCATGTACTTCATAGACAATCCGGTGTCAACAATGTCTTCCACCAAAATTACATGCCTTCCTTTCACCTTAGCATCAATTTCTTTCAACTGCGTAACCTGCCCGGAGGAAACTTTCTCATCTCCATAGCTACTCAACTTCATGAAATCAACTTCGCATTCGATGGTAACGTGGCGCATAATGTCTGACAGGAAGATAAAAGCACCATTTAATATCCCAATGAAAATGGGTTTCTTGCCTTTAAATTCTCTATCCAACTGTTTTCCCAGTAAAGAAATACGTGCATCAATCTGCTCTTTTGTGATGAATACCTTAAATATCTCACCATTACAATTCACGGTTTCCGGTAAGTAAAAACTCATAACTTCATTATTTCAATTCGATGGTAAGATACTTTTTGGTTGAATCGGTACACTTTGCAAGTTCTGAAATCGTACCTGCTTCACCGTTTTCTGCCTTATTTGGAAAAATTATGGCGTAAATAGTACTATCTGTTCCACTTAATATCAAAGCTTTTTCTCTTTTTATTGAAGGAATTTTTCGGTTTGTAAGATGGTCTGACACTTTTTGTGAACCCACCATTCCTAAAGGCCTGAATCGGTCTCCGGATTTCCAGGTTCGGAGTGTTAAGGGCCAACTCAGTAAATCCGAATCAATTTTTAATTCAGGCTCTGAATCAGCACTGTTTTTAATACTCAAATTCAGATGATCAAACGCGATTCCAACTTCTGCCTCTTCCTTCACAATAGTTACTTCCCTCGCTATAGAACCCTGCCCATCTATAATACTTAAGATTGAGCGGCCTTTTATCAGGCTATACATTTCATTTATTTCTATAGCACTCCCTACTTGCAAGTTCTCGATTTTAGATAATTCTGCAACCATCCCTTTAGATAGTTTGATATCTGGAACCTTACTCTCTACAAATTTTTTAAGAAGGGCGGGTTTTAACCTTGTATCGATTTTATGGAAACCAGAAAGACTTATTCCTTCCTCATCAATTACTGTTTCATAAATATGATCCAATGCCAATTCTGTTATCCTGCCTTTCTCAGCAAGTCCAAGAATATTTTCCTTCCAGCCAGGGAAATATTCATCCAATGAATCCCAAAACTCATTTCTTAAAAAATTTCGGGCATACACAGGCTTTAAATTAGTTGAATCAACCCGGTATGGAATAGCTTCCTCTTCGCAATAATCCAGGATTTCTTGTTTGCTGTGAGCAAGTAATGGCCTGAGCAATTCACCATCCCAAACTTTCAACCCCTGCCACGCTTCAGGCCCGCTTCCTCGAAATAGCTTTTGCAGAATGGTTTCTATCTGATCGTCCTTATGATGTGCAGTAAGAATTGCATCTGCGTTGATATCCGTCTTTAACTCTCTGAATATTCTGTATCGCTCTTCCCTTGCCTTATTTTGAAAATTACCTGCGTTTTTATCTACATCAAGCCTAACAGAACAACACTCAAACCCCCATTCTGTTGCCATTCCTTCTACAAGCTCCTGATCCAAGTCAGACTCTTTACCTCTTAGCCCGTAATTAATGTGAACTACAAAAGTGTTGATGTTTTGCTTAAAAAGAGCGTAAAGTAACGCCATAGAATCAGGGCCGCCACTTACCCCAAGAAGTACTTTGGGAGATTGAATTGCCAGATTGTGGAGCGAATTTTTAACCGATTCTTCAATCAGTTTGGATGCGGACTTGTTCATAAGAAAAAGTATCTACTTCAAGATCCTTATTCAACACCACAAGTGCTCCATTTTCATTCACTCCAAGAAACTTAAACGTTCCTTCCCGGTCACATCCGTTTACATTGAGTTTTGCCCAAGAACCATATCCAAGCATAGCTTTATTTATGGTTCTAACCAGATCGATATTGTGCGTTTCCCAGAGCCGGTAGTAATATTCGATTTTACTTAATATTAGGGCCAGTAATCGTTCTCTTGAAATTCGTTGCTTAATTATTGAGACTAAAGAAACAGCTGATTCTTTTAGTTCTTCTTTAAACGCTGCCTGATTAACATTCAAACCTATACCGATGATTACTCTATCTATTAAATTTCCATTATAAATAGCTTCGGTAAGAAGCCCGCAAAGCTTCTTTCCTTCAAATAAAACATCATTTGGCCATTTAAGATCAAACTTAAACTTTGCCTGATCTTCGCAAACATCTGCAACCGCTAAAGCGCATGCAAGAGTTAGTATAGTTAAGCGATATTGATTGGAGGGTTCAAAAACTAAACTAAAGGTAAGATTCTCTCCCTGTTCAGAAAGCCACTCTCTTTGATATTGGCCCCGCCCTGTTTTTTGAGAGTCAGCAATGATAAGAGTTCCGTGAAGGGTATCGATTCTACTCATAGCTTTGGCATACGAATTCGTAGAATCGATTTCAGGGAAATAGAAGAAGCTACGCCCTAACCAGGACGTAGCCAAACATTCTTCATAAAGTTGTGTATTAAACAACGTGTTTTATTTTCCGATAGTAACTAAAGAGTCTTCCGTTCCAAACTCATTGGGAACATACGCATCTGCTTCGTAATCATTTTCCCAAACTTCACCATCGATAAGGTATTTGAATTTGTATTCGGCTTCTGGCTTAAGGCGAACTTCAGTTTCGTAAACACCATTCTTCTTTTCGAGTTCTAAAGAAGTAGGATCCCAGTCATTAAAGTCTCCTGCCAAAGTAACTTTCTTGCTTACAATTTCTGAAGGAACAGAAAATGTAACTTTACAAACAGTACGTTTTGGAGTGAATTTTTTTTCCAACATGTGAACAATCAGGTTATTTAAAAGTTGAAACTAAAAATACCTACTTTATTTAACTCAAACAATAATTTTTCCGTAAAGAAATTATTTAATTTATGTATTTAACTTAATTTTTAAGTTAAATATTCATTTTAAATTAACTTTATAATGCATGGAACCGTTTCCTTCAAAAACCAGATTAAACTTTTGTGAGATTTCACTTAATTACTAAAATCGAAGAAAATTCTATTAATCCCAGTCTTCGTAAAGGTTCTTTACTTCTTGGGATGTCGAACAAGACAACACCGCTTTTGAAAATGTAGTCAACTCTTCAAAAGATCGGTTTACAAGCTTCTCTTTTATCCTGGGAATACGCGATGGGGACATGCTTAAATCCGTAATTCCCATTCCTACCAAACAAGCCGCTCCTATTTCATCACCTGCCAATTCTCCACAAACACTAATATCTATCCCGTTTTCCTTTGCGGCCTGGTACGTTAATTCGATGAGTTTCCAAACTGAGGGGTGATGTTGCTGATAGAGAGTACATATTTGTTCGTTACCTCTATCCACAGCAAGTACGTATTGCGTCAGATCATTTGTCCCTATACTGAAAAAATCAATTTCCTTAGCAAGATGATCTGCCATCAATGCAGCGCTGGGAACTTCAATCATTATCCCAATCGAAACAGAATCTTCTAAAGAAAACCCTTCGTTAATCAAGCTTTCCTGAACCTGAGCTATTTTTTCTTTTACCTGAAGAATTTCTTCAATCATACTTACCATAGGGATAAGTATTCTTACACGACCGGGATATTTCCCCGCTATTATAAGAATGGAACGGAGCTGCCCTTCAAACATGGTGTCTTCATCCAGCAGCATTCTTATTCCTCGCCAACCTAAAAAAGGATTGTCTTCTTCGGGTGTATGAGAATTCAGTTTATCACCGCCAACATCAAAAAGTCTTATTACAACCGGCCCTTTGGTTTGCGATAAAATCTCTTCATAAAACTTGTACTGCTCTGTTTCGCTTTTCTTGGCGATTCCACCATATAGCAACGCCTCAGTTCTCAATAAACCAATTCCCTCTGCACCATATTCTTTCGCGAGATTTAATTCCTGAATGAATTCTATATTAGCCCGAAGATGAAATTTTTTCCCATCTTTGGTTTGTGATGGTTCTTCAAGAATCCCTTTTGATTTTCTTTCACGGTTGAGACGTTGTATTTCCTTTTTATAGTTATCCAGTTTTTGCTTTGATGGATTCAAAATCAACAGTCCATTCGTTGCATCGAGAATAGCTTGTTTTGAAAACGAAGCTGAATTAACTGCTTCTTTGGCACTTACAATGCAGGGAATATTGAGAGACTGAGCGATGATGGCTGCGTGTGAAGTTACTCCACTCCTATCCATAGCCAGACCTTTTACTCCTTTTTCATGAAAAGCGACAAGGTCAGTAGGGCTGATATCCTTCACTATCAGAATTGCTCCCTTTTCAATTTCCAGCCTTTGTTCGTCCTCACAAGAAAGATCGATTAACCGATCACGGATATGCTCTATATCAATAATTCGTTGCTGAAATAATTCTGATCCACTCTCTTTTAACCGCTCGATAAATTCATTGAATACCTTGTAAATAGCATAATCAACAGAGTAATAATCCATTTCGATACATGCATTAACCCGTTTCTCAATTTCTATATCTAATGCAATGTGCTTTTGGGTTTCCAGAATCCCAGCGGTTTTTTTATCCAGATTTATTGTTAATTCATCTAATTCCACCAAAAACTTATCTCTGGATGTTGCATACCGCTTGAGATGCTTTAATACGGCTTCGGATTTAACCTTTTTAGGCTGAACTTTTCTTTTTTTCTTTTCTAAAACAAGCACCGAGCCAATAGCAACACCATTGCTACCGGATAATCCCTTAATTGATATTTCTCCTCTCGATCGGGTGCTCATTTATATTATTCATCTTGCATTCCGAACTTGTTTTCCACAAGCTCTAATATACTTTCAGCTGCCTCTTTCTCGTCAGGCCCGTCAATTTCAAAAACCAGCTCGGCTCCTTGTTCTGCGGCCAGCGTCATAACCCCTAAAATACTTTTGCCATTTACACGATAGCCATACATGTGGATATAGAAATCTGACTTAAATTTACTTGCAAGCTTAACCAGTGCAGCCGAGGGGCGTGCATGAAGCCCCGAACTATTCAATATGGTTACTTTCTTCTTTATCATGATGCAATATAGTATTCTTACTGAAAGAAAAATCCAAGAAGTCGTTAAAAATAAAAGCTATTTCGGATGAGAAATTTTCTTGGACTATTTCATTAACCTTTAAGGCTTTCTTTCTTACCTTTAGGTCAATTTTTAAGTTTTTAGATTATGTCAGTATCAGAAAAAGAAGTCCGTTACGTAGCAAATCTGGCCCGGCTCCAGTTATCAGAAGAAGATGTTAAAAACCTTGCCGTTGATATGAATAAAATTCTTGGCTACATGGATTTACTCAATGAGCTAGACACTTCTCAAGTAGAGCCACTTGAGCATGTAATTGAGATGGAAAGTCGACTTCGAAAAGATGAAGCTAAACCAACCATTTCTCACGAAGACGTACTCAAAAACGCCCCTGATGCCGATTCTGATTATTTCAGGGTTCCAAAAGTAATAGAATAATTTTTTCATGACCCACTCATCAAATAGTTCTACTCCCGATTTTTTTTATAAGCTCCCAAAATCTCGCCAGCATATTATAGCACTGGCTATATTATTTGTAATCCCGCTCATCCTTTTTTTTGATACAACGCTTGGAGGCAAGGAACTACAGAGGCATGATATAACACAATGGAGGGCCGGCGCTGAATCGGTGATAGAATACCGAGAGCAATTTGGGAGAGAACCTCTATGGATCACTAATATGTATATGGGCATGCCTGCGTTTCCAGTGTCGGTACAAAACCCTATGCCCCATCTTGATTACTTTTCAAGATTTTTCGCACAAATATATCCTGCTTTTCAATATTGGGTAATGCTCTCGGGCATGTATGTGCTTCTCATTTTTATGGGATTCAGACCTTTAACAGCCGTTTTTGGAAGCTTAACTTATGCACTTACTGCTTATTTCCCCATTATTATTGGTGCGGGGCACACCTCTAAATTTTTCGCTTTGGCATTAATCCCATGGGTTTTTGCTGGCTACTGGCGCTTAACCCGAACAGAGAAAAAACTTTCGGGGCTGTTGCTCTTCACAGTTGCGTTTGCCCTAGAAGTCCGTGCTGGACATCCACAAATAACCTATTATTTTATGTATTTACTAGGCTTTATGTGGATTGCAGATTCTTGGAGGCACATCCAGAAAAAAGACTATAGAAGATTTGGAATTATTACCGTATTACTCCTTATTGGTGGTATAGTGGGTGTTTTAGGGAATGCACTTAGCTTCTTAACTCTTCAGGAGTATGCTAAATATAGTATCAGAGGGGGCTCTGCTCTGGCAGGCACAACCGGACTTTCTACCGGATATGCTTTCGGTTGGTCGCAAGGTATTAAGGAAACGTTGACTCTGTTCGTGCCCGAACTTTTTGGGGGGGCATCTCCGAATTACTTTGGCCCAAAAACATTTACATCAGGCCCCCATTACTTGGGTGCTCTTGTACTTCCTTTTATGTTGATGGCTCTTTTAAAAGAAAAGAGTAGGACCATGTTCGTATTCTTTGGAACTGGAACACTTGCCATTGTTTTCGCATGGGGAGGCAACTTCTTATTGGTAAATCAGTTTGCCTTCGATTACATCCCGTTGTTCAATAAATTCAGAGCGCCAGAAACCTGGCTCGTGGTAACCTACTTTTGTTATAGTATAGTCGCCGTTTATGGACTAAATTGGTTTTTTGATTACCTCTCACAAAAACAAAAAAGCCTGAAAGAATTATACACACCGATTGGAGTAACGCTTCTCATTTTCGGATTTTTGTTCGTTCAGGTAAAATCTATGGACTATACAAAGCCAGGTGAAGTTGATCAGATTGCATTTCAGATTGCTCGGCAAAATCAGGTAAACCCGGCCAACCCTCAGGTTCTTCAGCAAGCAAATAAATATGTTCAGGACAATTTGGTGCCCGAAAGAAAAGAACGGGCAAATGCTGATGTACTTCGTTTTGGCTTCTTTATTGTGCTTGGCATCGGGCTAATCTGGTTTGTGTTTAATGGAAAACTGACTATTGGTTTGGCTTCGTTTGGTATCATTTTACTTGTAGGAATTGATATGATTTCGGTTGGCAAAAGATATATCCCTGAGCGGGTTATTGTAAGCAGCAATGTAAGCCCTTCAAAATATCTTGAATCTCAGCGAACTCCTTTAAATCAATTTATTGTTGACCACATTTCTGACAACAATATTTACCCTAATCGGGTTTTCCCGTTACTTGGAGATCCTTTTCAGGATGCCGTTCCTGCCTATTTTTATCCTGTAATTGGTGGATATACAGGTGCAAAACTTAGTATTGTAGCTGATATTCAAAATAACGACGGTCCCCTCTTTAAAGGTAGCGGTGGGTTGAACCTTGAGCTCCTCGGTGCGTTCAATATAAAATACGTTACCTATCGTCAGGGGCTTTCTATGCCCGGACTAACTCAGGTTTTTGCAGACAATACTGGAGCCATTTATGAAAATGAGAAACTACTTCCTAAAGCATTTTTTGTAGATTCGGTCGTATCAGTGTCATCCCCTGTTGAAGCATTTGATTTTATCAATCGGCCTGGAGTTGATTACTCTAAAATCGCAGTAGTAGAAACTTCTCAAATGATTTCTACAGAGCAGGACAGTACCTCGTCCGTCTCCTTTACAAATTACACCGGTCCGGAAATGACGATGGAGATATCAAGAGAAAACCCCGGGTTTCTGGTATTAAGTGAAATATATTATCCAGCCGGATGGATAGCTACATTGAACGGAAAAGAGATCCCAATCCTCAAAACCAACTACGTACTTCGTGGAATGGAAATACCAGCTGGTAAGCACACATTAACCCTTGAATTCCGCCCAAAATCGTATACGCTTGGTGTAACGATAGGCTGGGTATCCCTCAGTTTACAAATACTTTTAGCTTTATTTATTGGGTTTTCTTTTTGGAGAGAAAGGAACGCTAGAAGTGAAGCCTAAAAAGAAAGTACTAATACTTACATATTACTGGCCTCCAAGTGGAGGTTCGGGGGTACAAAGGTGGATGTACTTTGCAAAGTATTTAGCAGAACTGAATTTTGAACCCATAATTGTTACGGTTCATCCTAAATGGGCCTCCTACCGTACATTTGATCAAAGCTTTCTGGATAAGGTATCTCACCTCGAAGTTCATCATACCAAAACCTTCGAACTTTTAAAGCTCTATTCCTTTCTAACCACCGGGAATTCGAACAAAGGAATTCCACAAGGCAATGTTGGCGCCGATAAAAAAGGGATCTTTGGCAAAATAAGTCGCTATATACGCGCAAATATTTTTGTTCCAGATGCCAGAGTTGGCTGGAATCCATTTGCACTAAAAAAAGCTTGTGAGCTTTTCAAAAAAAATACATTCGACTGGGTTATTACTACCGGCCCGCCGCACTCAACCCATTTAATAGGACTTGATTTAAAAAAAGAATTTGAGGTTAAATGGCTTGCTGATTTAAGAGACCCCTGGAGTGAATTGTTTTACAATAAAGATTTGAACAGAACTAAAAAAGCCATTCAGAAAGACACCAATTATGAGTTTGAGGTTCTTGATAAAGCCGATGCAGTTGTAACGGTAGGCCCATCATTAAGGCAGCTTTTGGTTAATAAACTTCCTCACCAAGACTCGAAATTTCACTTTATCTACAACGGTTTTGACACCTCTGCTATTGAAAAAGCACCCAGGATTGAGCCAGATATTTTTACGGTCTCATATATTGGGATTTTAAGCTCATACCAACCTTTTGCTTCCTTTTCTGAAGGACTAGAACATTTTTGCGAAAAATATACTGACCGAAAAATACGGGTACAGTTTATTGGTGATGTAGACGAAAGCATACAATACCAATTTGTAATGAATGAGAAACTTAGTAAGATTCAGTTCTTATTTACAGGGCGCTTAGAACACTCAAAAGCACTGGAAATTATGAAAAGCTCTCACTTATTAGTAAATCTGCTTGCCAATATGGAACAGTCTAACATATTAATCTCAGGCAAAATGATGGAGTACATTGCTACAGGTAATGCAATTCTATCTATTGGAGATACCGAGGGCGATGCAGCGAAGCTGCTTTCCGGTCTGGAATTTGCCCAAACGTTTGACCCTAAGGATAGTGAGCAAATTTCGTCATTTATTGATACTATATTTTCACGCTGGGAATCAGGGCAAACAATTAATAATAATACTGCAAAAATTGAAGCCTTTAGTAGGTATCAAACGACTGTTGAACTTTCAAAGATTTTAGAAAACCATTAATCATGTTTCATTCAATACAAAAAGTACTCATTCTTGCACCCCACCCTGATGACGCCGAATTCGGTTTAGGGGGCACATTAGTAAAACTTCTTGAGATGGGTAAAGAAGTGCATGTTATGGTGTTTAGTATGTGTGAAAAATCCACACCTGTTGGTTTTGAGATTGGTGTTATTGAGAAAGAGATGTATGAATCACTAGAATATTTGGGGGTTTCAAAGCAAAATATTCACGCTCATAATTTTGAAGTACGGGAGTTTCCTGCTTTACGGCAAGAAATTTTAGAAGCAATGGTTTCCTTAAATAAGCAGGTAAATCCTGATGTGGTGTTCCTTCCCAGTTCCAGTGATATACATCAGGATCATGAGACGATTTATAAAGAAGGAGTAAGAGCTTTCAAATACTCCAGTATTCTAGGATATGAAATGCCCTGGAATAACTTTGGTTTTCACTCTTTTGTATATGTACCATTAACCGAGTACTTATTAAAGAAGAAAACCGAAGCATTAAAACTATACAAAAGCCAGCTACACCGTCCTTATAGTAATATTTCTTTTTTGGATTCATTAGCACGTCTCCGGGGCACACAAATTAAAAAAGAATTAGCCGAGTCTTTTGAACTGATCCGGTGGATTGAAAAATAATTTTTGCCCATGACTACTATAACTGAGATTCTAATGTTTTGCTTAAGTGAAAAAGCCTCCGTTTTTGAAAATTCTTCAAATGGAAGCCAAACTATAACAGGGCCAAGAAATATTCAGGATGCCATCTCTAATCAGTTTTGTTTTATTGGTTCAAAGTTTAAAACAACAGTTAACGAAAAAGTGTCTAACTGTAAAGCAGGTGTATTACTAATTGAGAAAAGCTGTTTTGAGATTCTTAACGATGACTATTCCACTTCAAAAACTGCTTTTGTGGTTACAGAGAATCCTAAAGAACTGATGAACAGATGTATAAGAGAATTTTTTATTTCCAGGGATTTTATTTCTGTCGTGCACCCTACCGCAACCATACATGCTAGTGTTGAACTTCCTGAGCATATATATATTGGCCCAAATGCCGTTATAGAACAGGGTGTTTCGTTTGGTGACTATTGTACAGTTGAATCTAATGCAGTAATAAAAGAACATACAGTAATCGGTAACCGTGTAATTATTAAGTCGAACTCTGTGATAGGAGGTACCGGCTTTGGATATGTTAAAGATGATCTTTCCGGTTCTTATGAGGTAATTCCTCATTTCGGGAAAGTTATTATTGAAGATGATGTACATATAGGTAGCTGTACCTGCATAGATCGTGGCTCATTAAGTGATACCATTATTAAGAAAGGAGTGAAAATTGACAACCTGGTTCATATTGCTCACAATGTTCAGGTGGGGCAAAACTCGATGATTATTGCATGCAGTATGATTGCCGGAAGCGTCCAAATTGGAGATGACAGTTGGGTTGCACCATCCGTTAGCATTATGAATGGAGTTTCAGTAGGAGAAAAAGCTGTTCTTGGGCTAGGAAGTGTTGTAACTAAAAGTGTAGATTCAAATCAAACTGTACTGGGGGTACCCGCAATTGATATCAGAAGCTTTAAGAAACTGAAGAATTATCAAAATGAAATCTTACAAAAAGACTAATTAAGAGATTAATGTTTCGATTTCATCATACATATCAATCATGTCTTGAACTGTAGCATCCCAGTTATATTTATTTACTATTGCCTTTTTACCATTTTCACCAAGACTTTCTCTTACCTTTTTGCTTTCATAAAACTTGGTAACCCCCTCAATAAACTGATCTTTATTACCTGTTTCATAAACAATTCCACAGTTCTCTTCTTCTACCATTTTTTTTACAGAAGTACAATTCGTTGCTAATATTGGTAAATTAAAGTACATATACTGGAACAGCTTGTTTGAGCTAGAATTATCTGATTGTGGTGTTCTTTTAAATGGAGCTAGCCCCACTTCACTAGCCAGTAAATACGATTTCATCTTCTCTTGCTTTTGCCAACCTTCAAAAAACACAACATCTTGAACTTTATTTGCTTTAGCAAGACTTTCTAAATCATTTCGAATAGCCCCATCACCTACGAGAACAAGCCTAATGTCAGGATATTTTTCTTTTAATATCGCCATCGCTTCTATTGGGTGTTCAAGTCCTCGGTTGCTTACAAAGCCCCCTATATATAGGAGACAAAAATACCCACTTAGTCTATCTAGCAATTTTTTGTCTTCTTCAAAATGATCAAATAATCCCGTGTGAATAGTATTCGGTGCTAAAATTACATTCTCTTTTTCTACCCTTTTAGAAATTATTCGATTAGCTATCCCAGGGCTTACCGTTATCACTTTATCCATATCTGATAACCATTCTACTTCTTTTCTTTCCCATTTTTTGTGTGAGATTAGCAATCTGTTTGGAAAAGATGTAGCCCATTTATAATCCTTTAGCACTTCAACGTAGTTCTCATGCATATCTCCAATAAAAAAAAGGTTGAACTTCTTTTTCAGGAGTCTTGCTGCTCCAAATAAATATAAGTCATGAAAATGTATTGCCTCATACTTTTCAGCTTTAAGAATTTTTGAAATTTCATAAAAGAGAAACCAGTCCATCCAGGGTATCATACCAGCAAGACCATGCATTTTATCTCGCACAAATCTCGAGACCGCTCTTTTGTAAACTTTGATTCCTTTAAAAACAACAATTTCGTCTTTTTCATAATCAGAAATTGATAATAGGCCAACACTATGTCCTGCTTTAATTAAGGAAGTAGCTTCATTTTCAACCCTTAAATCGGTAGGAAATGTATGATCTAGAACCATTAATATATTCATTCAGAAACAGGTTTATTTGTTGTGTATTCTTTTCTAGAACAGCTATTCTATTTACAGTTTTTGCTAAGATAAAACACTTTCCTATTTCTTTTATAGTATATAATGCTGAAATAGTTTTTTAGAAACTTGCTAGTATATGTTATTCAAAAGATGCGTTAAAATTTAAAACTGATTTTAGAATTCCAGACTAGCCACAATTTTCATATTATTATATGTAATAAGAATCAAAAGCCTAATTCAATCTTTTTGTGATATTAGTTACAAAGCCTTTCATGCCTCCAATAGAAGAATATCAAGAATTTCTTTCAGGAATATGGGATAGGGAATATTTTACTAATAATGGTCCTTTAGTACAGGAATTAGAGCTGAGACTGAAAAATTATTTGGGGCTTAAGAATTTCATATATGTTACAAATGGCACAATAGCTTTACAAATAGCTATACAGGCGTTAGAGTTAAAAGGTGAAATTATAACAACTCCATTTTCATATGTGGCCACAACCAGCTCTATTGTTTGGGAGCATTGTACCCCAGTTTATGTAGACATAAAAAGTAATACATTTAATATTGATGAAGCCAAGATTGCAGATGCAATCACTCAGAAAACAACTGCCATTTTAGCAACCCATGTATTCGGTAATCCATGTGAAATTGAATCAATTCAACGAATAGCAAAAAAACACAAGCTAAAGGTTATTTATGATGCAGCACATTGTTTTGGTACAAAATATAAAGGAGACTCAGTTTTTGCATTTGGGGATATAAGTACTGCAAGTTTCCACGCTACTAAATTGTTTCATACCGTTGAGGGTGGAGGAGTTTTTTCGAAAAGTGAATACTTAATAAAAAAAATGGGGTACTTGAGAAACTTTGGCCATGATGGTCCGGCTAATTTCAATGGAGTTGGGATAAATGGTAAAAACTCTGAATTACATGCGGCGATGGGGCTTTGTAATCTTGCACACATTGATGATGTAATACAAAAAAGAAGAAGACAAAGTCAGTATTACGACGAGTCATTAAACATGATCGACATATTAAGTATGCAGTCAATAAATAAAGATGCCGACTGCTTTAATTTCGCTTATTATCCTATTGTTTTTGAAACAGAGTCTTATCTTCTAAAAGCTATTTCGTTACTTGAGCAGAACTCAATATTTCCAAGAAGATACTTTTACCCAAGTCTTACAAGTTTAGATTATGTTTCAGGACATTGTCCTATTTCCGATTCCATATCAAGGCGAGTGCTTTGCCTTCCCTTATATCATGATTTAACCTGGGAGGATCAGGACCTTATCATTTCTTTAATAAAGAAAGTTTAATATGATTGTAGCAGGAGCAGGAGGACATGCAAAAGATTTGACCACATTGTTGCATACAGAACAAAAACAGAATCTTGTTTTTTTTGATAATGTAAACAAAAAATTACCCCCCTTATTTTTAGATACTTATCCGATTATCAGCTCTCAGGAAGAAGTTAAAAAGCACTTCCGGAAAGAGAGAAACTATATCATTGGTATTGGAGGCACTTCTGCACGAGAAAAGATTGCTAAAATACTGACTAACCTTGGAGGTGAACTTCAATCCATTATTTCCTCTCACTCAATTATAGGAATTAAAGATATCTATCTAGGTAAGGGATTAAATATTATGCCTTTTGTATTAATATCAAATTCTGTTCATATTGGAGATGGGTGCTTAATAAATAATCGCGCTTCTCTCCATCATGATGTAGTGGTAGGAGATTTTTGTGAAATTGGACCTTCATCTACACTATTGGGTGGGGTTCATATAGACAATTACACAAGCATTGGTGCTGGATCTACAGTTTTACCTGATGTAAAAATTGGAAGTAATTGCATAATTGGTGCGGGTTCTTTAATAACCAAAAATGTACCTGATAATTCGTTGGTTTTCGGCTCTCCTGGAAAAATTATAAAAGCTATCTCACCAATTTAGATTCGTGAAAAAAATACGAATACTTCACTCTTTTCCTTCAAATAACAGTGTTTTTAAAAAATATTGCGAGCTGACTTTTTCGGCTGAAAATCTTACGAACAATTATGTCGATTCCTTAAAAAATGCTACGAATATTAATACAGACTTTGATATCATTATTGTTCATTATCTAAGAGATGAAGATGTTTTCTTTTTAAATAATGAGTCAATTGAAATCCCAAAAATCCTATTTGCATGGGGAGCCGACTTATTCAATCTTGGAAAATTTTACAATAAATTTTTATTAAATAAGACTAAAAAGCTTCGCACTAAGCATGACTTTAATAATTCATTTTATACAATTATTAAGAAAATTTCTCATACTGCTTTTCCCTCACTTCTTGATCTTAGAAAATCCACTAAAGCAAGAATAAAAGTTCTTAATGAATTTGATTTTATTGTTCCTGTTATGCCTGGAGATTTTGAACTGCTAAAAAAATACTATCCAACCAGAGCTAAATTACATCACTTAAATTATGTAAACCCTTTAATAGTTAAAGATGTATATGAGTTTACTATAGGAGAAAATATTTTATTAGGTAATTCTGCTACTTATACTAATAATCATATTGAAGCTATCGATTTATTGGGAAAAATTGACCTCAAGGATCGCCAAATTATCATTCCGCTAAGCTATGGGGAAACTGATTTAGCTGATTTTGTAACTAAGTATTCAAAAGCTAAACTTGGAGAAAAAAAGATTACAATTTTAAGAGAATTTTTGCCCTTTGAGGAATACAATAAAATCATGAATTCATGTGGAATATTAATCATGAATCATTTGAGGCAACAAGCGGTAGGTAATATTATGCAGGCTTTATTACAAGGGGCACATATTTATCTAAATTCAGAATCAACTGTTTATGACTTTTTGAAAGATCATAATTTTAATGTCTCCAAACTTAACGACTTAAAGTCATTATCTACCTTAACTAAAGAAGAAATCGAGCATAATCGAAAGCTAACTAAGGAAGTATTTGGACTAAAAAGGCAACAAAATAGAATTAAACTTTTGCTTGATCAGGCTTTCAAAAACTAGTAGCCTGGTTACAGATTAATCTTATTCAAAACCGGAAATCTTGGTTTAAGCAATCCGATTAAATCTTTAAAAGGTGTTGGCTTAACAATCCAAACTGTGCCTAGATATACTACAACACCTGTCAGAAATAAAATAAATAATCTAAACCCATTCGATTCCATTTTAATAGTATCTATTAAAAAAATAGCAATAACCATTGGAATAGATAATACTAATACAGAAAAGACGTCCTTAAATTGATTTAGCTTTGAATATTTCAGGATTTTGGAGGTATATCTCATATTAATAAAAAGAGCAAAGTAAGAACTCACTACTTGTAGAATAATTAACCCAGTAAAACCAAAGTATAATCCAATGATAATTGCTACGGTTACACCTATTTTTTTGATTATCTCCAATTTTAAGAATAAATCCGAGCGCCCTATTACTTTAAGTATATCTAAATTAAATACTTGTAAATGATATATTAAAGCTGAAAAAGTGAGTATTTGGATTATTGGAACAGAGTTAATCCATTTTTTCCCAACTAAGGTAAGAATCATGGGTTCAGCAACTAGTGCAAGGCCCAGTGCTGCAGGAAAAACGACCAATGAAGTCACTTTTATAATTTGAATATATGCTTTTTTAAGACGCTCCCCATCATCCTGTACTTTTGATAGAGTTGGATATACTACCCTTGTTAGAATTCCTACAAGGTTTTGAGAGATTATATTGTTCAGGTTTTCTGCTTGAGAGTAGTATCCCAAAATAGTTGTGCTATAAAGCTTACCTATTATAACTTTATACCCTTGAACAAAACTAGTGTTTATTAATGAGGAGAGCATAAGTTTAGAGCCAAAATTGAATAGTTTCTTGAAAGAATCTTTGTAAACAAATCCTTTGGGTAACCAAGGGTGCACTCCCCAAAATAAAAATGATGATACAAATGCAAGTAATACATATTGTGTTGCAAGAGCCCAAACTCCGAAACCGTATAATGCAAGGCTAATAGCGCTTAAGCCACTTAATGATGCTGAAATTAGATTTATAAAAGCTTGAGTCCGAAAGTTGATCTTATGAGTGAAATGCACTCTCTGTATTATTGCAATTGAAGAGAAAAGCGGAGATAAAGCCAAGAATCTTGCTAACCATAACAAAACTGGCTCTTCAAAAAAATCGCTTATAAAAGGTGCTGAAAACCAAATAACAATAAAAATAGATAACGCAAGAATAAGATTTATATAGAATACAGTTGATTTATCTTTTTCAAGAATTTGATCTTCCCTAACTAAAGCTTGACTGAATCCACTATCGATCAAAATTAGTGAGATTGATAAAAAAATTGCTAATAAGGCTACAAGACCAAAATCTTCAGGTGTTAATAATCGATATAAAAAAATGGCTACGATAAAATTTATAGTTCTCCCACCAAATTTTTCTAAAGAAGCCCATAATACCCCTACAAGTGCCTGTTGCGATAGCGACATGTTTTAAAAAGCTACTCCTTTAGCTATCGAAATATTCATTTCCGGGATTAAACCTTATAACTGATTTTATAATTTACTCTTTATTCCTTTAGAAGGTAGTTATTGTACAGAAATTCATCCACACTAACCTTATCTTTACAAAACTAGTTTAAAATGTAATTAAGCCCGAATGGCAAAAGCTACCTACTCTACACACCTCGGTTTTTTTGATATTCTCCCTGATGAATCTCCTAAATGGAGAGCGCTGGAAAACATTATTCATGAAGAAGCGGCAAAGTTTAATTTTGAGGAAATTCGAACTCCAATTTTAGAGCAAACCGAGTTGATAAAACGAGGGGTTGGTCAGCTTACTGATATTGTTACCAAAGAAATTTTTGCCTTCAGTAAAGGCGATAGCAATTATGTGCTACGTCCCGAACTTACAGCCCCTGTTGTTCGTGCATTTGTTGAGCACCACTTGGATCAGAGAGGTGGATCACAGAAGTTATACTACATTGGCCCGATGTTCAGAGCGGAGCGTCCGCAAAAAGGGCGTCAGCGTCAGTTCCACCAGTTTGGTGTAGAAATCATTGGAAGTGATGATCCCGTTGCAGATGTGGAATGCATTGCGTTTATGATACAGATTTACAAACGGATTGGGATTAAGAACTTTAACTTGAAAATCAATTCTGTTGGTGACCCCGAAAGCAGGGAGAAATACAAATCTGTTCTTAAGGAATACTTACTACCAAATTTTGATAAGCTCAGTGAGCTGTCTCAAAACCGGCTTGAAAAGAATCCAATGCGAATTCTTGATTCAAAAGAACCCGAAGACCAGGAGTTCATAGAAAAAGCTCCAGTGATTAAAGATTACCTGAATGAGGAGTCTTCGCAACACTTCGAACAGGTTTGTGACTATTTAAATAAACTTGAAATTGAGTTTACGATCGATCCATTACTGGTTCGAGGAATGGATTATTATACCCGTACCGCATTTGAGCTTACCAGTCCCGATCTTGGCTCTCAGGATGCTCTTGCCGGAGGCGGAAGATATGATTTACTGGTCGAAGAAATCGGGGGGCTGGCTACACCTGCGGTTGGTTTCGCAGCTGGAATAGAGCGTCTTTTTATTGCTTGTGAGGAATTGGACATTAACTTGGCGGAACCAAAATCGGTGGATGTCTATATTGTGACTTTGGGTGATCCCGCACGAACCTGGGGCCTTACAACTCTTCCCAAATTCAGAGAGCGGGGAATCTCGGCAACTATGGATTATCTTGGTCGTTCTATGAGAGCCCAAATGAAAGATGCTAACCGCGAAAATGCCAATTACACTCTTATTGTTGGCGATAACGAATTAGAGAAAGAACAGTTCACTCTTAGAAATATGAAAGAAAGTGACGAAAAGCACCTTTCTTTAGATGACATCATTCACCTTCTAACCAACTAATTAATCAGTTTATTGAGATCTTTGATGTCCTCTTTATCTCCGATAATGGAAAGCTCGTCCCCGTCCTGAAGAACTGTTATTCCATGTGGGATTTTGATTTCATCATTACGATGAATAATTGTTATTAAGCTTTGACCTGGAAGCTTGATATCCTTGATCATTTTACCAATGAACTGTTTTGTATCATCGTCTGAGTTAAGAGTCAACCTTATAAATCGCTCGTCTCTTAACAAGATTTCTCTTATTTCTACTTCACTTTCAGCTTCATTCCACCTGTCCAGAAACTTCTTACCTCCTACTTTCTGGGCTATATGAGCCAGCATACGCAAGTGTTGTCCGGTATTATTCTCCGAGCTTAAAAAGAAGAGTATCGCGTATAGCTTATCCCCATCTTTTTCCTGATAGTTCAAGTCGGAAGTATTCAATCCCTTTTTAATTCGCACAAGAATCATTTCCGGTTGAATTTCTCCTGTTAATCGGGCATGATTTAGCGCAACCCCTTCGGATATTGGAATGATATTTTCCTGATCGAAATCAATAAAGAGTTCTTCCAGTTCTTTTACTGACTTATTTAAGCGCTCTGAAAATTTTTCAGTAACCTTATCAAGAATCGTGCTGTACTTCGTATTTCTGGTTATGTCGATTACTTCGGCCCGAGAAATCATCTCTTCGTATTGATCTTCCTCCCGTAGCCCTTTGTCTCTTAAAATACCTCTCATTTCTCTCTCCAAGCCAGAGTCCTTGTTTTTGCCGAGGCGTGCGTGTACATGAAAAATAGCTCCTTGGCGGTCAATTTTATCTTCTGCGTAATATTTATACCAGATCACACTAAGAACACACACCAGAATCGTAAATAAGATGGAAAGACCGCCCATCTCAAAAATGAGAATGATAGAGAAAATCATCCCGGCAATTTGAACCCAGGGATAAAATGGAGAGTTAAATCCCGGATCGTATTCCTTGATTTTACTTTCCCGCATTACAATTACTGCTAGGTTCAGTAACAGGAATAACAGTAACTGGAAGGCGCTGGCAAGCTTTGCTACTTCTGCAACATTAAACGCCAACAAAATGACAAGCATCATGACCACAGTTCCCAGCACCGACCAATGTGGAGTTCCTAATTTTCCAATATTGGCAAAACGTTCATTGATTAGTTTATCTCTGGCCATCGCCATTGGGTAACGGGAGGCAGACATTATACCCGCATTTCCTGTTGATGCAAAAGCCGCAACAGCCGCAATCACTACCAAAATAAGGCCTGTTGGTTCAGGCAACCAATGTAAAAAAGCTTTTCCTGCCGTAGCTACAGGTGTCAAATCTTCTCTAAATTCATTAGGATCCAGTACAGAAACCATGATGAACACACCTATCACGTAAACAAATACAGCTGTAATAATAGCCAAAAACATGCCTAGGGGGATGTTGCGATCGGGGTTTTCGACTTCTTCAGCAATACTAGCAACTTTTGTTAATCCTGCGTAAGAGACAAAGACCATTCCAACAGTTCCAAAAAAGCCATAATACCCATTAATAAAAAGCGGAGTAAAGCGGTTTTTTGTTTCTTCGATAAGACCGGGAGATAGAACCGAGAATAGACCCTGTAGCACATATAAAAGCATGATGGTTACCAATGCAGAAACCAATACCTTTTGTAGGAATGTGGTTTCCTTTGCACCAACCACGTTAATCACTCCGAAAATAACTGTAAGAATTACCGCCACCCAGGTTATTGGGACTTCATAAAAAATTCCGATATACGCTCCCATCCCAATCAGGGCAAACGCGCTTTTAAGAACAAGCGCCACCCACGATCCAAACCCGCCTATCGTTCCAATCATAGGCCCCAGGCTTCGATCAATAATGTAATACGTTCCTCCTGATTTTGGCATTGCGGTAGCAAGCTCTGCTACACTAAACATGGTTGGTAGAACGATAAGCCCGGAAACCAGATATGCCAGAAATACAGAAGGACCTGTTTCGGCAGCAGCGAGACCCGGAAGTAAGAAAAAGCCTGAGCTAAACATTGCTCCCGTTGCGATTGCATATACATCAAATAATCCCAGTTCCTTTGATAATTTATTCTGGCTCATTCTTTCCTAAATACGTTGTTAATCCCTGGTATTATTTCTTTCTATTAACAGCGTACGCAAAATACTGATCCAAAAAAAGTTTAATCGCAATTAATTCAATATTCGGGCTAGTAATCCAAATCCTCTTTTAGTTGTTTTATATCGTTTGGATATCCTAAAATAGATAATACATCTCCTGACTCAAGCAAGGTATTACCTTTGGGTATTATAATCTCTCCATCCCTTTCTATAATGGCAATTAAGCATTCCCCTGGAAGATTCATATCCATGATTTTACTGCCAATCCATTGTTCATTTCTCGAATGTTCTTGTAACCTGATATGAATGAAACGTTCGTCGCTCAATAATACCTGCTTAAGTGCTTTTTCATCGGGGGCGTCTTTCCAACGGGTTAAAAAGTCTTCTGCTTCTATAAGTTCAGCCAAATGACCAATAATTCTCATGTGAAGTAGGGGCCTGTCTGAAGGAGTTACTAGGAAAATTAACGCATGAGCAATCCCTTGCTCTTTGCCCTGGTCCAATGTAATCCCTTCAACCGACTGGATGGCTACCATTTCCGGAATTTTAGCTTCCTTCATCCTTACAAAATTGAAATAAACCCCGTCTTTAAGTTTAGTGAAGTCATTTTCTAGATCAAAAAGGCCTTCCCTGAGTTCGTTTTTATCTACATTCAATCGCTTGGAAAGAGATATCGTAGATTTGAGAATCAGCCGTTCAAAATCTGATTGATCATTAGCCACCTGATTTACAATCGACCGTGCAATTACCTCTTCGTATGTAAGCGAGGTGTTCATATTTTTTTCGTTGATGATCGTCATTAATTCATGCTCTAAGGCTTCGTAGCGAAGCTGTCCCAACCTTGCATGGATATGATAGATTGCTCCCTGGCGTTTTACTTTGCCATGTGAATAGTAGAAGTACCAGCCGATACATAAGATGATTAAGGTTCCGGTTAGCCCTACGGCAAGTAATCCCATTTCTGCTACAAGCCATAAAGAAATAATCATACCAGCAATTTGAACCCATGGATAAAGAGGTGATTTATACCCTGGTTTATACGCCTCAATCCTGCTCTCTCTCATCACAATAACCGAGAGATTAATCAAGAAGAACAGAAGTAATTGAAAGGCACTTGCAAGTTTAGCTACAGCTTCTACATCAAACAAAATGAGAACTAAAAACATTACTGCGGTTGTAGCTATAACAGAGATATGTGGAGTTTTAAATTTCCCGATCTTTCCAAAAACAGAGCTGATGAGATTATCCCGACTCATAGCAAGAGGATACCTTGAAGCTGACATAATCCCCGCATTCCCTGTAGATGCAAAGGCCGCAATAGCTGCAATTACAACGAGTATTAGACCCGAGTTCCCAGGGAGGAAGTCTAAAATTACTTTTCCTGCATCAGCAACTGGAGTTAAACTCGAAAATAATTCATCTGCTGGAAGTACATGAACCATAATAAAAACTCCAACCACGTAAACTACACTGGCAGTAATTAGCGAAAGAATCATACCAAGCGGTATTACTTTATCAGGATTTTGAACCTCTTCGGCAATACTAGTGGCTTTGGTTAAACCCGCATAGGAAACAAATACCAATCCAATTGTTGAGATAAACCCATTTATCCCATTGGTAAAAAAGTTTTGTTCTCTTAATTCAGGCAGAGGATTTTGAGCTATATACATATAATTCAAACCCTGAATTACAAAGAATGTCATAATAACCACTAACGAAGCTACTAAAATCCGCTGAAGAAGTGCCGTTTCCTTAGCTCCAAAAATATTTAACAATCCAAAAGCGATGGTAAGAACCAACGCCAGAGGAAGAATGGGTAAATCTACAAACAACGTTAGATAGGCCCCCATCCCAATAAGAGCGAATGAACTTTTAAATACTAAAGCGATCCAGGAACCTAATCCGCCAATAGTACCCACTAAGGGTCCAAGACTTCTGTCTAAAAAGTAATATGTACCACCTGCTTTTGGCATTGCTGTTGAAAGCTCGGCCACGCTAAACATAGATGGTAGAATTAAAATTGCAGCTGCTAAATAAGCAAGGTAGACCGCATTTCCGGTTTCCATTGCTGCAATACCGGGAAGTAAGAAAAAACCGGAACTAAACATTGCTCCTGTGCTTACTGCATATAAATCAAACAGTGTAAGCTTTTTTGATAATTTCTTTTTGGGCTCAGACATCTAAGAATTGTAAAATTTAAGGTGTAACGCTTTGGCTCACATCAGGTACAATCCACTTTATCGTATACTTAGTTCCAACAAATCGTAAAAAAACTAAGTCCTGCTAAAATCCCAAAAAAATATACAGTTCTTTCCCCTCTGTATTACTAACTTCATTTCTCACTTAACTCAAAATCCTAAGAATATTCTTTCGCAGATGTTTCCAAACCAAGTTGTTGACTCTTTTCGGGGATTAAAAACTCCATTTTATTATTACGATCTGGATGTATTAAAAAGAACCTTGTCAGAAATAAAAAAGCATGGAATCGACCGGGGATATCACATCCATTATGCTCTAAAAGCAAATCCGAAACAGTATTTACTTGAGATAATTCGGGAAGCAGGCCTTGGAGCTGATTGTGTTAGCGGTGGTGAGATAGAATGCGCTATTGAAGCCGGCTTCTCTCCCTCTGAAATTGCATTTGCAGGTGTAGGAAAGAGTGATGAAGATATATTAACCGCCCTCAAACACGATATTTTCTGCTTTAATTGTGAAAGTCCACAAGAGCTGGAAGTGATTGATGCGCTGGCCAAAACGGTAGGCAAAAAAGGCCGGGTTGCACTTCGCCTGAACCCCAACGTAAATGCAGAAACTCACAAGTACATCACTACTGGCTTAAATGAGAATAAATTCGGAATCAATGAAGAAGATTTAGATACGGTTCTCGAAAAATTACCCACGCTTACAAATCTTGATTTGATTGGCATTCACTTCCACATCGGTTCGCAAATCGAAAAATTTACTCCTTTTGAGCAGCTATGTGCTAAAGCCAATGAGCTAAATGAATACATCGAGAGCAAAGGATTTAAACTAACGGTGATTAATGTAGGTGGTGGATTTGGTATCAATTATTCACATCCAAGTGAACGTGCCGTCCCAGATTTTGAAGGCTTCTTTAAATTATTCGATACCCTTATAAAGCTTAAACCCCACCAAAACCTTCATTTTGAGCTGGGAAGATCTGTAGTTGGTCAATCGGGAAGCCTGATTACCAAAGTTTTATACACTAAAGAAGGCCGAACCAAAAATTTTGCTATTGTGGATGCAGGTATGACCGAGTTAATTCGTCCCGCGTTGTACCAGGCACTCCATGAGGTTGATGTACTTACCAGCAATCTCCCTTTAAAAAAATACGATGTAGTAGGTCCGATTTGTGAAAGCTCGGATGTATTCAGGAAAGATATTGACATACCAGAAGTGCAACGTGGGGATATAATCGCCATAAGAAGTTGTGGAGCGTACGGAGAAGTAATGAAAAGCACCTATAACCTTCGCCCTTCCATTGCTTCGATCTTTTCAGATGATTTGGGGAGTTAAATTCAAAACTGATAAAGGAATTTTGGCATTTTCAGATTTGAATTTTTAAGTAAGCTCCGAAAACCAATCTTCAATTTGTTCTTCTTTGGTGATGAAATCTCCGGCTGAATAATCGAACTCATTTTTGCGTGGATTGTAGGTATAGTCTTTTCCCCACTCCTCTTTGTTTTCTATAAGTTGTTGTATTGCATGCAACATTAAATCGATTTCACTATTAAGCATGGTTGGATGGATAGATGCTCTTATCCAACCCGGACGCACACTCAAATCTCCACTCATAATTAGTGCATCAAGTTCTTTAGAACGGTTTTGATCCAGCCCAAGCAAATAATGTCCATACGTTCCGGCGCAGGCACAACCTCCCCTCATTTGAATCCCAAACCGATCATTTAGGATTTTCACACCAAGGTTATAGTGAATTCCTTCCAGTGTAAAAGAGACTGCACCCAGTCGATTTTTATGATTTCCAGCCAGAACCGTAACCCCTTCTATTTTTTCCAATCCATCTATAAATCTTTCAACAAGTTCATGCTCTCTGGCTTTAATTTTTTCGGCTCCCATTTCTTCCTTCAGCTTAAACGCCATGGCAGCTCGAATCCCCTGTATAAATGGTGGGGTTCCACCATCCTCACGGTCTTCGATATTGGAAATGTATCGATGTTCGTACCAGGGAGACGTATAGAGAACCGTTCCACCGCCGGGAATATCAGGAGCCCGGTTGTGATATAAAGTTGAATTGAAAATAGCGATACCGGGAGTACCGGGACCTCCCAGAAATTTATGCGGAGAAAGGAAAACAGCATCCAGATGTGCGCCTTCTTCTTTGGGATGCATATCTATATCTACATATGGACCGGAGCATGCAAAATCAACAAAACAAATACCTTCATAAGCATGAATCATCTTTGCGATTTCATGATAAGGCGTTTCCAATCCTGTTACATTAGAGCAGGCCGTAACAGAAGCTATTTTATATTTACGGTCGATATATTTTTTTAAAAGCTCTTCAAAATGAGTGAGATCTACTAACCCTTCTTCGTTAGCCTGAATTATTTCCAGATCAACAATAGTTTCTAACCAGGAAGTATGATTTGAATGGTGCTCCATGTGTGTGATAAACACAACCGGACGATTTTTTTCCTCGCAATCGATAAGCCGTGAATTCAGGCTGTTTTTGCCTATTTCCGGAGCATAATCCCTGATTCGATCCGGCACTTTCAAACCCAAAATACGCTGCATTTTATTGATCGCTCCGGTCATCCCCGACCCGCAAAATATTAATACATCTTTGTCGCTGGCGTTTACCTGTTTTTTGATGAGCTGCTTGGCTTTATGATACGCCTTTGTCATTGCCGTACCGGTAACTGTGGTCTCAGTATGAGTGTTGCCAACAAAAGGCAGAATTTCGTTTCGGATGCGCTCTTCGATGGGCCCGTACATTCTGCCGCTCGCAATCCAATCTGCATATAGAATTTTTTGTTTCCCATAAGGTGATTCGAATCCCTGATCAATCCCTATGATTTGTTCTCTGAATGGCAAAAACTGCTCTTCCGTCATACAAACTCCGCTTAATTACATGCCAATATAGCTAAAAATGATTATTTAAAGCAGAGCCATCCGAAACTCAATAACTGGAACTATTTCTAATAATTCGGATGAAATAGGGTCACTTTCACCTTATTTTGTATTTCAATTTTTTACTCCATGAATATACACGTACTCAAATTTGGCGGCACTTCGATGAACGATCATCAAACCTGGAAACAGGTTTTGGACATCATTTCGAAGTACGAATATCCTGTTGTGGTTGTATCTGCAACTGCCCGAACTACCAGACAACTTATTGAAGCAGGTACCTTGGCTGCTAAAGGTGACTTAGAAAAAGCATTGGTAATAGGAGAATCTATAAAACTTCGGCATCTGGGAATCCTGCACCGTTTTCTGAAAGAAAACCCACATCCTAAAAGGCCGCTCATTGAAGAGACTTGTGAGCATAAGCTGGATCAGAAAATTGCTCTTTTGCACAAGCTGCTTACTTATACTCATAAAGCTGGTGAATTAACCCCGGCAATGAAAGACGCGATCGCTTCGATAGGTGAACAGATTTCTTCCTATTTACTGGCACAATGTGGATTAGCGGCAGATCAACTCACCCAGTTTATTGATGCAAAAAAAATCATCAAAACCGATGCTGAGTATGGCAAAGCGAATCCTAATCTTGCGCTAATTAATCAAAAGTCAGGCTCATTGGAAACTGTTCTGGAAAGCGGATTTACACCGATAATAGGTGGATTTTACGGTGAAGCGCCGGACGGCACCACAACTACACTTGGCTTTGAAGGATCTGATTACTCCGCCAGCCTCATCGGCGGAGCGCTTCATGCCCAAGCCATCGAAATCTGGACGGATGTAAGTGGTGTTTTTACCGGAGATCCCCGGTTTATTCCTGATGCCAAACCCATTCCTGAGCTCACTTATTTTGATGCAACCGAAATGGCATATTTTGGGGCAAAAGTACTCCACCCATCTACGTTGAAGCCTGCGCAGGAACGGAATATCCCTGTGTTTGTGAAAAACATGTTTAAACCCGAAGAACCGGGAACAAAAATTATCAGAGAATCTGTGTATTCCAGAACGTACTCGCGCTGTCTTTCAAAGAAGATATCCTTCTGCTTACTGTCAGCGCTTATGAAACTGTTATGGGATATTCTTTTTTAACTAAAGTTTTTGCCGCTTTAGAAAAATTACGACTTCCCGTTGATGCAGTAAATACAACCGAAGCATCGGTTACTATTGCACTTTCAAATTCGGAAAAAACCGATCAGCTTTCTAATGAATTAATTGAAGTTGGCTCAGTTACTTATTCACCTCAAAAAGGATTGATTAGCTTAATCGGATGCTCTATATCGGGCATAAGCGAACTTACGGAAAACGTTTTTACTTCTATGGATTCAGAAGAGGTAGATATGATTACCTTCACCAAGGAAAAACGCATTCTAAGCTTTGTGGTTGATGAAAGCAGGTTGGTAGAAACCACCCAAAAAATTCATTCAGCCCTATTTTGAGGGTGAACTTGCTTTTAGAGATTCGGGTATTTCTATACCCAGTTTTTTAGCACGTTCTCTCCATTTTTGGCGCGCCAGTTTCTGCATATCCTCTATGGCATCAATCTCGTCCACTATTTCGATGCCTAATAATGTCTCCACAACATCCTCCATCGTTACAACACCTGCAAACCCTCCATATTCATCCACTACTACTGCAATATGCTCCTGATTTTCCAGAAAATTCTTTAGCAGCATTTTGAGGGAAGTTGTTTCCGGAACAATAAGTACCTTTCGTTTTATCTCTTTAAGGGTTTTTTCAGCATTCCCTTCCGCCAGATTTGAATAGAGATCAACTTTAAGAACATAGCCGGTAATATCTTCTTCATTAGTCCCAAAAACCGGCATTCTTGATACATGAAGATGCTTGGAAAGCACCTCATTAACCGTTGTTTCTTCCTGAAATTTTATAACCACAATTCTGGGGGTCATAATATCTCTCACTTTAAGATGTGAAAAGCGAATCAGGTTCTTAAATATCGTTGATTCACCCTCTTCGAAAACGCCTTCTTCCACACCTTGATCTGCCATTGCAGAAAATTCTTCCCGGCTTAAAGTCGGTCCTTTTTCATCACTGCCCAGCCATTTTGTAATTCCTTTTGAGAGCAACACAAATGGATAAGTAATCCATATCAAAAGCCGGGTCATTTTTGCAGCCGGCATAGCCATCGACTTCCAGTAGTTTGCACCAAGAGTTTTTGGGATGATTTCTGAGAACACAAGAATTAGCAGGGTGAGCACCGCCGATGTTATACTTACATACGCATTCCCGAATACTACCTGAGCCTGAGCGCCAACTCCTGCCGCTCCTACAGTATGTGCAATTGTATTTAAGGTAAGTATAGCCGAAAGTGGGCGGTCTATATCTTCCTTTAGAGCTCGTAAAAGTAAGCCGGCTTTCTTCTGTTCACGTTCTTTTAATGCTACATACGAAGGAGTAATAGATAAAACCACTGCCTCTAGTATGGAACACAGAAACGATACCGCGATTGCAAGCGCCAGATAAAAAATCAATAATGCCATAGCTCAAAATTACAGAATATTGTATTTAAAAATTTCAAAACACATTCATTTTATAGGTATTTTATCAGCTTTCATTTAATCTGGAAAATTGCACATTGCTCCAACTCGAAAACATACGGCTCTCGCTTGGCGACAGGGATTTACTGGATGGTATTAGCACCATTATTAATCCGGGAGAACGCATCGGATTGGTAGGGCCAAACGGTGCGGGAAAATCCACTCTCCTGAAAATAATTATGGGAATTCAGGAAACCGACGGTGGACAAATTTCGATGGCCGGATCCGAAACATTGGGCTATCTGCCTCAGGATGGCGTCGATCCCGATTTCAAACTTACTGTAATCGAAGAAGTTGAAACCGCCTTCAAAGAGTTATTCGATTTAGAAATGGAGGTAAAATCAGTTCAGGAAAAACTGGCCGCGATTAATGACCATACTTCCAAAGAGTACGAGCACTTAATGGAAAAATACGGTGAACTGCAAACCCGGCTGGAGACTTCGGGGTTGTACTCCCTGCGTTCTGAAATTGAAAAAGTACTGATGGGACTCGGTTTTTCAGAGGAAGATTTTAGTCGCTCTACCTCTGAGTTCAGTGGTGGATGGCTGATGCGAATTGCCCTTGCCAAATTACTACTTCGTGAACCTACTTACCTGTTATTGGATGAGCCCACCAACCACCTGGATATCGAGTCTTTACAATGGATAGAAAGTTTTTTAAAGAATTATGAGGGGGCTGTAATTGTAGTTTCTCACGACCGTGCTTTTCTGGATATCCTAACGAACCGTACACTTGCCATCAGGCAGGGCAAAATGAGCGACTATTCGGGCAACTATTCTTTTTATGAAAGAAAATGGGAAGAAGAACGCGAGCTATTAATTAACGCCCAGAAGAATCAGGAAAAACAACTAAAAGAAACCCGGGAATTCATCGACCGCTTCCGGTATAAAGCCACCAAAGCTCGACAGGTTCAAAGTCGGGTAAAACAGCTTGAAAAGATTGATCTCATCGAAGTTGAAGACGATCTCGCCAGTGTTTCTTTCCGCTTCCCACCACCGGAGCGAAGCGGGCAAGTGGTTATGAAACTGGATAACATTACTAAGAGTTATGGTGATAACACGGTATTTGAAGGGTTGGATTATGAAATTGAACGGGGAGATAAAATTGCGGTTGTTGGCCCGAATGGTGCAGGTAAGTCCACGCTGATACGAATCCTTTCAGGAAGTGAACCCATTCAGGCTGGTACAAGAAAAGAAGGTCATAATGTGACTACCTCTTATTTTGCCCAGCATCAGGCCGAGGATTTAGACTTGAATGCTGATCCTTTAGCGATTATGATGCAGGCGGGTTCCGGCGAAAAAGAAAGCCGGTTGCGTTCAATATTGGGTAGTTTTCTTTTTACCGGAGATGATGTATTTAAAAAAGTGAAGGTGCTTTCTGGTGGTGAAAAATCACGACTGGCTTTGGCAAAGATGCTGCTCTCTCCTGCCAATTTTCTCATTTTTGATGAGCCGACCAACCATCTGGATATGAGCAGTAAGAATATTCTACAGCAGGCCATTCAGCAGTATGAAGGTACCTGTATGATTGTTTCCCACGACCGGGCCTTCCTCGATCCTATCGTGAATAAAGTGCTTGAAATACAACCCGGACGAATTCGCACGTATTTGGGCAATGTTTCATACTTCCTCGACAAAAAGAAAGAAGAAGCTGAGCAAAATAACGAAGGCCAAAAGACCAAAGACCAAAGTGCTTCATCCAATGCCTTGTCTCGGAAAGAAGAACGCCGACTTGAAGCTGAGCGCCGAAACACACTGAATAAACAACTGCGTCCCATCAAACAAAAGCTGGAAAAAGTTGAGAAAGAGATTGAAGAGAAAGAACTCCGCAAGGCTGAAATCGAAGACTTGATGGCGCAAACTGACTTCTATGAAGACAACGAAAAAGTGAAAGAAGTCACTTTGGAATACGAAGAACTCAAAAAATCGCTCACTGATCTCATGTTCCAATGGGAGGATTATTCAAACAGAATTGAAACCGTTGAAGCTGAGTTGGGTTAAGAAACTACTCTGATTCCCTTTTTCAGGTACTCAATTTTGTGTTCAATAAACCTAAGTACTGAGCTTAAACTTCTTTTTATCTCCTGATCATCAATCCTGAGTACAGTGATACCCAAGTCGTGAAGCTTATTGTCCCGAATCTGATCGATTTCTTTTTGCACCGGATCATAGTCTGAGTTTTTATCCACTTCAATAGCAAGTTTAAGCTCCTTGCTATAAAAGCCAACTATAAAATCTTCTATGCTAACTTTTTGTTGAAATCTGGTTCCCATCTTCCCACCACTCAACGCTTTCCAAAGTAATATCTCACTCAACATAGTATTCCTCTTCTTTTCTGCACCTATTGATATGTATTTTGTCTCTGACATATTAATAAGAGTACATAAGCCGGAGTTTCTTACATGAGAATTTCTTAATGGTTTAATTAAGGATTAAGGACCGTGAAAGTCTCCCCTTGAGGGGAGATGATCAAACCAACAGGTTCTTGGTTTGATCTGAGGGGTGTCCGAAACTTTGATTCTGTATCATAACCCTAACAGACACCCTCCGTCCCTTCGGGACACCTCCCTCAAGGGAGGTCTTTCACTCCCTTCCGCAAAGAATCTGTTTTATTCTGAACCTCAGAAATCTAACCACTGAATCCAGATTTCTTTTTACATCCAAATCGTCAATCCTAAGAACAATGATTCCTAATTGTTGAAGTTTAAAGTCCCTGATTTTATCCTTCTCTCTTTGAGCTGGCACATCATGAGAACCTCCATCCACTTCAATTGCCAACTTTAGCTCGTGACAATAAAAGTCGAGAATGTATTCATGTACAGGAACCTGTCGATGAAACTTAACTCCTGGTTTTCTTTTGCTGATTTCTTTCAAAGTAGAATTTCGCCTAGTGTAGAATTCTGCCTGAGTTCCTTTGCAAACTTTCTGAGCCCGGGGTTATATGGTATGATTTCATTTCTAGCCATACCTGTTAGACCCCACCGAATATAATTCCTTACAAAATAATTAAATCGAAGCTCCAAAAGTCCTCCCTTGAGGAGGTAGCTTGTGAATCCCGAAAATTCGGGGGAACAAGACGGAGGGTGTTCTTCGGTTCAAAGTTGGTTGCCATTCCAACACCCCTCCCCGCTTCGCGGTACTCCCCTCAAGTGGAGACTAACATTTTTTTATTCTATAGCTTTAGATAGAACCTTGGTACAGAAAATTAATATTACATTGATTTCTCACATCCGCATGCTGTGACAAAACAATTCAAAATTTATCATTCATAATTTTTAATTCCGCGAAGCGGTTCACTTAGCAAAAATCTTGCTCTTATCACCAAAGGCTTTGAACTCAAGGGCGTTTCCGCTTGGGTCAAGGAAAAACATGGTAGCTTGTTCGCCGGGTTCGCCTTTAAAGCGAATGTAAGGTTCTATTACAAATTTAATTCCGGCTGCTTTTACTTTTTCAGCGAGAGATTCCCATTCGTCCATTTCCAGAATTACCCCAAAATGGCGAACAGGTACACCGTGGCCATCCACCGCGCTTTTGGCAGATTCTTTAGCTTCACCCGGACTAAGGTGCGCCACCACCTGATGTCCCCACATATTAAAATCGATCCAATGATCGGAAGTACGACCGGTGGTACAACCCAAAATTTCGGTATAAAAAGTATGTGTTTCTTTAAGGTCTTTAACCGGAAAGGCGAGATGGAATGGGTGACTTAAATTGCTCATAGTAATTTTATTTGCCACGGAATCACAAAAAGTTAAACTTCCGTGAAGTTACTGGAATTTGATAGGGTTTAAATTAGTTCTTTTTTTAACTCTTAACACACTTTAGTGCATTTGTGCTTTAGTGGCTATTTAAAACGATATGCCTTCAAAAAAAATAGAATTTACCGGAGCCCTTGGTGAAACCTTAGCGGCGAAACTGGATCTTCCTGAAGGAGATTCGATCAAAGCCTATGCCCTTTTTGCTCATTGCTTCACCTGCTCTAAAGATTTAAAAGCTGTTGGAAATATCACCCGAAAACTGGCTGAAGTAGGCATTGCTACCCTTCGTTTTGACTTTACCGGACTGGGTGAAAGCGCCGGAGATTTCGCCAATACGAACTTTTCCTCCAATATTGATGACTTAGTTGCCGCATCTAAATTTTTGACCAAAGAATACGAAGGCCCCTCAATTTTAATTGGACATTCGCTCGGTGGAGCTGCTGTACTTCAGGCTGCAAATCAGATGGATTCGGTGAAAGCCGTTGCTACTATTGGAGCTCCTGCCGATCCCGAGCATGTAAAACACAATTTCGAGATGAGCCTGGATGAAATTGAGGAAAAAGGTGAAGCCAAAGTAACTTTGGCTGGAAGACCCTTCACGATTAAGAAACAATTTGTGGATGATCTGGAAGAGATTCGCATGAAGGATTACATCAGGAATCTGAATCGCGCCCTCATCATCTTTCATTCCCCTATTGATAATACTGTTGGAATCGATAACGCCCAGAAAATTTTTGTAGCTGCAAAACACCCAAAAAGCTTCATCTCGCTGGATGAAGCAGATCACCTCCTTCACCAGAAAGAAGACAGCGAGTTTGTAGGAAAAGTACTCGGAACCTGGGCGGAGAAATATATTTGAGTTTTACTTCCATTCACGAGCGAAGCGAAGTGATCTCAGTATTTAGGCAAGACAAATCTGAGACTGCTTCACTCCAATCTCAGATGACTTAGCTTTGTAACCATTCCCCAAATCTTTCGTGTTGACTTACATTGAACTTCTATGTATTCTGCTTACATAGAACCTCAATGTATAAATTATGATCTCAAAAGAACTCATGGCGGCGTCAACACGCCCTCTCATTTTATCGATTTTAAAACGTGGCGAAAGCTACGGGTATCAAATTATCCAGGATGTAAAACAGCTATCTGGTGGTACACTGGAATGGTCGGATGGCATGCTATACCCGGTACTTCATAAACTTCAGAAAGATGGTTGCATTCAATCTCAATGGATAAAATCTGAAGAGGGAAGAAAGCGAAAGTACTACTACATCACCGAAGAAGGTGTTGCAGAGCTTCAAGTAGCTAAAGATCAATGGTCGAGTATTCATAATGTATTGGAAGCAATTTGGGGACCGGCTCCGAAATGGGCTACAGAATAACAGGAGAAAACTATGTTCGAACTGGAAAAAGCAATCAAAGAATGGAAACGCAGCCTACGAAAAAACTCAGGGTATGAAGATGGAGATATTGAAGAGTTGGAGTCACATTTGAGAGATCGAATGGATGATTTGATTGAAGATGGGAAAACCAAACAAGAAGCTTTCGAAATTGCCGCAGAAGAAATAGGAAATGTTGAAGAAGTGGCAACTGAATTTTACAAAACCGCTACCATTAAGCCCTATCTGGACACTTCTTCGGGTATTGCAACCCTGCTTCCAAACTACATAAAAATTGCTTGGCGCAATCTGATCTTTCGTAAAGGATACTCCTTAATCAATATCACTGGCTTGTCGGTGGGTTTAGCAGCATGCATGCTAATTGCACTATATGTACAGCACGAATGGTCTTATGATAGTTTTCATGAAAATTCAGACCGAAGTTACCTGGTACTTCGGGAATTTGATGTCCCAGGATTACAAGGAACTATCTCTTACACACCTTCGGCACTGGCGCCGGCACTGGAAAAAAACCTCTCCTCCGCAGTGAAGGCTGTCAGAACCCAGATGTTTAGTCCAGACGTAACTTATCAAGGGGAAAAATTTATCGAGTCTTCTTTTCTATTAGCCGAGGATGGTTTTTTTGACATTTTTTCTTTCCAGTTGTTTGAGGGGACTTCACAGTTAGATAGGCCAAACACCGTACTCCTAACCCGCAGAGTTGTCCCTAAATATTTTGGCGAAGAACACCCACTAGGTAAAACACTCTTGGTTGGTGATACTGAAATGGAAGTAACCGGAATTCTCGAAAATCCACCCTCCAATTCCCACCTGACTTTTGATTTTATTGGATCACTGAATGCAAGCGATCCAGACTGGGGAAGCAATAACTACCAAACCTATCTATTGCTAAGGCCTGAGCAATCAGCAGACCAGGTTACCAAAGAAATAAATGATATAATTACTGCCCAATTGGGGGATGTTACTCCAGAAACGGGGAATGATTTCATTCCTCACCTCCAACCAATAACAGACATTCATTTAGGTCAGGGGGTTTCTGTGGAAATTGGTTCAGAAGGTAATCCGCAGTACCTCTACTTATTTATAGCTCTCGCCATTTTCATTATCGTACTTGCTTGCATTAATTTTATGAATCTGGCAACTGCGCGCTCCATGGAACGCGCCCGCGAAGTCGGAATGCGAAAAACACTTGGCGGGAGTAGACTTCAAATCGCATTTCAATTCCTTGGGGAATCTATGCTAATAGCGCTCCTCGCTTCTTTGCTGGCTGTGGTAATAGGCTATTTAATTCTCCCATATCTGAATGAAATTGCCACGACCTCTTTAAGCTTTTCAAGTTTCTTTACGCTAGAGAATCTGGCTTTGCTTGCATCAGTAACTCTTGTTGCGGGATTATTGGCAGGCGGATACCCTGCCTTTGTACTTAGCAGCTTTCAACCTTCAAGGGTTCTAAAAGGAGTGTTTCGGTCTGAGGAAAATACCTTGTTAAGAAAAGGACTTGTAGTATTTCAGTTTACTATCTCTATTACTTTGCTCGCAGGTACTGGGATCATTCAAAAACAAATACACTACATGAAAAGCTCGGGATTAGGATTCAACCCTGATAATATGCTCCTAGTCAAACAAGCGAATTTTTTAGGTGAAACTTCAGAGACCTTCATGAATGAACTTTCGAAAATACCGGGTGTTGAGAATGTGTCTAAAGGGTTTTCGATGCCAGGTACTTTTTTCATTAACTCTATGTGGCAGGCAGATACTCCTGATTCGGAAGCCCACAATCTGGATTATTCTTTCGTGGACTTTAATTATGTAGAAACTTTAGAGCTGAAAGTGATAGCAGGCCGTAGCTTCTCTGCTTCTTTCGAAAGTGATTCTTTTGCCGTGATGCTTAACGAGACCGCGGTAAGAGATTTTGGATGGTCCCCTGTTGAAGCTCTGGAGCACAAACTTTTGCATGGGAGTACGGAATATCAAATTATTGGCGTCCTGAAAGACTTCAATTACAGGTCGTTACATTCGGAAGTTTATCCCCTCGCACTTTTTGGGCCGCGCCTTATCCAACGATATGTAGCCGTACGAACAAGCCCGGAAGCTAATCTCCCTCAAATCATTTCGGAGTTACGAACAGACTGGCAACAATTTACTTCTTTAGCACTGGATTACTCCTTCTTAGCCGACGATTTAAAAGCCCAATATGATGCTGAGGACAGGCTTATTAAAGTATTCGGTTCGTTTGCCGGGTTGGCTATTCTTGTTGGATGCCTCGGCCTGTTTGGACTGGCCTCTTTTATGGTTGCTCAACGCACTAAAGAAATTGGCGTGCGAAAAGTATTAGGTGCTTCCACCACTCAAATCCTGAGCTTGCTAAGTACTGATCTTTTAAAACTGGTATTAATAGGTTTTGTAATTGCTGTTCCTCTTGCGGTATTTCTTATGAATAAGTGGCTGGAAGGATTCGCGTACAAAACAGAGATGAGTTGGTGGCTATTTCTGGTAACCGGAATAGTTGCCTTCGTTATTGCTTTGATTACTGTAAGTAGCCACGCATTACGCGCTGCCAATATGAATCCTGTTAACAGTTTAAAGAGCGAGTGAGTCCGGGATTAGTTGTTCAAAAACGAACACTGGTTGTTGATTTCCGAACACTTTTACACCTTAAGATGCTAAATAACGTCTGAAATCATCTCTATCGTAACTTTGGTATGATTGTTGACGTTTAGATTTCAGATTTAATTTAACTCAGACTATTATGCATAATGTACGTGTTCAATTTACGATCCCAAATGTAGATAAAGTTGCCAATCTAGATGTGTATGTGAACGGAGAGAAACGAAATCTTCGTTTCAGAGTGGAAACTTTCGAATGGGATGACGAAAATGGAAGTTCTGAAAACCTGGTCTCTTTACTGAGATACCGTATTTTAAACTATGATTCTGAATGGGAACTTTATCATATTGGCACTCCGTATGAAGGCAGTATTCCGGTTACCTTCCGTCATAAAAATTCTTCTGAAGACTCTGATCAAGAATAAATCGTATTTAATGCTGGTTGGTTTGCTACTCCTTTCAGCCCCCGCACTTTCTCAAAGTACTGATCAAGACCATGAAGCTCTGACTCAAATTTTTGAGCAGGCAGATGAAATCTCATCATTAAGGAGTCTTATAATCCAACAGCATGGAGAATTAATTGGAGAGTCTTACTTCAATGGACGTTCTCCCGACCGTGCTTTCAATATTAAGTCTGCTTCCAAAAGTATCATCGGGCTTTTAGTAGGTATTGCGATCGAAGAAGGATTTATTCCTTCAATTGATGAACCTATCACTACTTATTTCCCTGATTATTTTGAAGAAAACCCGGACTCTCTAAAAGAAGAGATTACCATACGAAATCTGTTAAGCATGCAGGCCGGACTGCGCTCTACAAGCTCGGGTAACTATGGCGCCTGGGTAATAAGCAGGGATTGGGTAAAGTATACATTGGATCAGGACTTTGTATCCCGAATTGGAGGTCGAATGGTTTACAGCACGGGAACTTCTCACCTTTTATCTGTAATAATTACGAAAGCTTCAGGGATGAATACAAAAGCCTTTGCTGAAAAGTATTTGTTTGATCCGTTGGATATTACCGTTGGTGGTTGGGATCGCGATCCGCAAGGATATTATATGGGAGGTAATAATATCGCCCTGAAGCCCTCAGACATGTTAAAAATTGGTCAAATGCTGATCAATGAAGGAGTTTGGAACGGGCAGCAAATAATTTCTATGGACTGGATTATCGATTCCTTCAAAACATATACTTACAGTAACTATAATCCTTATGGCTACGGTTATCATTGGTGGAATAAACGAACCGGAAAATACACTACTCTTTTTGCCTGGGGACATGGTGGTCAATACATCATGATGATTCCCGAACTGGATGCTGTTGTGGTCATGACTTCTTCCGTAACTGAAGCAAGTCGGAGAAGAACCTATAAGCGACCTGTTTTTGTTTTGCTGGAAGACCATATCATTCCTTTTTTGGAAAGTCGAAAGGAATTGAATTGAACTCATCTCGAACCTCTCCTTAGCAAGGAAAGAGAGCTCCTTGATAAAATTCATTATACTTTTAAAACATTCTTCTCTTTAGTTAATACATTCAAATGGAACTAAAAAAAATTGATTATAAAGATCTAAACGCACGTCAAAAAGAAATCTATAACTTTCAGAAAGTAGCCGCCGTTCTGGCTGATTATGGATTTAACTGCATTAAATTAACTGATGACTGGCAAGATGCTGATTTTTTGGCGTATCATAAGGATGGCAAAGAAACTCTTCGTATTCAGCTTAAAGCAAGACTTACCATAAAAGAAACCTATCAAAGGAAAAATTTATACATAACCTTTCCCATAAAGGATAAATGGTATTTGATAGAACATGATGAATTGGTAAAATATGTTAGGATTCATACCAACTGGTTAAATACAACTTCATGGTTAGATCGAGGAATCTACTCTTCAGCTTCTCCAAATAGAAATCTACTTCAGTCCCTTAAAAATAATTTGATCGATTAACTTTGAGTTTTTGTGATTTAGTGGCACATCACTTTTCCTCCCTCCTTAGCTTTCCGTACCTTTAGATTTCAAATTTGAACCCGGAACGTACACATTCAATGAAAGAATTACGGTTTATCATCCTTGGATTATTACTCTTTCTTCCTACACACTTATTTGCTTTTCAAACAGACGCAGAAGCAAATCAGGATGGCTACTTATCAAATCCTCGCAGGGCCGTACACACCTTCCTGCATTGGCAACAAAAAGGACATCAGAATCTGGATCGAGTAATCCTTCCATTTAAACTATCGGATGAATCCAAAGAAGAGAAGATTGAGCTGGCAACGGAACTCAGAAAAGTGCTTGATGCGAGAGGTTTATTAGTTGTGTATGAAAGCGTACCTAACAACTCCAATTATGCCGATACGCTTTCGGGACTCAACCAATACATTCTGTTTGATGAGTTACCCGAAGTGTATTTAATAAAGCAAAATGGCCAGTGGGTATTTTCGGCAGCTACCATACAACGAATACCGGATTTGTATCAGGCTACTTTTTCCGGTGTAATTGAAGCTTTGCTGGACCGACTTCCGGAATGGACTAAAGAAGAGTGGTTCGGTATAGAAATCTGGCAATATCTGGGAGTATTTATATGGTTGCTCATTGGGGTGATACTCCGAAAAATATTTGAATTTGTTTTAGATAATTATATCCGGAGAATTACACAAAAGACACGTTTCACCTGGGATGACGATTTATTGGATGGCGTAGAACGTCCGTCTGGTTTTATCTTTTTAATGGCTTTTTTCTCCGTCACTTATACTAACCTTCAGCTTTCGGTTACGGTAAATTTGTATCTCTCCAACATTCTCGAGATTGCTGTTTCCGCAGGGTTTGTCTGGCTCTTTTATAACCTTGCTGATGTATTTTCAAAGTATCTAACAGTAGTTACCTCGAAAACCGAAAATAAACTGGACGATCAGCTTGTTCCTCTGATTCGTAAAACCTTACGGTTTTTTGTAGTGGTGATGGGTGTAATCCTGATCCTTCAAAATAATGGATACAATGTCGCTTCCCTTATTGCCGGACTTGGAATTGGAGGTCTTGCCGTGGCTCTTGCCGCTAAAGACACACTGGCAAACTTCTTTGGATCGATCACTATTTTTGCAGACAAACCTTTTAGAATCGGAGACTGGATTAAGGTAGGGAGTGTTGAAGGAATTGTGGAAGAAGTCGGTTTCAGAACTACCAGGGTGCGGACTTTTTATAACTCATTAGTTTCAGTTCCAAATTCTCAGATCGCTACAACCGATATCGATAATTATGGAATGCGGCAGTACCGAAGATTAAAAACCGTACTTAATCTTACCTATTCTACATCACCTGAACAAATGGAGGCTTTTGTAGAAGGTATTAAGGCCATTGTAAAAGCCAACAAGCATTTCCGTCAGGATTTCTACGAAGTTCATTTTAATTCATTCGGCGCTCATAGTCTGGATGTTTTAGTCTATGTATTCTTCGATGTACCAGATTGGAGTACAGAACTTCAACAACGCCATAACTTTCATCTTGAAGTGCTGCGCTTAGCCAAAGAAGTAGGTGTTGAATTCGCCTTCCCAACTCAAACATTATATGTAGATTCTTTTTACAAAGATCAGCCGCGTGAGGTGGGAGAATCAAAAACAGAAGAAGAGCTGGCGACTGGTGTACAAGCCTTTGGTCCCGGAGGTAGTAAAGGAAATCCGGATGGACTCAGAATTTTCAAAGACGGAAAGGAAGTGGATTTCGGAGCGAAGAAATAATTAGGCTACTTGACGATCCATTAATTTATTAACCGCTTCTTTCAGAATTTGCTCGGTAATAGGTTTGGTAAGAAAATCAGAATTTGAAACCTTTTTTGCTCTTTCTACATGTTGCGCGTCAGAGTTTCCTGTAATAAACAAAATGGGAGCATCAGAAAACTCTCTGATTTCATGAGCTGCATGAATGCCGTCCATAGCACCTTCCAGCATGATATCCATAATAACCACATCGGGAGCATATTTTCGGATTAGCTTTACAGCCGTTTCTCCGTCCCTGATTTCCCCAACGGTTTTGAACACCATCTCTTTCATCATGTTCTCATACAAGATGGAAAGGATGAGGTTGTCCTCAACAATAATCGCCTTTTTTGATATCTGTTCCATAAAAGTCCTGTAATCTATTGGGACCCTTAAGCATAAAAAAACCCGTTACTCTTAATGTAACGGGTTTAAAGTAAAGGAACTTTAGAATATTTTTAGTTTTCTTTGCCTTCTTCCTCTTTGTTTGCAAAGGCTTCGAATACCATTTTCAGATCGGCAGCCACATCATGACTTGTTCTTCCTTCAATTCTGTGACGTGGAATCAGCGCTTTAATTTCTCCATCCACAAAATACGCAAACGATGGTGATGAAGGAGGGAATTCACTGAAATAAGCACGTGCATGTTCCGTCGCCTCTTTATCCTGTCCTGCAAATACGGTAACCATATGGTCGGGTTTTGCTTCTGAATTTTCCAGAGCAATGCCCAGTCCAGGACGTGCATTTCCGGCTGCGCAACCACACACTGAGTTGATTGCCAAAAGCATCGTGCCTTTATATTCTTTCATTGCACGATCTACATCTTCTGTTGTTTTAAGTTCTTCAACTCCGTATTTGGTGAGTTCTTCTCTCATCCACGAAGTATCCGGTCCCATTCCAAATCCAAATTGCATAATACTACTCCTGTTTAATTCTGTAATAATTTAATGATTTTTCTATTCGATCACGAATCCTGTCATTCTGAGCGAAAGCGAAGAATCTGCACAATTAATTAACTTTGCAGATCCTTCGGAAGTATCCTCAGGATGACTTTAGAAATAAAAAACGACGATGAGATTTACTCATCGTCGTCAAATTTAGTCATTGAGTGCCGTTATGCATTCTCAAAGTTTTCTGCTACCTGATCCCAATTAACTATGTTCCAGAAAGCGGAAACGTAGTCCGGGCGTCGGTTTTGATAATTCAGATAATAAGCGTGCTCCCAAACATCCAATCCTAAAATTGGAGTCTGGTCTTCCATAATCGGGCTATCTTGATTTGCAGTAGAAGTCACTTTAAGTGATCCGTTATCTACTACCAACCAAGCCCAGCCTGAACCGAAGCGAGTTGCTGCCGCTTTGCTGAATGCATCTTTAAATGCATCGAAACTTCCGAACGCTGAATCGATTGCTTCTGCTAATTTTCCCGTTGGGGTTCCTCCACCGTTTGGCGAAAGGATAGTCCAAAACAATGAGTGATTAGCAAAACCACCACCGTTGTTGATTACAGCCTGTTTTTTGTCAGCGGGGAGGGAGTCGATATTGGATAAAACTTCTTCAATATCTTTCCCGTCAAATTCGGTGCCTTCCAGGGCTGCGTTTACATTGTTAGTATATCCCTGATGATGTTTTGTATGATGAATCTCCATCGTACGCGCGTCAAAATGTGGTTCCAGTGCATCATAAGCGTATGGGAGATCAGGTAATGAATAAGCCATGTTTTCCTCTTTATTTTTTCTGTTCCATCGCCCAATTCAAAAACCTACTTGTTGAGCGATAATTATTTAACTCGTGTGAAAATAATCAATCCAAAGCCCAAAATCGTTCCTGAGACAATACAAAGAATCTATCTTAGCGATTTGTTAACACTATCAGAACTTTGAACAAGGAACATTGAATTATGAACTTCGAAGTTTGATGTTCAAAGTTCTTTGCTCAATGTTTTATACAAGGTGTATCGCCTTGGGCAAGCCTTCTGAATCGTAACTTACTTCTGATGGGATGGTTCTGATGCCTTCTGTTTGGGATTTCTTGGCATAGTAAGCGAGTGCCATTGCATCCACAATATCGTCTTCACCAACATCGCTTCTTCGCCACTCTTCTTTTATATCACGAAAAAAATCATCTGCAATCGGCTCTTCTTCTTTGATGAGCTCTAATCTGTGCCGAATTCCTTTTTTGAGGTTTTTCTTTTGGAAAATCATCCCTCCATTCAACTTTTGATACAACAGCTCAGGGTGACTCTCCAGCACTTTTTCCTTAAATCCTTCATTCTCTCTAAGCAGACGATCCAGCATTTTTATTTTTGGAGTGATGTTCCACGCCTGAAGAGACAGCTTCTTCTCCGTCCATTCGAAACTGATCATATTCGCTTCCACATAGCTTGGAGCTTCAAGGGCAGGACGAATAGGCGGACTGAATACGCTTGAAGCATAATCGCTGCCCAATTCTTTTCTCAGCAAGGCATCACACTCACGGGTATATTCTTCGTCTTCCAGCCCGATTGGCATATCTATGAAGATTCGATCGTATGTTTCAAAAGCGGTTTTTAAATCAGCTTCCGTCTCAATTACCTGGTATTTCTCATCACCTTCATCAAAGCTGATGAGAATCCAACCGAGTTTACAACCGTCTATACCTGCTGTTTTCATAAATAATGCTAATTAATATCCGCCACTAAAGCTCTAAAACACAAAAAAAATTCGTGCTTTGGTGTTTCCATGGCACCCTGTTTTTTATTTCAAGAATGTCTTTGTGAAGGTTTAAGTAAAGCAAAACCTGAAGCAATTTTAATGGTCTAACCTTGTACTTTAAGATTGCTTCGTCAACATCAGTAATACCAATTTAGAAAACACGAGCTTCCTCGCAAAGACTTTTTACTTCAATGTTCTCTTCAATGAAATATGAAGCTCGTTCAGTTGCTCAACATCTACTTCAGCGGGAGAGTTGTCCATCATGCTCTGCGCACGCTGATTTTTAGGGAAGGCAATTACATCCCGTAAACTTCCCGCTCCGGTTAACAACATCACTATTCTATCCAGACCCAATGCAATTCCACCATGTGGAGGAGCTCCATATCTGAATGCATCCAACAGGAATCCAAATTTCTCTTCTGCTTCTTCTTCTCCAATTCCGAGTAGTGTGAACATTTTCTGTTGTACTTCACGGTTATGAATCCGGATCGATCCTCCACCAATTTCTGATCCATTAAGCACTAAATCGTATGCCCGTGCTTTAACTGAAGCAGGATCAGAATCCAGCTTCTCCATGTCTTCTTCTTTTGGAGAAGTGAATGGATGGTGCATGGCATGATAGCGTCTGGTTTCTTCGTCCCATTCCAAAAGCGGGAAATCTGTTACCCATAACAAATTGTATGCTTCTTTATCAATCAGATCAAACGCTTCGCCAACCATCAATCGAAGGTGACCAAGTTGTTCAAGAACCGCTGGTTTTGGTCCGGCAAGCATGAAAACTAAATCTCCAGTTTTAGCGCCGGATGCTTCCACCATTTTATTTACAATTTCAAGAGTAAGGAATTTACCCACGCTACATAGCGGGCCGTCTTCCTGCATTTTGATATAGATCAATCCTCCTGCACCGGTTTCTTTCTTGGCCCGTTCGGTCCAGCGGTCAATTTCACCACGCCCCATAGTTCCCAGCCCCGGAATAGTAAATCCAACTACTCCTCCACCATTCGCTACTGTTCCTGAGAATACTTTGAACTCAGCATCCCGAACAATTTCAGAGAAGTCTGTGAATTCCAATCCGAAACGAGTGTCCGGTTTATCAGAGCCATAGGTGTTCATGGCATCGTCATAGCTCATTCGTGGGAATGGAGTTTCGATGTCTTTACCGATGGTTTCTTTGAAGATCCTTTTAATCAATCCTTCATGATGAGCGAAAATGGTATCCTCGTCCACAAAACTCATTTCAACGTCTATCTGAGTGAACTCAGGCTGGCGATCGGCACGTAAATCCTCATCACGGAAACACTTTGTAATCTGGAAATATCGGTCATAACCAGAAACCATCAGCAGCTGTTTGTAGGTCTGCGGACTTTGAGGCAAAGCAAAAAATTTTCCGGGATTTACACGACTCGGAACCAAATAATCGCGGGCTCCTTCGGGCGTACTTTTCATAAGTACCGGAGTTTCCACTTCAGCAAAATTGTGTTCGTGATAGTATGAGCGAATAGCCTGATACGCCTTTGAACGCATCATCAGCTTTTGCTGCATCTCCGGGCGGCGCAAATCCAGGTAGCGGTATCGCAAACGAACTTCTTCGTTAGTCGCAATGCCATCCTTGATCTCGAAAGGAGGAGTATCTGCCTGAGAATAAATCACCAGATCAGAAACTTCAATCTCAATTTCTCCAGTAACCAGATTGGGATTAATATTCTCTTCTCCACGCTCAATTACTTTTCCTTTAATGCCAATCACATACTCTGCTCTCAGGCCTTCGGCTCTGGCATGTAATTCGGCATCTTCTTCTGTAAATACAATTTGAGTGATTCCGTAGCGGTCTCGTAAATCAATAAAAATAAGTCCGCCCAAATCGCGGCGTGGGCCTACCCAGCCATTCAAGATTACTTCCTGCCCAATATGTTTCGCAGTTAATTCGCCGCAGGTATGTGTTCTTTGTAACGTCATTGTTGTTCGATGAATCGTGGAGTGATATTTTGTGTTGCAAAGGCGTTGAAAATACGCATAATGAAAACGAATCGCTTGCTTCCGTGGATCTAAACCTGATTTTTCTGATAAATTGTTCGGCTTCTCTTTTTTTGGCCGGACTAATCTGGACGATTCAACTGGTTCATTACCCATCTTTTCATTTTGTGGATGAACACAATTTCAAAGAGTTTCATCCTTTCCATAACCGAAGAATAAGCCTGCTTGTAATTCCGGTTATGATTACTGAACTGCTTTCCTCCGGTATTTTATGGTGGAATGATGGCGCTTTCAGCCTTAATGGAATTGGATTTTACCTGGTCTGCCTTATCTGGCTTTCTACTTTTCTATTATCTGTTCCAACCCACGCCAAACTTGCCAAAGGCAAAGATGATACTTTGATTATGAGCCTTGTGAATACTAATTGGGTGCGGACCATCCTTTGGTCGGTGAAGGCCGGGTTGGCGGTTTTTGTTCTTTCTGACCTCCCCTAATATCTTACCAAATTTTTTATTTCGATCGAGACCCTCCCCTCCTTTGCTAAGGAGGGGATAGAGGGGAGGTAGATTTAAAGTTTGAAACAATTTCTTTTGCCAAACTGATTTTTTTAACTACTTTAGCAGTCCTTTTAAAAGATATCAGATACAACTCATTGAGCCTGGGGAGGTCTTAAATGGGGACAATCAAAACGATTGTTGCAGACGGCAACGAAATATTCCGGCATGGGCTTAGTTCCATCCTGCGCGAAGCCGGCTTCGAAATTTGCAGCGAAGTCGATAATGGCGCGTTGATACTCACCGCTTTTGAGAGCGTGGAGCCGGATTTATGTGTGCTTTCGTTTTCGATGCCTGAAATCAGTGGAATTCAACTCGCGAACAAAATTTCGGAGAAATACCCTGAAGCCAAGATATTGGTTATGGCCAATTCCGATTCTGATGCAGTACTTAATGAATTTCTTGATTCCGGGGCACACGGACTGCTCCTGAAATCTGCCCACCGGATTGAACTTATTGATGCCGCCACAAAAGTAGCGCACGGAGAAAATTTTCTTGGAAAACAGTTTTCCAAAATGATGACCCGGGAATACCTGCGACTGGCGCGGATGAAAAAAGCCAAAAAACAAATTACCCATCGCGAAAAAGAAGTGCTTTCTTTGTTGGTAGATGGAATGACCAGCTCCGAGATTGCAGAAAAATTATTCATCAGTCCCCGAACGGTAGATAAGCACCGGACTAATCTCTTGAAGAAGCTTGGACAAAAGAATACAGCCGGATTGGTGAGATTTGCCCTTCAGAATAAGCACCTAGTTTAAATTTCTCTATTGTTATACGCCTTTTGAGCGACAAAAAGTTCGACCATAGTTTTGCCTGTACTTTTGTATAGATACTGATATACACTAGTACAAGCGCCAGTACCAAGAGTCCCCGACTTCAACTGCTTCTCGAGCTCATCAGTTTAAATTTGAAGGCACTATGAAAATCCGGCATTGGAGTTATTGAGGAGTAGCAGATACTTTTCATAACTGTAAAATATTCGGCCTCAGAATTATTGATGGAGAACGTTGAGATGAAATGAGCGTCTCCGCAGGAGAAATAAATTCACACAGGCTCGAAATCATTTCACTACCTCAAAAGAATGAAGACCATTGAATTTGTTTAGCGAATGCAATCGAGGCGCATCAATAATTCTCAGCCTTGATTTTTTGGTACTTTTGCATCAAGGCAAAAGTACAGCAAGCAACTACTACGTAAAAACACGTAGTCAAATTACATAAAAGCATCTATTGAGCAATCGCAGTCTTTAAGGTATGTTTTAACTGCAAATGGGGTAATAGCCGTCTGTAGATGATATTAGCCGTTCACCATTGAGTTGGGAACGGCTTTTTTTATTTAATCAACATCATCTGTTTAGAAATAACCCCGACTGGGGTACTTAATCGATAGATATAAATTCCAGACGTAAGCTCATTCGCTTCAAAGTTTATGGAATGGGAACCAGCAGTTCTAATTTCATCTACTAATACTGCTATTTGTTGCCCAATCATATTATATACTTTAAGTGTTATTCTTGCAGTTTCAGGAAGGTCGAATTGAATGTTTGTGCTTGGGTTAAATGGGTTTGGGTAGTTTTGCTTCAGCGACAACGTTTCAGGAACCTCCTTACCTTCCTCATTATTGGTGCTAACACAAGTCCCCCAAATCGGGATATTACTTTCATTTAATCCGCTATTAAACGAAAAACTTATCGGATTTGAAAGAATATTCGCTACACACCAAGAAGTTAAATCCTGATCAAAACCGGATGCGCCTTCAAACATATAGCCCATCTCCTGAACAAGGCTTACATCCCAATTCCCGATATCCTGATTGAAATTAATTGCGTTTCTAAACATACCTTCCATATTTCTCACATTGCTTACATCCCACCCAGAAATATCGGCATTAAATTCAGTCGCATTCTCAAACATATATCCCAACTTTTCAACACTGCTCATATCCCACGAACCAATCGGCTGGTTAAATGCTGATGCACTACTAAACATAAATAGCATGCTTACTACATTACCTACATCCCAATTCCCAATATCTTGATTGAAAACCGGTGCATCATAAAACATGGATGACATATCTGTCACCTTGCTTACGTCCCAAACTCCAATATTTTGATTGAAAGAGGAAGCTCCACTAAACATATCTGACATATTAGTAACGCTACTCACGTCCCAAGTACTAATGTTCTGATTAAATGATGATGCTTTTTCAAACATGAATGACATATTGGTTACGCCGCTGACATCCCAGTTTTTTATATTTTGATTAAATACTATGGCAGACTCAAACATGGATTCCATCTCAGTAACTGCACTAACATCCCAGTTACCAATATCCTGATTAAAAGAAGATGTATTTCTAAACATATTTGACATTTCTTTTACGGAGCCCACATTCCAATTAGCAATGTTTTGGTTAAAAGAAGTAGCACCAAAAAACATACTTTTCATTGAGGCTACTGAATCTACTTGCCAGTTACTAATGTCTTGATCAAAAGAAGAAGCCCCCATAAAGAGAGAGTCCATGGTTTTAACTGAGCTTACATCCCAACTGCTTATATCCGTATCAAATGAATCCTCATTATAAAATAGCGCGGTTAGGTCGGTTACAGCACTAGTGCAAACTCGGCTAAGATCTGCTCCGGCATCAAGACTATCTCTTAATTCCTGATTCCCAACACGGGTAAATGTTTCCCCATTAAATATTCCTGTACCTCCAATAATTCCGGAAGCACAAGTTATGGTAATTCCATTAGGGGCCAGGTCGAATTTAACCGGACAAGTGCCCCACAATGGAGCATTTTCTACTTTAAGACCGCTATTTGTTGCAAAAAAAACAGGCTCGCTTGGTATTTTTGATACACACCACACATTCAAATTCTGGTCAAACGATTCAGCGTTGTTGAACATACCAATCATGTTTGTGACGTTGCTTACATCCCAGCCGCCTATGTCTTGATTGAATGTAGAAGCTCCGTTGAACATACCCCCCATGATAGTTGCGTTACTCACATCCCAATTTCCAATATCCTGATTGAAAGATGTTGCATCTAAAAACATAGTTGAAAAACTGGATACCTTACTTACATCCCAGTTTCCAATGTCCTGATTAAAGGAAAAAGCTCCACTAAACATCCGTTCCATATTCGTCACGCTACTCACATCCCAACTACTTATGTCTTGATTAAATAATGTGGCTTCCGCAAACATGCGCTCCATGTTTGTGACATTACTTACATTCCAGTTGCCTATGCTTTGATTGAAAGAGGAAGCTTGATCGAACATCTTTTCCATGATTGTTACATTACCCACATTCCAATTACCAATATCCTGATCAAGAGAGGAGGCTCCGTTAAACATACTTTCCATATTATGGACATTACTAACATCCCAATCCCCAATGGGCTGATTAAAATTTTCTGCAGTACTAAACATCCCTATCATGCTCGTTACATTACTCACATCCCAGGATCCTATAGGTTGATTGAAAGCAGATGTTAGGGTGAACATAAATGCCATACTTGTCACAGAACTTACATCCCAACCACTAATATCCTGATTAAATACCGGTGTAAGTGCGAACATACGCCCCATGTTGGTTACGCTACTTACATTCCAAGACCCGATAGGCTGATTGAAGGATAAAGCCCTATCAAACATACCCCTCATGTTAGTCACCGAACCTACATTCCAGGAACCAATTTCCTGATTGAATACCGATGTTGAAGCAAACATAAATGCCATGTTTGTAACATTACCTACATTCCACCCCTCGATATTCTGGTCGAATGAGGCAGCGAAAAAAAACATATTTTCCATAGTTATAACGCTACTCACATCCCAGTTACCGATTGGTTGGTTAAAAGAAGATGCCCTATCGAACATAAATGCCATAGTTGTTACATTACTCACATCCCATTCCCCAATAGCTTGATTGAAAGAGTCGGCCCTATTAAACAAACGTTGCATGTTTATTACGCTACTCACATCCCAGGATCCAATAGGCTGATTGAAGGAATGAGCTCCTTCGAACATACCTTCCATATTACTTACGCTGCCTACATCCCAGCTACTGATATCATAATTAAAAAGGTTATTATTCTTAAACATACGCACCATACTTGTTACATTGCTTACATCCCAGCTTCTTATATCTTCATCGAAAAAAGAATTGTTTAGAAATAGGGAATCCATGTTGGTGACCAAACTTGTACAAACGAGACTAAGATCTGCACTTACAGCAATACTATCTTTTAAAGAGTTTTTATCTACGGCTGTATAAATTGGCCCGCCGTCCCCTACCGTACCGGTAGCTCCTATACTTGCCCCTTCGCAAGTTATGGTTAGCCCGTTTGGCGCTGTTTGAAATTGAGCATTTACTGTTGGTATATATATATAAAGGGATAGTAAAAAAGATATCAGGATTTGTAATCTCAAGATGATGCCTCTCATTTTTTAATCAGTGTATCGATCTGCTTTTAGAGCCGCCTCTCTTTTATAAGGCTCTCTCTTTAGTGAATTACTGATTGGTTTCTCTGTTAAACCTAAAACTAGAGATAAAAAAATTCGGAGCGGTATAAGAAAAGCGGTAAAAACCTGTCTATTTCCGACATTTAATGTTTTAAAAAAACGACGACTATAATAAATCCGACAAAAAAAGGTGCCTACTTTTTACTGATCAAAATGATGAAACTACCTGTCTGATTTAATAAAGCCATCGGAAAATAGGAAAGGGTTCCAATGCTGATTAAAATCGGGGTAATAACCAATTACAAGGAAGATCAAGCATATATATTAAAAACGACCCTAGTTCTTTTCCTTTAATTCTTTAAAACGAACTTCCCTTAGCTGATTCATATAATTCTGATCATCCACCATGCCTGAAAGGGCAAATAAATCATACAGTGCGCCAAAACCTAATAACCCCCAGGAAAACAACCAACCAATCCCCGTTCCAATCCTGCCCATGTAAAACCGATGAAGGCCTAATACTCCAAACCCTCCGAAAAACCAAAGCAGGTAAGCGATTGCTTTCGACTTTTGCTCCGGGCTGTATTGCCGTTCCACTTTGTGCTTAATCTTTTTTCCTTTGCCACCTGTTTTAGAAATAAACTCCTCTATGCTTTGGAGAAGCCGCTTTGCGAACCGTTTAAGCTGAACATGTGCATTGGTTTGAATCTCCAACTCTCCGGAAATCATTTCTTTTTCAAAGTTGAATTCATCGAAGAGTTTATTCAGGTCAATATTCCCATATTGGAAAGCAGTGATTTTGCGATTCAGGTTAGTTAGTGTATCTGATATGGTAATTGATAAGCTCGATTCGCGAACGGATTCTGTTTTATCCAATTCAGTGTGTAACATCTCAAACTTTTTCTGCGCCTCCTCGAAAACTCTTTTTGCCTGCGCTATTAACTCAAATTGCTCTGCTTTTCTCAACGGTGTGTACTGTTATTCCTATTATTTGACTGCCCGACTCCTTCGGTGAATAAGAAAATAAGTTTCTTATTAAATATCGAGCAGCAAAAAGTACTTTGTTCAGCAATAGACCTTCTACTTAATAAGCATCATCTGTTTTGAAATTACCCCGGTCGGAGTACTTAACCGATAGATATAGGTTCCTGAAGTAAATTCACTCGCTTCGAAATTTACCGAATGTGAACCCGCTGATCTGAATTCGTCCACTAATATAGCGACCTGCTGCCCAAGCATATTATATACCGTAAGTTGGACTCTCGAAGCCTCTGGTAATTCGAAGCTGATAGAAGTGGTAGGGTTAAAAGGATTTGGGTAGTTTTGTTGTAGTTCTAACTCCAAAGGTAACTCACTGAGTCCTTCATTCGATGTTGCGGTGCATGTTCCCCAAACGGGCTTGTTAGATTCTTCGAGAGCACTATTGGTTGAAAAATTAAATGGTTCTACATCAATACTCTGAACACACCACCCGCTCAAATCTTGATTGAAAATAGTTGCTCCATCAAACATATATTGAAGATCAGAAGTACTATTCAATGAGCTTACATCCCATAAACCTATATCCTGGTTAAAACTAGAAGCGTTTGAAAACATGGCTTCCATATTTCTAACACTACTTACATCCCAACTTCTTATGTCTTGATTAAAGTTTGTCGCTCCTGAAAACAAACCAACCATACTTTCTACTTTGCTAACGTCCCAACTTCCTATGTCCTGGTTAAAGCTTTCTGCATCCTTAAACATTTCTCTCATGTTAAACACGGAGCTTACATCCCAGTTACTAATATCCTGGTTAAAGGCTTTAGCTTCTCTGAACATAGAGCTTATATCTACAGCACTACTTATATCCCAATTACCTAAATCCTGATTAAATACAGATGCATAACTGAACATACCATACATTTCTATAACCGAACTTACATCCCAGCTTCCTATATCCTGATTAAAAGATTCAGCTTTTCCGAACATTCCAACCATTGTTGTTACAGAGCTAACGTCCCAACTTCCTATATCCTGATTGAAGGCTGTTGCATTAGAAAACGTATTCCACATTTCCGTAACATTGCTCACGTCCCAATCACCAATATCCTGATTAAATGTATAAGCATTAAAAAACAAATAACTCATCCCCTCAACATTACTTACGTCCCATATTCCAATATTTTGGTTGAAAGCAAACGCAAATCTAAACATACCATCCATATATAAAACAGAACTTACATCCCAGTTTCCTATATCTTGATTAAAATCTTCGGCTTCTTTAAACATCGATCGCATATTAGTAACTGAGCTTACATTCCAGTTTCCTATATCCTGATTGAAATCCCTTGCCCGCTCAAACATCAAGTTCATATCTGTAACATTGCTAACGTCCCAACTTCCTATATCCTGATTGAAATCCCTCCATCCATCAAACAACTCACTCATATCAGTTATAAGACTAGTACAAACTTTTGTTAAATCGGCTTCTGCATCAACGCTATCCTTTATTGACTCATTATCTACAGCGGTATAAATGATTTCATTTACTTCTCCTGTATCGCCTACATTTACTCCATCACAAGTAACTGTCACTCCATTTTCATGAAGTTGAAAAGTTTGGGCTCGACTTTCTCCTGATAGCACAATTAATAATAAAAAAAAGGCAAAGTTTGTTATTTCTCTCATCTGTTAATAATAGTTTTCTCTTCAGAAAGAAGTTAATCGAATATCCCATGAATTGAAAAGAATTAACAAAAAAAGCCCCGCACATTATCAGTGTGCAGGGCTTCTAATTTCTTTGGTAGCGTGGGGCGGAATTGAACCGCCGACCTCACGATTATGAGTCGTGCGCTCTAACCATCTGAGCTACCACGCCAATTTTGTTAGCCACTAAAACTCGAAAGCACAAAAAATAAAATTTAGTGTTTTTGTGATTTTGTGGCCTCTCTTTTTTCAAAAGAGCACCAAATATAAGGCTTTCCTTGTTTAGTAGGAACAATTTTTTGAGTAAATCTCCCAAATCTCATTTCTAAGTTTGTTACCTTCATTTCTATCATTTTAACGCAGGCTAAGAACAGATAATGGCACAAAAGATTACGAAAAGAGAACAGGATTATTCCCAGTGGTACCTGGATGTGGTAAAAGAAGCAAAACTGGCCGAGCATTCTCCGGTTCGGGGTTGTATGGTTATCCGTCCAAATGGAATGGCACTTTGGGAAAATATGCAGAAAGGACTGGATGGCATGTTTAAGGAAACCGGCCATGAGAATGCCTATTTCCCTCTTTTCATCCCGAAATCTTTTCTGAGTAAAGAAGCTCAACATGTGGAAGGTTTTGCTAAAGAGTGTGCGGTTATTACACATTCCCGCCTAAAAAGTGTAGATGGCGGCGTAGAAGTGGATCCTGAATCTAAACTGGAAGAAGAACTGATTGTCCGCCCGACTTCTGAGACTATTATCTGGGATACTTACCGTAACTGGATTCAGTCGTATCGTGATCTTCCTATTCTCATCAACCAATGGGCGAATGTTGTTCGTTGGGAAATGAGAACCCGCCTGTTCCTTCGAACTATGGAATTCCTCTGGCAGGAAGGACATACAGCACATGCTACTAAAGAAGAGGCCGTTGAGGAAACTTTGCAAATGCTGGAAGTATATCGCACCTTTGCCGAAGAGTATATGGCCATGCCCGTAATTACCGGGGTTAAAACCGAAAGCGAGCGCTTTGCAGGTGCAGAAGACACCTACTGTATCGAAGCGTTGATGCAGGATGGGAAAGCCCTTCAGGCCGGAACTTCTCACTTCCTTGGACAGAATTTCGCCAAAGCCTTTGATGTAAAATTCCAGGATAGTGACGGCGATCATAAATTCGTTTGGGCTACCAGTTGGGGCGTTTCTACCCGTTTAATTGGTGGTTTGATAATGACTCATTCCGATGATAACGGTCTGGTTCTACCTCCAAAGCTGGCACCTACTCAGGTTGTAATTGTACCTATTTACAAAGACGATGAACAACGCGCCACCGTTCTTGAATACGGAGATTCTATTTTTAAAGAGTTAAAAGAGCTTGGAATCCGTGTAAAACTAGACGACCGTGATAATTACAAACCCGGATTCAAATTTGCGGAACATGAAGCGACCGGAATTCCGCTCCGAATTGCTATCGGTCCTCGCGATGTGGAAAAAGGAAATGTAGAACTTGCCCGAAGAGATACGAAAGAAAAAAGCTTTGAATCCAGAGATGGAATTGGAACATTGGTTCAACGTCTTCTGGTAACTATTCAAAACGATTTATTTGAAACGGCTAAAAGGCGCCGGGAAGAAATGACTTCTGAAGTAGATTCTTACGAAGAATTCAAAACCGTACTGGAACAAAAAGGCGGTTTCATTTACGCGCATTGGGATGGTACTCCGGAAACGGAAGAACGTATCAAAAATGAGACGAAAGCAACTATTCGGTGTATTCCTCTTACCGAAGGTGAAGCAGGCAAGTGTATGGTTACCGGAAATCCATCCAAACAAAAAGTATTGTTCGCGAAAGCTTACTAATCTAATTCTATGAATATCCCACACTCATATCAGTTGTTCACTGCCGAAGGTAGTCGGAAGCTGGATGAGCGTACGATTTCTGAATTCGGAATTGACGGCTTTACGTTGATGGAGATAGCCGGAACCCGTGCTGCTGATTTTATTCTATCTCATATCAAATCCGAAGATCACGGACTGGTTATCTGTGGAAAGGGAAACAATGCCGGGGACGCGCTGGTAGTAGCACGAATTCTGGCAGAGCATGATATTAAATGCTCAGTCCTTTTTGTATCAGGCATAGAAAATCTTTCCCCGGATTGCTCAAAAAACCTTGAACTGCTCATTATGCTGGGTAAGGATCTTCCGGTTTACACTTCTTTGGATGAACTCCCTGCTAATAGCTCCTTCCATTTTATAGTAGATGGACTATTAGGAACCGGATTGAATTCAGAAGTCAGTTCGGTTTATAAAGAAGCAATTGATTGGATAAACACCCAGAAATGCACCGTCTTCGCGATGGATATCCCTTCGGGACTTAGCACAGATTCAGGAATTATTTTAGGAAGTGCTGTAAAAGCAGATTACACCCTCACTTTCGGCACCTTGAAGCAGGGATTCTTTATGAACTCCGGATATGATTTTTGTGGTGATATAATTTTTTGTGAGCTTCCTTTTCCTTCCAAATTCAAAAAATCCTCCACTTTTCTGATAGATGAAGAATGGGTAAACAAGCTCCAAACTTCTTCGACCCGAAGAAAACATAAATATGACGGTGGTGTGCTCTATATCATTGCCGGATCGGAAGGATTAACCGGAGCAGCAACCCTAGCGGCGCAAAGTGCATGGGCCACCGGACTTGGGGGAGTTGTTCTTATTACCCCAAAAGGTTTGCTTGAGATTTATGAGAAAAACCTTGTGCAGATCATTAAAAAACCAGTCGGTGATGATACCGATGCTTTTTTTAAGGCAGATCATCTTGAAGAAGTATTTAACATTCTAACAGATAAACCCGGCGCATTATTAATAGGTCCCGGATTGGGAAGAACACCGGAAACAATTCTGTTTACAAGGGAGCTGCTTTCATCATTTGAAGGCAATGTGGTGATTGATGCCGATGCTTTATTTGCGATTTCAGACGGTGAACTTCTTCCCAAACCTGAAAATGCAGAGTGGATTCTAACTCCGCATCCAGGTGAATTAAATGCACTTTCAAAAAGCGACTCGGCAGAGCGAATGATTACAGTTCGGGGATTAGCATCTAAAATGGATGCTGTTATCCTTTCAAAAGGTCTTCCCTCTATAATAGACAATGGAAAGCAGTGTTTACTTACGGGCTATGATACACGTATTTTCTCACGTGCAGGTTTTGGAGATGTATTGGCTGGAAAAGCAGCCGGATTCTGGGTTCAACAAAAAAATCCGGAACTTGCTGCAGTTTTTTCGCTTTTAGATGGAAAAGAAAAAGCAGACTACCATATATTAGGTGCGAATAAGCCATTAGAACCACTCGATATCATCTAAAGACAATATCATCAAGACGCTACTTTTTAAATACAGAAAATTACCGGTAATTTTATTTATTCTGGTCACTATCGTAATACTAGTGGGTACTTTGTTTCCATCTGATAGCCTTTCTAAAATAAATATTTGGGACTACGACAAGGTTGCTCATTTACTGGCTTTTGCAGCCTGGACTTTTCTCTACGGCATCGTTCAGGCCATCTGGAAAAAAAAGAAACCAAACCTGTTCATCGTTTTCATATTTGGACTTTTTTACGGGCTTTTGGTGGAAGTCCTTCAATTTATCTTACCCACAAACCGAAGTCCCGAGCTGTACGATTTTATTGCAGATGCCCTGGGATCAGGTTTAGCCGTGCTTCTTCTCAAGCCTGTATTCAAGAGAATGTTTGAGGATTAAGCCCACCTGCATGTACATGTGATTTTCTAGTGGAATTATTATCGATTTCTTAGTTCATGTAACTAACCAATTAAAGAGAGGTCAACATGATTAAGAAAACCCCAAAAGCCGACTTACGCTCTGCGCATACCATCTTTGTTCAGATAGGAATTATTTGTTCCCTGTTATTTATGATTGCAGCTACGAATATGAATTTAGAATCTAAACCGATAGGTTCTTTCGAACTGCCACCTGATATTGATGTTGTAGTAATTGATATCCCACCTATAATTCCTCCTGATACCCCTCCTCCCCCAATGAAACCTACCGTATTTAATGAGATTCCAAATAACGATCCTATCGAACCTGAGCCCATTGATTTTGGTCCGACAGATTTTGACGACCCAATTCCAATCCCTCTAAAACCAGATTTAAAACCTGATGTCGATGACTTTATCCTTACACCTGAATTTATGCCAGAAATGAAAGGAGGTATTTCGAAGCTGTATGCTGAAATAGGTTACCCTAAACAAGCAAAAAGTGCTGGCATACAAGGGAAAGTAATTGTGCAGTTTATCGTCAATAAGAAAGGAGAAGTTGAAAACCCGGAAATCTTAAGAGGAATCGGCGGTGGTTGTGATGAGGAAGTGCTTCGGGCTATAAAACTGATGAAGTTTACTCCGGGCATTCAAAATGGAAATTATGTAAAAGTAAAAATGGCTCAAACCGTAACATTTAAGCTTAAAAAGTGAGCTTATCAAAGAAATACGTAATAATTACGTTACATTTGCATAATTGTTTAATAAATGACTTGCGGACTTTCTAAAAAAACACGTTCTTTTTTAGTCCCTTAAAAAATCATTTGAAATCAGGATAGAATATGGTTAACGAAAGAAAACAGGCAGGAGTAGATTTAAGAAGATCGTACAATATTCTTCTTCAATCTGGTCTTATTATTGCCTTACTATTTATCATTGGTTTGGTTCGCATCAACTTATATAGTGAGCCACCAACTCCCCCACCCGTTGAAGAGCAAGAGGAAGTGGTGATGGAGGAAGTAATTCAAACCAAACAAATTGAAACCCCTCCACCTCCACCTCGTCCACCGGTACCGGTTGAAGTACCTAACGATGAGATTATTGAGGATGAAATTTTGGATCTGGATGCAGAGCTTGATCTGGATGGTCCGCTTGACCTTCCACCCCCACCTCCACCAGCTGATGATGAAGAAGAAGATTTCTTTGTGGTTGTAGAAACCATGCCTCAGTTAAAAGGTGGACTTGCTGATCTTCAAAGAAAAGTAAAGTATCCTGAGATGGCACGAAGAGCTGGTATTGAAGGACGTGTTACTGTTCAGTTCATTGTAAACGAGCAAGGTAAGGTTGAAAACCCGCGCGTTATTCGTGGAATCGGTGGTGGTTGTGATGAAGCGGCTTTAGAAGCTGTTAAACAAGCATCATTCTCACCAGGTATGCAACGCGGAAGACCTGTTCGAGTACAGTACAGTTTACCAATCGTATTCAGGTTACAGAATTAATCTGAATCTGTATTAAAGTTTTAAGGCGTGGTTTTCAATCACGCCTTTTTTTGTGCCTGAGATTTTGTGAATCGATCAAGTATCTCTCTAAGGTTTTCGAAACCGACCATAGTTTTAGCTTTCTCTAGCTCAACCCACTCAATTTTCTCAATGCCTTCACTTTTTTGAGGATGCAAAGCTTGTATTCTTGGAAATACCATTGAATACCAATAGGTAGTTTTTCCAAAGTGTTTTTTCTTCTCTTTATACTCATGATAAGTAGTCCCCAACGTTGAAATAATAGTTGGTAACTCCGAGTTTGTTTCCTCAGCCACTTCGCGAACGGCGCACATAGGGATAGACTCTCCTTTTTCAAGTTTCCCTTTTGGTAGGTCCCAGTATCCGTTCCTGTAAATAAGTAAAACCAGAACACGTTCAGATTTTAATTCAATCTGATATACAACGCCTCCTGCCGCGGTAATCGGCTCAGGCATCCGATCCTTTTTCCGATTCGCTAGAGTCAGATGTATTTCCCTTCTTTAATTCATCTGCGTAGTTAAGCCTAAGATTAGTCAATGTTTGATCGAGATAGCCCTTTAACTCTTTTGGGAGATTCCCAGCTGTATATTTCTCTAAAGCGTTTAATGTATCAATAGCATACTTGGCAGAAGAAAGGTCTCTTTCAATAGTGTCAGTAGCCGGGTTTTTGATTTTACCCAATCCCATCATACCAATTTGCTGATGTTGCTGAATAAGCATCATGAATAAAAGTTGGTCTTGTTGATCTGCATTCAGATTTTCTCCGTTTATCATAGTCGCTACTTTTTTGTTTAACTGATATTAAAATTTAAGGGGATTTAAAATTAATAAACTTCTTTTTTCTTTACCTTGCCTGCCCCCGTTAAAAAGAAGAATATCTATAAAGTATGGCCATTATTAAGCCTTTCAAAGCATGGAGACCAAAACCCGAAGTTGTAAGAGAAGTTTCTTCAGTTCCTTACGATGTAATAAGTACTAAGGAAGCATTAGAACTAGCAGAAGGAAAGCCAAATAGCTTTTTACATGTCATCAGACCTGAGATAGATTTACCCGAACATATCGATATACATGATGATGAAGTATATGAGAAAGGGAAAGAAAATCTGAATAAGCTTCTATCCTCCGATCACTTTTTTCAAGATGAGTATGATGCACTTTATATATACCGCCTTACCTGGAACGGCGCCTCGAAAACAGGAATCTTTGCATGCGTGAGTGTAAAGGATTACGACCACGAAATTATTCTAAAGCACGAGCTTACCCGGCCTGATAAAGAAGACGACCGTACTAAGCATATTCTCACTCAACAAGCACACGCCGAGCCAGTAATGCTTACTTATGAGGATAGCCTTCACATAAATAAAATAGTAAGTGATTACACAAGCTCAGAGAAACCTTTATATGACTTTATTGCTGATGACGGTGTTCAACACACTTTTTGGAAGGTTGATGAAGCTACTGCCTTAGTTCTCGAATTTGCTGATATCCCAAAACTTTATATTGCCGATGGGCATCATAGATGTGCAAGTGCTTCCAGGGCAGCTCATGAGATGGAAACTCAAAATCCTGATCATAGCGGAAATGAAAACTATAACTTCTTCCCTGCAGTGCTTTTTCCAAAATCGCAGACTAAAATCCTGGCTTATAACAGAGTTATTCGCTCTTTGCCCGATGGATTTTTCTTATCCTTAAAAAAAAGCTTTCAACTTTCAGAGCGGGCAAATCCGGTTCCATCAAAAAAAGGTGTTTTATCATTGTATTTTGAGAGAAATTGGTATGAACTAAATCTGCCCGAATCCAGAAAAACTGATGTTGCCTCTCAGCTTGATGTAGCACGATTACAAGAATTCATTCTTGAGCCTTTTCTGGATATTACTAATCAAAGAACCGACAAAAATATTGACTTTATCGGGGGAATAAGAGGCACCAAAGAATTAGAAAAACTTGTAGATTCTGGAGAAGCAGAACTGGGTATCAGCATGTTTCCTACCAGTGTTCAGGAACTTATCGAAGTGTCGAATGCCGGTTTGTTAATGCCACCCAAATCAACCTGGTTTGAGCCGAAACTCAGATCAGGCATTTTGATTCACACATTTTAATTCTCACTCACACTCACAAAAATGAAACGCGTACATAATTTTAGCGCCGGACCAGCTATTCTGCCGCTAGAGGTTTTAAAAAAAGCACAGGAAGAATTTATCGACTATCAGGGAACGGGATCCTCCATTATGGAGAAAAGTCACCGAGGCCCTGAATACACCAAAATTGATGCTGAAGCCCGGGAGCGCTTATCCAACATACTGGGACTTGGTGATGATTTCGAGATCATGTTTCTGCAAGGGGGAGCAAGCACACAGTTTTTCACCGTTCCTTACAATTTTCTAAGTCAGGGCGAAACCGCAGATTACATCAACACCGGAGCATGGTCTAAGAAAGCAATTAAAGAAGCGAAAGCTTTTGGGAATGTGCATGAAGCCTTCAGCAGTGCTGATTCTAACTTCAACAGAGTTCCTGGAGCAGGTGAGTTAGACCTTTCTCAGGATGCCAAATATGTTCATATCACATCCAATAACACCATCTTTGGAACTCAATTTGCCTCTGAACCTGAAACCAATGGTGTTCCGTTGGTTTGTGATGCTTCTTCTGATTTCCTTTCCCGCCCGGTAGATGTTGACAAATATGGACTCATTTACTCAGGTGCGCAAAAAAATCTGGGCCCCGCAGGAGTAACCGTAGTTATCATAAGAAAAGAGTTTCTTGCGAAAGCAAACAAAAGCGGCATTCCAACTATGGTGGATTACAAGACCCATGCAGGTGGAGCTATGTTTAATACTCCTCCTTCATTTGCGGTATATATGGTAAACCTGGTATTGGAATGGGTAGAAGGAAAAGGTGGACTCGAATATTTCAAAACATTCAATGAAGAAAAAGCTGCTATTCTTTATAGTGAAATTGATGCCGATGATTTTTACCGTGGCACTGCCGAAGTGGCCTCCCGATCAAACATGAACGTATGTTTCCGTTTAGGATCAGAAGAACTTGAAGCTGAGTTCCTGAAAGAAGCTGCTGCTCACGATCTTGTTGCTCTTAAAGGCCACAGAAGCGTAGGAGGTGTGAGGGCAAGTATTTATAACGCATGCCCTCGTGAGAGTGTAGAAGCACTTGTGAGCTTTATGAAAGAGTTCCGAAATAAAAAAGGATAACCAACTTTCTAGATCGATAAAAAGCCATCTCTGAGATGGCTTTTTTATTTCAGTAAACCCCTATCATTGTGAGAAAATGATCAAAGCTATTTGGCACGAACGCAAACATGTAGATCAATCCCCAGGCAGCTCCGCCAATATGTGCTTCGTGATTAATTTTCCCTTCTTTTTTGCTTGCCCAGATACTATATCCGATGAAAAGAAACCCAAAAATGATTGACGGTATTCCGATTGGTATAAACATCAGATACAGTTTCTCAAATGGATAAAGGATTATAAAAGCGAAAAGCACGCTCTCTACTGCACCTGATGCGCCGATGGTAGCGTATTCAGGATTGTCTTTATGCCTGAGCAAAGAAGGAACCGAGGAAGCCAATAATCCAGTAAAATAAAGAATGATAAAGTGGGTTTGCCCGATTGTTTGTTCCAGAATTGGTCCAAAAAAGAATAGAGTGATCATATTGAAGGCAAGGTGCGTCATTCCTCCGTGCAGAAAGCCGGATGTAATTAGTTCGTACCAGGTATTTTGTCGCAAAGTTCGGTATGGCATAAACATTCCGATTTCCATAACCCTTGGAACCGAGAACGCTACTAAAGACACGACTACATTAATCGCAATAATTGTATAAGTGATTGGCATAAATTTTTTTGGATGTGTAGTTACCAACTATTGCAGATTTATCAAAATAGTTTGAATATTTAATATTGATGCCGAAGTAGCTCAGAGGTAGAGCAATCCCCTCGTAAGGGATAGGTCGTGAGTTCAAATCTCATCTTCGGCTCACAAAAAAAGCCTCCTGAGTCATCAAGAGGCTTAGAAGTCATCGTAAGAATGTTTATTTCTTTTCTGATTTCAGTTTTTCAACTTCTTTGGTTAATCGCTCGATTTCAGCCTGTTGCTCTTGAACGGCTTTAATTAATACCGGAATCAATTCAGTATAATTCATGGTCTTGTAGTCCATAGTTTTAGTCTCGCCTGCCTGATCAGAAGGACCTGCTGCAGAAGAATTATCTGAATACACATGTATATTATCTTTAACCAGCGATGGAAGAACCTGTTCTACTTCCTGAGCGATTAACCCATAATGTAAACCAGTGGAAAGCTTCAACCCATTATATTCTCCATCTCCTCTGAAATTGTAGGTAGTAGGATTGAGTCTCATAATAGTTTCCAAACCGTTTTGTAGCGGTTGGATATTTTCTTTTAAACGGCGGTCTGAAGTATTATTTAAAGCACCGCTGTAGTTCAGGTCTCCATTTACAAACACATTGCCATTTAACTCTGCGGCAGTAGCTGCGTTTACGATAAGTCCTATGTTTGAGGTACCACCCTCAACAGTTAAATCCATGCCTACATTATTATTATCCCCATTTACCAAACCAAAAAAGCCTCGGTTTAATGTTGACGAACCTTTAACAAGGGATTGAACACCTGAATTTTGACCAGTAGCAGTTGTGAACACTCGAAATTCGGCGCCAATATTTATTCTCGATCCCTGATCACCCGCTACCTCAACATCTAGTCCATTGTTACCGTTGGCATTTCCTGATACAAATGTACCATACCCAATGTTAAATGTACCAAAGTTTCCATCTACTTCACTACCAATTGGTACCAAATCTCCATTCCCTGCCCCTGTTGCATAGGTATAAGCACCAAAATTGAATTTTGACTGCGACGCAGCCTGACCATACAGACCGTATCTGGTTCCTCCATTTGCTGCATCTACATTAAATGCAGAACCAAGTACACCAATATGAGTGCCTCCTCCCAATCCATCAGCTCTTCCGTTTATAGCATACTGAGATGCGTTATTAGAAGCAGCTTCACGAATTTGACCTAAAACAGGTCGGTTTCTACCTGTAGAAAACCCTATTACATTTAAGCCCAGAGCGGACTCACTCTCTAGTTCACTTCCATTCACAACAATCGTAAGTGAGTCCTGCAAGCCAGGATCGTCTGTATTGATTTGAATAAAGTCGGGAAATCCACCAGAAGAACTTCCATTATGAATCAACGCTCCGTTTATGATTACATCTCCATTCAAGATTGCGGCGGTATCAGCATTCACCTCCATACCGATATTGGAAGTACCTCCATTTACATTTAAACGAAGTCCCATATTTTTTGAAGCGCCATTGGCCTCTCCGTCAAAAGCAGTGTTATACGTTGAAGAAGTACTGGCCTCAGCTCGTACACCAATGTTTGCCCCCTCCGAGCCTACTATGCTTGTTCCAATAACTCCAAAATTACGCAGGCTTCCTTTCGATCCAGAAGCGATGCCGTGAACACCCGTATTACCATTCAGATTGCCATTCCCAATGAAATAACCTCCCAGATTAAAGGAACCAAAATCAAGGCTTCCGCCTCCAATTTCAGTCTCACCGCTACCATCTCCCATTGCAAAGCCATAAACCCCCATGTTAAACTTTGCTTTAGATGCAGCCTGACCATAAGCTCCCATTCTGGTATTGCCTGTGGCATCAAAGTTTACCGCACTACCGAATGTCCCAATATGAGTTCCTGTTCCCGTCCCATTTGCAAATCCTAACACTCCGCGTTGATTTCCTTCATTATTCTCATCGCTTAAAGCTTCACCCCAAACGGCACCGTTATAACCGCTACCACTACTAAAAACCTGGAATGGCTTAGCCGTGCCATCTCCCGTTAAATTGATTACAAACGAGGTATCCTGATTTGCATTATTCAATTCCAGATTTAAAGGGAAGCTACCCCCTGAACCTCCATTCACTACATTTTCTGATAGCAAAGCATAGGGCACGGAGAGTAATTGTGAAGTTCCCAATACTTCAAATTCTGTTCCTCCAGCAGGGTCAATTTCCAGTTTCACATAATTATCAAACCCAGACCAGTTTACATCACCAAATGATGTTTCTACTGGTGTACCCTGGCCTATAATTAACTGAATAAGGCCAACTCCATTTGTGGTAACGGTATGTGTTTCAACATATCTTGCTTGTCCTGTATCTGAACCTTCAAGAATGCTTATTCTTACACCCAGTTCCTGATTAAGAAGAGGTAACCCATCACTTCCTCTGGCTACAGCCTGAAAATTAAATCCTTGCGGTACCTGAGCATACGCGTTTACTGACAGTAGAAATACAAGCAAAAGAAATGCTGTACATTTTATCTTGTTTAACATCTTAAATATGTTTGATAATTATTTGATTAAAATCATTTTTTTCGTGGAAATTATATTCCCATCAGCTATAAGCCGATAAAAATACATTCCACTGGAATAGGAAGAAGCGTTGAAACGAACAGTATGATTTCCTGCTTGTTTTACCTCGCTGATAAGCACTGCAACCCTCATCCCGATTGAGTTAAAAACTTCCAGCCTAACATCTGCCCGTTCGGGAAGTGAAAACTCTATATTTGTAGATGGATTAAAAGGATTTGGGTAATTCTGATCCAATTTAAGCACTTTTGGAAGATCAGAATCTATTTCTTCATTTGAAATGAGAACACCATTATTTATTCCTGCAAAGCCGGCTGTGAATGAAAATGATGCCGAGTTAAAGTCACCAGATACAACTTCCCCAGCCGAAAATGCCAACGAAATATTCGTATTTTGCTTAAATCCCGACAGAGGTGAAATTAACACTTGTCCTTTCGCTGTTGTACAGATAATCAGGGAAAATAGAATCCCCGAAAAAACCCTAAAAATAAATTTACCCACTTTATACCCAATTAGTTACACAACTATTTACTCGATTTATTTTAGAAAAACAAATGTAAAAAGTAATTGATTTTCCTGTCTTACTATTTTCGAATTGAAAATTGAGCCCCATCAAATGAGCGTATCTTAGAATAAAGCATTATATTACCTGCGACTAACGACTTAGGTAAAAAATATTTTAGGTGATTAATAAAGGAAGGGCTTTCTCTGCTCGCAAGTTTGCTATAGCTATATGTATGGTTTTTATAACCTATCACCCTTGGTCTGTTAACGCACAAAACCTGGACTTGTTGATTCCCAAAGAAGATGAACTAGTTCGATTAAACCAACAATTTATAAGCGCTAAAGACGACACTACCAGGTACTTTATTTCAAAACATTTTTACTACCTGCACATTAATGATGATACTGAACTAGCGCTGGAGGTTGCTCAGCAAGCCCTAAGGTATGCCCAACTCGCTAATCTGGAAGGGGAAACAATTCTAAGTTATCTGGATTTAGGAAATGTGTACCAAAAGCAGGCTGAGTTTGAAAAAGCTTTTGAGAATTTTTCGATCGGCCTCAAGCTATTTGAGAAATATAAACCAAATCAAAATTTACCTCTCATCAATTTTCATATTGGCGTTACATACTTAGACTTACACATGTATGAAATAGCTGAAGATTTTCTGGAAAAAGCCAGAGACAGTTTTGTTGACAAGCGAGATAAATCGCTACCAGCTTATGAGTTGTTCCGGGTTAATATTCTTAAAGGTGACACAGCTTCTGCTCTTAAATACATTCATGAATTTGAAGGTATGATCCCTGAAAAGAATGGTGAAGTTAATGTTGATTACTTATTCCACTATGCTGTGCTTTCTGAAGCTTATGTCCGCCTTGGTTATTTCGATAAAGCAAGTACAGTATTATCCAGAGCTACTCCCTACATCGAAAGACATAACAGAAGGTACTATCGGGGCATAATCAACATCGCTTTATCCTATATTTCAAAAAATAAAGGAGATCTGGATGAGGCTATTCAATACGCTTTAACTGCGTTGGATCTATTCGAACTTCAAAAAGAAAATTTTTACCTGATTAAAACTCTTGACCTACTTGCCGACTTATACTCAGAAAAAGATGACTTCGAGAAAGCTTTCGAATGCTTAAAAAGGTACGATTCCCGCCAAGACAAATTACTGAAGGCCAGGCAATCGGCTATCCAAAACAGATTATCTGACCAGGTAAATGAAGCCGAAAAAGCCTCAGCAGAATTAGACGCCATTGAAGACCGCTTAAAAGAGCGACAGATTTATTTCACTATACTTCTTATTTCTTTCCTGATTTCTGTTTTATTGGCGGCCTGGGCCTACCGTTTGATGAAACAAAGAGCTAAATCTTCACATGAAATTTCGCGAATCAATGATGATAAAAACCATTTTATTGGAGTGGTTTCCCATGATTTAAGAAGTCCGCTGAACTCAATAATGGCACTTTCAAGCCTTCTGAATGATGATCCTGCGGGTTCCCCGCCAGAAGAAATCAAGGAATTCAGTTCTATTATTCTTAATTCAAGTAAGAGAATGGAAACCCTGATAAATAATATGTTGGACGTTAATAAAATTGAAACCGGAAATACACGTCTGGAACTTCTCCCAACTTCAATTAAAGGCATCATTGCAGAAATAGCGGAATCAATGTCCCATCTGGGAAATGAAAAGAACATCACTACAGAAATAAAGATTGATGATGACTTACCTATAGTTATGGCTGATGGAATTGCAGTAGCTCGGGTTCTGGAAAACCTGATAAGTAATGCATATAAGTTTTCTCCAAAACAAAGTACCGTATCCATTCTTGCAACTTCAGATGATGGGAAAGTTCAAATAGTAGTTAAAGATCAGGGTCATGGAATGTCCGATCTCGATCGTTCTAAATTATTCCAGAAGTTCGAAAAACTATCGGCTTCACCTACCGGAAATGAGAAGTCAACCGGGCTTGGGCTTTATATTGTCAAAAACCTGATGGCAGAAATGAAGGGTACTGTTCTGGTAGAAAGCGAGTTGAATAGAGGAACTTCATTCAAATTACTTTTTAACAAAGCCTGATTTCAATTTTCAGGATTTGAGAATATATTTACTGAACGGCTAAATCATCATCTACAATCATGCATCGTTTTACTTTTGCAGTACTATCTGTCATAACGCTTTTCTTACTTAGTGCCTGTGGAGTTACAAATAGGGTGAGTAATTCAGCAACTGGTAGCACTAGCACGTCATCAACAAGAACAAGTACTTCTTCAGACAATCTTAACGCTATAGAAACAGGTGTAGCCAGTTGGTATGGGCCTGATTTTCATGGACGACAAACTGCTAATGGTGAAAAGTATGACATGCACGGTATTACAGCAGCACACAGGACGCTTCCCTTTAATACCGAGGTACTCGTTGAAAATCTGGATAATGGTAAAACGGTTCAGGTTCGCATTAACGATCGGGGACCTTTTGCTAAAGATCGGATTATTGATCTCTCAAGAGGAGCCGCTGAAAAAGTTGAGATGATTGGCCCCGGAACTGCAAGAGTTCGAATTTATGTGGTAGGTGGAACAGATAATCTTCCCAGCGATCTAAAACGTGCACAATACACTGTTCAACTTGGTTCATATAACAACCGGGAAGCAGCTGAAAAAAAATCTAAAGAAATACGAAGTAGCTATGTAGAAGAAGTTACCGTGAAAGGAGAAACTTTCTACCGAGTTTATTTTGGAGATTTCTATAACCCCGCAATTGCACTAGAGGCTCAACAAAGGCTAGAGGGCCTGGGACATAAAGGATTTGTAAAACAAAAAGGGAATGACTGATTTTTCGGGATTGATTGAACTCTGATTTAGGTTATGTGCCTGAATCAAAGAAAATCAATTCATGAAAAAGAAGATTATTGTTATTGGAAGTGGCTTTGGTGGGCTTGGTGCAGCTTCCCGTTTACTTTCTGCAGGCCACGATGTTACTATTTTAGAAAAGAGAGATAAACTTGGAGGACGAGCCTACGTGTACGAGCAAAACGGCTTCAAATTTGATGGCGGGCCAACCGTAATTACCGCCCCGTTTATGTTTGATGATATTTGGGAAGCCGCAGGTAAGAAGCGCTCCGATTATGTTGAGTTTGTTCCTTGCGACCCCTTCTACCGCATATTCGATCATAACAAAGAAGTATTCAACTATAATAATGATCATGAGTTTACACTCAAAGAAATTGAGAAAAGAAGTCCGGAAGATGTAGCAGGCTACGAAAAATTCTTAGGGACTACCAAAGCTATTTTTGATAAAGGATTTACCGAACTGGCCGACCAGCCTTTTCTTAAGTTTACTGACATGTTAAAAGTAGCGCCGGATCTGATCCGCCTCCAGTCATACAAAAACGTGTACAAGTATGTTGCTCAGTTCATCAAAGATGACTTCCTGCGCCAATGCTTTTCGTTTCATCCTTTATTGGTTGGAGGAAATCCATTTGACACCACTTCCATCTACGCGATGATTCATTACCTGGAACGCGAATGGGGAGTTCATTACGCAATAGGCGGAACCGGAGCAATCGTAAATGCTTTTGAAAAACTGATTACCGAACAGGGAGGTACATTTCATCTTAATGTTGAAGTGGATGAGATTCTGGTTAAAAACGGAAAAGCGGTTGGGGTTCAGCTAAAAAATGGTGAAAAACTGGATGCCGATATCGTAGTTTCAAATGCGGATGTGGGCTTTACCTACAAAAATATGATTAAGCCGGAACATCGCCGAAAATACACCGATCGAAAGATTGACCGTACAAAATACAGTATGTCTTTATTCGTGATTTATTTCGGAACCAAAAAACGATATCTCGATTCCGGACTTGCTCATCACAATATCATCCTGGGAAAAAGATACAAAGGTTTGCTTGACGACATCTTTCACAAAAAGCATGTTGCTGATGACTTCTCCTTATATCTTCACATGCCAACCATCACCGATTCAAGCATTGCACCGGAAGGTCACGAAGGCTTTTATGTACTTTCTCCTGTTCCCCATTTAGATAGTGGAACCGACTGGAAAGAATTTGCTCCGAAGTACAGAGATGCCATTATGAACTTCCTTGAGGAAAACTATTTGCCTGATCTGCAAGAAAATCTGGTAGCTGAGCATTATATCGATCCTCTTCATTTTCAGGATGTGCTGAACAGCCATAAAGGTTCTGCTTTTTCTGTGGAGCCAATTCTTACTCAATCGGCATGGTTCAGGCCTCACAACAAATCAGAAGATGTGGATGGATTGTATTTTGTTGGAGCAGGAACTCATCCTGGAGCAGGTTTACCAGGAGTACTTTCATCCAGCATCATCGCTCAGGACCTAATTGGGTAGGCTTAAAAAGCCAGTTTCTTGAGCTTTTCTGAAACCAAGTATTAATTACTTCGTCAGTGTGGGTTTAATTTATTGAATATTGACATGACACTTGGCAAGTTTATTTCTCAAAAGAGAAGGTTACTTGGATTATCTCAGGAACAACTTTCCGACTTATCAGGAATTTCAATTCGTACTATTCAAAGAATAGAAAATGAGAAAGTAAATCCACATCCATATACTTTGAAAAAAATAGTGGATCAGTTGAATATCGACCATCAGGAATTAAATAATCTGAATAATGATCCAGAGTCTAATTCCAAAGAACACACTAAACATCTTATTAACTTATCTCCTCTTGCTGTGCTCTTTATCCCACTATCAAACATCGTTTTCCCATTAATACTTTGGAAAAAGAATAAATCATTAAATGGGATCAATGAATTGGGTAAGCAAATTGTAAGTTTCCAGGTTCTGTGGACAGTTTGCACCGTTATATTAATCTTTCTGGCTCCAATACTATCCAGAGCTATTACAGGTTCTGCTTCTAATGGTCAATTTCCATTGATTGGCTTGATATATCTTGTCGCTATTTTGATAAATGTGATTCTATCCCTTACAAATACAGTTTTAGTTAACCAAAACAGAGACGGAATACTATCTAAAATCCCTTCTTTAGTATAAATGTCGTAAAAATGTCGTACTGATTGCACGAACGTAGGGCTACATTGAATCTAAGTTTTAGTAATAAAGTTTAGATAAATGAAAATTGCACTCCAATTACTCGGATTAATAATTGTATCCACTACTTGCACTACACAGCCTCCCGAATCTTTAGAAGCACTTTTTGGCTACTATCATGAGAGGAGTGTCGAAAAGTTAGGCAGTCCACTTTCAGGTGCTTTTATAGTTATGGATAGCACCTCAATCATATATAAAAACACTTATGGTGTAATTCATCCCGACTCTGCCAAAAAAATTGCGCCAGAAACCAGATTTTATATTGGTTCTTTAACCAAACAATTCACAGCAGTATTAATACTACAATTAGTAGAAGAGAATAAAATTGAACTACACACCCCTGTATCTCATTATTTAGAGGATTATAAGAATACGTTTTTTGACTCTATTACAACTCATCAACTGCTTTCTCACACTTCCGGACTACCACATTATCCCATACTTCTGAAGTACGGTTATACACAGGAAGACTTCTTGAAAACTCCTCTAACTGTTGATGAATATTTAAAAATAATAAGTAGCCTCAGTCTGATATCAGAACCTGAAGAAAGATTCAGTTACAGCAGTTTTGGATATATAATTCTCGGGGCACTCATTGAAGAATTAGCAGGGACGGATTTTAACACGCAATTACAAGAAAAAATTGCAATCCCACTTAATCTCAAAAATACGGGCTATAATCATGAACACCTGCATGTAGGTTATGCAGAAGATTTTCAAGTTCAGTCAGGGGGATTTTTTTCTAGTGATACCTACACTATGTTTGAAAGACGTGCTCTTTCTAATTCTTATTCAGCTGGAGGTATGTATTCTTCAGTTGATGATCTTACTAAATGGGTACTGGCTTTAAAGAATTCTTCATTGCTAAAAAGTGAAACTCAGAAACTTATGTTTGAACAAGTGAGGGGGCCTGCTACTTATGGTTTTTTTAAAAATGAAGAACAATTTTTAAGAGATGATGTGGAGGTACAACTTATTTCACACGGAGGTGAAATTATGGGGTATAAATCTGTTATTGCCATATACGATGATGGAATTTCGGTAATTGCACTTTTTAATACTGCTCCATTAAAACAAATTATCAGGTTTATAAATCAAATTCATCTGGCTGCTAACAATAGGAGCGAAAGAAATAAACCATTCATTCATCCTAGCTTACGTAATCTGGCAAATTTTAACAGAGAAGGAGGAATTGTGGCCTTTCAAAACTATCATGTTAAGCTGTCAAAAAGAGCCGGATACGAGATACTTCCTTCATCAGGAACCATATCACATATTGTAAAAATGTTTCTGAATGAAGACCAATATGAAGAACTACGCCCTTATGTGGAACAACTCCTTAGCAACGATATAGTTTATCCCGAGAATTTCCTGAACAGTATTGGCTATGCTTTTTTGGAATACAAGAAGTATGACGAAGCGATTCGTTTTTTCGAAAAAAATATAGCGCTCTACCCTGAATCTCCTAATGTATATGACAGCATCGGAGAACTTTATGAGTTAAAAGGTAACTTAATTCTGGCAAGAGAATATTATTCTAAAGCACTTCAAAAAAGTACTCAACATTACCCCCAAGCAAACTCAGAAATTTATCAAATCAATTTACAGAGAGTCACTGAAAATTAGATCGAGCATTATTAAATACATTTTGAGACATTTAATAACTCTTGATTTTCCCCCTGAAATTAGCTCTCTTATGGAGTTCGTTTACACTTAAAAACCGGGTTTATGATAAATAAAAAACTCTTTCTGGCAGCCATCGTAAGTTTTGGCTTAGTTACCTACAACCAGGCCGAAGCTCAAACTTACGCCAAAAACGGGATGGTGGTTTCTGATAGTGATATCGCCTCACAAGTTGGTGTAGATATTCTAAAGAAAGGCGGGAACGCCATCGATGCATCAATCGCCACTGCTTTTGCTCTTGCAGTCACACATCCGCAGGCAGGAAATATTGGTGGTGGAGGTTTTATTGTTTATTTAAATGCCGAAGGAGAATCCACAACCTTCGACTTTCGGGAAAAAGCTCCTTTAGCTGCAACTCAGGATATGTTTTTAGATGAATCCGGGAACCTGATTGAGGACATAAATCATGAAGGTGCCCTATCTATTGGCGTTCCCGGTACAGTTGCCGGATTATATCTGGCTCATCAAAAATATGGGTCTCTACCCTGGGCCGATTTAGTTCAACCTGCTTTTCTGCTAGCCGATGAAGGCTTCACTTTTAACTGGATGCTTCGAACCCATGCCGAACGATATAACAGGGTTAAAGAAGATTACCCGTTCATGGCTTCATTTTTTAATGATGAAAATGGACAGATCACTGAAGTGGGAGAACTCTGGAAACAACCTGCTCTCGCCAGAACACTTTCTTTGATTAGAGACAATGGCAGAGATGGCTTTTACAAAGGGGAAGTTGCCCAAAAAATAGCGGGATACATGAAAGCAAATGGTGGAATTATTACCGAAGAAGACCTGGCTAAGTATGAGGCTATTGAACGTAAACCTGTTAAAGGAACCTATAAGGGATATGAAATTATCTCTATGCCACCACCTAGCTCAGGAGGGGTTGCATTAATAGAAATGATGAATATCCTGGAAAACGCCGATTTACAGGAAATGGAGTTTAATTCTACCGCTTACGTCCACACGGTTGCTGAAACAATGAGGCGTGCGTATGCAGATCGAGCTCAATTTCTGGGAGACCCCGATTTTAATCCGGACTTGCCTCTGGATAAATTGATTTCAAAGGAATTCGCAAGAAACAGGTTTGAAAGTATAGACTTTGAAAAAGCCTCGGTTAGTGATTCGTCTAAATTCGGCCAGCTTTATGATGGAACCAATACCACTCATTTTTCAGTAATGGATAAAGATGGTAATGCCGTTTCACTAACTTACACCCTTGAGTATTCTTATGGAGCCAGAATAGGTTCACCGGAACTTGGCTTTATCTTTAACAATGAAATGGGAGATTTTAATGCCCAGCCCGGGGTTACCCGAACCAATGGCCAAATAGGCAGTCCGCCCAATATTATTGCCCCGGAAAAAAGAATGCTCTCGAGTATGACCCCAACTATTGTGGCAAAAGATGGAATCCCAGTGCTGGTTATCGGCAGCCCCGGTGGAAGAACTATAATCAATACCGTATTCCAAACGGTTCTTAATGTGTTGGAATTTGACATGGAAATTCACCGAGCGATCGAAGCAATGAAAATCCATCATCAGTGGCTACCAGATCGAATTATTTACGAAGAAAACCTTCTTTCTCCCGACACCCGAAAAGCGCTCGAAGCGATGGGGCATACCTTACAAAGCAGATCCAGGCTAGGGGTTTTGATGGGAATAACCTATGATCCTGAAACCGGGATTTTAATGGGCTACTCAGATTCTTCAAGTATGAACGGAGACGCAGTGGGCTACTGAATGTAGCTTACATTATTTTCTTTCTCCGGGTTTGTAAGTGCTCACCGCTCTGGCTTCAACGTCTTGGCGATAGTACGCCACATCTTTAAATTCAACATCGGCATAGCGTTGCGCCTGATCGTAAAAGTGAGGGGAATCTGTATCGCCACTTTGTCCTCCGGCAAGCATCGTTTTTGCTTTTACTTTATCTCCGAACTCAACAACTGCTACAAAACTATTGCCTGATGATCCATACAGTTTGTTAGTATTTTCATACGCGCGGGAACCGTACGAAGCCAAGGCTCCCCATCTGCCGGAAGCAAATCCAACGGGCAAACTTGGTGCATCATCATCAAAACGGGATTGTATTGCGCCATCCAATCTTTGGAAACGGTTTACTTCTCCCCAAGCAATGTCCCATGTTCCAAAGTCTTCATTTAGTTCTTCGATGGTTGCCTTCAGTATTTCAAGACGTTCACTTCGGGGAGATTTTTTACCGAAGTAAGAAACGCGTTCCATAAAACTCAATCCATCTGGAGATTCTCCATTTCTTAAATAATTCATTCCATAAAAATGAGAAATGGTCATTGCTACAGATTCCTCCCCGGTTTTGTAATCCCAGTTTCTTAATACCTCAATTACTCCTTCCAGAGCTTTATCTTTTTGTGATGAAGCATCATAAGCAGCTACCACACCCGGAATTATCTCCTCAAAGGCGGGAATCCATGGATCATACGCCAACTCAATCAACCCATCCAGAGTTAGGTTTTCTACTTCTGAAAGAAGTGCAATGGCATGAACTCCCCGAAAGTTTTCTGATGTTCGGGACATGTAACTCGGATAATCTTCTTTTTTGGGGCTGAATTCAGCAGCTGCAGTAAATGGGGTTGAATTACAATTCTGAATCCATCCATTCCCGGGATTTAGTAGTGTGATCGCTTCGTCAACCGGGTGCAGTCCCTGCCAATCGGTGGCTGGATTACTTCCATCTACCGGACGGGTATAATCAAACTGCTCGTCACGAACAGGTATAAAATTCCCATGAAAGTACGCGATGTTTCCATCAGCATCAGCAAACACCGTATTGTTAGAGGAGTTAGTTTTGATATCCATCATTTCCCTGAACTCGGCGTAATTACTTTTCTTTGTTCGGGTATAGGATTGCTCAAGAGCTTTTACTGGTTCCCACATCATCGCGGTAGCCACCCATTTGTCATCTATCATGTGTGTAACCGGGCCATGATGAGTGCGGTAAACCGGAAAAGTTTTTTCTTTTAGTTCGTCTCCATCTTTATACTTCAAGGTAACTTCAGAGACTTCAACATCTCTCCACTCTTCTCCATACTTGTACATTAGCTTACCATCTCTTTCTTCTACAGTCTCGACAAATTCATCGATCACATCGGTGTAGGTTGAAGTGTGCATCCATCCCGTTTTTTCATTGAATCCCTGATAGACAAAAAACTGTCCCCAGGTAACTGCACCATAGGCATTCAGGCCTTCTTCACTAACAGCATGAACTTCTCCCCGGAAATAAAAAGAGGTATGCGGATTTATTAACAGCATGGCATCCCCTGAAGCCGTATGCTCTCCTGAAATGGCAATTCCATTTGAACCTTTTGGCTCTTCATAGGGATCGATGACCGTTAATCCGTTGCCAAACTCGTTTAAAGAAAGGGAAGCTTTGTCTTCGTAAAAAGCCTTTATCCTTCTTGTTGAAACACGCTCTATATCTCCTCCAATGGAGCCTTCACTAAAATACATAGGCATCCAGGGCTCGAATTTCGTAATAAGCTTCGGTTCTACTTCAGGGTTAGCTTCCAGATAATAATTTAGGCCATCAGCCCATGCTTCGCATAACTTTTTCAGCCAATCGGGTGCATTTTCGTAATTCTGAATAGCTTCTTCTTTGCTCATAAACAAACGAGCCCGTAAATCTGAATACAATTCATCTTCGCCTTCCACTTCCGCCAGCCTTCCAATTGCCCATATATAGTTTCTCTCAATTCTGGGGAAATCATCCTCGGCCTGGGCATACATCAAACCAAAAACAGCATCGGCATCTGTCTTTCCATAAATATGTGGAACTCCGAAATCATCCCGAATGATGGTGATGTTTTGAGCCTTTTTTTCCAGCTCAGACTTAGGAGTACATGAAGGTATAAAAAGAATAAAAGCGAAAAGAGCTACGAAGAGGTGTTTCATAAGAAATAAGTTAGTTTCACTTAAAGTAGCTTACTTTCTGAAACAAAAAAAGCGAAGGGATGTGCTTCGCTTTTTATAGGTTTTTAAACTGAATCTGTTATTTAAAACTATTCTGTAAATCTTCCCAATCCTGTAAAAACCGGGCTAGGCCATTATCAGTAAGTGGGTGCTTTAACAGGCCAAGAATTACATTCAGAGGCATAGTTGCTACATCTGCTCCTGCTTTGGCACATTCTACTACATGCATCGGGTGCCGGATGCTAGCAGCCAGTACTTCGGTAGCAAAGCCGTAATTCAGATAGATTTGTACAATATCTTCGATTAACTGCATTCCATCTGTTGAAATATCGTCCAGCCTTCCTATGAATGGAGAAATGTAAGTAGCACCTGCTTTTGCCGCTATCAATGCCTGAGTAGATGAAAAGCAGAGAGTACAATTTGTTTTAATTCCTTCTTCAGAAAAGGTTTTTATCGCTTTTATACCATCTTTAATCAGTGGAACCTTGACAACCACATTATCCGCGATTTTTGCAATTTTTCTCCCTTCTTCAACCATTTCGTTGTAGGTAGTAGAAACCACTTCCGCTGAAACGTCTCCCTCAACAATATCACATATTTTTTTGATGTGCCCTTCAAAATCCCTTACTCCAATTTTAGCACAAAGACTTGGGTTTGTGGTTACACCATCAAGAACACCCAGGTCATTGGCTTCCTGAATTTCTTCGAGATTTGCTGTATCGATAAAAAATTTCATGTAATAAGAGGTATGAAGTTCAAGTTTCTCCAAAATACAAAAACTGGCTGGTAAAACATTTCGATTTGTAAAGTTTGCATTGCTTTTTTTTACAAGCAGGTATTATCTAAAGCTGAACTATTTGCCGAAATTATACGTCTTGTATCTACATTTCAAATTCAGTCTTATCAAGTGAAAAAAATATTCTTTACGGCATTATTTATATCTATCATTTTTATTGGTTGCGGAGGTTCAGAACAAAACGGGAGCCAAGGAGGTTGGGAAGCCCGCGGAGGTGGTGGCTTCGGTCAAGCAAGGGTTACCAGTGTAGAAACTCAGCAAGTTTCTTTTAGCTCTATCGCCGATCAGGTTCGTTCCTTTGGAACAATTAAAGCACAGGATGTAATCGCAATTACTCCCCAGGTAAGTAATCGTATTACACGTTTCTATGTAGATCTGGGTGACACTGTAAGGCAAGGACAGATTCTTGCTAAAATTTATGACGCTACCTTTCGCGACCAGTTAAACCAAGCAGAAGCTCAGCTTGAGCAGAGCAAAATTGCCGTGCAGAGAGACAGTTCTCAGTTTGAACGGCAGCGATCGCTTTTAGAAAGAGAATTGATCAGCCAGTCTGAATACGATATTGCTTTTGCTACCTATCAGAGTTCTTTGGCTCAGTATCAGTCTTCTAATGCTCAATTAACCCAGGCTCAGGAAAATTTTAATTTTACTGAAGTTCGCGCTCCTGTTCGTGGTGTAATCATTTCCCGAAATGGTGAAGAAGGGGACATTGCTTCAACAGGACAGCCTCTGTTCGAGATAGCAAACCTAGTAGGATATGAAACCCGCATTTTCCTCCCGGTCCAAGACTGGAGATTTGTTAAAATCGGGCAGCCGGTAGCTCTCAGAGTCTCAAATGAAGCAAAGGCAACAGCCCAAGGTGTAGTATCAAGAAAAAGCCCTCAGCTTGATGCAACTACCGGTCTTGGAGAGGTTGTAATTACTCTAACTCAGGTTGGGGAATCTATTTATCCTGGAGTGTTGACCGAGAATGTAATCGATATAGTAAACAAACCAAGGGCTATCGTAATCTCAAGAAGTGCGTTAGTTGAAAAAGTAGAAACCGTTGTCGATCCTGAATCAAACACCATTCAACTTGACCGTACTTATTCTGTTTTTGTTAGCCAAGGAGACTCTGTAGCAGAGCTTCGTCAGCTTGAATTGGGAATTGAACAAGGTGACCGATTGGAAGTACTTGCAGGACTTCGACCTGGTGAACAGATTGTAGTTACAGGGCAACAGAGTTTGCAGGATGGTGGTCGTATTCGTGTAGCTACCGGTTCCACATTCTCGTCTCCCGAACAGAAAATAACCGAAGGAAGTACCGCTTCTCCTCAGCAAAGACCTGGTCAGGGAGCAAACAGACCAGGTGGTGCTGCATTCGCTAACATGAGCGAGGAAGAGCGCCAAAAACTTCGTACCCGCATGCAGAACATGAGTCAGGAAGAGCGCCAGGCTTTAATGGACAGCGTCCGTACTGCTAATTCTTCATCTGAATAACATGGGTGGTTTATCCAAGTTAGCGGTTCAGCGACCCATTACGTTTTTAATGACCAGCCTGATTTTAATCGGGTTTGGGATTTTTGGTGTGCTTCAACTTCGTTTGAATTTATATCCGGATGTAAGCTTTCCAACCATAACCATTTTTACCGGGTATGAGGGTGTAGCACCTGAAGATATAGAAGCACTAGTAACTCGACCTATTGAAGAACAAGTCGGTAGTATCAGCGGCATCCGCAGAGTCCGATCACTTTCGAGCCAGGGCGCATCGGTTGTAAAGCTGAATTTTAACTGGGGAACTGATTTATATGAAGCTGAAAATGACGTTAGGAAACAGCTCGGCTTTGTAGAACGCTCTATACCCAGAGATGCAGAAACTCCTCTTGTTTTTAGTTACGATCCGAATCAGGAACCCATCGTAGTTCTGGCTGTTACGTCCGATGTCCGTTCTTCAAGAGATTTAAGGACCTACGCTACCCAGGTATTGGAGCAACGCATTGAGCGGATTAATGGAATTGCCTCTGCAGAAACTTCAGGTGGACTAGAACGCCAGATTAATGTGGTGATCGATAATGAGAAAATGAGATTGTACAACATCACCATCTCAGAAATATCAAATCGCCTTAACGCAGAAAATATTCAGGTTCCGGCCGGGCAGTTAACCGAAGGAAACACCGTTTATTCGCTTAGAACTATGGGCGAATTGAAGAGTGTTGATCAAATTCAGAATACAGTAATCGCTGTTCGGGATGGACGTTCTCTTTACCTTAAGGATGTGGCGGATGTTCAGGACGGTATTGCTCAACCGATAGGTAATGTGCAGGTGAATGGCGAAGACGGAATTATTATTAATATCTACCGCCAGAGTGACGCGAACGTGGTAGTGGCTGCCAACGAAGTAATTACAAGCCTTGCAGACATCAAAAAAAGTCTCCCCATTGATGTGAATGTGGAGGTGCTGACGAATAAAGCCGAGTTCATCAAGCTTTCTATACAAAATCTCCTGCTAACCGGATTACAGGCGATCATTCTTGTAGTGTTGATTTTACTTGTATTCCTGAGAAGCGGAAGATCTGCCTTAATCATCGCTATTTCTATCCCGGTTTCCATCGTAACTACTTTTGCAGTGATGAACTTTGCTGATTTGAGCCTGAATATTATTTCGCTTTCAGGCCTTACACTTGCCGTTGGACTTGTGGTTGATGATGCTGTGGTGGTACTGGAAAACATATTCCGCTTCAGAGAAGAAGGCAAAAACCGAAAAGATGCCGCCGTATATGGAGCTAAAGAAGTGGCCGTTCCTGTCGTCATTTCAACCCTAACGACTCTGGTTGTATTCCTTCCGATTTTGTTTGTGCCCGGTATCGCAGGTTTTCTCTTCCGGGATCTTGCCCTTACTATTTCTTTTTCGCTATCGGTTTCTTCTTTGGTAGCATTAACACTTATCCCAATGATGACTTCTCAGTTTTTTAGCGATAAGGAAAAAGCGTTCCAGGCTAATAACAGGCTCTCAAATTTCTTTGGTGATTTACTCGATCGTTTAGAAAGTCGTTATGCCCGGCAGTTAGATGCCTCTTTAAACAGAAGTGGTCTGGTTGTTCTTGTATCAGTGCTTTTTTTCGGAGCTACTCTTCCAATCTTTAATCAACTTGGCGGCGAGTTTTTCCCTCGGGTTGATGAAGGTGCTTTTACGCTGGAAGTGAGCAGAGAAGCAGGTGTAAGCCTGCTCGAACTTGAACGCTCTTTCCGGCAGGTGGAAAGTGTCATCCGACAGGAAGTGCCAGAAGCGCGCATGGTAGTTTCCGACTACGGCGATAAAGAAGGAATTGAAGGTGCCGATAATCCCGGAGGATTTACAGGTTCGGTTCGGGTTGAACTGGTTCCGAAAGATCAAAGAAATAGAAGTCAGTTTGATATTGTAAGTTCACTTCTCAATCAACTTACTATTGTCCCCGGAATCGATGTTCAGGAAATCATCCAGGATCCTTTAAGCCCTGATGGAGAAAATGGGCTTATTATACAGGTTTTTGGATATAATCCTGAAATCAAAAAAGAGCTTTCTGATGGAGTAAAAGAGCGCATAACCCAAATTGATGGAGTAGTAAGCGCGTACAGTACAGCTGATCAGGGACGCCCTGAATTACGATTAGTGATGGACCGTGAGCGTATTTCTTTGGTTGGAATGAACACCAATCAGGTTGCAAGTGCAGTAAGTGATGCTATCCAGGGAAGTATTGCAACCAGTTTTGTGGATCAGGGTGTGGAATTTGAGGTGAAGGTGGAACTTGATCCCCGACAAAAAGCAGCGTCCACAGACCTGGAAAACATCCAGATACAAACGGCTAATGGAGAATGGATGCCGTTAAGTAATCTCGCACGAATCGAGAGATATACCGGGCCAAGCAATGTGACCAGAATTGATCAGGAGCGGGTAGTGGAAATTTTTACTGAACTCGATGACGTGGATTTAAAAACTGCATCTGCCCAAGCCCGTGAGCTTTTAAATGAAGTAGAGTGGCCGGATGGGTATCGTTATGCTTTAGCAGGTTCTGCCGAAGAGCAGGCTGAATCTTTCAACTTTCTGCTTATCGCTTTTGCCATCGCCGGAATTCTAACCTATATGGTAATGGCTTCTCAGTTCGAAAGTTTAGTCGAGCCGTTTATCATAATCTTTACTATACCACTCGCGCTTTCAGGTGTTTTGATAATGTTAGGAATTACGGGAACTGCCGTCAGCGTAACTTCGATGGTAGGTTTGATTTTGCTTTCCGGGATTGTGGTGAACAACGGAATTGTGATGATTGATTACATCAAGATTCTGCAAGCCCGAGGCTTAAACAGAAACGAGGCCATTGTTCAGGGAGCCACACGAAGGCTGCGACCTATTCTAATGACAGCACTCACTACTATTTTATCGATGGTCCCATTGGCTCTCGAGTTGGGATCCGGTTCGGAAACCTGGAGCCCAATGGCCCGAACGGTAATTGGTGGGCTCACCATGTCAACATTCCTGATGCTTTTCGTTGTCCCAAGCGTGTATAAATTGATTAATCAGGGCGTAGATCGACTTGGTTTTGATGCCATTCATAAACATGATCCACTTGAAGAAGAGGAGGTATTAGCATGAGAAAGTTTTCCCTTACTGGAGGAGTTCTTAGTCGACCCATTACCGTAATCATGTGTACCTTGATTGTGGTTGGTTTTGGGATTTTTTCACTTACCAATCTTAGAGTTACACTTTTTCCAAGCCTGAATATTCCGGTTTTAGCTATTTCTTCTGGATATCAAAATGTAGCGCCAGAAGATATTGACCGGATTATTGTAACTCCTATTGAGGGTGCTGTTGCCGCTATTGAAGGAATTGAAAGCCTCGAGGCGAGGGTAAGTCGTGGAAATGCTTTTATTATAATGCGACTTTATGAAGGTACAGATATAAGAAAAACTGAATTAAAAGTTCAAAAGGCTATCGATCAGATTAGAGCTGACCTCCCCGAACAGGCACGCCCACCTACTATTTTCCAATTTGATCCCGAAAACCGACCAATTATGCAGCTCAGCATTAGCTCGGGTCTTAAAGGGTTAGATGAATTAAGAGAGTTAGCTATTGAAGTAGTTGAACCTAGTTTGGAACGACTCGTTGGACTTGCTTCCGCAGATACACGGGGAGGGCTTGAACGAAGAATTTATGTTGATGTTTCTCCGATGCAGCTTGCTCAGCATAACATTGTTCCACAGGAAATTGAAAATGCCATCCGCAACAATAACACCCAGCTTCCAATGGGGAATGTGATCGCGCAAAACATAAGCTACAGCGTACGTGCTGAATCTATGTATGAAAGTGTGGATCAGATTAAGAAAACCATTGTTAAAATATCTGAAAACGGCGTCCCTATTCGTGTTGAAGACGTTGCGGATGTATCGGATGGATTTACAGAGGTTACCAGCCTGGTAAATGTAAATGGTAATAATAGTGTCTCTATCGAAGTACAGAAAAATTCTGATGCTAATACGCTGGATGTGGTTAATGCTGTAAAAGCAGCAGTACCCGAAATTAATGAGAAACTACCTCCGGGAGTCATCCTGAAAATATTATCTGACGAAGGCCGTGCCATTGATGACTCCATCAATAACCTGGCTCAATCGTCTCTTTTTGCACTGATTGTTGTAGTATTGGTAATCCTGATTTTTATGGGAGGATGGAGAATTTCGCTGGTAGTTGCACTCTCTATTCCGGTTTCAATTGCAGCAAGTTTTGCCACTATGTATGCGGCAAATCTTACACTCAATATTTTCACTATTTCTGCTCTTGCATTAGCTATTGGGTTGTTAGTAGATAATGCCATTGTTGTAGCAGAAAGTATCGCGCGCAAACTGGAAGATGGTTTAACCCGCTATCAGGCAGCTTTAAATGGCACTAACGAAGTGATTGGCCCTCTTCTGGGTTCTACGTTAACAACGCTGGGAGTATTTATTCCAATTACATTGATAAGTGGCATACAAGGTGTTTTCTTCCGCGAGTTTGCACTTACTATCAGTTTTGCAATCGCCATTTCATTTCTTTCTTCGATCATACTTGTTCCTGTAATGTCTATCCTCGTGTTGGACCGGGATCAATTCAACAAGCGAAGTTTCATGTTCACCGCACTTCATAAACTGGAGGGCGGGTATGGATTTATTCTTCAATGGATTCTCCGACACAAATGGATTCCAACTTTGCTCCTAATAGGAATTGTTGGCGGTACTGTTTACATGTATCAGACCATCAACAAAGAAGGATTTCCTGAGACCGACTCTGGAGAAATTGATGTGGACATCACCTTACAAGAGGGAACCAAACTCATACGTACTGTTGAAGTAATGGAACAGTTTGAAGAACAATTGCTACAGAAACCCGAAATTGAAACCCTAATTTCATCTATTGGGCGAAGCAGATGGACTGAGCAAGCAAACCGGGGCAGTTTTACACTCCAGTTGGCACCTGTTGAAGAACGAACAATTACGAGTAATGAATTAGCTGCTGCATTAAGGCAGGAATTGGTTGCACCCGGTGTAACAGTAAGGGCTTCTGTTGAAGGAGGTGGGATACGATTCGGTGGACGTGGATTCAGATCAGGTGGTGGGTCAGTCCGACTAAGTTTAATTGGCCCTGAAATGTCTGAACTGCTTCGAATTTCGAACCAGATTGAAGATAAGTTCCTAGAAGACCCGAATATTATTTCGGTTGATAACGGTCGTACCGACCCAACACCTGAGTTACAGTTTATTGTGGATCGTAATCGAGTAGGAATGATGAACGCTGGTATCAGTCAGGTAGCAGGTAACTTGCGAACACAAACCCTGGGAAACCAGGCTGGTTTTTCCGGACTGAAGGAAAAGAAATTCCGATTGAAGTACGGACAGCTAAAACATCTCTGAAATCCCGTGAAGACCTTTTTGATTTAGAAGTCCTTCAATTTGAAGACCAGCGGATACCAGTTGTCGCAGTTGGTGAATTCGTTGAAACGAAAGGGGTGGATTCTTATTCCAAACGGGATAGGGAAATTTTGCTGGACGTTAATATTTCATTTAACGGAGATGCCAACGTGTATCGTGGGTTAATAACTGATTTCGTTAATAACGAAGTAATCATGCCCGAAGGATATAGATATGAATTTACCGGAGCCAGCCAGGAGGCCCAGGAAGGGGCTCGCCAGTTTCTTTTCGCAGGATTAGCCGCTTTAGTACTTATGTTCATGATTATGGCTTCATTATTCGAAAACTTTAGAGATCCGTTCGTTATTTGGCTTTGTATTCCTATGGCCTTGTTTGGTGCATTAGCTGGATTAATGATTCTTGGGACCCCGCTAAGTACTACCGGAAATATCGGACTGTTTATGCTTGTTGGGATTATTGTAAATAATGGAATTGTATTAGTGGATTACATGCATTTACGAACCAAAGGAATCGCTTTTGATATTTCAAATGGTTCAGAATTCTTATCAGCAATTCTTCAAGCATGTAAACGCAGAATGCGACCAGTTTTATTAACTGCTATAACAACCATTTGTTCTATGATTCCTTTATCGCTCGAGCTTGGTGCTGGTGCAGAAATATGGTCTCCTTTAGCAAAAACTGTAATCGGCGGGTTACTATTTGGAGTGATTTTCACTCTGTTCATTACCCCTGCAATTTCTGTTGGTTTTAAACAGTTGATTAACAGCATCAAAGGGTTGTTCAGAAAACAAAAAACTGCCGTTTAATAATACCTGGCACAGGTTATACTGAATCGATACCTTTCTTTGGTATAAGGCGAAACATCGTAGTAGATTTCGAACTTATAAAGGCCGACATAGTAATTTCCTTTTGTATCTACCCAGTTTTTTTCTTCGTTGTAATACTTATCTGGTACCAGAAAATTTCTTTTGAACTTGCCTTCTGTTTTGTCATACTGCTCTGCAACCCACGAATAATAAGCGCATTTAGCTCCCATTTCTTCATTCATTTGAGATAGTGATGTACCCAACTCTGCACATCCAAACATTACTAGTGAAGCTAAAATTAATACGATACTTTTATTCATCTTCATACCCTTCTTTTTATAAAGAGTACATTAGAGCGTCGTAGTTTTCACCGCATACTTATGTGTTCTTCAACTAAAAAAATTCTAAAAAACTTTTTTTGTGGCTGGAGATGGTAATTGGAACGGGTTTTAATTATTCTTGTTATTAACTACAGACAGCAATAAAAAGGAATATGTCATGAGTAAATCAGGAAATTTTTTAGCAGGATTAATCACAGGTGCGATGGCTGGTACCGTGCTAGCCTTACTTTACGCGCCAGACACAGGAAAAAATACAAGAGATCGGCTTTCTTATCGCTTAAGTAACTATAGAGACGAACTCACAGATTTAATCAGTGAGTTAAGAAAGGAAAAACAAAAATTAATTTCAGAAGCCAAAGAGAAAGGCGAAAAAGTAGTAGTTGAAGCTAAAGAAAAAGCAGAAGACTTGATCAGAGAAGCGGAAGATTTACTAGCCTCGATTGACTCTGTTCAGGAAAACTAATTTTAGTTAAATCATTTGTTAAAGCCCATGTAGAATATATAAGGGCTTTTTTATTCTGATACTTCTTTGCCTTTGAGTTCATATATCTCATCGAATAGTAGCGTATCCAGCTTTATTTCAACTTGTTTTCTCAAAAACTCAATTTCTGAGTTTATTGTACTAAACACTTTATATTGCCGCTCTAAAGCAATACTTCTTGTATTCACAGTTATATCTTCTATCTGTCTTTCAGAAAGATAAAAAACCATCCATCCCTCATCTGCTGAATACGCAATTAATGGAGTTTTAAGAATACTCTTCTTTACTAACGAGTGATCCCCATCACTTGGATTTATTACCTGATATTCAACTACAGTAAAATTACTATAAGATTCCGCGGATTCTCCGCTCTGAAGTTCAGCTTTTATTCTTTCAGCATCTTTCATATCCTCTGCCAAAATCTTCCAATATGAAGCATGAATTTGGATTTCTTTATTTCGAATTAATCGATTTCGGAAACTTTCAGGCACTTCAATTCTGTTGGTATCTGCCAAAGCTTCCCTTGCCAATTCTGCCTGATATAATTCGGAAAGTATCTCATAGCCTCTGGTTTTTACTTTTTCTTGCACTCTCTCATCCTCATGATAACTGTTCTCAAGAGCCAGCAGATAGAACACCTCATTTCGTAAAGCTCTTCCTAAAGAAGCTCCTGTTCTATTCTTAGACTCATTATAAGGTAAGTAGGGCAACCAATTTAAATAGTCACTGAAAGTGAACTCTTTCTTCTCCCCGCCTAATACAAAAGTGGCTAATATAGTCTCTGTATCCATATGGCCACTAAGTTCAGATCTTAAATCGTCTTCCCAAAAGTCTGACTCTCTTTCATTATTCTGCGGAATAACCTGACTAATTCCTTCTTCAACCCTGTTAATACTATTTCTTAACTCAGCAAGGTTTTCCGGATCTACCTCTACTCTTAGCGTTGACATTAAGTCCCGCACATAGCTATTGGAAGTAAGCCTTTGCTTTCTCAAACGAATCTGACTTGTTACCCCTTGTTTTTGATATTGATATCCATCTTCGGTAAGAATTGCCGGCAGTTCCAGATATTCTACATAAACGATATGGTAGCCATGCTGCGATCTTATTGGCTTTGAGAACTCTCCTACATTCATTGAATAAGCAGCTTCCGCGAATGCGTCATCGGCTCCAAAATAACTGATTGGCCCCAGGTATCCTGCAGTAGAATCATAATCAGGGGTGTCAAAAAAATCATTAGCGACGTCAACAAAATTTTCCCCACTCTCCAATCTTTTATGTGCTTCATTTAAGTCTGCCTCTGATCTGGAGAATAACTGTCGTACATATACTTTTCTTTGCTTTTTGGCGTAAGCCAGGCGAACCTCATCATCTGTAGGGGGTTCCATTATCTTATTCATTTCATCAACGAAAAAAATATCTGCCATAGATTTTCTCTCCTGGAATTCTATGGCTGCTAAATAAATAGGATGATTAAGCAACCCTCGTTCGGGGGAAGCTTCTGCAAGCACCAGATTATCAATATATTGATTGACAAATCGATATCTCTCCTCTTTGCTATCATTTCGCCCTGTATTAATTAAATGCAGTACATATTTGGTTTGAAACTGAAATACAGAGACATCAATGTCATTAACTGAGAAAAGTATCTTCTCCTCTGTTTCAAGGTTTGGTTTACCAGAACATGCTGTTAACATTAATAGAAGAGCTATGAAGTAAAAAAAGAAAGGCTGCCTTTTAGTAAGGCAGCCAGTATTTTTTAAAAAAAGTAATTTCATTTAGAAATATAGCTTAAGATCTATAATAGTAGTTTGACCTAAATACTCATACGGAACTTGTGCAAAGTCAACCCCAATAGCAACTCCGGTAGATGTTTTCAAAACAAAACCTGCCCCATAAGTAAGATGGGAATCAACATTATCGCCTAAAAACAGGTCTCTGTAACCGGCACGAACGTGAAACTTAACCGTATTTGATAAATAACTTAACTGAGAACCGGAATCAACGTTCAAATCGTTATCGTTCGTCTGCTGAGCCTCGGATAAAAGAACCCATTCCAAATTATCTTGTTTTATCAAAGGTAGATTTACACCGAATCTGAATGACAGTGGTAAATCCCACTCATCCATATAAATGCGGGACGGAACATCCTCATTATTACCTTCACTTGTTGGATCAATATCAATAAAATACTGAGCGTTAATACCGTCCATCTGCATTTTACCACCGAAGTTGCTAATAGAAGCCCCCAATTTCATTCCATTCAAATATTCCGTTTTAAGCACGAAACCCAAATCAACAGCAAAAGTTTCAGCAGTCATATCATAAATTTTTTGCTGAATGAGTTTCGCTGTTCCTCCGAAATAAAAGTTATCAGTGAGGTTTTGAGCATAGGAGAGCCCGATACTTAAATCATGTGCTCCGAACGTTGCTCCGGTACCTTCCTGTCTTTCTACTGTACGAACATCCATCCGTCCGTAGTCCACATAATTAATTGCTAAGCCAAAATTACTTTTCTGTTCTTTTCCAATAGGGAGCACCATCCCTGCAGCGTAGATATCTACATCTACAAAATATTGATTAACGCTTAGGAAAGCTGAGTTTGCACTGTTTCCTTCGTTTGCAAGGGCAATTCCAGAAGGATTCCAAAACATGGCCTCAGCACCTGAAACATTAACTGTATTTGCGTTTCCAAGAGCAGCACCCTTAGCTCCTACTCCAAGCGTTAAAAAGGGAGCAGCGGTAGTGCCTACTCTACTCTGGGCGTACAGGTTTGTAGCCGCGAGTAGTACAATGATTTGTAATATTATTCCTTTTTTATTCATAGCTATTACTGTATTACCCGCTTATTTAACAATTGCAAATTTATCGGTGTATTCGCCTATCCCGGGAGCCTCTACGTGGTAGAAGTACACTCCATAGGCAACGTCTTCATTATTTTCTGTGAGTAAGTCCCAAGAAATCATTCCATCACTTAGTTCACCTTCATGAACAAGCGTTCTTATCAGTTCTCCTCTCACATTGAAAATTCTAATCGTACAGTTTTGAGGCAGATTGAAGAAATTTATTTTACGCTCACCTCTTCCCTGAGAGTTGGAAGCTCTTTCCCAGGAAGCAGCACCTACATACGGATTTGGGGCAACATAAATATCTTCCAATTGAGAACCAGCCAGTTCATTATCTATAGAAGGCTCATTCATAGTGAACTGGAATTTATCTGACGAGCCAAATTCACTGGTTGTCGAAATAACAATTTTAGTACCAGGAGTTGGTGCACTACCAGCAGTTCCTGATAAGAAATCGATTCGGAATTTAAACTTTTGTTGACTCAGAGCATTGGGTTCAGATATAATTATGTGATCACCTACTCCAAGAACATCATCGTCATCCAGATCTCTGATGAAGATATCAGTAAGTTCACCCGTTACCATATTCCTGGCAAACACAGGTATAGCAAACCTTGAAAACCCACCCCCAAATCTAAATGGAGGAGTATAAGTGCTATCTGCAGGATCGACAAAAAGCACTTCATAATCTTTATCGGTTCTTAAGTAACCTGTATCATCACCTTCATCATCAGTTGAGATAGAGATTACCCAATCTGTAGATAGGCCGTCTAAGGTTGTAGGATCAAGCCCGAATAATTCATTCTCAGTTCCTTCATTTGATATATATCCCGTCCTGTTTTCGATGATTTGAGCAGGTGTATCATTAAAGAATTTTAGGATAAAACCATCAGCAACACGCGAAGTTGATTCAAAAGGTGCATTTTTAATAATCTCAACATTTTGAGTTAGCTCTTTAAGACTGTATGAGATCGTATTATTGAAATCTCCAAAGATAGACACCGTATCGTTAAAAGATACTTCATAAAGCTTCGTGTTATCTAATTCAGATTCCAGTACTACATCGACATTTGCATACCCCGTAGCAGTACCCTCGGTTACCGAACTGAGATCTGTAGCAGCACCACCCCCAACATACCCGGCAGGACTAGGTCTTGGAGTAACAACGGCAGCATTTATTGAAGTACCTGCAACATCTCCTGAAAATGTTACAGCTACTCTGAATGTGTTTTCCTGAGGATCAATACCTGCTGAACCGGTTGTAGGATCAAGTAGTGTGCCCCTGTCATAAGCCACGAGAGCATAGTAATACGTCTTACCATTAATCACGTCATTATCTACATAAAAGAACTGTAATCCTGTATCATCGCCCATGTCATAAATAGCTTCTCCATCAAAAACTGTTCTGGGGCCAGTTATCCCATTTTCCAAATCAAACTGAGCAATTGGCTCATAGAATGTTGGTGTCCCATCAACGTTCGTAATGGTTCTTACATCAGTAAAAACATTATTTGTTGACTTGTACAGTTTATATCCTTCAAAATCAAAATCCTGAAGAAATCTATCAAAACTGTTTACAGATAACGTATCCCAGGAAAGAATAACCTGATTATCTCCTGGCACAGCTGTAAGGGTTGGTAATATCGGTGGCTGAGCAAAATTATAATCTGCGTTATAAATATTCTGAACTGTTCTTCTGTTTTTAAAGAAGTCTTCTTCGTCATCTCCAAAAATCCATGCCGTAGAGAAAAAATCAGTAGCCTTTGTGTTAACAGGATCATTTTCTGACCCTAATTGAACTTCCCCAGAAACGAAAAGAATAAAGGGCTCATTATTGGCAACAGTGGAAGGTTGAACATAATCCGGGTTAGAGAACAGGTTCTCCTCAATCTTTCCAAACAACCAGGTGTCATCTCTTAAATTATCTCCACTTTCATAGTTTGGACGAGTGTCTAAGTCAAACCCTGTTAGACCAATTTGATCAGATTCATCAACATCCAGTTCATTATAGTTAGGTTCTCCATTATTTGGTATTCCATCACCTTGTCCTTCATCTGGTCCTGGATAGTTCAAATCGAAAGGGCCTAATCCGTCTTTACCAACATCATTGTTTAACACTTCACCTTCATCCCAAACTCCATTTTCATTGGTATCTTCGAAGCCAACCCAGTCAAGGTTTTCATCAGTAGTAAACCATCTCGAAATTTTTGCAGCAGGCCGTTCAAGTACTGGTTCTCCATGAAATTCTTCGAATTGAACCAGATCATAATTTGTCTGAGCATAATTTTGGATCTCAGCTTCTGAGGTAAGTAAAATATAATTTTCATCGAATCTGGATTCATCCGTTATGCCATCTAAATCATCGTCTTCCATATTATTGTCGTTAGCAGGAGACTCAAGAAAAGCGAACCCAGTATATCCCAAATCGTAGTTCGAGCCACCCTGAGTAGGGGTGCCTATTCCGTCTGAGTCCCAGCCATATACCACATCAAGAAGATCATCAAAACTTGCATTGTCATCATTTTCTTCGTTACCTAATCCATAATCCACAATCTGAGCAAAGAAAAGTCGATTTTGAGTATAATCTCCTTTATTACTGATTCGATAAATTAAGAACATGGTATCTTCTGCCAGCACATTGGCCCATTGAAATAAACGCACCTGCATTTGTAAAGCAAAACCGCCTTTAGTAGAATCACTAAGTGGACTAGGATGATATACTCCCAAAGGACTATGAGCTCCTGCTTGAAAACCTGGATTAGAGGATAAATCTTCTATACCCCAGGCATATTCCAAATCAGAATAATCATCAATAACGTAATAAGACTCCAAATCAGCACTTGCAAAACGTCCGTCTCTACCATTCCAGGTTCTTGGCCACCCAATATCATCTTCATCTAATCGGTCGGGCCAAAATTCAGGCCATGACGTCTCATCATTTGAGAGCGCCGGTATTGGTGCAGAAGCACCGGTAACTGGGTCAACTCTGAATGGATTATTAAAACCGGGTAAAGGTAGCCAGCCCCAGATGTCCCCAGTATATGGGCTTTGCCTTCTACCTGCTTCTCTATAATTTATAATTAAAGGGTTTATAATTGTATCACCCCTTCCGATTATAGCTCCATTGGCACGATAATTGGCATTCCAATCTAAATAATCCTGATAACTGGTGATATCCTCTGACGGAGGTGCATCTATATATCCAGCTACAATTACACCTACACCATCAATATGTCTTCCTCCAATAGTTCTGGGCCAAACACCCCAAGGTAAGTCATTCCATCTGGATAGCTCTCCATGGTTTCTGAAGTTGGTTTCAATAAGGTTTCCATCTATTACACCTCTGGCAATAGTTTCGGCATCACCTCTATATATTACTCCGTTATATTCTTCCGGTATGTTTTGAGCTTTAGCATTTCCAATAGCCAAACAAACAATTAATAATGCTAAACCTGAAATTCTGTTTTTTGTCATGATATTAATAATGCCTTCGATTTTAGAATTTGTAGCTCAAGCCAATTTTAATGCTTCTTGGCGGACCAATTCTCTGCTCACTAATAAAAAATTCTGTATATGAATTAAGACCACCAGGCATAGTTCCAGATCTGATTCTTTCGCTCAGATCAATAGACTCTGTAGCAAGCCCGGTATCGTTATACACATCAAAATCCGGTTCTGAGTCAAACACGTTATCTACTTGCAGGAATAGCTGTAAATCATGTTCAAGAACCGGTGGCTTGTAATACACTCTCGCATCTGAGTTAAACCAGATTGGCTTATCAGCGTTGTTTGGTATAATAGAGAGTACTTCATTTCTTTCTGAAGTATATGGTGTACCCGTTTGAAGACTATTAATGGCAGAAATTGTAAGACCTAACTTAGTGTTCCAGGTAATTGTATTATTTAACACATTCCTTCTATCCCAGTTTAACCTGTTTAAACGTACAATTGGATCTCTTCCTTCAATCGCTCTTTGAAAGTTATCCTGAGGACTTGATGCAGAACCATTTGCAAACTGAAGCGTGTAATCAATAGTCCAGGAAAAAGCACCCGAGCCTCGTTGATAAAGAGACAATGTAGCCCCTTTGATGGTACCATAGTCAAGATTTACTAGCCTGGAAACAAAAGCACCATTCTGATCCAAATTAACCTGTGTACCCGCTAGCCCACGAATATCCTTTGAAAAAAGGGTGAAATCAAGACCCATTGTTTCACTTAGTCCTTGCTGTAAACCTACTTCAAACTGTAGTGTTCTTTCTGCCCCTAATTCAGCATTTCCATATCCGGTATTTAAACCTACATTCCCTTCAAACTCATTATTTGTATACAAAAGATTCAATTGAGGAGTTTGAAAGAATAAACCAGCAGAAAATCTCATAACACCCGTTTCAGAAATAGGGAAAGCAATACCTAGCCTAGGACTAATCTGGAACGAAGCATCTGCACTTCTTCTGTTTAGAGTAGAATCACCCAGAGCACCATTCGGATCAGGAATGAATTCGTCTCTAATTTGTGAAACATCAAGAGGGACTACAAAGTCTGGTTCAAAATAGTCAAATCTTAGTCCGGCATTTACAATCAGATTTTCGAACTCCAGTTTAACTTGAGAATAACCCGCTGCTTCAAATGGTTGTACTTCAAGTGAAGAATTATCCAAAGGATTCGCTGATCGAATTACGTCTCCAGTTGCAGTTGTTGTAATTCCAAAAGCCTCATTATCCAAATCATGGAATCTTGCAGATAATCCGGTCTTAAATAAAACAATGTTGTTAATCTGTGAGGTGAAATCTGTAACTATGGTATGAGATTGTGTAATATCTTGAGAGGATGAAAGGTAATTTCCACCCATTGCAAATGCACTTTCACCTTGTTGACCTGTTAGTTCTGGTGGAGCATACCTTTGATCTAAGGTACTGGAAGTAGCATCATCATATAAATAAAAATCACCCTTATCTCTTAAGTAGCTGTAAGAGATATTAGCAAACGAGTTTTGTCCAATTGAATATCTTAACCCAAGAATATGTGTTTGCGAAATATTGTAGTATTTGTTGATACCTGATGGATTGTATTTGAAGAAATGATCATAATTGCGACCTTCTAAATCCTGATAAAAGATATTATAGTCCAGCTTTAGCCTGCTATTAAGTTCGTATACTAATGAGGCATTAACAGAATATCTTTGATTATTGTTGAGCTCTTCAAAGTCTCCGGAACCTGAGGCATTTATTACCCACGAGTCAGGTCCTTGAACCCCTCCTACGCCACTTTGAAGGTCATTTGGTCGAAATAAGTCTCTTCCAATCAAATATCCGGGATCATTTAAATAACGTACCGATGCCTGAATTCCAAGTTTGTTTTTTATGATTGGACCACCAATAGAAAATTGAATATCCTGATTTTGAAACTTGGAGGACGCTTCTGTATATGAGACTTTTTCCTGAGAAAAATCACTAAAAGATAAAAAGCTTGTTTCATTGGTATTTCTTGATACAAACTCCAATTCACGAGTACTAACAATGGTACCTGCATAAGCAAGTAAACTTGCCGACCAATCTGAAGAAACTCCTTTCGTAACAATATTTACCACTCCACTCAAGGCCTGACCATATTCTGCATTAAAAACTCCACTAATTACCTCTAAACTGGAAACCATGTTTTGCTCAACCTCGAAAGAAGCGCCATTGTTAAAAGCATTGTTAATTGGAACTCCATTTACCAAATATGAAACTTCTCCTGTTCTTCCTCCCCTGAAATGGCCATCTACTACACCGGCTTGTTGATTAACGGCCTCATTAATACTTACAATGGGTAATTCTTCTAACTGTTCTGCACTAACATAAGCGGTTGTTGTCGTTCGATCTTTTTCTACAATCGGGCGTTCAGCTGTTACTACGATTTCTTGTCCTTCAATTACTTCTTCTCTTAAGGTAACATCAACTTCGGTAGTTAACCCTAAGATTACTTCAACCTCTTGTACTCTTGTAGTTGCGAAACCTATATAACTAAAAACAACGGTATATTTATCCGGATCAAGGTTTACAATTGAATATTTACCATCTATATCAGTTAATACCCCTCTTGTAGTATTTTCGATGAATACCTGAACACCAATAAGTGGTTCTCCAAATTCATCTATTACCTCTCCGGCTATCTTACCTTTAGTTTGTGCCTGAAGAGGATCAGTTATTATTAATAACGCGAATAAAAGCAGAGCGAAGCGTTTCATATACCTGATAGGCTTAATTTCTGTTTAAAAAAAGAGCGGGCACATTTACTGTGCCCGCATAAAATTAGGAGGATGCTTGTTATTTAATAAGCATCATTTTGCGTGATTGAACAAAGTTACCAGTGCTCAATCGATATACATACATACCAGAAGCCAGAGATGAAGCATCAAAAGTTTGGGTATGCTGCCCAACAGATAGTTGCTCTTGCTGTAGTAGCGTAGCTACTTTTTGGCCAAGCATATTAAACACTTCAAGTGTTACATTGCTTGAATTTGCAAGAGAAAACGTAATGTTTGTTGTTGGGTTGAATGGGTTCGGATAGTTTTGATCAAGAGAGAACTCCCGAACATTTCCTAACTCCTCATTTTCATTGGATACAGTAAATACTGCATCTGCTCCAACGAAAGCTACTACATCCCATTGGAACGGGTTTTGCCACCAGTCTCCATTTTGGGTGTTATTAGCCCATGCGATCTGAGCATCACGAGCTGTCCCATCATTATCGTTGATCGAGATATTCATAGGAAATGTTTTGTACTCAGTTCCTGTAGGGAATACAATAGCGGCGTCGCTAGTAACACCTCCAGCTAATTCAGTCATAGAAAGCACAGATAGTGTTCTATAACCAGTAGCAGACGTTTCGATAGATGTAACAGAATTTGGTATCTCACCATTGATTCGATCTGCAATTAAACCATAAGCATGGAAGAATCCCCGAACACTAGATTCGGTTTTTAATCCTCCACCTCTGAATTGCCAATCTGGCTCTGCACCACCTTCTAAGGTAGTATGGTCTGAACCTTGAATAAATGATTCAGGAGAGTAGTTCCCAAAGCCCATTTCCCAGGAATCAAAATTCCAGGCCCCACCTGACGCACCAGCTCCATCAGCATTAAATACCAATGAATCATCAGTCACTTCAGAATAAATAACTAGTAAACTAGCACCTGCATCGAATCCAATCCAATGCTTACTGGAATTATCTGCATCATTATCAGGAGCACCATTTACTGCTACCGTAGTTTCGCTATTTAGAGTGAATGGGACATAGTTAGCTGGGAAGAATGCTGCTAAGGCACTTGCGTCTGGGACTGTCCCACCGTTTGCCGCCTCTGAAACTACACCAATCGCTTCAGAACTTAACTCAACAGCATAATATGGTGAAACACTTGTTTCTGTTTCAATCATATCTGAAGTCATATCACTTGCAGAACCTTTTTGTGAACGAGCTATAACACCATAATGAGCATTAAAGGTTTGTACAAGATCCGGGTGTGGAGCAGCTATAGTGTGCGTTGTAGTTAAACCACCCTCAGCTGTTAAAGTAGCAATTAGCGCTCCGCCTGTTGCATCTGTAAATGCACTATCTGCATAATAAACATCGTAAGTAGCAGCTCCATTATCAGTTACTGTTACTGTTACAATACCACTTGAAGTACTTAAAGCTACTTCAGGAGCATCTGGAGCGACATCCGTAATTCTTGTAAAGGTCAAATTATCAATATATAAATCAGCCCCTGGAGTATTCACTTCAAAACCTACACGCATTTCAGGCCAAGTTTGAGCAACAGCTGCACTTAAGGTATACTTCTTCATCTCTGTATCTACAGTGATGGTACCCTCTCCGGCAGGATCAAAATATCTAGCCCAACCACCACCTACTTCACCTAAAAATAAGTGGAAGTCTTTGGTGCCGGTAGAAGTTCTTGCTTCAAATGTCACTTCATAAGGACCTACATAGATCGAGTCTAATTGCTCCTGGGTAAATGGCTGATATGCCTGAATGTCAAAAATATTACCTGTTCCTGGAATATTGGTAAAAGCAAGCTCACCATTCACTATTTCGATATTTGCTGCACCTGCTTGGAAAGTCCAAGCTGAGTCAGCAGAAAAGTCACCATTACGAATAATATTATCCGTTACTTTTCTTAATTGTACATTATCAATAAACAAACTTGAGGTATCTGTTGAAACTTCAAACCCAAGTCTCATTGCAGCCCAAGTAAGTTCCACAACTTCTGTAGTTAATGTATATGTTTTGGTAGTATTATCTACAGTTATATCTCCATCTCCTGGTGATGTCCAGAATCGAGCCCAACCACCACCTACTTCACCCAAAAAGGCGTGAAAAGTTTTTGAATCAGCGGTAGTTCTTGCATCAAACGATAATTCGAAAGTTCCACCTTCTGCCAGAGCTGCAAGTTGCGCCTCAGAGAATGGTTGGTTTACTTGAAAATCATATTGATTAGCTGTTTCCACTAAATTAGTGAAAGCTAACTCTCCATTAATTACACTTGCTGTACCTGCAGTACCTTCAACAACCCATTTATTGGACAAAGTATCACCGGAAAAATCACCATCCGCAATAATATTTGATCCATATAAGGTATTCTGTGCTTGCGAATTTGCAGAAAATGCAAATATAAGCAGTAAGGTAAAAAGCAATGAACAAGCTTTGTTTATTGTAGCTTTAAACATGTTTTATCCTGATTAAGTTAAATAATTAGTTTTCAGAGCTACAACTTTTAGACAGGTATGAAACAATTCCAAAATTGTAGAATCTGACATGTAATTTTATAGAAACCCTTCCAAAGAAACAAGTTTTTTTGCGAATAATTTCTATATCCGTGGGATTTTTTCTCACAAATGCGGGTCAATTATATCTTTTCAGAGTAAAAAAGCGCTTCCATGTAATAATATTTCTCAAAATTCTAGAAAAATTTTAAAGAAGCGGTTTCATTAAATGGGAATTATTATCATATTGGTTTGGATATTTTCTCAATTCTTTTCTTATTTTGTACACTCAATTTTCGATAAAATGAACTCGCACAATGGTTAAGGCTACTCTACAAGACATTGCTGATAAGACAGGGCTTTCTGTTTCAACTGTATCAAGAATTTTAAGAGGGGAATCTAAATCAAGTTCTTCTAATGTAGAACTGACAATAAAGACGGCTCAGGAGATTAATTATCCTGTTAATAGCAGAATTCTTCACAACAAATACAGCTATAAGAAGCTTATTCAGGTAGCCCTGATTACAGAAATCTATCCCGATGAATTTTATTCCGCTTTTTTTCATGGTTTTCATCTAGCCGCTTCTAAAAGTAATGTTCATCTTTCACTTCATGCCTACGATCCAAAAAAGGAGAACCTGGCAGACTTCATAACTTCTTTAAGTCATAATTCAATTGATGCAGCTATTCTCTTTCTTCCTTCTCTTCAGGAACGGGATTATAAAAACCTGATTGACCAAATCCCGGAAGATTTCTGCGCCATTTCTGTAGCTCCATTATTTAATCCTGTCTTGGACACAATTACATTCGATTCTTACAGAGGAGGGTATATAGTAGCCAAACACTTTCATGAGAAAGGATATCGGAAGATGGGTTTGATTACCGGACCTAATAATCGTAATGAATCTCTGCTTAGAAAAAACGGGTTTCTTGATTATATCAACCAATATGATGATATCGAACTGAGCTGGCACTACGATGGCGATTATAATCTGGACTCGGGTAGAAAAGCTTTCGAAGATTTTGTTGGCAGCAGAACCAGACCAAGGGCTATTTTCGCCTCAAATGACTATATGTGCATGGGGTTTATAGAACAGGCAGCTAAGCACGGAATAAAAATTCCTGAGGATATAGCAATAGCAGGATTCGATGATCTACCTATTTGCAGCTATGTACACCCTTCTATTACTTCTGTTCATATCGATTTTGAACTTCTGGCAGTAAAAGCTTTTAGTATTCTGGACGAGAAAATAGAAACTTCAAGTCCTCACAGTGGCACTCTTAGCGTTATTCCGGTTTCTCTATCTATCCGAAATACTACCTAAACACCTCTTACCGGGACTGACCCCTCACTTCGATAAATCTGCTATAGTATTCTCCAGCTTTTTGAGTTTCACCCAGTGAGAAATGATACCTGACAAAGTTGTATAACATATTTGCTGATGAAGGATCTATTTTTTCGCTTTCGTCAAGCCAATACTTCGCTTTTTCCAGCTCCTCATTCATTATATAAATAGCAGATAGTACATCCATATATCTTGGATCATAATTCCCATCGTTTAAAATAGAAACCAGCATATTCACTAAATAAACCTCTAAAGACTTATTGTTAACTGAGTATTCGATTCCTTTTTCAATTAAGTCAATCGAATTAGTTTGCCATTTTAATAGTTCATAATAATGTGAGGCTACAGCTATTGAATCTTCCGCCTCTCTAGCTTTATTTACTACTTCAGTTAGGGCAACAGGAACGAATTTATTATTTCTTGCAGTCACTGCGGCTACCGAGTCAATGTAGCTGGCATCTAAGTACTTTTGGTAGACGTTTTGAAATTGTGCTAATTCTTCTTCGATACTCAAACCTTTTTTAAACGGATAACCAGCCTCTAGTCTTGATATTAGTGTATTAGCAAAAGTATCTTCAAACCGGCTTACATCTTTAGGCACATCAAAATCACTAAGACTTACAAAACTCCTCACCCTTTCGTGCTCAAACATCTTTTCTAAAAAAATCTTCGCCATCAAATTATGCCCTTTGGCATTAGGATGTAAGTGATCAACAAATATTGACTCGTCTTCAATACCATTTTCGGACACCTCTCTGAGCAACTTTTGAGTATTAACAAGAGTTACGCCATCCAAGTACGAAGCCTCAACTATAAATTGATTAATAGCCTCAGGTGCCCGAAAACGAATACCATCCAGTTCCTTAGATTTTTCAAATTCTTCAAAGGCCTGCTCAAATTCACCAGCTTTGTATAGTCTATTCCCTTTCTCGAAAGCCGCTAGGGCCTCCTCATTTTCGCCAAGAGGAGCCTGATCTTTCAGGTTTGAACCAACCGTTCCTATATAAACCGGAACGTTATTAGTAATTGAAAGATCAATTACATCTCTAATATTCTCCTGATATTGTTTAATGCCTGATTCATAAATTTTGCTTCCTTTTTCAACATTCGATTCTTTAACCACCTTAGCCATTAAGGTTCGATTATCTGCATTTGCGGAAGCTTCGGGACTGATTCTTAACATGTTTTCTAAAAACCGATACAAACGAACGTCTTTTAATCTGAGAACCAATCGTTTGATATGCAGGTTATTTACAAGACTGAACTGTGTGCTTCCAACCCCGAAAGACCCATAATATTCGTTATGACCAGCATAAATGATGATTGCATCTGGCTCATATTCCATTACTCTTTTTGAAAGGTCTCTTATTACATAACTATTTACAGCTGTCATACCCAGGTTTATAACCTCAACATTGAGACCATTGGTATTTAATAACAGTTTCTGCTCTAATTGACTTGCAAAGCTATAATAAAAGTTATGTGGGAACCCAATGGCCGTGGACCCCCCAAAAACAAATACCCTGAATGTATTCTCTCCTTTCTCTTTTCTAAATGGATTGGGGGCTATTTTTGGTTGAAAAGCCGGGAAATAACGACTAACAAACTTAGGATTCGTAATCAAAAACTTATCATCAACTTGATACTCTATAAAAAGCTCTTCTCTTCCTTGATCATATTCGAACAAATGCAATGAAAACTCTATTACGGCTAATAAAATTAAGGGAATTAAAATGGTGATCCCCCAGAAAAGCTTTTCTCTGCCTGATTTAGTTTCTTTCTTATTCATTTTCTAAAGTAAAATAGTAGAAATTGAGTTTCTTATGATTGTTAAAGAATACAGTTCTCCATCTACAGAGATATTGACCTCTTGGTTTCTATCCTCTTTATTAAGTACAATAAGTACGATATCCCCACTTATATTTTTAAAAGCTACGTTAAGAAGTTCATCTGTTTGATTGGATGCGATACGAACCGATCCCGGACGAACAAATTTGGAGGCGTGAGCTGTAATGTAATAACCTACGTTCCTCTCAAAGCCATTTCCTTCCACCGTTACAGCCCCCTTGCATACACTACAACCTCCATATGGTGTAAATGGGGTAAATCCAGTGTTGTTGGTAAGATTCCAATGTAATACAACCTTGCTCCAGTTTCGGGTAGCACCTATTATTAAGTGCTCTGCATTCCAAACTAAATCTGTTCCAAATTCTCCTCTCGAATCCTGATACTGTTCAGTGAAGTAAATATTCTTATCAGGGTGTGCTTGCTTTACTGTACTAAGAGCAGAAATACTTCCATTATAAAGATGGAAAGCAGAACCTTCTATATAAGCTTTGGCTTCAGGATCATTCAGAATAGAAATTGGATACTCGGGTCGATCTGCATTATGATCCCAAATCAGAATTTTTGTGTCAATATTGTTTTCAGTAAAAGCAGGTCCTAAATGATTTTTTATGAAATCACGCATCTGTTCAGGCTCCATATGCAGGCTTGGATTGTTCCTGTGGTGATAAGGCTCGTTCTGAATAGTAACCGCATCAATAGTAATCCCTTCACCAGTCATTCCTTCAATATACTTTACAAAGTACAAGGCGTAAGCTGCTTCGTGCAATGGATTCAATCCTCCACCAACAGTTGGAGGTAAATCTGTAGGACGATCGGTTTCTACAGGAATATCGAACGTTTTCATCCACACAGGTGGTGACCATGGCGATGCCATGATTTTAATGTCAGGATTGATTTCAAGAATTTCTTTTAGGATAGGAATTACATGTTCACGGTCCGGGTCAAGAGAAAACTCACTCATATCCTCGTCCGTTTCTCCTTCAGGTAAATCATTGTATGAATAGATTTCTTCATTTAAATCGGAAGAACCAATGCTCACCCTTAAATAGCTTAATCCAATATCATTTTTACCAACTCCAAAGAGTTCCTGTAAAAGCTCTTTCCGCGCTTCTTCATCCATACTCGCTATATGCCCGGCACTGCCACCGGTAAGGGCATACCCAAAACCATCTATGGTTTGGTAGCTCGTTTCGGTGTTTATCTCAATCAAAGGTATATCTGACGAGGAATCTCCCGCAGATATTCGGTTTTCCATTTTTTCAAGCAGAGCCTTTTTATCAGTGGTTGTTACATATACCACTCCTCTTTCAACTACATCGGTACTTGTAGTTTTACAGGATCCCAAAAAAAATGTGGGTAATACTAAAAGTAAAATCCAGCTTCCAGGATTTTTTTTCATTGGATCTCATTTCAGTTTAGCGTAACAAGTATAATACAAACTTAGAAGATGTACCGTCCTTTTCCAAGACTATTTTACCTAAGAATATACCATTCAAACATCATAGCTTTGTTTTTAATGTTAGCCCAAACCTTGCATTTTAACTTTTTGATTCCTAAATGCATCTAAACCGAAACAATTTGTTATGGCATGTCATCCCGAAAACAATTTCTCCAAAAAATTGGAATCACCGCAGCCTCTGTTGCATTTGGAGGTTACCTGAATCCTGAGAAAATGGGTTCTCTTATTAGCGACCTTAATACATTTACCGGATCCGCCAGTGAACTGGCAAAGAACGAAGAATTCTGGTACCGGGTACAACAAGCATTTACTGTTGATCGAAGCCTTATAAATCTTAACAATGGCGGGGTGAGCCCTTCACCTGAATTTGTACAGGCAGCAATGAAAAAGCACCTTGATTTCTCAAACCAGGCACCTGTTTATAATATGTGGAGGATTTTGGAACCCCGAAGAGAAGTAGTACGGCAAAGACTAGCCCGGATGTTTAATGCAGATCCGGAAGAAATCGCCTTGACTCGAAATGCCTCAGAAAGCCTTCAGATATGTCAGTTTGGTTTTGATTTGAAAGAAGGCGACGAAGTGCTAACCACTTCTCATGACTATCCCAGAATGATTACCACGTTTAAACAACGGGAAAGAAGAGAAGGTATAGTGCTGAAGCAATTTGACTTACCCGTTCCTGCGGAAGACGATGATTTTGTTGTTCGGTTGTTTGAGGAAAACATTACTCCCAGGACAAAAATGATCCTCATGTGCCATATCGTAAATATTTCCGGTCAGATATTACCCGTTAAAAAGGTAGTACAGATGGCCAGAAAAAAAGGAATTCCGGTTGTAGTTGACGGAGCTCATGCATTTGCTCATTTTAGTTTTAATCATGAAGACCTGGATTGTGACTACTACACTACAAGCCTTCACAAATGGCTCTTTGCACCTCATGGAACGGGAATGCTTTATGTGAGAAAAGACAAAATTGGAGAGTTGTGGCCTTTAATGGCGGCAAACGAATCTCAGGATGAAGATATTCGCAAATTTGAAGAAATAGGAACGCACCCGGCGGCTAACTACCTGGCCATTGCCGAGGCGATCACTTTTCATGAGGGAATCGGATCTGAAAGAAAAGAAGCCCGACTAAAATACTTAAATGATCTTTGGATAGATGAGATCATCGGTGACCCAAAAGTTCAGTTGCATACCAGCAGAATTCCAAAATATGCATGCGGTATCGCTACTGTGGAAATAAAGGGAGTTGAGCCTTCTGAACTGGCTTCGAACCTTTGGCAAAAACACCGCATTATCGTTACTCCAATTAACCATCCTCAGTTTAAAGGAGTCCGTGTAACTCCCAACGTATACACTACTAAAGAAGAAATAGATCGTTTTACCAATGCTATGAAGGAGGAAATTTCAAATGCCTAGATTTTACCTGGTTCTCGGCCTCATACTTTTTATTTCGGGTTGTTCAATTTCTGACAAACAAGAATCTCCCGGAAAAGAAGTCATTACTACGGATAAAGCCCCGGCTGCTATCGGCGTTTATTCTCAGGGAATAAAAGTAAGAAATACTATTTACGTTTCCGGTCAGATAGGTTTGGTTCCTGAAACCCGCGAGCTTGCAGAAGATGATCTGGAATCTCAGGTCAGGCAAACCATCCAAAACATTGAAGCCATTCTTCAGGCCGGAGGTTTTGAGCTTTCTGATGTGGTAAGCGCTAATGTATTTCTGGATGACTTAAGTGATTATCAAGCCTTCAATGAAATCTATATCAACTACTTTCCTGAAAACCCTCCTTCAAGAATGGTTGTAGAAGCTGCACGCATTCCTTTGGATGCAAAAGTGGAGATTAAGGTAATAGCCGCGAAGTAATCACAAAAAAGCCTCTTTCGATTTCTCAAAAGAGGCTTTTAAAAATTTCAGAATTCAGAAGATTACTCTTCTCCTTCCACTGCTTCAGCATTGTCGCCACTCAGGGCTTCGAATACTTTTGCGACTTCGGCTGTATCGCCTTCTTCCATATCTTTCTTGGAACCAACAATAATATCGTTGTATTCGCGAAGACCCGTACCGGCAGGTACTTTATGGCCAACAACCACATTCTCTTTAAGACCACGTAAGAAGTCTTTCTTAGCTTCAATAGAAGCCTGTGTAAGAACTTTGGTTGTTTCCTGGAAAGAAGCCGCTGATAACCAGCTCTCAGTAGAAAGTGCTGCTCTCGTAATACCAAGAAGAATCGGTTTAGAGATGGCCGGTTCGGCTTCTCTGGTCTGGAGTTCTTCTTTTCCTTCTTTGATCAATTCGTTGTTAACATCACGAACTTCTCGTCGATCTAGAATGGTACCTTTTTTAAGTTCACTTCCACCAGCATCGGTGATTACAAACTTACCAATCAACTCATCGTTGCGAACATTCACTTCAAAACGATCTACTTTATCACCTTCCAGGAACATCGTATCGCCCGGATCGGTGATTTCCACTTTCTGCATCATAGTGCTTACGATAACCTCAATGTGCTTATCGTTGATTTTTACACCCTGTAGTCGGTAAACCTCCTGAATCTCGTTCACCAAATACGACTGTACCGCATAAGGCCCAAGAATATTCAGGATATCCTGTGCAGGAATAGTTCCATCTGAAAGTGGCTGACCAGCTTTCACAAAGTCGTTAGACTGAACAAGAATATGTTTGCTGAGAGAGATGAGGTATTTTTTCTCGTCGGTACCGTCTTTTGATTTAACGATTACCTCCTGAGAACCTCTCTTTCTTCCACCCATTTCCACAATACCGTCAATCTCAGATACGGCAGCAGGGTCGCTTGGAGAACGAGCTTCAAAAAGCTCAGTTACACGAGGGAGACCTGCCGTGATATCTTTCGATTTTGAAGTAGCACGTGGAATCTTAGCGATAACCTGTCCTGAAGATACTTTTTCTCCGTCTTCTACAACGATATGGGTATCAACCGGAAGTGTACTTTCCCTTAAGATATCGCCTTTTCCTTTCATTACAAGTGTAGGAACAAGCGTACGATCTTTCGAATCAATAATTACTTTTTCACGGTGACCGGTTTGAGCATCGGTATCATCAGTAAAGGTTACTCCTTCAATAATGTCTTTGTACTCAAGAGTACCGTCAATTTCAGAGAAGATAAGTGCGTTGTATGGATCCCACTTACAGAGCTGAGCTCCTTTTGGAACCATATCGCCTTCTTCAACCATCATTTCGCAACCGTAAGGTACATTGTAACTGATAAGGACTTTGCCTTCATCGTCAACAATCTTCAATTCACCTGCACGGCTTAGCACTACGCTATGCTCTTCTTCACCATCATCATATACAACAACACGGATGTTTTCGAATTCAACTTTACCATCGAATTTTGCCTTGTGTTGTGAATCTGCTTCAAGACGGGAAGCCGTACCACCCACGTGGAAGGTACGAAGTGTAAGCTGAGTACCAGGCTCACCAATAGACTGAGCCGCGATAACACCTACAGCCTCACCTTTCTCTACTACTGTTCCACGGGCAAGGTCACGTCCATAACATTTGGCGCATACACCACGTCCGGTTTCACAGGTAAGTACAGATCGGATATCTACCTCTTCGATTGAAGTTTCAGCAACTTTCTTAGCTACTTCTTCATCAATCATTTGGTTGGCTTCACAAATCTGCTCATCAGTGATTGGATCAACGATATCATAAAGAGAGAATCGACCAATGATACGATCTTCCAATCGCTCGATGATATCTTCATTGTCTTTAAGAGCAGCCATCTTAATACCACGAAGGGTACCACAATCTTCTTCAGTGATGATTACATCCTGAGAAACGTCTACAAGACGACGAGTAAGGTAACCCGCATCCGCCGTTTTAAGAGCAGTATCGGCAAGACCTTTACGTGCACCGTGCGTAGAGATGAAGTACTCAAGTACTGTCAAGCCTTCTTTGAATGAAGAAAGAATTGGGTTTTCGATAACCTCATTTCCTTGCTGCATAGAACTCTTTTGAGGCTTCGCCATCAATCCACGCATACCACCAAGCTGTCGAATCTGTTCTTTCGAACCTCTCGCACCGGAATCAGCCATCATAAATACAGGGTTGAATCCTTCACGGTCATCAGCAAGAGCCTGGAACAAAGTTTCAGATACCCGGTTAGTAGTGCTTGTCCACTTATCAATAACCTGGTTGTATCGCTCATTATCAGTGATGAAACCCATTTCGTAGCGACCTTGAATATCGGTCACTTCGTCTTTGGCTCCGTTAATTAAATTCGCTTTAGCATCCGGAATGATGATGTCTTCAAGAGAGAATGAAAGGCCACCAAGGGTAGCGTTTTCGTATCCAATTTTCTTCATATCATCAAGGAAAGCAGCTGTTCGAGCAGTACCACATTTTCCATGAATATCACCAATCAGAATACGAAGCTCTTTCTTACCAAGTGTTTTGTTGATGAAACCCATTTCGTTCGGTACGATCTCATTAAAGAGTACTCGTCCCGTAGAAGTTTTGATCACTTCTGAAACAGTTTCACCATCTTCGTTGGTAGTCTCAATTCGAACATTGATTTTCGCATGAACGTCTAATCTGTCCTGATCGAAAGCAATGATTACTTCACCGGGAGATGCAAAAGTCTTTCCTTCTCCACGCTGGCCACTTCTTGGCTTTGTAAGATAGTACAGACCCAAAATCATGTCCTGAGAAGGAACTGCAATCGGCCCTCCACTTGCAGGGCTCATGATGTTGTGCGAACCAAGCATCAATACCGAAGCTTCGAGTACCGCATCATGGCTTAATGGCAAGTGAACCGCCATCTGATCACCGTCAAAGTCGGCGTTAAACGCCGTACAAGCTAACGGGTGAAGACGAATTGCTTTTTCCTCAATAAGTACCGGCTGGAACGCCTGAATACCCAAACGGTGAAGCGTTGGAGCACGGTTCAACATTACAGGGTGTCCATCGATCACATTTTCGAGAACTTCCCAAACTACCGCGTCTCTGCGATCAACAACTTTCTTCGCGCTTTTCACGGTTTTTACATAACCGCGCTCAATCAAGCGACGAATGATAAATGGTTTGTACAGCTCAACCGCCATTTCTTTTGGAAGACCACACTCATGCATTTTGAGCTCAGGTCCAACCACAATTACAGAACGGCCTGAATAATCAACACGCTTACCAAGAAGATTTTGACGGAAACGGCCACTCTTTCCTTTCAGCATATCTGAAAGTGATTTTAGTGGACGGTTGTTGTTCCGTACCGCGTTTGATTTTCTGGAGTTGTCGTAAAGAGAATCAACAGCTTCCTGCAACATGCGCTTCTCGTTACGGAGAATCACATCCGGAGCTTTGATGTCAATCAGTCTTTTAAGACGGTTGTTTCTGATGATTACACGACGATACAGGTCATTCAAATCCGAAGTCGCAAAACGACCTCCTTCAAGAGGTACAAGCGGACGTAATTCCGGTGGAATTACAGGAATAACACTCTGACACATCCACTCAGGACGGTTTTCAGTGTGTTGTGCCGCTGAACGGAATGATTCAATTACCTGAAGGCGTTTTAATTTCTTTTTCTTACGCATCTGTGAAGTTTCGTGCTTCACTTCATAGCGCAACTGGTATGCAAGATCGTCCAGATCAAGATCAGCAAGCATGGCCGCGAGAGCATCCGCACCTTCTTTTACGATGAATTTGTCATCATCGTCATCATCGAGGTCGTAGTTGTCCTCAGGAAGTTGATCCATGATATCGTACTTCTCTTCCTCTGAAATCAAATCGCCTTTCGCATAGCCTAAATCACGGGCAAGACCCGGATTGATGATTACGAATGTCTCGTAATACACGATACGATCAAGGTTCTTTGAAGAAAGACCAAGAAGGTAGGCGATTTTGTTAGGCAGAGATTTAAAGTACCAGATGTGAACCACAGGCACAGTCAAAGTGATGTGTCCCATTCGCTCACGTCGAACTGCTTTTCTTGTAACTTCAACACCACAACGATCACAGATAATGCCTTTGTAACGGATACGCTTGTATTTACCGCAATGACATTCGTAATCCTTAACCGGTCCGAAAATCTTTTCGCAGAAAAGACCGTCCATCTCCGGCTTAAAGGTTCTGTAGTTGATGGTCTCTGGTGTTAGTACTTCACCATGAGAGCGTGATAAAATAGTTTCAGCAGAAGCAAGGGATATTCCAATGCTTTTAAAGTCGTTCGTTACTGCTAATGTTTGTGTAATTGGCAAGGGTTTTTCCTCCGAATTTTATTAACAGTGATTAGTCTAAATGGATTTCAAGACCGAGACCCATAAGCTCCCGGAGTAATACCTTGAATGATTCCGGAACGTCTCCATCAGGAAGGTTTTCACCTTTTACAATGGCTTCATAAACTTTGGAACGCCCTTTTACATCATCACTTTTTACAGTGAGCATTTCTTTCAGGATGCTGGAAGCACCATATGCATACAGTGCCCAAACCTCCATCTCACCAAGTCGCTGGCCACCAAACTGAGCTTTACCGCCCAATGGTTGCTGCGTAATAAGCGAGTATGGCCCGATAGAACGGGAGTGCATCTTATCCTGAACCAAGTGATTCAGTTTGATCATGTAGATGTAACCCACAGTAGTTTTCTGAGAGAATGGCTCTCCGGAACGACCATCGTACAGGTTAACACGTCCATCTTCAGGAAGTCCTGCCGCGCGAAGCTGTTCTTTTACATCATCCATACTTGCGCCGTCAAAAACTGGTGAAGCGAATGTTGTTCCTAACTTTTTAGCAGCCCATCCGAGAATGGTTTCATAAATCTGACCAAGATTCATACGAGAAGGTACACCAAGTGGGTTGAGACAGATGTCAACCGGGGTACCATCTTCCATAAATGGCATATCTTCAACAGGTACGATCTTAGCAACAACACCTTTATTACCGTGACGGCCTGCCATCTTATCACCCACCTGAAGTTTACGCTTCTTAGCGATATAAACTTTGGCTTTCTGGATGATTCCCGGAGGAAGCTCGTCTCCTACCTGAATCGCAAATGTTCTACGCTTAGCTTCGCTATCAATTTCACGACGAAGCTCTCTGTAATTGTGGAACAACAGTTTTACATGCTCAACGAGATCTTTATCTGTTGCCCAGTCAATGTTTTCATTGATGTTTACAGGATCAATTTCTTCGAATACAGACTTCTTGTATTTCTCACCTTTCGGGATCAGCTCAACATTGCTATAATCAAGAACGCCCGGAGATGTTTTGTCTCGAAGTAGCGAGTACATCTTGTCGGCCCATTGCTGGTTCAATTCAGCCAGTTTCTGGGAATGACGCTCTTGCTCCTGCTCAACACGCTTTTTCTCTTCTTTTCTTGAAACAAGTTCATCACGTTTTCTGCTGAAAAGCTTAGTGTTGATTACTGTACCTGAAACGCCCGGAGGTGTTTTCAGAGAAGCATCTTTTACATCACCGGCCTTATCACCAAAGATTGCACGAAGAAGTTTCTCTTCAGGAGTTGGATCCGTTTCACCTTTAGGAGTGATTTTACCCACAAGAATGTCTCCCGGATTGATTTTCGCACCAATGCGAATCATACCCTGCTCATTCAAGTTACGGGTTGCTTCTTCACTAACATTAGGGATTTCGCGGGTTAGCTCTTCTTCACCACGCTTGGTATCACGAACTTGTTGTTCAAATTCCGTTACGTGAATAGAAGTGTAAATATCTTCCTGAACGATTCGCTCAGAAATTACAATCGCATCCTCGAAGTTATAACCTCTCCAAGGCATGAACGCTACAAGAAGGTTACGACCAAGAGCAAGCTCTCCACCATCGGTAGAACAACCATCAACAATTGCCTGATCTTTTTTAACCTTGTCGCCTACTTTTACAATCGGGCGCTGGTTAGTAGCTGTATCCTGGTTAGTTCTTGTGAACTTCTCCAAGTTGTAGGTTTTAATACCACCATCAAAATAACAGTGCTGCTCAGTCTCAGTTCGGTCGTATTTAACACGAACTTCAGTTGCACTTACATATACCACTTCGCCATCGGCTTCTGCAGTAATAATTGCACGTGAATCACGAGCGGCACGATGCTCCAGACCGGTTCCAACCACAGGCGCTTCCGGACGAAGCAGTGGAACGGCCTGACGTTGCATGTTCGAGCCCATCAATGCACGGTTTGCATCATCATGCTCAATAAATGGAATTAAAGCTGCTGCCAACGAGGTAATCTGGTTGGTAGCAACGTCCATGAATTCGATTTCCTCTTTCTTTGCATTCGAGTAGTTACCCTCACGCATTCTGGAGAAAACCATTTCATTTTTAAACATTCCTTTGTCGTCGAGCTCAGCGTTCGCCTGCGCGATTACTGTTTCGTCTTCCTGCTCGGCAGCAAGATACTCAACCGACTTACTCACTTTACCATCTTTCACTTTGCGGTACGGAGTCTCAATAAATCCGAAGTCGTTCACTTTCGCATGAATACAGAGCGAAGAAATAAGACCAATGTTCGGGCCTTCCGGTGTTTCAATCGGACAAAGACGACCATAGTGAGTGTAGTGAACGTCACGAACCTCGAAACCGGCACGCTCACGAGTAAGACCACCAGGACCAAGTGCAGACATACGACGCTTGTGCGTCAACTCAGCAAGTGGGTTGGTTTGATCCATAAACTGAGAAAGCTGATTGGTACCGAAGAAGGTGTTAATCACGCTCGAAATAGTACGCGCGTTCACCAAATCCTGAGGGGTAAGCTGCTCAGCGTCGCGAGAGTTCATTCTCTCTTTAATAGTTCTGGCCATACGAGCCAAACCAATTGCAAATTGCTGCCCAAGTTGCTCGCCTACAGTTCGAATACGTCTGTTACTTAAATGGTCAATATCATCAACCTGAGACTTAAGGTTTTTAAGACGAATCACTTCTTTGATGATCGCTACGATATCTTCTTTAGTCAAATACTGAACATCCGTGGCATCAAGGCGAAGTCGTTTGTTCAATCGGTAACGACCTACTTCACCAAGATCATATTTTTTATCGCTGAAGAATAATCTTTCAAGAATAGCACGAGATGTTTCCGGATCCGGCATTTCTCCGGACCGGATTTGCTGATACACTTCACCAAGTGCAGAGTGCTCATCCCATGTAGGATCTTTTCTAAGCGTGTTCATTACAACAGAACGCTCAGATTCTTCAGCAGAAATTTTCTGTACAAGAACGGTTTTTACATCCGCTTCCTTCAACATTCCGTAGTCATCTTCTGTTAGTTGATGATCACGTTCGAATACAATCTTTCTGTTGAGAGCCTCGGCTACTTCACCGGTTTCATCGTCAACAATTTCCTCCATTTCTTCGACGATGATATTCTGAGCAAGTCTCTGACCTACAAGCTTCTTGTTGTAATCAGGCTTACTTCCGAATTTAATTTCATCAGAAAGCTCGAACAAACTTAACAGCTCGATATCAGAAGAATAGCCTAAAGCTCTTAATAGCGTAGTGGCAGGTATCTTTTTCTTTCTATCGATGTAAGCCCAAAGAACGTCACGGATGTCAGTAGTAAATTCAATCCAAGATCCTTTAAATGGAATAACTCGTGCGGAATATAACTGAGTACCATTCGGGTGAACAGACTGGCCAAAGAATACACCGGGTGAACGGTGCAGTTGGCTTACGATTACTCGTTCAGCTCCATTAATAATGAAAGTACCACGATTGGTCATCCACGGCAGGTCTCCTAAGAACACTTCCTGCTCGATGGTTTCGCTTGCTTCGTCACTATCATCTACAGATGAAAGGCGTAGCTTCGCTTTTAATGGTACCGAATATGTTAGCCCTCGATCCTGGCATTCTTTAATTGTGTAACGGGGCACGTCAACATTGTAATAAAGAAATTCAAGAATGTGAGTCTCTCTTGTATCCTGTATAGGAAAATTCTCATTGAAAATTCTTTGCAGCCCTTGATTTGCACGTTCATTTGGTGCAATATCGAGTTGAACGAATTTTTCAAAAGACTCTAATTGGATATCCAGAAAATCCGGATAGTCTAAAACATGTTGTGTGCGCCCAAAAGATTGGCGTTCCGTATTTGGAATAATTTGCATCTTCTTGCTCAAAAGGAACCTCTCCTTTTAGTTGAAGGGTGATTGTACAGTAAAAACCCGTGATAACTCAGGGGTTAAGTGATATAGACGCCAATAGCCAATGCCGTTTTCACGACATTGGCTACCAACGAAATGTAAACAAAGTGCTTATTTGAGCTCTACAGTAGCTCCAGCTTCTTCAAGCTTGCTTTTGATCTCTTCAGCTTCTGCTTTAGATACAGCTTCCTTAACAGTGTTAGGGGCACCATCTACAAGTTCTTTAGCTTCTTTAAGACCCAGGCCAGTAATACCGCGTACTTCTTTAATTACAGCGATTTTCTTAGCGCCAGCTACAGTTAGTACTACGTCAAACTCAGTTTGCTCTTCTCCACCAGCAGCGTCTCCACCACCAACAGCAGGTCCAGCAACAGCTACAGCAGCAGCTGCAGGTTTAATTCCGTAGTCGTTTTCTAGAACTTGTGCAAGTTCATTAGCTTCTTTGATAGTTAGGTTGACAAGCTCTTCAGCTAGTTTGTTAACGTCAGCCATTTTTATCTCCAGTTGTTTTTTTAGTAAAATTCTTAGTTGATATAAGGGGTTATTTTTCGCCTTTTTCAGCGATTGCTTTTACAGCACCGACAAGGTTAGATCCCTGCGCGTTGATTGCACCAAGTACATTCGACATTGGGGCGGCAAGTAAACCAAGGATATCGCCAATGATCTCGTTTTTCGATTTCATTGAAGCGAGTGCATCAAGCTTATCTTCTCCGTAAAACTCACCATCAACGATGGCTGCTTTAAACTGAGGCTTGTTGTTATTTTCCTTGATAAAATCTTTTAAAACCTTTGCAGGTGCAGATAATTCTTCTTCAACAAACGCGAATGCATTTTGCTCATTCAAAGAAGGAATTACGGAATCATATCCGCCTACCTCTTCCATAGCAAGTTTCATCAGTTTGTTCTTATATACTTTGAAGAAGACATTTCCCTTACGAAATGCACCACGCAGCTTATTAGCTTCAGCCACAGACATTCCTGAATAGTTGGTAACGTAAATTGCGTTAGCGCTATTCAGCTTTTCTGTGATTTCATCTATCACTGCTTTCTTTTCGGCAGTTGGCATAATTTAATTCCTCCTAATTAAGAGATGTAACTGCGGTTCTGCTTATCGGAATGCTTGGCCCCATTGTACTGCTCATAAATACGCTCTTAACGTAAATACCTTTTGCAGATGAAGGTTTTAAACGCATAACAGTATGAAGAAATGCTTCCGCATTTTCTTTCAAATCGTTCGCGTTAAAACTTACCTTTCCAACAGATGTATGGAGGATTCCGGTTTTATCAACACGGAAATCAATTTGTCCGGCTTTAACCTGTTTAACAGCAGCAGCCACATCCATTGTTACAGTTCCACTTTTGGGGTTTGGCATCAATCCGCGAGGACCTAAAAAGCGTCCAAGCTTACCGAGTTTGCCCATTACATCCGGCGTAGCGATAATCACATCGATTTCCGCCCAGCCTTCTTCAATTTTTGCGATATATTCATCCAAGCCTACATAGTCTGCGCCAGCTTCAGTAGCTTCACCTTGTTTAGCCTCGTTAACGAGAGCCAACACCCGCACTTCTTTACCGGTTCCGTGAGGTAAACTCACCGTACCGCGTACCATCTGATCTGCATGTCGCGGATCTACACCCAAACGGATGTCGATATCGACAGAAGCATCAAAGCTGGTAGTGGATGTCTTTTTAACAAGGTCACAAGCTTCTTCCAGAGTATATTCTACTTCCGGATTTACCAGCGCTGCGGCCTGTTCATATTTTTTTCCTCTTTTTGCCATGAGTTCTATTTCCTTTACCTGTCGCGGTTAACTCTAAGACCCATACTACGAGCCGTACCTGCAATCATCTCTGCAGCAGCTTCAACGTCGAACGCATTTAAGTCCTCCATTTTCTGCTCAGCGATTTCTTTGCACTGGCTCCAGGTTACCGTTCCCACTTTAACGCGGTTTGGTTCACCTGAGCCGGATTTAAGTTTCGCTGCTTGCTTGAGAAGAACTGGCGCTGGCGGGGTTTTAGTCTTAAATGTAAAAGACTTGTCCGCAAACACAGTAATCTCTACAGGGATAACCGTTCCGGCTTTGTCCTGAGTCTTAGCATTAAAGGCTTTACAAAACTCCATAATGTTGATACCTGCCTGACCGAGCGCCGGTCCCACAGGAGGAGCAGGGTTTGCCTGCCCGCCAACTATTTGGAGCTTCAGGATTCTTTCAACTTTTTTAGCCATGGATTCTCAGGATCCTATTCTATTTATATAACTTCAGTTTATCGCGTAATAGCTAGTGTGCATCAACTAGGTTCTTTATGTAGCGGATTCAACTTGGTTCACATCCACTTCCACAGGAGTACGTCGTCCAAAAATGCTCACCAACACACGGAGCTTTAATTTCTCTGGATTCACTTCCTGTACCGTTCCATCGAAATCTTTGAACGGTCCGGATATCACTTTTACCAAGTCGCCTTCGCTGTACGGAATTTCAACATTCCGCATTTCATCTCCTGCTTCCTGCACTCGCCCAATGATGCGTTGAACTTCGTGCTTTTTCAGCGGAGTGGGCACCGTTTCATTTTTCCCTTTCAAAAATCCCAAACAGGACGGCGCACTTTGTATGAGGTTATTAACCTCTTCGTCATAATGAGTATTTAACAAGATATAGCCCGGGAAGAAATTCTTCTCCCTGGTGCGCTTCTTGCCACCACGAATCTCTACCACAGTCTCGGTTGGAACAAGTACATCAATTACTTTATCTCCAAGATCCTGCTCTTCGATTTCGCGATCGAGAAACTCTTTTACTTTTTTTTCATGGCTGGAAAAGCAGCGAACCACATACCATCCATGTTCCAGTTCTTTACTCATTATTGATAAATAGCTTCTAGTACTGTGCTGTAAACCTGATCAATTCCGAAAATAAATGCGGATACGATGATCGAGAATACGACTACAATAATTGTATTATCTACTAATTCCTTTTGAGTTGGCCAAGCTACTTTCTTGAACTCATTACCAACACTCTCAAAAAAATTTATAAGTTTTTCCATGTTACAGTACTACTTAGTTTGCACGGGTGGAGAGACTCGAACTCCCGACACCTGGTTTTGGAGACCAGTGCTCTACCAACTGAGCTACACCCGTAGATACACACAAGAGTAGGCGACCAAAGTCACCTACTCCAGATGTGCTGTCAATATGTGTTCTTAGATTAATCTAAGATTTTAGTTACAACACCGGCACCTACGGTACGGCCACCCTCACGGATCGCAAATCGCAATCCTTCTTCCATCGCTACCGGCTGGATCAACTCCACAGATAGCTTCACGTTATCACCAGGCATTACCATCTCCACTCCGCTTGGAAGCTCACATGCTCCGGTTACGTCAGTCGTTCTGAAGTAGAACTGTGGACGGTAGCCTTTGAAGAATGGCGTGTGTCGTCCACCTTCGTCTTTGCTCAATACGTACACTTCACACTCAAACTTCTTGTGCGGCTTAATTGAACCCGGCTTACATAATACCATTCCACGCTGAATCTGCTCTTTGTTGATTCCACGAAGCAGGATACCTGCGTTGTCGCCGGCTTGTCCCTGGTCAAGAAGACGTCGGAACATCTCGATACCGGTTACTACACTCTTCAGCGGGGCTTCGATAATCCCTACGATTTCGATCTCGTCGTTAAGCTTCAGAATACCACGCTCGATACGACCTGTTGCTACGGTTCCACGACCTGTGATAGAGAACACGTCTTCTACCGGCATCAGGAATGGCTTGTCTACATCACGCTCTGGCGTTGGGATGGTTTCGTCAACGGCTGAGATTAATTCTACAATTTTCTCTTCCCACTGGGCTTCGCCGTTCAGCGCGCCAAGAGCAGAACCCTGGATCACAGGAATATCATCACCATCAAATTCGTAGGAAGATAGCAGCTCACGTACTTCAAGCTCTACCAGCTCCAGAAGTTCTTCGTCATCCACTAAATCCACTTTGTTCATGAATACCACGATTTGAGGTACTCCTACCTGACGGGCAAGAAGGATGTGCTCACGGGTTTGTGGCATAGGACCATCGGTGGCTGCTACTACTAAAATAGCACCGTCCATCTGAGCCGCTCCGGTTACCATGTTCTTTACGTAATCGGCGTGGCCCGGGCAGTCTACGTGTGCGTAGTGACGCTCTCCGGATTCGTATTCCACGTGCGCCGTCGCAATGGTTATCCCACGCTCGCGCTCTTCCGGTGCATTGTCAATCTGATCAAACGCCTGCGCTACCCCACCGTAGGTCTTCGCCATTACAGTAGTGATCGCCGCAGTCAACGTTGTCTTTCCGTGATCTACGTGTCCAATGGTTCCCACATTCACGTGTGGCTTGGTGCGTTGAAAGGTCTCTTTTGCCATGATTAAATCTAGTTATGTGTATTGTTAAAAATTGTCTTCCGCATCTATCAACAACAGAGCCGATAGTCGGACTTGAACCGACGACCCCTTCCTTACCATGGAAGTGCTCTACCACTGAGCTATATCGGCTTAGTTTTTTTGAGCGAGCGACCGGGATCGAACCGGCAACATTCAGCTTGGAAGGCTGACACTCTACCAATTGAGTTACGCTCGCTAATCAAAATGTCAATGTGGGGAGAGCAGGATTCGAACCTACGAAGTCGTAAGACAACAGATTTACAGTCTGCCCCAGTTGGCCGCTTTGGTATCTCCCCAATTTTCACAAGTTGAGCCAGTGACCGGATTCGAACCGATGACCGACGGTTTACAAAACCGTTGCTCTACCAACTGAGCTACACTGGCTTTTTGCGAAAGACTTCAAAAATACCTATGTATCTAAAGATTGTCAACATTTAAAGCATAAAAATTTTCTGACTTTCTATGACTTTTTCGATGAGTCTCCAGCTTTCTTTTTTGACCACATAATTCTTGCAAGAACTATTACTCCGATACAAACCAGTATTACTTTTCCATAGGTGGATAAGTACCCCCCGATAACTTGCCAGTTATCACGAATAAACCACCCCATGAATAAAAGAATGGAGTTCCATAAAGCGGAGCTGATCAATGCATTTATTATGGTTTGGCTAATTTTTAAATGAGACATTCCTGCCGTTAATGAAATCACAGATCTTGTACCGGCTAAGAAACGGTTCCCGAAAATTACCCATTGCCCATATTTATACATCCAGATTTTGCCTTTTCTGAAGTACCGATAATTGATAAATCGGAGCAGGATATGGTCGTCTTTTTTATCCTCGATTTGACCGCCCAATTTATATCCGATCCAATACATATTCATAAAACCTACAACTGAGGCAAGAACTGTAAGCACCCAAATGAGTGGCAACGAAAGCAATCCTTCGGCAGCGAGATACCCCGCAAAAGCAAGTAACACATCTCCGGGAACGGGAGGTAATACGTTCTCCAGGTAAGCAATTACTGTAAAAATTAAATACACACTTATTGGCGGAACTACGCTGATCCAATCAACAATTGTTTGTACAACTTGATCTGCCATTATCTTTTATGAATTAAAACTACTGCGGTAGCTGAAATTCCTTCTTCCCTGCCAACAAAACCAAGCTTCTCAGAAGTAGTAGCTTTAACCGATACCTGATCCAGATCAACTTCTAAATCTGAAGCAATAATTTCTCTTATCTTCGGAATATGAGGCATCAACTTTGGGCGTTGGGCTACGATGGTTGCATCAAGATTTGAGAGCTCATACCCTTTTTCCTTTACCAATTTATAACAATGCCTGAGAAGTAAACGGCTGTCGGCATCTTTGTGCTCGGGATCGGTATCAGGAAAGTGCTGCCCAATATCCCCCAAAGCCAGTGCACCAAGAAGAGCATCTGTAATAGCATGAAGAAGCACATCAGCATCTGAATGACCAAGAAGACCTTTTTCGAATGGAATTTCCAATCCGCCTAGAATAAGTTTTCTACCTTCCACTAATTGGTGAATATCAAATCCAAAACCGATCCTCATAACGCACCTCGTTCTTCCAAAATTAATTCCGCAACCTTGAGGTCTATCGGATAAGTAATCTTTAGGTTTCGCCGATCCCCCTCAACTACTTTCACATCTCCGCCGATACGTTCTACAAGAGAGGCGTCATCGGTACCAACAAACCCAGCTTCAATTGCAGATTTATAGGCATCCAATAAAAGCTGCTTCCTGAAAATCTGGGGAGTCTGTGCCTGCCATAAATTACTTCGATCGGGAGTCTCAGTAATACTTTGCGACTCATCAATTTTTTTGATGGTGTCTTTAGCCGGAACGGCTACAATTGCTCCTCCGAACTTCACGGCTTCCTCACAACATTTTTGAATCAGCTCCTCGCCAATAAAAGGCCGAACTGCATCGTGAACCGCTATGAGACTTATTTCCTCAGACACAGATTCAAGAGCATTTTGGATAGAATCCTGCCGTTCTTTTCCACCCTCAACAACCCTTCGGGTTTTAACCCGGTCTTGGAATTTGTGCAGGATTGCTTCTACCTCCCCCTTCCATTCAGCAGAAGTTGCAACAATTATTTCATGCACATTTTTAATATTGGCAAATGCACGAATTGTATGCTCAAGAATTGAGGCACCTTTGAGCTTAATAAAAGGCTTTGGAACGCGAGCCCCCATACGGGAGCCCGAACCGGCAGCCGGTATTATGACCGCCAGCTTTTCCATTTAGATAATCAACATTGCATCGCCAAATGAGAACAAGCGATAGTCTTTTTCCTTTGCTTCCTCATACGCTTTCATCAGGAAATCATACCCAGCAAAAGCTGCACCCAGCATCAGTAACGTAGATTCAGGACGATGGAAGTTTGTAATTAACGCTTCAGTAATTTTGAATTGGTATGGAGGATAAATGAACTTATCGGTCCAACCGGTACCCATCTTAGACATCCCGCTTGCCATAACACTGGTTTCGATTGCGCGAACTGCGCTGGTTCCAATCGCCACCACCTTATTCTTTTTCTTCTTTAGTGCTATGTTAATTTTATCGGAAGTGTCTTTCGATATAAAATAGTTTTCAGAATCCATTCGGTGTTTAGTCAGATCCTCAACTTCCACATTTCGGAAAGTGCCCCAACCAATATGAAGTGTGATCGGTAAAAACTCTACACCTTTCTTCTCAATTTTCTCAATAAGCTCTTTGGTGAAGTGCATTCCTGCTGTAGGAGCAGCAACAGCTCCACGCTCGGTTGCATAAACAGTTTGATACCGCTCTTTGTCTTCATCAACCGGCTCTCTTTCAATGTAGGGAGGGAGAGGCATTTTGCCGAGTTCATCTAACTTTTCATACAATTCGTTATTTGGCCCATCGTACAGGAAGCGAATCGTTCTGCCACGAGAAGTTGTATTGTCAACTACCTCAGCCATTAACTCATCTTCTCCTTCTCCAAAGTACAGTTTGTTCCCGATTCTTATTTTTCGGGCCGGCTCAACTAAAACATCCCAAAGCATATTCTCAGGCTGAAGCTCACGAAGTAAAAACACTTCAATATCTGCTTCTGTTTTCTCTTTTTTCCCATTCAGTCGGGCAGGAAAAACTTTGGTGTTATTGTAAATAACTACATCACCTTCATTCAGATACTCATGTATATCAGAAAACTTTTTATGCTCGATAGTTTGCTCTGCTCTATTTAAAACCATTAATTTCGCAGAGTCTCTTTTTTTAAGGGGTTCGTCAGGAACGTTAAGCCCTTCGATTTCGTATCTAAAGTCGGTGAGTTTCATCTCTCCTCAGCTTGTTTTGAAGTGTTAGTTTGCTTTTTTGAAAAGAGAGCAAAAATAACGCTTTTTCTGATGTTTATCAATCTTGTATATTTTCTGAACTCATTTACAATTTAATACCATTTAACTATAATAGAGTTTTAGTTCTGGCGTTGATTTTTATATTTTAAGAATCCCATGAAAAAAGTTTTTTTATCCCTTACACTATTTTCTCTCCTTCTGATTGGAACTGCCAATGGTCAGTTACGTTCTGATCTTTCTACGCCCTATGACTACAGCGGCCCAATCATAAACAGAAGCGCCCCTACTATCGAATCCGGGTTGAATAGATTTTTCAATAGTATTCAAATGAGCCATTCATATAGCATGAACTTTTCTTCTTTTGGTGGCGGATATCAAAATGTGAATGCTTATACCAATACTCTGAGTTTTGATATTAGTCCCAGAATGAATGGTCGTGTTGATGTCTCTTTCCTTCATTCTCCATTTGGTGGCAATCTTGCTCATGGACAAAACAGCTTTCAGAATCAGGTGGTTATCAGTAATGCGGAACTTAATTACAAAATAAGCGACAACGCCTTCATACGATTTCAATACCAACAACTTCCGGCAGGTTATTACGGATTCGATCCTTTTGGGTACAGCCGCTTTGGAAGATATAACAGTCGATTTGATCGACATGGATTTTGGTACTAAGAGCTTATTGAATGGGTGAAAACCAAACCGAGAAATCTTCCTTAACCGAAAATCTTTTCCTGAATGCTGCTATTGGTTTTTTAAGCATTCTGCTTGTTGTACTGCTAATAGCTCTTACTACACGAATCATTTATCCAAGGATTTTTAATCAACGAGTTGAAGCGTCTTCACAACTTATTAGTGAAATTATTCAGATTGAGGTTTTAAATGGTTGTGGCATACCCGGAATTGCAAATGCATATACCGGTGTGCTCAGATCAAATGGTTTTGATGTAGTTGAAACCGGAAATTTTGATCATTTCAATCTTGAAAAAACGATTGTAATTTCCAGAAGCGGAGTACTTGATAATGCCAGAAGGGTTGCAAGTGCTCTTGGAGTTGAACAGATTAATGTAATAAGGGAAGAATCTCCTGATTATTTTTTAGATGTAACTGTGGTCATTGGCCATGATTACGAACAGCTTAACAAAGAGTAAATGACAGATATTAAGAAGCCGGCAAACAACCAGTTCATTGAAGCAAAACCGGGATCAAATGAGTTGGTTGAGTTGATAATAGAAGGGCTGCGAAAAAGAAAAGCTCAGGATATTGTGATTCTTGACGTTTCTGAACTAACTACTTTAACCGATTACTTTGTGGTTTGTAGTGGCAACTCAGACACTCAAATAAAAGCAATAGCAGATTCTGTAGAAGAGGAATTACTGGAAAAAGCAGGTGAAAAAGCCTGGAAGAAAGAAGGTTTGCAAGCGCGTTCCTGGATTATTCTTGATTTCATTAATACCGTTGTGCATGTAATGAGCAGGGAAAAACGTGAGTTCTACAATATTGAACAAATGTGGAACGACGCAAAAGTCACCTACATTGAAAACGAAAGCTGATTCGGTATGAAAACACCCCGGATTCTGATCACCGAACCTATCCCGGAAACGGTGATTGCTTACCTCGAAGAATTCGGTAATGTGCGCGTTGGAAAGAAGGGGCAATTTAATTCTGAAGAGGCATTGATTTCAGAGCTCAAAAATTATAATGCCCTTCTATGTATGCTTTCAACACCAGTTACTGAAGCCGTTCTCACATCTGCACCGGATTTAAAAATTGTTGCCAATTTCGCAGTGGGCTATAATAACATTGACGTAAAAACCGCATCAAAACTGGGAATTAAAGTAGCTAATACCCCCGATGTTCTTACAGAAGCCTGCGGGGATTTTGCAATGGCCCTTCTGATGGCAACCACCCGAAATTTCTATCAGGCTGAAACTTATTTGAGAAGCGGGCAATTCGAAGGTTGGGAGCCTCTGGGTTTTTTAGGCATGGAATTGCGCGGGAAAACTCTTGGCATAGTGGGAATGGGAAGAATCGGCCAGGCTTTCGCCCACAGAGCCAAAGCATTCGGCATGAAAATAAAGTATCACAACCGTTCGAGATTACCGGCTGAAATTGAGCAGGAACTTGGTTGTATTTTTGTTCCTACTCTTGAGGAACTTGCCAGCCAAAGTGATGTATTAAGTTTGAACTGTCCGTTAACCCCGGAAACTCATCACTTAATCAATGAAGATATTTTCTCCATTATGCCAATGCATTCCGTTTTAATAAATATCTCCCGTGGACCTGTTGTTGATGAGGCCGCATTGGCTGAAGCTCTTCACTCTGGTAAAATTGCAGGAGCTGGGTTAGATGTTTTTGAGAAAGAACCCGAAGTTCATCCACTGCTGCTCATCGCTCCTAACTGCACCATGCTTCCTCATATTGCCAGTGCCACCTATGAAACCCGGGAAGCTATTGGCCTGCTTGCCGCTAACGCTATCAAAAAAGTGCTGAATGGTACACCTGATCAGGATATTCCAAATCTGGTTACAGGTTAGCAACTTTTTAAGTAGCTTGAACCGTGAACTCATTTTCTAAAAACAGGACTACTTTTCTATTTATACTACTGTGCCTGCTTGGGGCTGGCTATAGTCTTTTTGAATGGATTAACTTTAAAAATACCCCTGATGAAAATACTGCATCAGAACTAGCCACAGAGGCCGTTACAATCGCTTCTGATAATTTCGACCGGTTTGTTTTTGATTTTACCAGTCGTTCTACTTTAGTAACTGAGAACATTAAATCCGCCCTCGAAAATGGCTCAAATCTTGAACAGGTATTCACAGAAAGTATCGACAGAGATTATTTTTGGGGATCTGTAGTATTCAAAGACAAAGAAAAACATATCTGGAGTGGGTTTGTACCAAACAGTTACCCGGATAAAGTTCTCGGTATTGATGAGCCCCTGCATGTCTCCATCAATACAGAAAATAACGTAACCTATCTTTACAGTTTAATTCCTTTTTTTGTTGAAGAGCAGGATTCCCTAATCCGCTATGATATCTATAACCGCGTTAAGCTATCTCAGGATAATATTCTCACGCTTGGTTCCAACCTGGAACTATCCCCCGCTAAGCTTTTTTCTGTCCCTGAAAAATATCCCGTCAGATTCGACTTTAATGAATTTACCTCCCAAAGCACACTAGCCTCCTCCGTTATTTCTACCGCAAGCAGTGATTCGTTGGGACAGATATATGCTCTTGAAGAAGGTTTTAATGAATATGTTGCTTACACGAATGAGAAAACCGGAATCTGGCGGGCCTTTTTTCTTGCTTGTTTTCTTCTTTTGGTTGGGGCATTAGCTTTCTCATTTTCGAAATCGATTGAGGGTTGGATGAGCCTTCTAATTCCGATTTCTGCTTATACCTGCATCTGGCTTCTTATTAAAACACTTTATCCGCTGTTAAATATTCAGGTTCTGAATGTAGCACTGCTTTCGAACTTACATCTAGTAAACTACGCAGTAAACGCACTCTATACATTGCTGGTTGCCATCATGGTAACATCTTATCTGGTATCTGAAGAAAAACCTCGCCTGTTTCCTGAGTCTTCTAAATTTATTGCTACGGGTTTAATTCTAAGCGCCTGTGCGGGAGCCACTTTCTATACTTTTTTGTTGAATACATCTTCTGTGATTATCCACTCTGATGTGCGTGTTCTCGATCTGGAATTAATCCCCTCGTTAACCACTCTTGTCTTTTACTTATGCTCGAGCGCTACATTTATTTCGCTATTTGTTCTCTTCATCACATTAAACTGGTTTTTTCTAAAGAACGCTCCTAAGCAATTCTGGTATTTTATCATCGGTATTATTGCAGGCATCCTGGGGTTTACTTTAATCGGTGCATTTACATTCGCTTCAGGAGACGATCTCACCTGGGCGCTGGCAATAAGCCTGCTTTCCTTCTCTTTAGTACTCATATTCTCAGTCTATCTTGTAAAAAAACCACCTGCTTTTCTTCGTTCGTCAAAACTAAGGCTTTTGATTTTTATCAGTTATCTCAGTGTTTGTTTTATCTACATCGCATTTGTGAGTGGAAATACCGCACGTCAAAACCAGCAAATGCTACAGGCTGCTGCAGACTTTTCCGTTGATGAAGAGTTGGAAATACAAAATATTACTGTGACTCTGCTCCGGGCACTCAGTGATGAACTTTCAACCAACCCGGCCGTAGCCTTCGAAGATGCTTCATTCGACAGATTTCTGGCCGATTATATAAAGCCCGAGTGGTTACGTTATACCATTTCGGTACAGGTTATTGATGTTGATGGAACCCGGTTTACCGACTATACCACCAGTCTTTCTCCCCCGCAGTGGAGCACCGCGTTTCGTATCACTGAACTGGAAATCCCATTTGAACATGAACAAATACGAAGAAGTAATTTGCGCCCCGTAATCCGCAGAAGGCCAATCAATACGATTAATGCCAATTATTCCTCATTCATCAGAGGGTGGATTCCGGTGTTTGAAAACTCGACATCTGAAAAAAGAATAGGATGGGTCTTGTGCTCGGTCTATGAAGAACTCCCTCAGCTTGATCGCCCTCTTCGCACAGTTATTTCATCTCAGAAATACGACAATTGGGGAGATACTTTTCTGGCTACAGAATATGAAAACGGTTCCTCTGTACGAAGTTTGATGGAGGGTATTCCTCTTGAAATTCCGGAACCAGCAACACTTTCAGAAAATGTGATAAGTAAAGTTAATTCAGACTCTGTATTTGCAACATCACTTATGTATGGCAACGATGAAATAAAAGAACTCTATGTTAAAAAAAGGGGGAAATATTGTTCGGATTGCCACCAGAAAAACAGGTTTAAACCAACATATTTTCTCATTTCTGAGATTGTTCTTTGTACTGGTTATTTTAGGAATTTCAGTGATGCTTTTCTTTTCCTGGAGTACACATTGGAAAATTTTCGGGCATTCCAGAAGATTTAAAGACCGCCTTATAGACCGGTTTATTCTTGCCAGTATGGTCTGTCTGCTCACTCTTGTTGGCGCCTCGTATTACGTTCTCACCATTCAGAATCAAAATGATGTAGAAGACCAACTGTTCAACAAACTCGAAAATCTTACCTCCAGCCTGGAAAGTGAACTTTCAAACGCTGCTACAAACCCCGCAGACCTCCAGAGAATTACTTCCATATTGGATGTGGATGCTTCTCTTTATGTTGATGGAATTATCTCTACCTCCACAACATCCCAGATTTTCACACAACACTTGTTGCCCTCCGTTATACCCTGGAAAGTATATAATCGCCTTACAACGCTACAAAGTGATCAGGAGTTGATAATCACTCAATTTGACGACCAGGAGATGGTTATAGGGTATCAACCCTGGTTTGATGAAAATAATCAGGTTATTGGGATTGCAGCCGTTCCAACTTTCCTTAAGGCGCCTAAATTTTATGAGCGTTTACTCTCAACAACCAGTTACATGCTCGCTTTTTACACCGTAATTTTTGGAATGTTGATGATGGTTATCGGTTTTATTTCTACCCAGTTAACCTCACCACTGGAAGAGATCCGAAACGCTTTAAAACATATTTCTGATGGAGACCTTAATGTTAAGCTACCCGTTAAAAGCGAGGACGAAATCGGCACCTTAACAAAAGCATACAATCAAATGGCCGAGCGGCTAAAAACTACCCAGGAAGAATTGGCAAAAACGGAACGTGAAGCAGCCTGGAAAGAGATGGCACAGCAAATCGCGCATGAAATCAAAAACCCGCTTACACCAATGAAGCTGAACCTTCAGCACCTGGAACGCCAGCTTAACGCTACAGAAACAGACCTGGATTCGGTTAAACCAAAGGTTTCTAAGATCGCCGCAAGTATGATTGAGCAAATTGATTCTCTCAACAAAATTGCATCCGATTTCTCCAAATTTGCAAAGCCAATAGAACACGAGTTTTCCCGAATTGATATTAATACCCTTACGCATTCGGTAGTGGAAATGTATAGTACCGATGACAGCTACAGCCTTATAACAGACTTTTCTAAGAAAGAACTTTATATCATGGGAGCTAAAGAGGAGTTGCGACGAGTGCTCGTCAACCTCATCAAAAATGCTAAAGAAGCATTGGCGGAAAATGGGAAAATCACGGTTTGTACTTTTTCGGATTCAGAACAGGCGAATGCATTTGTTACTGTTACAGATAACGGAGAAGGTATTTCGACAGAAGACCAGGATCGGATTTTTGTGCCAAATTTTTCAACCAAATCCAGCGGAA
>JBLLNP010000004.1:0-92773 GCA_048058975.1 Balneola sp.
TATGAAAAATCAATGTCTTTACAGCATTTCCTTTCCATCCTGCAACTATCCTTCCTCCTTTCCAGGGAGAAGAAGCTTCCACCAGATCCGGATTTTCCCGATTAAGAATTTCGTGAATCTCTTTTTCATCAGAAAACTTATAGTAGTGGGAGTCAAATAAAAGAGGAGGACTCTGCACCCAAATCACCTTTCCTCCAAACCGCTCTTCTTCTCTCGATTCTTTCCCAGGAGCTATTATTACAATCTCATGTCCCAACTCTGCGCCAGCTTGCAATTTTTGATTAATGTAGGTTTTTACACCCCCACCGTGGTCTGTATAAAACTCGGCTACATCAACTATTTTCATATGCTCCCTCAGGTAATCTATCTATAAAATGTGGGTACCAAACTTGAAATTTGATTCTCTTCATCAGGTTTAAAAGCAAATGAAAGATGTGTATCTTCGTGATGTCTATTCGTCTGTAGTCTGAAAAGTTAATTCTGAAAATATACGCATTTATGAAAGCCTTTGTAACCGGTGGAACCGGATTTGTTGGGAGTCATTTGGTAGAAGCACTCATCGCTGATCCCGACTATTCAGAAGTGCGTTGTTTGGTACGAAGCTCTGATAAGTGGCTTACGGGATTAGATTTCACCCGGGTAACCGGAGACTTATTTGATTTGAAGGCAATTGGTAAAGCTCTTGAAGGTGTGGATGTTATTTTTCATAACGCAGCAATTTTGAGGGCTTCATCAAAAAGAGAGTTTACAAGAGCTAATGTAGAAGCCACAGAAAACCTGATCCGTTTAGCGCAAAAGAAAGGAGTGACCAATTTTGTAATTACTTCATCCATTGCTGCGGCAGGACCCAGTTCAGGTGTACCACTTACTGAAAAAGCCCGGATGAAACCTGTGAGCATGTACGGAGAATCGAAGAAGGAAATGGAAACCATCATCCATAAAATTGCCAGCAAATCGGACAGCATTAAGATACTTCGTCCGCCTGCTGTATATGGGCCACGTGAGTCTGATATCTATACTTTCTTTAAGACTTTTAAAGCTGGTATAAGTCCTATTGTTGGTGACGGGAACCATCCAAGGCTTTCGTTAGTATATGTGAGCGATTTAGTAAATGGAATTATGCTTTCAGCCAAAAAAACAGACGCGGGTATTCATACTTATTTTCTCGGGGGAGTTGATAATGAATATTCCTGGAACCAGATAACCAGGATTACCTCGATTGTGATGGGCAAGAAAGCACTAAAGATTAAGCTTAAGCCTGAATGGGTTAAAAAGCTGGGCTCGATTATTGAAAATGCCGCATCATTATTTGGTAAGTACCCCGTTGTGAATAAGGAAAAAACTACCGAAATGGTACTTGAGTGGGTGTGTTCTTCTGATAAGGCCCGAAAAGAATTAGGGTATAACCCGGTAATGACTATCCAGGAAGGCTTTTCCCGAACCATACGGTGGTACAAGAAACACAATTGGCTATAATATCTATGATCAGACGCGCTGCTATATTTTTCGCCCTTCTTTTTTCAATAGGAGAAACTCTTGCTCAAAATCAGATTATTCAGGATTACAGTCGGATTCTGAATATCCCGAATGTAAAAACGATGGAGGCTTCTTCCTCTCACTTGTACGTGCTTTCTGAATCAGATGGAATGGCTGTTTTTCGAACCTATGAAGATTCACTTCAATGGCTCTACACTTCATCAGGTATGCAGCGCCGTGGTCATCTTATGGATGCTGATATTCGCTTCGCTTACCTTTATGGAGATTCGCGTAGGCTTACCGTTCTTGAACCAACTTCGGTACTGGGTGTCTATTCTTCTACCTTATTACCTGCCCGACCATTGGGCGCGGCCCGGCTTCAAAATGATTTATTTATCGCATTAGGAAGTGAAGGACTTGGCAAACTTTCACTGGAAACTCCTGAAACTGTTGATTCTGACGCTGAATTGGTCGCCAATGATATAATTGGCCGTGCTGATGTACTTGATGTGGCCTCTTCCATTATTAGCAATCAATTATTCGTACTTACCAGCGACTCTAAGATTCATGTGTTCATGATTGAGGAAGATGAATTCGGCCTTGAATCTACCGTTGTACTCAGCAATCAAATTCATAGCTTGTTTCTGGATGAGGGCTTGATTTGGGGAGCTACCAATACCGGACAAATATTTGAAGTGAATGCAAACGGACTCGGTAAAAATCTGGGAAATATTGAGGAATCCGTTACAGATTTAGTTAGCTGGAGAAATCATGTTTTTGCACGGGGAGTATCAGGTAAAATCTGGATTTCTACCAATGAACGATCTTTCCAGCCTTGGAAATCAGATCCTTCTTCGATGAACCACATCACCAAAAGTAGTTATACCGTTTGGTTGAACATCTTCAATAAACTAAGTCCTCTTAAAATAGGAACTGAGCCGGAAGCTACTACACTAAATCAACCACAGTATCCGGCAAGGCTCAAAATCGAACCCGTTTCAGATCTGATTCTTACCTACCCTAAGCCTTTGTTGTTGGGGATAGAGTTTGAAGGAAATTACCCGGCTGATGATGTGGAACTCACTTATCGCTCAAATGTGAAAAATGCCTCATTGAAAAAGCAAGGACTGTACTGGCAGCCTAATGTAAACCAGGTTGGATTTAATTGGTTTACCATTATCGCCACAAATTCAAAAGGCGAAACAGATAGTGTTCGTTTTTCTGTGGATGTAAGGACTTTTAATTCTCCTCCACGTTTTAGTCCTGTTCGAGGATCATCGATTGTTGTGAATGATCCTTATGAAATTACATTCAATGCGGTTGATCCTGAAAATCCAACCAGCTCCATAATCCGTTATCTGGGAGTGGATCTGCCCGAAGGGGCTAACCTGAATGAACGGACGGGGGTATTTACATGGACTCCAACTGAACGTCAGATTGGAAAAACTACCTTTCGGGTAATTGCGACTGACGCCCAGGGCGCTGCTAGTTCACAAGATATCACATTTACGGTGATCGATATTTCCCGGGAGGGATAGTAATTGAGTTTTTATATTATTTATTGTCATTCCGAGTGCCTCAGATACAAGTAACGATGATTACTTTTCCACGAGGAATCTCAAATATAATACCACTCATAAATCATTTATTATTTGATACCTTTCGCTTCAAAAATATTCTCTCAATCGTTGTTCGGGGAGCTCAAGGTGACAAAAAAGGCAATTATTATAAACTGAATGACTAACTCCGATTTCTCCCAAAACATCCTCAATTGGTTCGAAGAGCATAAGCGGGAAATGCCCTGGCGAGAGACTGGCGATCCGTATAAAATCTGGATTTCGGAGATCATGCTTCAGCAAACCAGAGTAGATCAGGCGTGGCCCTATTTTGAGCGATTTATTTCCCTCTTCCCCACCGTATTTGATTTAGCTAAAGCTGATCAACAACAGGTTCTGAAAGCCTGGGAAGGATTAGGATATTACTCCAGAGCCCGGAATCTGCATGCTGCTTCCAAAATGATTGTGGAAGAATATGATGGAAAACTCCCTGAAGAGTATGATGAAATCATCAAACTAAAAGGAATTGGGCCTTATACCGCTGCCGCAATTACCAGTATTGCTTTTGGCAAACCCAATGCCGTTGTAGATGGAAATGTAATTCGGGTAATTACCCGATACTTTGGGATTGAAGAAGATGTACGAAGCACACGAACGGTAAAGCAGGTACAAGAATATGTGAATGAATTAATTAGCCAGGATCATCCTGCCGAGTTCAATCAGGGATTGATGGAAATTGGTTCTTTAGTATGTACTCCATCCAATCCGAATTGTATGGAATGTCCGATCTCAGCAGGATGCATGGCAACGAAAATGGCAAAAACTGACTCGATTCCCTACAAATCACCCGCTAAGAAAAAACCACACAAACATATCGGTGTGGGAATTATTGAAGGGGAAGATGGAAAAGTACTCATTGCTCTTCGCCCTGAAAATGTAATGCTTGGTGGACTATGGGAATTCCCCGGTGGTAAACAGGAAGAAGACGAAACGATTCGACAAACGGTAGAAAGGGAATTAAAAGAAGAGCTCGGAGTCGAGGTTCATGCCTACAAGGAGTTCATGAAGCTAAAGCATGTTTATTCCCATTTCTCCATTACACTACATGCCTTCAACTGCAAACTCATTTCCGGTGAGCCTAGTCCCAAAAGCAGCCAGGAAATTCGTTGGGTTGGTATTTCTGAGTTGGAAGAATACCCTTTCCCAAAAGCGAATAAACAGTTAACGGAGAAGTTGGTTTCTGAATCGAAATCTCATTAAAGCTGTCATCCCGGACTTGATCCGGGATCTGTAGTGCTTTTTTCTTTGATCTGAATTATCGACTTAAACAACGAGTCACTCTCTACAGATGCTGAATCAAGTTCAGCATGACGACAGGAAAGGCATTCTTTTATTCCAAGTTCACTTTCTCTATTTATATTTCAAGGGACAGGTTATTTTGATTTTTTTGATTATATCTAAATTCTATACCTATCTTTCTAAAAATATAATTAATCTAAGTTTATGGTTCCCCCAAGAGTATTCGTTTCATATTCTCACGACTCTGCTAAACACAAAGAATGGGTATTAAATTTTGCTACGACATTAAGACAAAGGGGTATTGATGCTGTTCTTGACCAATGGGATTTAAAACCAGGAGATGACCTTCCTCACTTTATGGAGACTGAGCTTGAAGCTGCTGATTTTATACTCATGATCTGTACTAATACCTACGTGGAAAAAGCAAATACTGGAAAAGGTGGTGTTGGATATGAAAAAATGATTATTACTTCGAACTTGCTCTCAAAAATTGATGAGAGCAAGATTATTCCAATTATCAGACAAGAGGGAACAGCTGACCGACCTATATTCCTCAAAACAAAGCTTTATATCGATTTTTCAAATGACTCCGAAACCGAATATAAGCTTGATGAAATAATTAGAACTTTGCTAAACTCTCCACTTTATATTAAACCTGAAATTGGTCGAAATCCTTTTAAGGAATTAAAGGAGTCAACTCCAGATCTTACTTCTGATGGCATTAAGAATTTAATGACAATAATTGCTGAAGCATTTAATAGAACTACATCTGATAGAGTATCTATGAAACAATTAATGAGCTTATCAAATATGCACAGATTGTCCTTGGATAATTACTTGTCGATTGCTAAACAAAAAGGATTAGTTAATATTCAAGAAAATATGATAGACGTTTCAGTATTTCTAACTGATAAAGGTAGAAAATATATTTTCGACAAAGAGATAATAATTCCTTGAGCTTAAAGAAAATCCAATCCCTCAAACCCTACCTCGATTCCCTCGTTCAGAAAATAGAAGCCCCGGAGTATATCCACTCCGACCCTATCCAGTTCATGCATGCCTTTGAGTCTAAAACCGATCAGGAAATAGCCGGATTCTTTGCTGCAATTATGGCGTGGGGGCGCAGAGATATTGTGATTGCAAAAGTTGATGACTTACTCAAGCGGATGAACTACAAACCAACTGAATTCGTACAGAACTTTAGTGAATCGGATGTACCGGATTTAGAAACGTTCAAGCACCGCACCTTCAAACCTATTGATATTTACTGGCTGGTTAAAGGACTAAAAACCATCCTTAAAGAATTCGGCGATTTTGAGGGATTTTGGTCAAGCTGTTACCGTCAAGCAAACAAAGAAAACCGGGAACTAATCGCGGTTTTCCATGAGCGATTTTTTGAGCTTCATCCGGAAACTCCGCAACGAACCCGAAAGCATATCTCTAATCCTGAAAAGAACAGTTCCGCCAAACGACTCTATATGTATCTGCGATGGTGCATCCGCAAAAGTGAGGTGGATTTGGGTATCTGGGGTTTTATGTCAACCGCCGAGCTGAAGATTCCATTGGATGTGCATGTTGCACGCCAGGCTCGCCGACTGGGGCTTCTCTCCCGCACACAAAACGACTGGAAGGCCGTACAGGAATTAACCGAAAAGTTGCAGTTACTCGATCCTGATGATCCAGCCAAATATGATTTTGCTTTGTTTGGGTTAGGGGTGTATCCTGAGTTTGAAGAGGATAATTTTGTAGCAAAATAGATGTTTTTTGAAAGTCATTCTGAGCGAAAGCGAAGAAACTGCACAATAAACAATCTTGCAGATCCTTCGGAAGTATCCTCAGGATGACTGGATTGCATTACAAATAAATCAAAAATTCGTGTTCCTCGATAAATTCCTTATATTTGGTGTTCCCGATTATGGGAAATAATCTAAATGAAAGGAAGTGAGGCTCAATGCTAGGCGTTGAAGTTAAAGACAACGAAAGTGTTGAACGTGCGATCAATCGTTTCAAGAAGATGGTAACTCGTTCTCGTATTCTTAATGAGTACAAGGACAGACAACAGTTCACCAAACCTTCTATTGAACGACGCGAGGCTATGAAAAAAGCCGTACGTGAGCAACGTCGCCGTCAGCGTGAAAACTACTAGTTAGTTTTCGTTGTTATCACAACATTTTATAAGCCTTTGGTTTCTAACCAAAGGCTTTTTTTTTGAAATGGAATTTCACATATTACTTTTTTAATAAATACGAGAGAAACCATGAATTTATATAAGTTAGTTATACTTCCCTTCCTCTTAATAACAATTTCATGTTCAACTACAATTGTAGATTCAGGAGTAGAAAACCCATTTAAATCGCAATATGAATTTGAAAGTGAGACTTTTGCACTGGATGGCTCTGTCTCATATAAGCTAGTCAGTGATACCTTTATCAGCTTTCAGATACAAACTGATTGCGTAAAAGAAGATGAGTGTCAAAGTGTAGATATTTTCGCTTTTCATGATTTCGAAAAAAACTCTACCCTTACTAAAAACTTTGAAACTGACCCTGTGAGTTTAACAGAGATACTTCTTTATCCCGAGGGAAAATGCTCTCCTCCTTATTCAGCTTCTTCTGGTACTTTAGAATTTCAAAAAGATGATATTGGAAATATCACAGGTACGTTCGAACTCTTCTTAACCCAATCTAATGGCTATCAACCAGACCCTAGAATAGGCTGTCCTGAAACAAACTATCAGAGTGATGGAACGAATTCAATTAGTTATAATGGTTCTTTTACTGCAACAGAAGCTCATAATTAATAAAACAATGAAAAAAGCATATTACATATTCCTGGTATTATTAACCTTTTCATGTACTACACCAAATAATACTGAGGTAGAAGAATTACCTAACCTGAAAGCCACAGTAACAGATGGCGAAATTGTAAGTTCAATTGAAGGATCCGTTACATATTCTACTTTAAACAATTCTACAAACTTCGTAATCGATCTTGGTTGTGAAGATATAAGATCGTGCAATGCAATATCCTTTTCTGTATCTAATAACTTTGACGAAAAAGCTGAATTTATGCAAGAGCTTGGTTCCGAATCCAACCTTGCTTTTATCGCTTATTCACCACTAGGAGTTTGTTCTACCACCTACTTTGCTAATTCGGGCTCACTTAACATGAGAAAATTGCAAAATGGTGAAATTGAAGCCAATTTTAATGTAAACTTGAGAACTATAAATTATTGGAGCCCTGCTCCACAATTGGGTTGTGAAGAAGGGCTTACCGTAATTTCTGATGTCATTAAGAATGTGAGTCTCGATGGCAAATTTACCGCTTCAGTAGAATAGAGTGTACCTTAGCAAAAAAGACAGGGCCTTTGGTTTTAACCAAGGGCTTTTTTTATCGCATCCCTGATATACTTCACTCCATCCGAAGACTTCCCGGAAGGAACTACTGAATTACCAAAACCTAACTTAGCCGCTTCTTTTTTTCTTTGTTCGATATGTGGAACGGTGCGAACCTCTCCTCCAAGACCTACTTCTCCAATAAATGCCGTTTGCTGATTGATAGGTTTATCAATCAAACTAGAAACCAATGCGCAACAAACTCCTAAATCTCCGGCAGGATCGTTCAGTCGAAATCCTCCCGCTATGTTCAGATACACATCCTGATTTGCAAAGCTGAATCCTGCCCGTTTCTCTAAAACTGCGAGCAGTAACGCAAGTCGGTTCCTGTCAAACCCGTTAGCGGTGCGTTGTGGAGTACCATAAGAAGTAGGAGTAACTAAGGCTTGCACTTCAATTAAAAGCGGTCTGGAGCCTTCCATAGTACATACAATTGCATTTCCACTAACACCCTCCGTTTTATCTGAGATGAACAGCTCAGAAGGATTTGTCACTTCCGAAAGCCCGGTTTCGTGCATTTGGAAAACTCCAACTTCCTGCGCCGGACCGAATCGGTTTTTTAAACTCCTTAATAATCGATAGGTATAGTTTTTATCTCCTTCAAACTGAAGAACAGTATCCACCATGTGCTCTAGCACCCTGGGGCCGGCAATATCACCTTCTTTGGTAACATGACCAATCACAACCGTAGTAATATTCTTTTTCTTAGCAAGTTGCTGAAATAATGCCGCGCATTCTTTTACCTGCTGAATACTTCCCGGCATGCTGGATAACTCCGTTCGGTACACTGTTTGGATGGAATCCACAATCAGTAAATCAGGACTTACTTTTTGGGCTTCATCAATCACTTTGTCTATTTGAGTTTCATTATAGACCAAAAGTTTATCGGAATTGACTCCAAGCCTTTGAGCACGTTGTTTTATTTGACCTGCCGATTCCTCCCCTGCACAATAAAGAATACTAAGATTAGGGTTTGATTTAGCAATCTGAAGTGTAAGTGTACTCTTACCTATTCCGGGTTCACCACCAATCAAAATATAAGCTCCGGGTAAAAATCCTCCTCCCAATACCCTGTCAAATTCTGAAATATTACTATGAAAACGAGATTTTTCTGAGGTTTCCACCTCAACCAGTTTTTGAGGAGAACCAGCGCTTTCAAGCCCGGCTACTTTGGCTTTGTGATCTTTTTCTATGGATGAAGTTGAAACCCGTTCTTCAAATGTATGCCATTCCCCACAGGATGGACAGCTTCCCAGCCATTTTGGAGAAACATGGCCACAGGTAGAGCATTCAAATTGTGTTTTGGATTTGGGCAACTAACTAATATTAATCGAATATTTATTTGAATAGGTAATTCTTATTTATACCTTTTACTGAATTCTAAAATTCAAGAGATGTTACGGAATAACTCTTTACTTATCTATCTGTTCATTATTCTAACAACTTTATCTTGTCAAAACATGATAGGTACGGAACCTGAAGTTAAAAGTGAACCCGAAATACAAGAAACTTTTGAACATGCTTACAATTTAAAGGTTAGGATATTTGAAGAGTATAGATATACAAACCCGACAAATACTAATTTCAGCAACAATACTACTACCTTTACAATAAAATCACCTTTTGATGGAAGAATTTTTGATGTCCATGACACTTCAAAACTAGAGAGTTTTCTTTATGGACCACCAAGTGTAATCTGGGACGGAGAAAGTTTTACTGAGGAAGGTATCAGGGTGGAATGGTTTTCAGACCTAGACACTCTTCAGATTAATCTTATAGTTAAACAAACAGACAGGTTCCCTGAAGTTTCTACATCCAAAACAATAAGTCGTTCAATTTATAGTAATAATTTTGGAATTAACGCTACAGTAAATCCTACCAGAATTGATTCTGCTGCGTTCGTTATTAAAATTCCTGAGTATCTGGATTCCAGAATTAATGAAAGTATTGATGGATTTGAATTCCTGTCAAACGGAATCTGGAAACAGATGTTAGATGAAGGTGATTGCCTTAATGAAATATACTCTTTTAGTGGTGTGCCTTATCCAGCTTTTTTAATGCTTAAAGATATACCTCTTGATACAACATTAACTTTTAGAATTAAAAATAAAAATGGATTAAGTTATGAATTCACACGCACTATGGGTATTGCACCATTTAATTCTCAAGAGGTTTCTAGACCTGAAACATGCCTTGATTGGGAGTTACTTATTAATGTTATTCAAATCCAACGGGAAGAGATTGAAAACGATTATGTGAATAATACTTTATTATCACGTACAGAAAATTATTTCCCGCTTCCTAACTTAGGTGATACTTTAAAATTTATTCATACCCGTAATGAAGAGAATACAGGGACAATAGAATATGACTTTTCATTACTTCCTGTTTCGATTTCTACTTCTCCAGATACAACCATACTTTTTGAGCGATACATAACATGGGCACCAACCGGTTTTGGAGGATCAAGATTGGATTCTGCAGAAGTTGATACCCTAAACCTAACTGTAAAAAATAAACGGATTGAATCTCTTGACCTGTTTCCTGAAGTGGGTACCACAGCTAATGACTTTTATACCTATTACCCATCTGATTTCGAAAATCCACATACAGAAGTAATTTATATTGAACCCAATAACGGACAACCACCCTTTAATTCCACCAGAATTACATTATCTAAAGAAAGAGGTATTACAAGAATAACCCGTTTTATTCAGTATTCTTATAACAGCTCAGGAAGACTCTACTATACTTACACTCTACAGGATAATTAAATCAATCCTTATTAGTGATCTCAACTACCTGCCGGTTTATGTACCAGGTAGTAGCGGCCATCCCAATTGCAATAGTTATATAATAGCTGATGATTCTCCATAGAAATAGGGCTAGCCCAATAAATGATTCTCTTGAGATAAGTGGTCCCTGGAAAAGCACAAAGAGACCTTCTACACCACCACTACCTCCGGGAGTTGGAACTACCAGAAATGCAAGATTCATGGCCAGACTTCTGAGAGAGGAAAGAACTTCCGGTGCCGGTAGAAGACTTAAAATCACAATTGTAGGTAAAGCGATTCGGGCAAGCCAGGTCATTGTTGAAAAGAAAAACGCCTTTAGCAAAAAGCTGATTGGTTTTTTACGTAGCTGGTGAGCATAACTTTCGAGGTTCTCAGCTTCCGCGTTTATCTTATCGCTATATCTTCTCAGAATGGGCAGTTTAAAAACAGCTTTTACCACTTTTTTTATTGCGGCAGGATTTACCAATACTCCATAAGCCAAAATACTCGCATAACTCAAGAGAATCACATAGAGCAACAACATGGAAGCCTCACCAACCAAACCAACTTCGGGCGGTACTACTTCGTAAAAAATCCCGCTTATCAGAAGAATAGGAATTGCAATCGCAAACCAGATTTGATCGAGTAATACACTATAAAGGATTATGGCGGTCGATTCACCTAAATTTAATCCTTCTTTTGTCATAGCGTAAGTGGCCATAGGTGCCCCGCCGATAGTAGAGGGCGTAACAGCTGAAGTAAAGTCCCATGTGAGCACAATCCGAAATGCACCTATCCAGCTTATCACACCTTCCGAAAGCACTCTGAACTTTGCCGCTGTGAACCAAACTCTTAAAAAGGAAACAACCAAGGCGATTACTAATCCGGGCATCCTTTTTGGAGCAAGGTGGGTAAGTACTCCCGGAGTGTAGGTGTACCAGATAACTCCCGCCATAGTCAACAAACTCAGAGATATCGACAGTATCAGATACCGCTTTGAGATAAAGTTTTGGGGTTGTGCTATGTTATTTCCGGGCGTACTCAAAAAAATGTATTTGGACAAGTATAAAAAAAGCCACGCACAAGATTGTACGTGGCTGTAAAGAATTTACGAAAAAGTTACGCTATCGTTACTTCATCATTCAGATATACATCCTGAATCATATTCAACAGTTTAACTCCTTCACCAATTGGGCGCTGGAAAGCTTTACGACCTGAAATTAAGCCCATACCACCTGCACGCTTGTTGATAATTGCCGTTTTAACCGCATCAGCAAAATCGTTAGCTCCAGAAGCACCGCCTGAATTGATTAGTCCAGCACGTCCCATAAAGCAGTTTGCAACCTGGTAACGAGTAAGATCAATAGGGTGATCAGAAGTAAGCTCAGTATAAATTCGCTCGTCCAACTTTCCGTAGCTGGAGTTCCCTGCGTTTAGTGCTTTGTAACCACCGTTATTGGTAGGTTGTTTTTGTTTGATAATATCTGCTCCAATAGTAGTACCAATATGGTTGGCCTGACCAGTTAAGTCAGCAGAAGTATGATAATCCACTCCATCTACTTTAAACGCGTTATTACGAGTGTAACACCAAAGAATGGTAGCCATACCCAATTCATGAGCGTAAGCGAATGCTTCAGCTACTTCCTGTATCTGACGGTTTGATTCATCTGATCCAAAGTAAATGGTAGCTCCAACAGCAGCAGCACCCATATCATACGCCTGATCAATCGTACCAAACATAATCTGATCAAAAGTATTCGGGTAAGTTAAAAGTTCATTGTGATTGATTTTAACTACGAAAGGAATTTTGTGAGCGTATTTTCTGGAAACAACTCTTAATGCTCCAAAAGTAGATGCCACCGCATTACAACCTGCTTCGATAGCAAGTTTCACAATATTTTCAGGATCGAAGTAATCCGGATTTTTTGCGAATGATGCTCCCGCAAAGTGCTCGATGCCCTGATCTACAGGCAAGATTGATAAAAAGCCAGTTCCACCCAAACGTCCGGCTTCAAACATCCATTGTAAATTTCCTAACACTCTGTTATTTCGGTCTGAGTGTGACCAGATATCGTCCACGAAAGTTCCGGATGGTAAAGCCAAACGATCTTTACTGATGGTTTCGCTTTTGTGGTCAAGAAGATATGAGGCTTCATCGCCTAGTAGCTCTTCAATCTTTGCTAAATCAAGTGACATGTCTGCTTCTATTTAGGATTAAATTTTAGACGCAAAATATAGTGGTTAATCCACCAAATGACTACTCCAAGTTAGTGAGCAATTCAATTCAGTTACGTCAAACGCTTCAAAATCCGTATCTTTTGTTAATTTTTGATGAACTATGAAGATCGACTCAATTACCCTTCCAGAAAAACCGCTTTTCCTCGCTCCGATGGAGGATGTAACCGACTCCCCTTTTCGGCAAATTTGCCGCCAAAAAGGTGCAGATATTGTATATACCGAGTTCATCAGTTCTGAAGCTTTGATACGGGACTCAGATATTGCGCTCCATAAAATGAGCTACACTGAGAGTGAACGTCCTTTTGGAATCCAGATTTTTGGTGGGCGCGAAGAAGCTATGGAAGGTGCGGCAAAAGTAGCTGAAAATAACAACCCGGATTTAGTTGATATAAATTTCGGATGCCCGGTTTATAAAGTGGTTAATAAGGGAGCTGGAGCTGCCTGCTTAAGAGATATCGGCATGATGGAGCGCATGGCCGGCACTGTAGTTGACGCTGTACAAAATAAACCTGTAACCGTTAAAACCCGTCTTGGCTGGGATGATGATACCATTCGTATTCAGGAAGTAGCTTTAATGCTTCAGAGAATCGGAGTAAAAGCTCTTACCGTTCACGCACGTACCCGTTCACAAAAATACAAAGGGGATGCCAGGTGGGAATGGCTCAAAAAATTGAAAAATACACCCGGACTTGAAATCCCGATTATCGGCAACGGTGATGTAACAACCCCTGAGCTTGCAAAGAAAATGTTTGATGAAACCGGTGTGGATGGAGTGATGATCGGTCGTGGCGCTATAGGAAACCCATGGATTTTTGAGCAAACCCGGCATTATCTAGAAACCGGAGAACTTTTGCCTGAACCTACTCTTCAGGAACGGCTGGAGCTTACCGCAGATCAACTCAGAAAATCTGTTGAGCACCAGGGAGAAAAGTACGGGGTTGTAATCATGAAAAAGCATTACGGACAGTATCTGAAAGGAATCCGAAACGGGAAAAAACTTCGTCTTGAATTGATGAAGCATTCTGAAATGCAGCCCATCCTCGAAATTCTTCTTAACTATAAAGAAGAAGAGTTTTTTGCATTGGTTTAGTTGATGGTTATCGGTTAATTATTAATTGACCCCGCTAATAACAATTAACCAATAACTACAATGTATCTTTTTATAATTCACTTCGTACTCATTCTCCGTTTAAACAAAGGAGATTGTCATGTTGTCGAGATTAGCCATGGTTTTTAAGTCGTTTTTGGGAGCTGCAGGTGTAGCAGCTTCACCTATTAAAGCAATTACCGGAATAGTAGTAAGCCTTGTTATTCCTTATCTGCTTTATGCCTTTCTGGGAGGGTTCGGACTTGCTTTGCTAATAGGAGGAATTATCTGGGCTGTCTGGTATTTTTCTAAGAAAAAGTAAAAGCTACAAAGTGAGATTTCACCTTTCACCTAAAGATAATCCCTTCCAATAAATGGCTTTAACACTTCCGGAACTCTAACCTTTGCATTCTCTTCCTGATAAGCCTCCAGAATAGCCGCTACCACTCTGGGTAGAGCCAACGCTGAACCATTTAAGGTATGCACCATTTCGGTATTCTTCTCTTCTTTTCGGTAACGAAGCTGCATCCTTCTCGCCTGGAAACTTTCAAAATTTGAGCAGGAGCTTACTTCCAGCCAACGCTGTTGTCCCGGACTCCAGACTTCCAGATCATATTTCTTGCTCTGGGTAAAGCCCATATCTCCCGTACACATAAGAAGCGTTCTATAAGGTAATTCAAGCGCTTGAAGTAATTTCTCTGCATGCTCACGAAGACTTTCCAATTCATCGTAAGAAGTTTCAGGCTGTACAATCTTAACCAGCTCTACTTTATCAAACTGATGGAGCCGGTTCAATCCACGTACATCCTTTCCATAAGAACCTGCTTCTCTCCTCCAGCAGGGAGTATAACAGACGTACCTGGCAGGAAGATCTTCTGTTTTCAGAATTTCATCTCTATGGAAATTAGTCACAGGAACTTCCGCAGTAGGGATAGCAAAAAACTCATCCCTGGGAATCACATACATCATGTCTTCTTTATCCGGAATCTGACCCGTTCCTCTGGCTGAATCTTCATTCACAAAATAGGGAGCTTGCAATTCGGTATAACCCGCTTTACCTGCCTCATTAATAAAGTAGTTTATAAGAGCTCTTTGAAGCTGGGCAACTGGTCCCACATAAAAAGGAAATCCAGCTCCTGTAACTTTCACCCCTCGTTCAAAATCAACCCATCCATAACGCTCGGTAAGTTCCCAATGAGGTTTCCTCCATTCTTCTTTATTTGGTTCTCCCCAGGTTGAAAACACTTCGTTGTTGTCTTCAGTAGCACCTACTGGTACGCTTTCATGAGGAACATTTGGAATGCGAAGCAGTAATGTCTCTCTTTCTTCCTGAAGTAACTTAACCTGTTCTTCAAATTCTTTAATCTGTTCTTTCAGGGATGAAGTCTCAGCTATGATTGCCTGTGCTTCTTCTTTTTTCCCTTGCCCCATCAACATTCCAATCTGTTTGGCTTTGGAGTTACTTTCGCTTCTGATTCCGTCCGCTTTATGAACTAATGCACGCCATTCTTCATCTTTGGTAAGAACTTCTTCCACAATAGAAATATCTTTTTCCCCCTTATCAAGTATAGCCTTTTCTACAAGTTCTTTATTCGATCTGATGAAGTTTATATCAAGCATTCCTGCAACTTTTTGAGATTTGAAATGGAATTCCAAAGATAAGACCAAATCACGACTTCGTTAATATTTTTTTGCGTTCTCTTAAACTTTTATCTTTTATTTTTGATGGGGCTTATCTAATTTAATTCCTAAATAAATTAGGCTATTTTATTTTATCCAAAGAAATTTTAGGAATTCAGACACTTTCACATGACCCACCTTCTAGACGACATTGATATAGCTATTTTGAACCATCTCCAGGAGAATGGGAGAGCGCAACGTAACAAAATTGCAGAGCTTGTAAACCTTTCCGTTCCATCCGTATCTGAGCGAATGAAAAAACTGGAAGAAAGAGGGCTCATTCAAGGGTATCATGCCATCCTGAACAGTAAAGACTTTAACTTTGATATCACCGCGTTTCTTTTTGTACAGGTGGATGGTTCTGAACATTATCCTGAATTCGTTCAAAAGATATCGAGTGAACCTGAAGTACTGGAGTGCCATTCTATTACCGGAGATGGTTCTCATCTGCTCAAAGTACGTACTAAAAACACCTCTTCATTCGAGCGACTACTTTCCAGAATTCAATCATGGAATGGGGTTAATAAAACACGTTCGAATCTGGTTCTTTCCAGTTTTAAAGAAACCAGAGCTCTCCCTATTGAGCAAGCAACTGAGTTGATAAAATAGCTAACTTAGCTCAAGAAAAGAGTTAATAAACACATCGGGATTCGTTACCTTTACGACAGAATGACAGACGCAAAAAGATAACTATGGATCGCGAAGTATTTCAGGAACAATTCGGATTACTCGGAAGCTCACCCGCCATCCGGCAGGTAGTTGACAAAATTATGCAGGTGTCCAGAACTGACATCACGGTTTTATTACAAGGTGAAAGTGGTGTTGGAAAGGATGTAACAGCAAGGGCTATCCACGGAACCAGTGAAAGAAAACGTAATAACTTAGTTATTGTTAACTGCGGAGCCATTCCTGAGGGAATTATTGAAAGCGAACTTTTTGGACATGAGAAAGGTGCTTTTACAGGTGCTAATGATTCCAGGGAAGGCTATTTCGAGAAAGCTAACGGTGGTACTATTTTTCTTGATGAAATTGGAGATACACCAAAAAATGTTCAGGTAAAACTGTTACGAGTACTTGAAAACGGGGAGTTTTTCCGTGTGGGTTCAAGTAAAGTACAAACTACAGATGTGCGTCTAATTGCTGCGACAAACCGAGATCTTTGGAAAATGGTTCAAGACGGTACCTTTCGCGAAGATCTTTACTATCGATTAGATACCGTTCAGATTAACCTTCCTCCTCTTAGAGAACGTCAGGATGATATCATCCCCATTTTTAGAAAGTTTGTTCAGGATTTTTCAGCCCGATATGATTCTGTTTTTAAGGGATTTTCTGATGAAGCCCGTGAACTATTGATATCATATCGCTGGCCTGGCAATATCAGGGAGCTTCGAAATGTTGCCGAGCAACTTGTGGTACTTGAGAAGTCACAATTTATTGATGTAGAACGTCTCCAGAAGTATTTGAAAGGGAGACAACATGAAGGCTCAGCTGATAATCTACCTATGGTGGCTGGCTCAGAATCCGGTCAAAACTCCGATTCCGATTTTGACCGGCGTGACCGCGAATTGGTTTACAGGGCCCTGGTAGAGCTCAGAAATGATATTGGCGACGTAAAACGAATGCTGGCAAACTTTCTATACTCCTCGCTTTCTGATAAAGGAATTAAAGCGTTGCCTCCTGCAATTCGAGACGAAGTTAAATCGGAACTGCCTTCAAACCTGAATATAGATTTGGGAAACCAGGCTTCTTTAGGGATGAGCTCGTTCCCAAATAAGCAACCGGACGAAGATGAATCTGAAATCATTGATCATGAAGAATCTGAGTTAATCCGATTCTTTGGAGATGGTGAAATTCCATTTATTGAAGACACTGAGCAGTTCCTGATCAAAAAAGCTCTTGATAAATATGACGGGAACCGCCGTAAAGCGTCCGAAACACTCGGTATAAGCGAAAGAACTCTATATAGAAAACTGGATCAGTATGGCCTGGCGTAAACATGTTCCCGTTTTACTATTTGTTTTAATTTTTTTTTCACATGGGTGTCTTCGCTATAGCTTTACCGGAACCTCGATCCCTGAAGGAGTAAACACTATCTACATTCCTTTTTTCCCTGATCAATCAAACAGTGGGTTCGGGGATTTGAGTGATCGGTTAAACCTGGCTTTGATTGAACGGTTTGTAAATCAGAGCCGACTACAACTTGCCAATAGCGAAAGTGATGCTGATGCCATACTAGATGGCTCTATTGTTAGTTACAGCAATCGTCCTTTTAGTATCGGTGGCGATGAACAGGCGAACCAAAACCAGATTTCGATCAGCGTTAGGGGAAGTTTTCAGTACAAAACTGATGAAGATGCTTTGTGGAACAAATCATTTACCGGGACTTTTACTTTCGATCCTACAGATGATCCTGTAAACGGTGAACAGGAAGCTGCTGATGAGGCGCTCGAACAAATTGCAAACGACATGTTTAATGACGCGGTGAGCAGTTGGTAATTCCTTTTGTATGTAATAGCGAGTCACAGTATTATTGCAAATAGTTATGCAAACGTTACCATTCAATATTCCGAAATCTCTCTCCTCTTACGTTGAAAAATTTGAGGAAGACCCGAAGGGTGTAACGAAAAAATTACATCGGCATATTAAAAAGCGTGACCCGGACGCTGTAGGACATTTTCTTTTAGCTTGGTTTTATCATCTTCAGGAAGAAAATCAAAAAGCTATTAAAGAGGCGTTGATAGCTAAAACCTATGCTCCGGGGAGTCCTTTAATGGAGCACTTACACTATTTTTTGGTTCACCCGGAGTTATTTGAAGCTTCCATACCCAAAACAGAATACAGCTCTCAAAGAAGGTTACAACAGGCTTCCCGGACATCCCCTATTCTGGATTTGGATCGCCTAATAGAAATGCTGGAAGCTGTAGAATCTCAACGGATTCAAATATCAATGGATGGGGAAGATGGACCCGATTTAAGTGAAGAATCTACTGAAATAGAGGACATTATCTCTGAGACTCTCGCAAGAATCCATGTAACACAGGGAAATAAAAAGGAAGCTATTAAAATGTATGAGCGGCTCATCACCATCAATGAAGAAAAAGCCGACGAATACACTACTGAGATTTCAAAGTTGAAGGAAAGTTAACCCTTTACAAATGGATTATACTTCTTCTCATGAGCTATGGTTGTTGCAGGTCCATGGCCCGGATAAACGGTAGTCTCACCGGGTAAAGAAAACAACTTCTCCTTTATTGATTTCTCCAGTACCTCAAAATCTCCCTTGTATAAATCTGTTCTTCCTATACTTTCCCGGAAAAGAGCGTCCCCGGCGATTAAGAAACCTTCTTCTTTAAAATACAGTGATGTATGATCCGGTGAATGCCCAGGGGTGTATAAACATTCAAACTCGAAGCCGCATATCTTTAAAATGCCTTCTGAAGGTAGGGGTTCTGGAGTAAAACTAAATCCAACCTGATTCAATCCAAACATAGTAGCCTGATTACCAAAGTTTTCCCACAAAAAAAGATCTTCTGTATTTAAATAGACCGGGAGATCAAAATCTTTGAGTACTCTCTGCAAGCCTAATACATGATCGACATGAGCATGTGTTAGCACAATGGCTATTAGTGTAAGACCATTTTCGAGCAAGTACGCATTAAAATTTTTGAATTCGGCTTCATTAGAGAAGCCCGGATCTATTACAATACTTTCTCTCTCTGATGAAATCAGATAGGTGTTTTCCAAAAAGGGACCGACTTCAAACTTTTTTATCTGCATAGCTGAAAATAAAAAAGGATGTCACCATTTCTGATGCATCCTTTCAAAATTTGTAAGAAAATTTCTTATTGCTTTTTGTCGTACATGCGCTTAAAGCGATCTACACGGCCTGCCTTAGCAGTAAAAGACTTACGGGTATAAAAAGGGTGATTAGTTGAATCAATCTCACTCTTATATATTCCATCAGCAGTTTTAAGTGTGCTGCGGGTCTTAATCTCAGAACCGTCACTTAGAACAACGGTGATTTCTTTGTAATCCGGATGAATTCCTGTTTTCATAATTTCTTTACTTCCTTCAGTTTTTGGGAAAGGCTTTAAATATAAGACTATCTTTAAGCGAATTCAATCATTTTATACTTCAAAATCATTGAAATCTGAATTATCTAAATCACTGAATGAAGAAAACATGGAACTTACCATATCGGAGTACAAAGTTTCGTCATCTAAATCTTGTTTACTTAACATAGAATTTTGATGCAAAGCTTCTAAGACCAAATCCATCCACGAGTAAAGCTCTGATTCAGAAGTTGATTTAACCTGCTTCCCGACAAGCTCTTTTAACCCGGACACTTTATTCAACACTTTGAAATACTCTTTATCTGGAAGAATATCAGGTATATTGATTTCATTACCTGCAGAAAACCAATCTGTTATTGCTTTGTAGCTGCTTTTTTCTTCTTCAGAACGACTTTGAGGATCCGGGAAATATTTTCTGAATGTTTTACTGATTGATCTTCCGATAATATGCTTTGCAACACTGATAGCACCTTCCTGCTCGCCTTCATATACGAGTTCCAGCTTTCCGGTTAGTGCCGGAATCATATGATACACATCGGCAATACGAATCGAAGTTTCCGTTTCCCTGTTAAGAACAGCTCTTCTTTCAGCAGAAGAAATTATTTGCTCCATTGCTGTGATCGTCATGCGTGTGGAAACTCCACTTTTCTGATCTACATAATCTGAGTCCCTTGCCTCGAAAGCCGCTCGCTCTATTATCTCACGATATACATCCGAAACATGTACTTTGATTTCATCCTCGCGATTATCCCAAGCCTCTTGTTTGGTAATGTTTATTCCGATCTCCAACTCTTTTGGGTAATGTGTAATGATCTGTGCGTCAATTCTGTCTTTAAGAGGAGTGATTATATTTCCACGATTGGTATAATCTTCCGGATTCGCAGAAAAAGCCATCGAAATATCCAGCGGAATTCGAACATTGAACCCTCGGATCTGAATATCTCTTTCTTGCATAATATTAAGCAGGGCTACCTGGATTCGTGGCTGTAAATCAGGGAGCTCATTGATCACGAAAATCCCTCTGTTGGCGCGCGGAATCAATCCAAAGTTAATAGCCTTTTCGTCTGCCAGGTTAAGTTTGTGAGTAGCCGCTTTAATGGGATCAATGTCTCCGATAAGGTCAGCAACTGTGGTATCGGGTGTTGCCAGTTTTTCTCCATACCTATGAGAACGATGAACCCATTCAATGGGAGTTTCATCTCCTTTCTCATCAATCAATTCTTTTGCAAATCTTGATAATGGCTTAAACGGGTCGTCATTAATTTCTGAGCCTCCAACTACAGGCATATATTCATCTAAAAACTGAACCAGCATGCGTAGAATTCTGGTTTTTGCCTGACCTCTAAGTCCTAGCAAAATCATGTCGTGCCGAGAGAGCAGCGCATGTTGAATTTGAGGTAGTACAGTTTTCTCATAACCTAAAATTCCTTCGAATATCGCCCCTCCATTTCTCATTTTTTTAATGAGATTCTTTCGTATTTCATCTTTTACTGAGACTGATACCCACCCGCTTTCTTTTAGCTCTTTTAATGTGCTTACTTTGTTGTGTAGATCTTTCATTATGAATGTGTGAAGGGATTTCTAGTGCTTAACTTTCCCAAATAAGTAATCATTCACTTTTTTAGAAATTAATCTATCGCGATAGTTAGTGCCTTGGATTTAACTAAGGTTTCTTCCCATTCTTCCTCAGGAATAGAATCGCTGGTAATTGCGCCGCCAACCGGAAAAACCAATTTCCCTTTTTCGATGATGGCTGTCCTTATCACCACATTAAAATCGAAACCCTGCTCAGGAGTTATATATCCAATCGCTCCCGAATAAATCCCTCTCTTGTAATCTTCCAAAGTTTCAATGGCCTTCATCGCCGAAATTTTGGGAGCGCCTGTCATTGACCCCATCGGAAAACAAGCTTTGATAATCTCAACTGAATTCTGGTCTGATTCTACCTCACATTGAACCGTTGACACCAATTGATGAACGGTCTCAAAACTTTGAACTTCGAATAGATTTTTCACTTTTACTGAACCTTTTTTGGCGATCCTGCTAAGATCGTTCCGAACCAAATCAACAATCATTAGATTCTCGGCTCTATTTTTTTCGGAGTTAAGAAGTTCCTCCCGATGTTTTTCATCATCTTTTCCATTTCGGGATAATGTTCCCTTAATTGGTTGAGACCACACTTTATTACCTTTTCTGGAAAGGAATCTTTCAGGAGAAGAAGAACATACTGTTACTCCATCTATCTGGATAAATGATGCAAATGGCACCGGCCCTAGTGCACGCATTTTTTTGTATAACTGAAACTCATCTCCCTCGAACGTAAACTCCAAAGCATGTGAAACATTAATCTCATAAAAATCTCCCTCAGCAATATGTCGCTGTGCCTTTTCTATTTTTTTGAGGTATTCTTGCTTATCAATACTGATTTTGGGTTCAACAAAAATCTCATCCGTAGGCACTTCTGGTACTATATAATCTGTTAGAATACCCTTCAGAACACGTATTTCTTCCTGATTTGTAATTTCTACCAAGAGCCCCGGAACCATAAAAAACATATCGGGGGCAGAGCTAATAGCTGGATTCTTTGAATCTAAATCTTCGATATAGTTCTTTAAATCATACCCCAAATAACCAAAAAGCCAATCTTTATGTTGTTGGGTAAATTCACTTAACGCAACCCAGGGATTTCCTCTAGTTTTACGTACTTCCTTACCATCCCAAATGATTAGCTCATCTCCATGGCTTTTAATCCACGCATTAGGTTGAGCCGCGAGATAAGATTTAGTACTTGCCGGATGGTCTTTTTTTTGAGAATCCAGAAAAACTACTGGTCCGTGCCTCCTTTTTTGGTTAATTAAACCTGATATGTATTCAATGTATTCTGGCATAAATTAAAAGATGATGATACGGCTTCTCTCCCTTTTTTTGCAGGCTTTTCCTTATCATTGTTAGAAATTTCTACGGATGTTCTATAAGTCACTATTCAAACCTATTCTTTTCAGGAAAGATGCCGAATCGGCACATGAATCAGCCGTTAGCTTTTCCGCTAAAACCAGTTCTTCTTCTTTCCTTAAAACTTCTGCTAAACTGTTTTATGGATTTGAACATCCGGGTTTAAGAAGAGATTTTTTTGGGTTGAGATTCCCGAATCCTATCGGTCTTGCTGCCGGTTTTGATAAAAACGGAGAGACCCCTCTGGCTATGCAAGCACTCGGTTTTGGTTTTGTTGAAGTGGGAAGTATTACAGCTCAACCATCTAAAGGAAACCCAAAACCCCGTGCATTCAGGTTGCCGGAAGATTACTCCTTAATTAACAGAATGGGGCTTAATAACCAGGGGGCTGGAGCGGTAGTAAAAAGACTTTCCTCTATAAAGTTGGATATCCCACTCGGTGTGAACATTGCAAAAACAAATGATGCAAATATTCATGGTGATGCAGCAATTCAGGATTATCTTTTCAGTTATGAGCTTGCAAATACAGTAGCTGATTATATCACAGTAAATATTTCATGTCCTAATACCGGAGAGGGAAAAACATTCGAAGATCCGGATGCTCTGGAGGCTTTATTATCCGGTCTTGGAATCACAAAAGAAGGTAGAAAACCAACCTTAGTTAAATTTTCAGTTGATACCGATAAAGCAACTCTAGAAACTTTGGTTGAAATATGCGAGCGATATTCTATAGCCGGTTATGTGGCTACAAACACTTCGTCCAATAGATCTAACCTCAATACTTCGAAGGACAAGCTTCAGGAAATTGGTAATGGGGGATTAAGTGGTCGAGCGATCGCTAAATCTAGTACACAAGTTGTAGGCTGGCTTGATGAAATGCTCCAAGGAACAAAACCAATCATAGGTGTTGGCGGAATTGATAGCCCTGAATCTGCAATAGAGAAGTTTGACGCTGGAGCTAGCTTAATTCAGATTTATACAGGCTTGGTGTATGAAGGTCCCGTACTCATCAAAAAAATCAAGAAAGAATTAGCCAGACTAAACTAGGGAACCAAATTGAAAGTAAGTTCACAACTTACAGGCGCAGCCTCACCTTCAACAAGAACCGGATCAAAAGTAAGATTTTGATCTATGGCGGTAATAAAAGCATCGATTAGTTCTTGTGTCTGAGTTTCTGATGAGAGCTTAAACTCATCAATAATTCCACGAATATTTATAAAGAAGAGAAAACTAATTTCCTTTTCCTGAAATTCTTCAGGGAAATTCACTGTGTTCAAAAAGTTGTCCGTTCCACCTCTTATATAAACTTCTTGTTCTATCTCGGTACAGCTCAAGTACTCGGTGGAAGGATTCAAGTCCGGCTCCACATTCCCGATTGGGTTTTCCTGAGTTAGCTCTTCAGGAAGACTAAATTCGGAGTTTAATGTGTTGATCTGACCCGCTAATACCGATTGGCTATAATTTGCTAAAAAAGTGGTAATCGAACTTCGGGTAGAATCCCAATATTCTCCCCGATAAGGAAACAAAGGCCTGAAATCCGGTGGGGTAAGGGTCGAGTCCAAAAGACTTGAATAGTACAAGCTGTCTGATATGGATAGATTTGTATCTGCAAGAGCAATGCGCGCAGAATCTTTCTGGTTTGCTAACTTTTCTAAAGAGTTTTCCCAGCTATTATTTACCTGATTCCATGTTGTAAGATTTTCAGCAAATCCGGAGTCTTTTTTTGCTACCACGATGTAGGTTTGAATAGCATCATAAAGTGCGCGCGCAGCTATCATTGTCCCTCTGTTTTCTTTTTCAAACTCAACCAATGAACCTGCTTTTGTTGTATCTGATAAAGATTCATTTTCGATGATAGAGAAGTAGTCTGCTTTGGGATCTCGTTCTGTTTCTTCATCCAAGTTTGGCCGTTCAAAACCATAGGTTTCAATAACTCTATCCGCGTATATAGAGTTGGGATACTTATTTAATAGTTCTTTCGCTCTTTCCTCAGCTTTATCATTCTCATTTTTGATTGCATACAATTCAGACAACGAATACAAAGAGACAGGGGCGACCCCACTTTGGGGACGTTCTTCCAAAACTTTTATAAAGTAGGTTTCAGCACTATCAGGAAGGTTAAGCGACAGGAAGAATAGGTTTCCAAGCTCGTAATTTAGTGAGGCTAAATCTTCCCTGACCGAATCCTGTTCTTTTGGAGTAAATGGAATTCCACTTAAATCAATATTTATGAACACCTGATTATTATTTCCTCTTGATATTCCGGAATTATTTTCACCCTCCTGACTCTGAGCTATCACTTCATTAACAATCAATGACGAAATTCTCCAGTTATCAACAAGAGGCCTGCCCCCCCAAACCGCATTAAACTGTTGAGAAGCTTCTGCAATCAGAACAGGGTTTTTGTGGCTTAGAAATCCATTACGTTCTGTATTTTGTTGCTGATTATTCTGGCCGCCGGGTGCATCTACATTTATAAGAGTATTACGCCGTTCTTCCTGCTCTTTTTGAAGGCGGGCTATTTCTTCTCTTTTTTGATTTTCCAACACCACTAATACCGAGTCGAATTCATCCTGAGGTAATAATCCAAGCCATAAAAGACTATCCTGAAGATGAATTTCATTTTTTAATCGAGCGTAATCACCAAACGAAACCGCCAGTTCATCAGCATTATAGTCTTCAGGCAATTCTTCTCTACTCACATTTACCTGTGCAGATGAGTCGTAATAAGCAGCGGCCAGCTCAAAATTGTTATATTCAAACCGATTTATTTCTGCTAATCCGTAGTAAACCCTGGCTCGGGTTACCTGGCCTGGTTTTACTCTGGGATCTCTCAAAATATCAATATAAATCTCTTCGGCTTTTTTATAGTTGCCTCTGTCCAGCTCCGTTTTACCGAGTTCATAATTAAGCTCAGAGATAAACTCCGTGTTCTTGTCATCCCGAACCATACTGGAAAACACTTTATATGCTTCGTCTGAGTTACCAAGAGCACGGGCTACCTCTGCTTTCTTTTTTTGCGCCTCAAACTGTATGTCGTAATTGGTATAATTTTTTGTTACTTGATCATAGGCAGCAAAAGCTTCCTCATTATTGCCAAGAATCTCATGAATTTGACCGATTAGAAAATACCCTCGTTCCTTATATGCCTTTTTTGGGAGTTTGGGTACAGAGTGAGTCAATTGGTCTATTGCATTCACCCAGTTCTTTCTTTCTACATAATGTTCTGCCAGTACAACCCGAACCTGAAATTCCAGTCCCTCTTTCCACTCTCCATCATACAAGGAAAGCTGTTCCGTTAGATATTGAACACCTTGATTATGAACTCTAAGCTCTAATAGTACCCTCCCTTTCCAATATACAGCACGTTGCTTCATTACTTCATTTTCAGAAGAAATGTAGAGTTCATCAAATTTCTCATCTGCAGAAAAGTATTCCTTACGATAGAAGTAAGACTTCCCAATTATTTCCAGGGCATCATCAACCCATTTGGTTTCATCATATTTTCGAAGGATGTCTGCGCCTTTATCTATAGCATTCTGAAAATCCCCTGCACCTGCTCCAAGCGGGGTTTCGTGAATGCGGATTGGCTGAAGCGTGTTATATTTCCGTGCTTGTTCTTCAGATCTCTTTTGGCCTTGATTGAAGCTTTTTTTTGCGTTGTAAAAGGTATTATAGTAAGCGTTAAAGTCTCTAAAGTTAGACTTGAACGAAGTTTTACACCCCGTTAAAAAAAACACTACTAAAATTATACCTGTTAACTTTCGCATCAATACTGTTGAATTTCGGCCTAAGAACGGCTGAGATCAATCTATGGTACTTACTTTTATCATATTTGTACGCCCACGCTTTGCAGTAGGCATACCTGTGGCAATGATAATTCTGTGTCCGGATTTAACCATCCCCCGATCTTCCAAATAATGTTCCATTAACTTAACACTTTTGTCGGTATCAAAAAGTTCATCTAACCGAACAGACTGAACTCCCCAAACGAGATTCAATTGGCGGCGTACTTTTTGAGATTCTGTAAACGCAAAAATTGGAGCCTTGGGTCGGAATTTTGCAATTCTTCTGGCAGTGTTACCCGAGTGAGTAATTGTGCTAATCACTTTTGCTTCTACATTATCAGCCATCGCTATGCAGGAAAACGCAATCGATTCTATTATTTGCTTTTCCCTCAAATCAGGTTTTCGATACTCTAAACTGTTATATAATTGCAACCTTCGTTCCTCTATTTTTCTGCAGATTCGATCCATAACATTCACTGCTTCCATCGGGTATTTACCGGCTGCAGTTTCTCCAGAAAGCATTACAGCATCGGTTCCATCAAGTACCGCGTTCGCCACATCGGAGCTTTCTGCACGTGTAGGACGCGGGTTAGTGATCATTGAGTCTAACATTTGAGTAGCTGTGATTACAGGTTTACCATATTTCCTGCATTTTTCAATAATCATTTTTTGAACAAAAGGCACTTCTTCGGTAGCAATTTCAATCCCTAAATCACCCCTGGCTACCATGATTCCATCTGCCGCTTCAATAATTTCATCGATGTTATCAACCGCCTCTGGCTTCTCTATCTTAGCGATAACCCCGGCCTCACAATCTGATTCTGCGATTCTACGTTTAAGATCAAGCACTTCTTTTGCGGATCTTACAAAAGATAAAGCCACAAAATCCACATCCTGAGTCAACCCAAATTCAAGATCCTTTATATCTTTTTCTGTAAGAGCGGGAATAGAAATTTTAACGTTTGGTAGATTTACTCCTTTTCTGGATTTGAGGAGCCCCCCTACTACTACTTTCGCTTCAAGTTCATTTCCCCTTTTTGCAGTGATTTTGAATTCAAGAAGACCATCGTCAAGAAGAATCTTATTCCCTACTTCCGCTTCGTTAACCAGATTTTTATAGTCTATTGGAATTACTGTATCAGTACCCTCAACATCTTCTCCGGTAATCCTGATTGTATCTCCTTCTTTCAAAATTTGCCCATCATCTTTCATTTGACCTACCCGGATTTTTGGACCTTGTAAATCCATCAAAACAGCAATACTGTAATCATTCTCGCGAGCCGTCTTACGGATGTAGCTAATCGATCGCTTATGTACTTCATGAGAACCATGTGAAAAATTGATCCTGGCTACATTCATTCCGTGCAGAAAAAGATTAGTTATCCCCTCTTGTGTATTACAGCTTGGCCCTATTGTACATACGATTTTCGTTCTTCGAAGTGGAGTGATCATTATTCCTAAAATTTGTGCTTGTGAGTGACGTTACTTACTATATTAAGTAATGAAAGATAGCTTAATTATGGCTTCCTATGTGAAATGTTTTATTAAATTTTTTACTTCATTCGTTACAATCCTTTATTCTGTTTTTTCAAAATATGTTTTCAAAATCTTCAAATAGAACAGCTATTAGAATTTATGTATTGAGAACTACAATAGTAGTTCTTGGGCTTTTATTCATGGCAAGTTGCTCCAATTCTTATGTTGATGAGATAGACCGAAGCGGAGGGTATCAATTCAAGCCGGGTTATCCTGAGGTAAGGCTGGTTACAGCCGGAACAATAGATGAATATACTGATAGCACCCACATAACAGTAACTGGTGAAATTGTATATGCCAGTCTTGTATTCAAAAAAGAAGGAGAGCTCTTTAAATCTGAGATTGTAATTGAGGTACAAATTCTGGATCAGACCAATACCGAAAATATTATTGAAACAAAAAGCTACCCGATTACAATCGAGGAAAAGAGCCAGAGCTTGATTGTTAGCCAGGAAGAATACCTTTTCAAAAAGGTATATAATGTAGAACCGGGCGAGTACATTATTAATTTCTCTGTGACCGATCAAAGTAACAACAAGCAAACTATTCGAACTGCTGAAACGTACATTCCTAACCCGAATGATCAGGTTTCTCATATTACTAATATCCAGATTTTTGCTAAAGATGAAACTTATAGTGAAAGTTTTGATCCTATTACTACCTACGATATTTCAAATCATGCTGATTCGGTTCGGTTTTTATTTCAAGTAACAAATAATAAACCCGAAAAGCCTATCACAATTGATACACGGCTTATCAAATTCAGATCAGATACTACTATTGCGCGTCCAATGAGTTGGCCTAATTACAACAACTCGCACATTGCTTATAGAGGTATTTCTTATGACAAATATGAAGTTATAAGCTCTTCTCGGCGAATAATAAACCAGCCTGGAAGTGTTTCCATTGAGTTTTTATTTCCAAACCTTCCCCGCGGAAATTATCGATTTGAAGTAAAGTCAGACTCTGATGATGAGAACGAACTCTTTAAAGCAAGGGATTTTAGTGTAAAAAGCCTGAATTACCCTTCATTAAAAACACCTCAAGAGCTAGCAGCTCCTCTTTATTATTTAATGAATGATAAAGAGTACGAGCAATTAATGTCCATAACCGACAATACAGAATTGAAAAAAGCTATCGACCGTTTTTGGCTAAAGAATATCAAGAATTCAAAAAAAGCACAGAATGTCATCTCCTTATATTATGAGCGGGTTGAAGAGGCTAATAAACAGTTTGCAAGTTTTAAAGAAGGTTGGAAAACAGATATGGGAATGATGTACATACTATTTGGCCCACCTTGGTATGTTAATTCTTCACTAGATAGAACAGTTTGGTCTTATTCATATAATTTCAATGATTTTGAAACAAATTTTTATTTCCAAACTCCCCGATTAAAAAACAAATTCTATCCCTTTGATAATTATCTGTTATTAAGAACTCAGCAGTACCACACTATTCAGTACCAACAGATACAAATGTGGCTAACGGGGAATATCATGAGAGATAACTTATAAATATTTCCTTTGATATAGTTTTGAATGATGACTAATTCAAAGATTCACTTCCTTTCGATATTTTTAGTTTTACTTATAAGTTGTAAAAGCACTCAACCTGAAGTTGAAAGAGGCACAACATATGAATTCCGTTTAGGGCATCCGGAAATACGGATATCTGCTCTTGGAATATTGGACCAAAATGATAGTGCAGTTGTTCGAATAGCTACCGAAATAGTTTATACCAGCCTAATAAACAAATATAAAGACAATCGAAGATATTCGGAGATCATAATTGAATATTCGATTTCAGAAATTAACTCCGATTTTAATACATCCTTCCGCAAAAATTTAATAGTAGAAAGCACTCCTGGCACCGCATCTGGAGAGTCATTTACTGTACAGGAAGAAATAATAGTAATTCCCGGTCAATTCGATATTTCAGTTACCGTAAGCGATAATAGTTCAGGAAAGGAATCATCCAGAAGAACTTCAGTCTTTATACCTGATCCCAAAAATCCACTTATAAATCTTTCTGCTATACAGCTTTTATCAAAAGATGATGAAGAGCCAAACAAAACTTTCTTTCCAATCACTACTTATGATGTTCCTTCAAGAATGGACAGCATAAGATTTATCTTCCAAGTAACAAACAAAAGGTCTAAGGAGCCACTTAGCATTAGAAGCAGGCTAATAAAGTTCCAAGCTGATACTAGTATTGCACGTTTAATGAATCAAAGAGAATACTCTGTTTCATCCTTGCAATATAAAGGCATTGATTATGAAGATTTTGAAACTATAGCTTCGGGTACTCGATTGCTTTCTCACGATGGAAGCGTGTATATAGAATTTTCTTACCCAGCTCCTAACAAAGGGAATTATAGATTTGAGGTAGAAACACTAAATAGTGAGGGGAAATTAATAAATAAGGCCAGAGACTTTGCAATTAAAAGTCATAATTACCCTGAGATTAAACATATAAGGGAATTTGCATCTCCACTTTATTATTTAATGGATTCAAGGGAATTTGAAAGATTAGTAGCAATCGAAGACGAAAAACAACTTAAATCCGAGATAGATCGATTTTGGCTTTCCCATATTGATGATCCAAAAACTGCCCGGTCTGTAATTGAACTTTATTATAATAGAGTTGAAGAAGCAAATAAACTATTCTCTAATTACAAAGAAGGTTGGAAAACCGATCTAGGCATGATGTATATCCTTTTCGGTCCACCATGGTATGAACATTCAAGCCTAAATGAACTCTCGTGGGGGTATGCATTTAATTCAAATGATACTTCTAAAAATTTCTACTTTTACTCGCCAAGGCTTAAAAACAGTTTTTATCCATTTAATAATTATATCCTTAGAAGATCAAACGATTATTATAGCGTATATTATCAACAAGTTTCTCTATGGTTGTCTGGTACCGTTTTGATAAGAAACTTATAGGTGCATCTAAATATCCCTTTAAAAGGATAAAAGCACATTTTTCCTTGTTTCTGATTGCATATTAATTTAATATTATCAGTCCGATTGATAATTGAATTTATTAATCATTACTAACTTAAAACAAACATTAGAGGTCATCTATGTTAAAAAAGCTACTCTTAACAGTGGTATGTGTCGCTTTCTATGCTGTTTCCGCATTTGCGCAGTCTGGAAGTATCACAGGTACTATCACTGATGCCAGTACTGGCGAACCTCTTGTAGGTGCGACCGTATTTATCGAATCTCTTCAGCGTGGTGCTGGAACAGATTTAGATGGGAATTATACTATTTCAAATCTTCCCTCAGGCACATATACTCTCACTTCAAATTACATTGGTTACAAGAAATTTGAAGTTTCTATAGAAATCGGAAGCGGAACTCTTGCCTTCGACATTCAATTATCTCCTGACCTAGTTGGTCTGGAAGAAGTTGTTGTTACCGGTATTGCTTCCAGCACTTCCAGGGCTGTTTCTCCAGTTGCCATTTCTAAAGTAAACGCAGCTGAACTTCAAGAAGCTAACACTTATACAGGCGTTAGTGAATTATTGGGTGGAAAAATTGCAGGCCTAACTGTTCAACCAGCCTCAGGTAACCCGGGTGGTGGTGTGCGATTCGTTGTTCGTTCCGGTGGTGGTCTTGGTGGTAATGGACAGCCTATCATTTACATTGACGGAACACGAATTGACAATGCTCAAATCACAGGATTTGGTGTTGGGGGCCAAGGAATTGGTACACTTTCCGATCTCAATCCTAATGATATTGCTTCTGTAGATGTACTCAAAGGCCCTGCTGCTGCTGCCCTTTATGGTACAAGTGGTTCTAATGGTGTTGTTTTAATTACTACCAAAAGTGGTCAAGGTGCAGGTCGTCCGGACGGTACAGTACAGGTTGATTACCGTTCCATTTATGGTATGAATACACGTCAAAAAGACTACAGTAGTGACGAAATTTTTAGCGCCGATGAGGCAAATGAAATAATTGATAGCAACCCATTCTATGAGAATACAATCTCTGTTAGTGGTGGTAATAATAAAGTGCGTTATTTCACTTCTTTAGGCCAGCGTTACGAGGAGGGTCTTGGCCCAGGCAACTCATTAGACAGACAAAGTTTCCGTGGAAATTTTGAAGCCTACCCAACAGAAAAACTTACAGTTGTTGCAAATACTTCATTTACTTTAAATGAAATTATTCGTCCGCAAAACGATAATAACATCTTTGGTTGGTTAGGAAACCTAATTTTAGCACCAAACGGGAATACTTTCAATTTTACAGCCGCTGATGCTATTGAAGGAATTAGTGATGAAACAAACGTAAACCGTTTCATTGGCTCTCTTTCAGCTACTTTTACCCCTATTAAGAATCTTAACTTAAAAGGTTCTATTGGGTATGATGGTTCAAATTTGAGAAGTATTCAAACCTTCAGCCCGGATTTTAGTTATTCTGGTGTAATACAAGGTGAAAGAGCTGTTTTTAACCGAGAAAACACACAGTTCACATATGATGCAAATGCTACTTATAAGTTTGATGTAAATGAAGACATTTCTGTTACATCGGTAGTAGGTACACAGATTTTTAATAGAAAAGCATACACTGTCAATGTTACTACTAATACATTTGATAATTCAGCTATTAAGAATTTGGGCTCTGGTGCTCTTTTCATAAGCGCAGACGAAACTACTTTGCATGTTAGAGAAGCTGGTATATTTACTCAGCATGATGTAAATATAAATGATACCTATTACTTATCTGTAGGTGGACGTTTAGATTACGCTTCAGCAATCGGTGCAGAAGCAGCTACTATTTTCTATCCTCAGGCACGAGGTTCTGTAAGACTTGATCAATTTGATTTTGCCCCAGACTTTTTCGACCTGCTAAAAGTTCGTGCAGCCTATGGTGTTACAGGGCAACTTCCGGGCGTATTTGATGGTACAGATATTCTTTGGGGTGCTGCTGCTTATGGTATAGGCCGTGGAGCAATTCCTCAGGAAATCGGTAATCCAACAATCGAACCAGAAGAAATCAGTGAAATTGAAGTTGGTGTAGATGCAGACTTCCTTGGCGCTTATGGTGTGGAATTAACTTACTATCGCCAGAATGCTGCAGAGTCTATCATTAGTTTCGAAGAATCTCCTTCTACTGGTCTTACTTTTGACGATCCACCATTAAATGTTGGGGGAGTTGAAGGTTATGGTCTTGAGGTTGGATTCAATGGTACTCCTATTCGAAATAGAAACTTTCAGTTTGATTTCAACATACTTTATAGTTTCCAGAAAAACGAAGTTACTGACTTAGGTGGTGCTCAGCCTATCTTTGATGGTTTCGATGTAAACGTTATTCAGGAAGGTCTTCCTCAAGCTGCTTTTTACGTGCTTGATGTAGATGGCGCAACCAGAGATGCCAATGGTAATGTAGTACTAAGAACAAACGGTTTACCATTACCAAATGTTTCAGCCGATCGAGTTCATATTGGAAACCCATACCCAACTCATAATGGTTCCGTAACTTTGAATTTCCGTTTCCTACAGGATTTCAAATTCTACACGCTAGTTGATTGGGCTGCTGACCTTTATGTTTACAATAATACGAGAGCATTTATGGCTATTTTCAATAATGATGTTGAAGAAGCAAATATTATTGATGCTTTCAATACTGCTACTCCAGGTTCAGCAGAATACAATTCAGCCGCTGATGCTTTAGCTGAATTAAATACATCATACGATGGTAACTTCATAGAACCAGCAGATTATTTGAAGATCCGAGAAATGAGTTTGAGTTATAACTTTAACAACTTAATTCAGAATACTCCACTTGCTTCTTCTATCAGAAACTTAACCCTATCTGTTTCTGCAAGAAATGTATTTACCTTTACAGAGTATAGTGGAAATGATCCTGAGGTTAATTTTGCAGGAGCAAGAAGTCGATCACGAGGTGCAGACTTCCTTACTCTGCCTACACCTCGCGTGTTTTACGCCACTCTAAACCTAGGATTCTAAACATGGATTTTATTATGAAATACACTAAAACACTTACGACACTTTTTATTGCATTTTTTGCAGTTGTGTCATGTACTGACTTTGTTCAGGAAGTTGATGATCCGATCGATGTAATTCCTGGAGAAACTCTTTTATCAGAAGACCAGGTTAGGTTTTCACTTAATGGAGTAGCAGGCCGTTTCGCGGTTAATTATGATGCGCTTACAGTAATTGCTGCCGGCTTATCTGATGCCTGGGAATTTGAATCAGATGTAGTTAGCGATGCAACGTTTCCTACATTTGGAGAAATTGACGAGGGAGATATTCCAATCGACAATAATAGCGTAGATGGTCCTTTTAATACACTAGGGCAAGCACGCTATTTAGCTGACGATTTGATCGACAAAATAACTCAAATAACCTTCGAAGATACAGACTTGCAAGCTGAAGCAAATTTCTACGCTCATGTATATGCAGCTCTAACAAGAGCAAATTACGCAGCGTATTTTGGAAGTTCTGTAACAGAAAGGGGTGGAGTTATTGATAATAGCCCACTTATTCCTCCAGCTACTCTTAATGCAGATGCAATTACCTTGCTTACAACTGCCAGAGGCTTATACTCGGCTGGATCATACGAAGTTAAGTTAGTAAATACGCTTATTGGAAGAATTCACCTTTATGAAGGTAATTATTCTGATGCAGCGTCATTTCTTAATGCAGGCCTTGTAAGTGGCGATGCTCCTTTTCAGTCTTTAAATAGCTTAGAGTCTCAAAATAACTTCTATACTCAAGCAGGTATCAGCAGAACTCAGTTTTCTGTTGACAGAAGGTTTGGTGGATATATTGCCGCTGATGCAAATGAAGCTAATCGCTTAGATATTGAAGAAGTAAGTGACGCTGCTGAACTAACTGATGCTGCTGAAACAAATGGAACAACTTTCTGGAGGTCTTCACTTCAGCCAGATGCACCATTAAACATAGTTAGCTGGCAGGAAAATAACCTAATGCGTGCTGAAGTAGCTCTACGAAGCACTCCAGCAGATGCAGCAACTGCTCTTACTTTAGTAAATGAAGTTCGTGCCGCTTACACAATTGCTCCATTAGTCGCTGTAGATTTAGCTGCTTTGGAAGTAGAGCGGGAAAAGGAATTACTCCATACTCCAAACAGGCTTCTTGACCAGAGACGATTTGGTAGCTGGCACTTACCTGCTGGAACATGGCAATGGTTTCCAATCACACAAAGTGAACGAAATAACAACCCTAATTTCTAATCTGAAATCAGGTAAATGTTTAAAGGCCTTGAGTTTTCTCAAGGCCTTTTTTATTTCAAAAAAATTTCGGGTATAAAAAAAGCCTTCTGAAGTAGTTCAGAAGGCTTTATTGTGGCGGGGACAGGATTCGAACCTGCGACCTTCGGGTTATGAGCCCGACGAGCTACCAGCTGCTCCACCCCGCGATTTGAGGACAAGAAAGATACAGGTTTTATCACCCCAACATCAACCTGAATTTTTCTCTTTTTTCACGTTTTCTTCTTCTTGTCTTTCCCTATTTTTGAACGAATTTAAAATAAGGCAGAATGATATCATCAAAAGAAGCAATTGAACTTGAAAATAAATTTGGCGCTCATAATTATCACCCTCTTCCAGTTGTTTTAGCAAAAGGCGAAGGCGTATTTGTATGGGACCCTGAAGGCAATAAGTACTATGATTTTTTATCAGCATATTCTGCTGTTAACCAGGGACACTGCCATCCTGTAATTACAAAAGCTCTTATTGAACAAGCCTCGACCCTCACTCTTACTTCAAGAGCTTTTTATAACAGCGTACTTGGGGAATACGAAAAATATATTACAGGCTACTTTGGTTTTGAAAAAGTTCTGCCAATGAATTCGGGAGTTGAAGCTGTTGAAACCGCCATTAAAGTATGCAGAAAATGGGCTTATGAAGTAAAGGGTATCCCTGAAAATACTGCTCAGATAATTGTTTGTGATGGCAATTTCCATGGTCGAACAACTACTGTAATTTCATTCTCTAACGATCCTGACGCCCGAAATCAATACGGACCTTATACACCTGGTTTTATAACTATACCATATAATGATCTAGAAGCTCTAGAAAAAGCCCTTGAGCATCCGAATGTAGCCGGATTTCTTGTAGAACCTATCCAAGGGGAAGCAGGTGTAGTAACCCCTGACGAAGAGTATCTAAGAAAGGCTCAGGATTTATGTAAAAAAAACAATGTTTTATTTATTGCAGATGAAGTACAAACCGGTATTGCAAGGACCGGATCACTATTAGCCGTTTGTGAGAATTGTGATTGTAAAGGACATTGTGAACAACAGGCTTCTTACGTAAAGCCGGATATTCTGATTTTAGGTAAAGCTCTTTCGGGAGGCTCTTACCCTGTTTCTGCCGTGCTAGCAGATAAGAATATCATGGGAATTATCAGACCTGGACAGCATGGCTCTACTTATGGAGGAAATCCTTTGGCTTGTAAAGTAGCTATTGCTGCTTTAGAAGTGGTAAAAGACGAACATTTGGCTCAGAATGCCCGCAAACTAGGAGAGCTTTTTCGCTCAGAAATGTTAAAACTTGTGGATGAGTTTGAGCTTTTTCTGAAAGTACGAGGGAAGGGATTACTCAATGCAATTGTAATAAACGATACCCCTGACAGCGATACAGCCTGGCGTTTTTGTGTTACTCTGAAAGATAACGGTTTGCTCGCAAAACCAACGCACGGAAATATCATTCGTTTTGCTCCTCCTTTGGTGATGACCGAGACGCAATTAATGGAATGTGTTTCAATCATACGAAAAACTTTAGAATCATTTGATTGAGAGCTTATTAATTCTGATCGGTTTCCAGTTTTCCAGAATTGGCTCTCCCTCCTGGCTATAATGAGCCCAGGGGCTGTTCGCGATGTAGTATAATTCCGATCCCATAAGTACTCCTAGTGTGGGCTCGTCAAGTTCTTCGAGCGCATTATCAGGAAAGTTAATGGATGATGTTATTCCCATTCCAGAATCGGTTAGAGTTAAACTGGCAACTCTTTTTGGAGAGGTACCATTTTGAAGCATAATTAATGTATCTCCTTTCAGATAAATCCCGTCTGCTCCGCGAAGCAACTCGTTTCTTTCGCTCACTGCTTTTACTTCCTTAGTTTCCAAATCTATTCTGTAGATTCCTGTAATATAATCGGATACAAAAACCATTTTTTTACTTTCCGAAAGCGCAATGCCCTGAAGATTCCACCACTCAGGAGAACTTATAAACTCCATTATTTCCTCCCTCTCATTAGAAATTCTGTAGAGTGTTGGTTCTCCACTATCAGAAATGATAATACTCCCATCTTCAGAAAAAATTAAATCCCCAAATACATGGTTACCCTCAATCTCATACTTCTTTAGCAGCTTTCCATTATTGATATCAAAGTTTAGTACTGCCGACCTTCCTGATAACGAATCATCGTACCTTTCAAAATTCTCCATTGCAGCTGTAGTAACCCATAACTGATTTTCATTTTGAGGGTCGAACTTAATACCAAGTGCCGACCAGTATCCAAATTCTTTTAAATCAAGCTCTTTCCTGAGATTATCCCCCTCAAAGCCAACACTATAAATCAACCCATTTCTAATGTCCGTAAGAAAAAAACGCTTCATCTGATGGTGAAAAGCTATGCCTTCTGCATGAAAACCCGGAATATCAACTTCAAAAACTGTCTCACTAGACTTCTTTGCTTCACTTGTTTTGTTAATAAGATTAATAAGCTCATCCAAAAGTCCTGAATCTCCCAGTATTGAAAAATCATTCTCTCCACTAAAATCGTCTAGTGCATAAAACCCCGCCCTGTATTTAAGCACTTCAAAAGCTTTTTCAGGCTGTTTATTCAGGGCATAGGCCTTTGCCAAATGATAGAGTAATACTCTATGATTGGGACGAAGTGAATCCGATTTTTGAAAATGATGTAGATATCCATCAAAATCCTGATTTTCATAAGCGGCAATCCCATCACGATAGTGTTGAACAAAATCCTGAGAAAAGGCATTGGCCTGGAGTCCCCAAAAAAGAATAATTGTTAGAAAGTATTTCATTACTGTAAGTTAGTTTAGACTAAACTAGCAATATCCAACTTGGAAGCAAAAGCTTCTTATCACTTCGAAAAGCGCTTTTATCACTTCAATGAATACTACCCGCTCCGAACTACCTGTTAAAAACACCCTAAAATAGCCCTATAGAGTTTAAACGCTATTGAGGCAATTTGGCTTATTTGGTAGCTTTACTCAAACAATTTTTGAACTGATTTTTACTACCTGTAATGCAATATACTAAGTCAATAACACCGGAGAACGTCCGGTCAATCTTGAGCAAACATCTACTAACCGACGGATATGATATCGTATTAGACCTACACAAAAGTGAAGGAGCATATTTATACGATTCAAAACATGACAAGAGATATCTCGATTTCTTTACGTTCTTTGCTTCCAACCCTTTAGGGATGAATCATCCCAAAATTGCTCAGGACCAAGAATTTGTGACCAAATTAGGCCGTGTAGCTATAAATAAACCTTCTAATTCAGATATTTATACTGAGGAAATGGCGGAGTTTGTAGACGCCTTCGGCAGAATAGCCGTTCCTGACTATCTTCCACATTCTTTCTTTATTGCAGGTGGGGCATTAGCTGTAGAAAATGCGATGAAAGTTGCCTTCGACTGGAAAGTTCAGAAAAATTTCCAAAAAGGGTATCGTGAAGAAAAGGGCCATAAAGTCCTTCATTTTGAGAAAGCATTCCATGGAAGGTCTGGCTATACTCTTTCTGTTACCAACACGGTATATAATAAGGTAAAGTACTTTCCTAAGTTTGATTGGCCCAGAGTAATCAGCCCCGCTATGGAATATCCTTCTACTCCCGATCGTGTGGCTGAGGTTAAAAAGCAGGAATATCTGGCTATTGCCCAGGCTGAGCGGTATTTCGAAATATATAAAGACGACATTGCCTGTATTCTAATCGAGCCGATCCAAGGAGAAGGTGGAGATCGTCACTTTCGTACTCAGTTCCATGAGGCGCTTCGCCAACTGGCTGATAAATACGAAGCTCTTCTTATTTATGATGAGGTTCAAACGGGTGTTGGAATGACAGGAAAATTCTGGGCACACGAACATTATGTTCAACCAGATATCATTTCCTTTGGAAAGAAGGCGCAAGTTTGTGGAATCCTGGCCGGACCTCGCGTGGATGAAGTGGAAACCAATTGCTTCAATGTTTCTTCACGAATCAACTCGACCTGGGGAGGAAATTTGGTGGATATGGTTCGTTTTGGGCGAATCCTGAGTATCATTGAGGAAGACAATTTGGTAGAAAATGCAGCCACGGTTGGTAACTACCTTCAAACCCGGTTAGAAGCTTTTGCTGATCAATATGAACACATGACTAATCCGCGTGGGAAAGGACTATTTTGTGCCATCGATCTCCCAGACTCACATTCAAGAAATGCAGTAATAAAAGAATGTGTAAGCAATGGCTTGATGATTCTAGCTTGCGGTGATAGAACGGTTCGTTTCCGTCCACCGCTTACTATTACTACCGAGCAGATTGATGAAGGCTTAGATATTCTGGAAAAAGCATACAAAACCGGAATGGAAAAGTGCCCTGTTATATAGATAAATAACGTCATCCCGGACTTGATCCGGGATCTTAAGAAGGGTTTTGATTTTGAAATTTGTAAACTAATACCGTTTCTAAACTTCACAAAGATCCTGAAACGAGTTCAGGATGACCTATTTTTTAAAAAGCCTACTTTAAACTAACTGATGACTCTCAGGCTGCATTACAATTTCATTTACTACTGCAGTTCCGGGAGCCATTACGGCTGAAAGAACAGATCGTGCCACATCTTTTGGATTGAGCATCATTTCTTTTTTAACGCGCATTCCAACTCGTTCATCATCCCAGAATGGGGTATCAACCCCGCCCAGATAAAAGAGCGTAAATTTCACTTTTTCTCTCTTTAGTTCTTCAACCAGGGCTTTTGTAAATCCTTGTACAGCAAATTTTGTTGCTGCATAAATAGAAGCATTTTTCATCACATATTTACCCATTGTACCGGGAAACATAATTACATTGGTGGGTTCATCCTCCTTCATATGCTTCATAACGATTTGGGTGACCAGAAAAGTCCCGAAAACGTTTACATCAATTACTTCCTTAGCATCTTTTGGGTCAATTTCTTTGAATGGTTGTATCAGTCCTTGTCCAAATGCATTAACCAACACATCTATTTTACCAAGGCTGCTCTCCACTTCTGAAGCCATATTTGAAACAGAAGCTGGGTCGGTCACATCTACAGCAATAGCGTAAGCGTCTCCCCCTTTCTCATTTATTTCTTTAGCTACTTCTTCTGCTTTGGATTTATTTCTTGCAGCGAGTACTACTTTTGCTCCTGCCCCTGCTAATTCTTTTGCTGTTGCTGAACCAATTCCTCCTGAACCGCCAACAATAAGTACGATTTTCCCTTTCATGCTCCGTATGTCTTTCTTAATGAATAGTCACACGAATAAATGCTTAGAAGTACAGAGTTCGTTCCTTAAACCTCCATCGCATTAGGAATTACGCTTTCGTAGATCTCTTTCATTTCAGAAACTTCGAGCTCTCCAATTCCTTTAATACTAAGCGATGTTCCACTTACCTGACCAAGATTTACGACCGGTACACCCGCATCTTTGAAATGAGTGAGTACGTTTTTAGCAGCTTTTGGAGAAACGGTAATCACAACGCCGGATTGCGCCTCGCTGAATAGAACTTCATGCATGTTGCCAGAGAGTGAATTAATATCGATTGTTGCACCCAACCCTCCATAGATAGCCATTTCAGCTAAGGTAATGACCAGTCCACCATCTGAGATGTCATGAGCAGCTGTGATAAAGCCTGCTTTTATTGCTGCGAGTAGTGATTCTTGTAACTTCACTTCAAACGGGATATCCAATTCCGGAGAATCACCAGTTGTAAGTCCGTGAATTACTTTTAAATATTCACTTGCACCAAGTCCCTTTCTATCCGCACCGATATACAGCACAATATCATCCTCATTCTTGAATGCCGGAGTTGTAGTATGATTCTCTACATCTTCAATTAAGCCTAACATTCCAATGATGGGTGATGGAAAGATCGCCGCATTGGGATTTTCGTTATAAAAACTCACGTTCCCTCCGGTAACCGGGGTATTCAATGCTCGGCAGGCATCTCCCATTCCCGCTAAAGCTTCTTTGAATGTCCAGTACACTTCCGGTTTATAAGGATTTCCAAAGTTCAGGCAGTTAGTAATCGCCAGAGGCTGACCACCGGAACAAACTACGTTTCTTGCAGATTCAACGACTGCAATTTGTCCGCCACGACGAGGATTCAAATACACATAGCGACCATTACAGTCTGTTTTTGCTACCAGTCCTCTTTTAGTTCCTTTTATTCTGATGACTCCCGAATCTGAAGCTCCCGGTGCAGTTACCGTGTTGGTTCTTACTGTGGTATCATATTGCTCATGCACCCATTTTTTCGAAGCGATATTAGGAGAGTTCAACAACTTTTTAATGGTATCGATGTGATCATCAGGATGATCTAAAGAATCGATATCAAAATTCTGAGTTTGTTCGAGATAAGAAGGTTTCCTTGTTTCACGAATATATTGGGGCGCTCCACCTCCCAATACCAAATGCTCTGCAGGGATTTCTGCTTTCACTTCCCCTTCTTTCATGTAAGTAACTTTATCACCCTCTACCACTTCGCCAATTACTACGCCATGTAGATCCCACTTTTCATATATGTCGATTATTTCCTGCTCTCGGCCTTTTTCAGCCACAATAAGCATCCGCTCCTGACTTTCTGAAAGAAGTAATTCATAAGCTGTCATACCATCTTCACGCGCAGGTACTTTATCAAGGTCAACCAACATGCCCTGACCACCTTTGGCTGTCATCTCGCTGGTTGAGCAGGCGATTCCTGCGGCTCCCATATCCTGCATGCCAACAACAGCTCCGGTTTTTAGTGCTTCCAAACTTGCTTCCAATAACAGCTTCTCAGTAAAAGGATCTCCTACCTGAACACTTGGGCGTTTTGCTTCACTTTCTTCGCTGATTTCTTCTGAGGCAAAAGTTGCACCATGAATACCGTCCCTACCTGTACTCGCACCTACAATAATCACCGGATTTCCTATTCCTTCAGCAATAGCAGACGCTGTTTCCCCTGCTTTCACAATCCCGATACTCATCGCATTTACAAGTGGATTGCCTTCATAACTCTCATCAAAATAGACTTCCCCGGCAATTACGGGAACACCGAATGAATTTCCATAATCACCGATACCACGAACTACTCCATCAAGCAAAAAGCGAACACGCGGCTCATCCATACTTCCAAAACGGAGAGAGTTTAAACTGGCAATTGGTCTAGCTCCCATGGTAAAAATATCTCTATGGATTCCACCTACACCTGTTGCAGCCCCTTGATAAGGTTCTACCGCAGATGGGTGGTTATGACTTTCAATTTTAAAAGCACAACCAAGTCCATCTCCAATATCAACCAACCCGGCATTTTCTTCACCGGCTCCTACCAAAAGATGCTCTCCTTCTCTTGGCAATTTTTTTAATTCAACAATGGAATTTTTGTACGAGCAGTGCTCACTCCACATCACCGAATAAACACCTAGCTCTGTAAAGGTAGGCACCCTGTCAAGCCGGGTTTTAATCATTTCAAATTCTTCTTCGTTTAGTCCGTGTTCGAGGGCGAGTTCGAGAGTTACTTCCGGTTCGTGGGCCATGAATTATTTTGAATAGTGAGTTGAAATTCAGAGAGGCTTAAAAGTACGAGGATTTTCGAAAAGATGAGGAAGATGTTTTCCACAGAAATTGTGGATAAGATACACTACCAACTTCTCTCAAAACCTTATGCAGTCATCCTTATAAAACATCAGAAAAATTGGTAAAGTGTTATTTCCTGATTGCATCTAAATCTTAACTTTCTTAAAATCTAATATTGATATTAGAATATAAATATTAGATTTTAAATCATTGTTTATGAAGCTTGTTTCACAAGGTGCTCAATATGCAATATCGGCAATAATCGCTATTTCTAAACATCCACATGATGTTATTTCTGCATCAGAGCTTTCGCGATCTTTAAATTGTCCCGCAGCTTATCTCTCTCAAATTCTTGCAAAACTTAAAGCCCCGGGAATACTTGGCTCTCAGCGGGGACTTAATGGTGGAGTTTTCCTGGCCCGTCCTCTCAAAAACATTTCGATATATGATGTAATTGCCGCTATTGATGGGGAATCTTTCTTTTCTTCCTGTTTTATGGGAATTGAAGGATGTGGACATATCGAGCCCTGCCCTTTCCATAACTTCTGGTCTGCTAAACGAAACGAAATTAAACAGTGGTTACAAGAAACTTCGTTTGAGGATACTGAAAAAGTAATGAGTCAGGCCTGGTTTAATGAACGCCTCTCTTTTTCAAATGGAGTTGTGATTTAATGCAGCAGGCTATCCTCATAGAACAACGTGTTTGTTTTCATTGTGGTGAGGATGCAGACCGTGAGGGCTTTGTTTTTGAGGATAAAACATTTTGTTGCGAAGGTTGCCAAACCGTATACAAAATCCTTCACCAAAACGATCTTTGTACTTACTACAAGCTTGATCAACAGCCTGGAAAAACAATTCATACCGGGATTGAACGAAAGCGTTTCGATTATCTGAAGGATCTGGATGTTCAGCATAAACTCATTGATTTCAAGAAAGACACTACCGTTTCCGTCACTTTCTTTGTCCCTAATATCCATTGTACTTCCTGTGTTTGGTTGTTGGAAAACCTCCATAATATTGATGAAGGCATACTAAAAGGTACTGTTAATTTTCTGAAGCGTTCGGTTACCCTGGTTTTTGATCAGTCCAAAACCGAACTACGCTCCATTGTTGAGCTATTAACTACCATTGGTTATGAACCGGATTTAAAGCTTGAGCAGCTAAACGAGAAAAAATCCGGCACTATCGAACGGAATCTATGGCTTAAGCTAGGTGTGGCTGGTTTTTGTTTCGGAAATATCATGTTATTTAGCTTTCCTGAATATCTGAAGATGGATCAATCGGGTTCTTCTGAAATGTTTGGATATTTTTTCGGAGGGTTAAACATTATGCTTGCAATACCCGTCTTGTTCTTCAGCGGAATCGATTACCTTAAATCAGCCTGGGCAGCCCTTAGTCAGAAAGGAATCAACCTGGATGTTCCCATTTCTATCGGAATGCTGGCTCTGTTTGGCAGAAGCTTGTATGAAATTTTAAGCGGTACCGGGGCGGGGTATTTCGACTCTTTTACCGGTTTTATCTTCTTCCTGTTGATTGGTAAAGTAGTCCAGAAAAAAACCTTTGACCAACTCTCTTTCGACAGAGATTATAAATCCTACCTGCCAATTTCGGTTATTCGCATCAAGAAGCTGAAAGAAGAATCCATTCCTGTGAACAAACTTGAGATAGGCGATCACATACTCATCCGAAATCAGGAACTGGTACCCGCAGATTCTATTAATATGACTGAGTCAATTAATATTGATTACAGCTTCATTACCGGAGAATCTGATCCTGTGACTCTTGCTTGGGGTGAGCAGGTATTTGCAGGCGGGAAAATCATAGGGCAAACCGCCGAGTTGGTCATCTCTAAAAAAGTAGAGCATAGCTACCTCACACAACTTTGGGAAAATGAATCTTTCAAATCGACCAAAGAGAAAAACCTGACTTCTTTCGCGGACCGAATCAGCCCCTATTTCACTTTTTCTGTGATCGGAATCGCCCTCATTTCTTTGTTGGTTTGGCTTCAGATTGCTCCTTCCGAAGCATTTAATATTTTTACGGCAGTGTTGATAGTTGCTTGTCCCTGTGCCTTGGCTCTTTCTACTCCTTTTACACTTGGCTCTACAATTAACATACTTGCAGCCAACGGCTTATACCTGAAAAATACGTTTGTAGTAGAACAGCTTTCAAATATAGACGCTCTGGTTTTTGATAAAACAGGAACCATTACTGATTCTCAAGGTTCTGAAGTAGAATTTAAAGGGCAGAGACTCCGTCCTGACGAAATCCAAATGCTCTCATCAGCACTACAGAACTCATTCCACCCTCTTTCACAGGCTATTTTTAAATCTTTGAATCATAAAGAATTGATTAAACGAGACTACTTCCACGAAATTCCCGGAAAAGGTGTAATCGCTTCGTACGGGCAAGATTGGTTGTATTTCGGAAGCCTTGGTTTTATAAAGGAACAGGTTCCGGAAATGAATACCGAAAATTCTGTTGCATATGAGTCCGGCTCGGTTGTTCATGTTGCGTTTAATAATCAATACAAAGGCTTCTTTAAAATTTTACACGGGTATAGAAATGGGCTCAAAGACTTATTGACCGATTTAGATGAATCAGGAACTCAACTATACCTGCTTTCTGGCGATAATGAAAAAGAAAAGAACTCTTTATTGGGGCTTTTTTCCGGGTGGAAAAAATTACAGTTCAATCAAAGTCCTACTCAAAAGCTGGAATTTATACAATCCCTGAATGACTCAGGGACTAAAACTGCTATGGTTGGGGATGGCTTGAATGACGCAGGTGCTTTAAAAGCGAGTGATTTCGGAATTGCCGTATCAGATAATAAAAGCTCCTTCTCCCCTGCCTGCGATGCTATTATTTCTGCTGAATCTTTAAAATTCCTAAATACGTTTTTCAGATTCAGTAAATCCTCTTTTAAAACTATCAAAGCAAGCTTCGCGCTTTCGCTAATCTACAATCTAACCGGATTGGGATTTGCAATTACGGGTCATCTTTCGCCCCTTGTTGCCGCCGTACTTATGCCTTTAAGCTCGGTGACCATCATGGCGTTCACAACCATAACCACGCGGATTTCCGCCAAACAAATGGGACTTAAACTATGGGCGTAATTGTACTTTTAATTGCTTTCAGCCTTCTGGTTGCACTCATTTTTCTGGGCGCATTCTTCTGGGCAGTTAAAACCGGACAGTTTGATGATCCTCAAACTCCCTCTATGCGCATGCTCTTTGATGACAAACCTGTTTCAACAAAAAATAAAACACTAACTAATAAAACTGACTAAAGCCATGGCTATGGACACGTTTCATTATGACAATAAAATAGTTCGCAATTTCGGGATTGCGGCAATGGCATTTGGTATCATTGGTTTCCTTGTAGGACTCATTGTTGCCTTAAAACTCATTTTCCCGGACTTCCTGGGATTTATTCCGGAACTTTCTTACGGAAGACTCCGGCCACTTCATACTAACGCGGTGATTTTCGCATTTGCGGGAAACGCAATTTTCTACGGAGTGTATTATTCGCTCCCAAGATTGTGTAAAACCCCAATGTGGAGTCCCCTACTTGGGCAAGTTCATTTCTGGGGATGGCAGCTGATCATACTTTCAGCGGTGCTTACTCTCCCATTTGGAATCACAACAAGTAAAGAGTACGCTGAACTGGAATGGCCTATTGATATCGCAATTACACTTATATGGGTGGTATTCGGTATTAATATGATTATGACCATTATGAAGCGACGTGAAAAACATATTTACGTAGCTATATGGTTCTATATCGCCACCTTTGTTACCGTTGCTGTGCTTCATGTGGTAAATTCTTTCGAAGTACCCGCAGGATTACTGAAAAGCTATTCTCTCTATGCAGGTGTTCAGGATGCTTTGGTTCAGTGGTGGTATGGCCACAACGCCGTAGCATTCTTCCTTACCACCCCTTTCCTGGGAATTATGTATTACTTCATTCCAAAAGCTTCTAACCGACCGATTTTCTCTTATCGGTTATCCATAGTTCACTTCTGGTCTTTGATTTTCATTTACATCTGGGCAGGTCCTCATCACTTGCTTTATACTTCTCTTCCGGGATGGGCGCAGGCTTTGGGAACCGTATTCAGTATTATGCTGATTGCTCCTTCCTGGGGTGGTATGTTGAATGGTCTTCTTACCCTTCGCGGAGCCTGGGATCGGGTTCGTGAAGATCCAGTGTTGAAATTCCTTGTAGTAGGGGTTACCGCTTATGGTATGGTAACATTTGAAGGCCCGATGCTTTCCATCGCTAATGTAAATGCCATCGCCCATTATTCTGATTACATCATTGGACATGTGCATAATGGAGCACTTCTCTGGAATGGTGGTCTGACTTTCGCAATGCTGTACTACATCACTCCAAAGATTTACAAAACAGAACTCTTCTCTGTTAAACTGGCAAATATTCATTTCTGGTTCGCCACACTTGGAGCCATTTTCTATGTGATTCCTATGTACTGGGGTGGTATCACTCAAAGTTTGATGTGGAAACAATTCACTGCAGAAGGTTTCCTTCAGTATCCAAACTTCCTTGAAACCGTAGTTCAGATTATGCCAATGTACGCACTTCGTGCCGTAGGTGGAAGCTTGTTTATAGTTGGTGCAATCTTTGGTGTTTATAACATCTGGAAAACAGCTGCTATAGGAAGCCTTGAGGCTGAGGAAGAAGCACAAGCTCCTGCTATGATCGATCCTACTGATGGACACGAAACCAAGTGGCACCGACGCCTCGAAGGACGTCCACTTAAATTTACAGTTCTTGTATTAATAGCAATTCTTATTGGTGGAATTGTGGAATACATGCCAACCGCGCTTATAGATTCTAACATCCCGACTATAGAAAGTGTGAAGCCATATACTCCGCTTGAAGTAGCCGGACGTGATATCTACATAGCGGAAGGGTGTAATAACTGTCACTCTCAAATGATCCGTCCTTTCCGCTCAGAAACTGAGCGTTATGGTGAATACTCTAAAGCCGGAGAGTTTGTGTATGATCACCCATTCCTTTGGGGATCGAAACGTACCGGCCCCGATCTTCATCGTATCGGAGGAAAATATCCGGATTCGTGGCACCTGAGACACATGTATGATCCAAATTCTACCTCTCCGGGTTCCATTATGCCCGCTTATCCCTGGTTGCTGAAAACGGAAACCGACATGGAAAGTATTCCAAACAAGATTAATGCACTTAGAACGGTTGGAGTGCCTTATGTAGAGGGATATGAAAACATCGCTATCCGTGATGCTAAAGCTCAAGCCGAGCGGATAGCTACAGGCCTCCGGGAAAATGGTTTTGGGGAAGTAGATGGCATTCAAATCACTTCTGAAAAAGAGATTATTGCCTTGATTGCTTATATGCAGCGTTTAGGTACCGACATCTCCCGAAATAATGATCCATTCGAAGGGCTGCCTTCTAATAGCAGAATGGGCGCAAATGTTAAGGAGAACTAGCCATGTATAAAGAAGTACTCAGAACTATGGAGGGAGTTGAGATTTTCCCAAGTATCTCCCTCATTTTGTTTTTCGCCTTTTTCATCCTGTTAGTGGTTTACCTGGTGCGAACCGGAAAAAGCCACTGGGATGAAGCAGCGAATCTCCCTTTAGAAACCGATGAAACTTTAAACCAGAAATTCACACAATCATGAAGATTTTAGACGACGAAAAGGACAAACTACTCGATCATGAATATGATGGAATCCGCGAACTCGACAATCATATGCCGGTTTGGTGGCTGTGGTTATTTTACTTCACCATTGGCTGGGGATTTCTGTATATGGTTTACTACCAATTTACTGATGTAGGCCCCGACCAGCACGAGCAGTACGAAATGGAAATGGCCGCTGCTGCCGAGAAATACGGAAATAACGCCAGAGATCCTGGATCAAACGTTGCCAGCATTACTTGGGAATATGAGACGGATCAGGCTTCTATTGATAATGGAAAGCTAATCTACATGAGCACCAACAACCTTTGCTTTACCTGTCATGGTAACGCAGGCGAAGGATTGGTAGGGCCAAATCTTACCGACGAATTCTGGATTCACGGTTGTTCAGCAAGTGAGATGGCTACCAATATCGCTACTGGTTTTATGGATAAAGGAATGATGCCTTACGGAAGTAACGCACCTATTTCTGATGAAGATATGACGGATCTGATCAGTTACATCGCTTCTATCCAGGGAACAAGCCCGGCGAATCCAAAAGCAGTGGACGAAACCCGTGCCGTAGAATGTAAAATTGAATAGGAGTTAGTATGTGTCTGAAATTTGATCCCGTTGAGCAAAAACTTAAGCAGACCTGTTCAGGCACCTGCAAGAATAAATGTGGCTTTAAAGCTGATGAAGATGCGGGCCGCACCCGCTCTTCATCGCATGGCCCAAAAGTAGTACGAATAAGAAGCGGGCACTCCCATACTCTCCGGTTTCAGGAAGCCCCTATCTTTAAAAAGACAAAGTAGGTAACAAAAGTTACTGAACAACAATTATTTATTGAACATATTGATGTGTTAGCCCGGAACTCCTGGGTTAAAATTATTATAAAATAGAGGACTAAAATGGCATCGGTCGAGGACAGACGCATCACCAAAGACAAGTATCGGGATCATCTCGCTACTGTAAATGAAAAAGGTGGCCGCAACTGGATTTATCCCAAAAAACCAAGCGGTAGATATTACAAAGCTCGTAATATAGTAGCATTCTTTTTGCTGGCATTTTTCTTTGCGGGTCCTTTTCTCGAAATAAATGGACAACCTCTTTTGATGATCAACATACTCGAGCGCGAGTTTGTGATTTTTGGAGTTCGGTTCTGGCCGCAAGATTTACATCTGCTGGTTTTTGGAATGCTGACCTTCATCATTGCTGTAGTTTTGTTTACCGCTATTTTTGGTCGTCTCTTTTGTGGGTGGGCATGCCCTCAGACTATTTTTATGGAAATGGTATTCCGAAGAATAGAATACTGGATTGAAGGTGATTCATCCGACCAAATCCGACTAAACAGAGCTCCCTGGACTACCGAGAAAATTCTCAAGAAAACAAGTAAGCACGCTATTTTTTATGGAATGGCTTTCCTCATCTCCAACCTATTTCTTGCCTATGTAATTGGTAAAGATGCCTGGTTCGAACTTGTAACAGATCCACCTTCTCAGCATCTGGGCGGGCTTTCAGCAATGATCATCTTTAGCGGAGTTTTTTACGGAGTGTTTGCCTTCATGCGCGAGCAAGTGTGCCATTTTGTATGTCCTTATGGTAGGATGCAATCGGTTATGCTGGATAATAACTCCATCAACGTGATGTATGACTATGTTCGTGGAGAAGATCGTGCCCGGGTTGGAGACCGTAAAAAAGTAGAGGAAGGAAAAGCTACCCTGGCCGATCTTGGATTTAATGAAAATGCTTCTTTCGGTGACTGTATAGATTGCTACCAGTGTGTGAAGGTTTGCCCGATGGGTATAGACATCCGGAATGGTACTCAGCTTGAGTGCGTGCATTGTACAGCATGTATTGATGCCTGTGATCATATCATGGACAAAATCGATAAACCCAGAGGCCTTATACGCTATTCATCTGAAAATGCGATACGTAGCGAAGAGCGAAAGATTATCAATCCAAGAGTACTTGGGTACAGCACTGTTTTATTGGTTTTGATGACCACATTCATCGTACTGATGAGTATGCGTACTGAACTGGAAACCACCATTTTGCGTGAACCCGGTACACTCTATCAGGAGCTCCCGGGAAATCGGTACAGCAATATTTATGACATCAAGGTTATTAATAAAACTTTTGATGACATTGAGTATGATTTGGAATTGATTTCACCCGAGGGAATAATTGTTTCTCTTGGTAACATAACATCGATTGCAGAACAAAGTGTAGCCGAAGGCAGGTTTATGGTTCAGCTATCAGAAGAAGTACTGAATGGTCTTCAAACCGAGCTAACTTTCCAGGTTAAATCAAACGGAAAAGTAGTAGAAACCGTGAAAACCGGGTTTTTAGGACCTGCTAATTAGTTTATACAAACCTATGATTTTCACAGCCCAATATATTTTAAAAGTCGTCATCCTGAACTTGATTCAGGATCTGTCGGGGTTTGTAAGCTGTACAAATATCTTCTTACATCAACGACTCTGCCACTACAGATTCCAGATCGATGCCCGAAATGACAACACAATAATTCAAACAATCTAAGATTATACCCACCATGAAAAAACCAGACTGGGGAAAAGGAATTTTAATCGCAATAGTTCTATTCATTATCGGAACCTTGAGCATGGTAAGCTACCTAATCAGCCTCGATTTCTATCTTGTGAATAACAATCATTATGAAGAGGGTGTCAACTACCAGGAAACTATTGACAGCAAAGCAAGGGCTGATGAGTTGGACGAGCAAGTGGTTGTACTTTTTGATGAGGAGCGCTTAGCGCTGAAGGTGATGTTTCCTGAAGCAGTATTACAGAATGCTAAGGAAGGAACCATTCAACTGTATCGTCCTAACGACTCTGCAAAAGATTTAACCCTTCCAATCGAATTTAACACCGGTTCAACCCATGTAATTCCAATGGAGCGGATGGATAAAGGAAAATGGGTGCTTACCATTAAATGGAAGATGAACGAGCTTGATTACCAGAAAGAAGAAGTTGTGATTATCTGATATGGAGCTTTGGACCGCACTTGTTCTTGGTTTTGCAGGCAGTTTCCACTGCGTGGGGATGTGTGGTCCTATTGCAATGTCTATCCCAAGATCAAGTTCCGGAATATTACTTCTTTCCTTCCATTCCATCATCTATAATTCCGGGAGAGTTCTAGTTTATTCTCTTCTTGGACTGCTCTTTGGCCTTCTTGGTACACAAATCACAATCGCAGGTTTCCAGGGATGGCTGTCCATCTTTCTTGGGGCTGGAATTGTGATGGGAGTTCTGTTAAACAGATATTTCAAAAGCCGAAAGAAACCAAGATTCTTTGAAAAACTTACCAAAACGATTTCCGAGTATTATGGAATCCTGATTCGCAAAGAGTCTTTAGCAGCGCTTTTTGGGATGGGAATTTTGAATGGCTTATTACCCTGCGCTTTTGTTTACTCGGGGTTAGCGGTTGCAGTTCTTACTGAATCTGCAACACATAGCATGGCTTATATGGCTTTATTTGGATTGGGAACCTTTCCCGCAATGTATTTCATGTATCTGGCTCCTTCTATTCTCTCTGTTGATCTTCGAAACTCTATTCGAAAACTGGTTCCCTATCTGGCGTTCTCTCTGGGTGTTTTTTTGATTGTTCGCGGAGCTGTGCTCCAGGATTTATATCTGCCCAGAATTATCGCCGAAAGTGTAGAAAGCTTTTGTGTGTTTCCTGGTACACAATAATTTTTTTGAATGGAAACTATGTCTCCCGGATCAGCACACAAGTGTGCTGAACTGTCCCTCTCCAAAGAGGGACAGTTTTACTGAATTTTGATAAACCTTTTTGAATTGACTGACTTTTATTACTGTCAAATATCCTGAAACAAGTTAAGAATGACCATAATAAATTTTATTTTGTTTTCATCACCTATGATTATTCTTTTATCATCTAAAATTTTCTTATGAAAAATATTCAAGTAATTGATGGAGCAGATAACTGTGTTTATGACATTTATGCTGTTTCAGATGAGGATTTCAAAATCATGTTTCCAAATGGAAATCAAAATATTGAATTCATAGAAGACTTAGAGCTTCGCGTAGGAACGGAAATGGTTAAGAATCTAAATACTAGAATCTGGCAAAATCGAATTCCAAAAAGCGAAGTAAATGGAATTCATGGAACTTTATTTTATCAGCTCTTAAGTAAAAAACAGTATTACTCAAATAAGATCGATCCAGATAATTAGACTAGTTCAGACAAACCGATCAAACCCCCAAAGCTTCTTTTAGCACCTCAAAATCATCAAAGCATAAATCAGGGAGAATAGCTTCCAGCTCTGTTGGGTTGGATTTATACCAGGCCACTTTCCAGCCGGCTTTGAGCCCCCCTTTTACGTCGGATGTCATGGAATCACCTACATAGAGGATTTTATCTCTGGGAACACCCGCCAGTTCGGTAGAATGATCAAAGATTTTCGGATGTGGCTTCATCACTCCCACTTCTTCGGAAATGACAATCTGACTGGTTGTTTCTTTAAAGCCAAATTGATCTATTTTCATCCATTGGGTTTCTGCAAAACCATTCGTGATGATTCCGGTTGGATATTTTTTTGCAATAGAATCATATGCTTCCTTTGCTCCATCAATCCACTCCCAATGATTCCGATAATAATTCATATACACCTTCCCTGCTTCATCATAAAGCGATGCATCCACCCCAAGCTCTATAAAAGTCTCTTCAAACCTGCGCCGGTGCAAAATGTGGCGATCGATCTCCCCTCTTCCGTACTCTTCCCATAATCCTTTATTGATGTTGTGATAACTTTCAATGAGCTGTTGCAGTGGGATGGAATGAAACACATCAAAATGTCGGTGAACATCAGCTAAGCCGTTTTGTTCTGCCTTTTTGTGATTAAGAAGAGTGTCATCTAAGTCAAAATAAATGAATTCAGGTTTGAGAACTGACAATGGAACGGTTTTTGATTATTGTTGGATCAGATTGAACATAAGTCAATTTGGCTCGTAGTAATGCGGGCGCAAAGTTAATCAACTAAATACAAAAAAGATGAAGGGAAAAGTTTTAATCGGAATCGTAGTAATTGTTCTTATCGCTTTTTATGGAATAAGCGTAAACAACAATCTCGTTGAAAGAGAGGAAAATGTGGAAAGCGCATGGGCACAGGTTGAAAATCAATATCAGCGCAGAGCGGATTTGATACCTAACCTGGTAAATACCGTTCGTGGTGCGGCTGACTTTGAGCAGGAAACATTAACTTCTGTAATTGAAGCACGAAGTCAGGCAACCTCGATCAACATTAGCGCTGATGATTTGAATGATCCTGCCAAACTTCAGCAATTTCAGCAAGCACAAGCCCAGCTAAGCGGAGCGTTGTCACGGCTGCTTGTAACTGTAGAACGCTATCCTGAATTAAAGGCTAATGCCAATTTCAGAGATCTACAGGCTCAGCTAGAAGGAACAGAAAACAGAATATCTACTGAAAGAAAGCGGTTCAATGATGCGGCTCAATCCTACAACACCTCTATCCGGAAATTTCCAACCAGCTTTTTTGCGGGTTTAGGTGGATTTGAACGAAAGGCATATTTCGAAGCAGAGCAAGGCGCTGAACAGGCTCCTACGGTAGATTTCAATAATTAAATTAACGACTACCGACCAATGACCTCCGACAAACGGTGGTCGTTGGTCCGTCGTCTATTGTAGTAACAATGGCCAAATTCCTATCTAAAGAAGAAGAGAAAACAATTATCGCAGCAATTAAAGAAGCTGAGCGAAATACATCGGGAGAAGTTCGGGTACACATCGAACCACGTTGTAAGACTGAAGATCCGATTGAAAGAGCCAAAGAGGTTTTTGCAGAGCTGGGCATGTATAACACTGAGTTGCGGAATGGAGTTATTATTTACATAGCCCATAAAGATCATAAAATGGCGATTTGGGGTGGTAAAGGAATCCACGAAAAAGTCGGGCAAGCTTTTTGGGAAGAAGAAATTGCTTTAATGAGAAAATACTTCCAGGCTGATGATTACGAAAGTGGTTTGAGAGACGCCATTTTGATGGTTGGAGAAAAATTGAAAGAGTATTTCCCATACCAAAAAGGCGATATAAACGAGCTTGATGATGAGATAAGCTATGGGGGAACTGATGAGAAATAATTATCAATCCAGCATCTTTGCGAAGAATCCAGCAAAGCAGATTCTGAAACAACCTTCTTTTTGGGACATTGAATCCGGAGATTGCTTCCTCGAAAAAGTAAAACGAGCAAGTTTTAAAACCAGACTCCTCGCAAAGACTGCCTTTATTGTAGGGTTGTTTTTCATACTTATTTCACCAGTTGCTGCCCAAAATTTTGATTTTCTACCTGATCGACCAACTGGAATGGTCAACGACTATGCCGATATGCTTACCTCCTCAGAAGAACAACGATTAGAACGCAAACTTATCAATTACAGGGATACAACAACGAATGTAATTGCTATAGCTATTCTTCAAAGCCTTGAAGGAAATTCTGTAGAAGAAGTTGGAACTGAGCTTTTCAATACATGGAGAATGTGGGAAGGCGATCGCTATAATGGAGTTTTGATACTTATTTCTGAATCAGACAGAAAGATTCGGATTGAAGTTGGTTATGGACTCGAAGGCGCTATCCCCGACGTTATGGCTAATCGTATCATCAATGATATTATTACACCTTCGTTTCGAAATCAGGATGTTTACTCAGGGCTTGATCGAGCTACCAGTGCCTTAATTCAATTAGCATCAGGAGAATTTGAAGGAAGCCCTGAAGGATTAGTACGATCGCAGGGCGATGAAGGGTTTCCAGTGGATGTTTTCATAATCATTATTGTGATTATTATTTTTATTGCTACCAAAGGTGGACGTGGAGGTCGGGGAAACAGAAAAAGAACATTTGGACCTGAAGATGTAGTTGAGGCCTTATTCTGGAGCCAGGTATTTGGCGGAGGTCGTAGCCGTGGAGGAGGATCAGGATTTGGCGGTGGCGGCGGATTCGGTGGTTTCTCTGGCGGAGGAGGATTTGGTTCCGGTGGCGGCGGTGCCAGCGGAGGTTGGTAAATTTTTACTCAGACGGAAGCTCTAAATTACAACGCTTGTTCTAAATCCTGAATAATATCCTCTGCATCTTCGATTCCAACTGCGAGCCGAACCAGACCATCGGTAATTCTAGCTTTTTCTCTAAGTTCAGGATCCATTACGGAATGAGTCATAGAAGCAGGATGCTGAATTAAAGTATCAACCGTACCCAGGCTTACTGCAAGTGTACAAAGCTCTACCTTATTCATTAATCGTTCTCCGGAGGAATAACCTCCTTTTAACTCAAAAGAAATAACGCCGCCAAAGCCGTTTTCAAAGATTGAGTTTGATAATTTGTACTGTGGGTGTGATTCCAATCCAGGATACCAAACTCTCTCAACAGCTTCATGAGATTCCAAAAACTTAGCCACCTGCATTCCGTTTTCTGCATGTTTCTTCATTCTTAATGGCAACGTTTTCAATCCCTGGTACAACAAAAAAGCATCCTGTGGTCCTGAAATTCCCCCCATATTCTTCCTGAACTTTGAAAGGTTTATTTCCTCATTAAGCTCTTTCTTAAGAACAAGTGCTCCACCTATCACAGTACCCTGCCCTCCAATATATTTTGTAGTGGAATGTGCTATAATATCAGCACCGAGGCTAATGGGGCGTAAATGATAAGGTGTTGCAAAGGTATTATCTACCATTACTATTGCCCCGTGTTGATGAGCTATTTCTGAAATAGCGTGAATGTCGCAGACCGTCATGGTTGGGTTAGCAATACTCTCCAAGTAAACCAATTTAGTATTTGGATTCTTTTTCAGCTCAATCTCTAACATAAAAGGATCACTCAAATCTAGAAAAGAAGTCGAAATGCCCATCAATGGAGCTTCTTCTTTTAGAAATTGACTGGTACATCCATACAAAGCATCCTGAGCGATTACATGTCCACCTAATGCCGATGAAATAATGGCTGTACTTATGGCAGCCATTCCACTTCCAAAAACCATCCCCTGGTATTGTTCAGGATTCGTAAGACCAAATGTTTCCAGCTCGCAAATCGCCCGTTCCAGCTGTTCAACTGTTGGATTTCCCAGCCTCGAATATACATGAGCTTCATTCTCACCCTGAAAAGCATCCCTGCCCTGCTGCACATTATCAAAAACAAATGTAGAGGTTTGGTATATAGGAGTAACGTGGGATCCGAATTGATCGGCTTCCTTTTTTCCTGCGTGAACTGCTGCAGAGTTAAAGCTGATGGGTTTTTTGCTAACTGTAATCATTAGATTGGTATGTTTGATTCTTCTTTTATGGTGCTTAATACAATACTGGTACGAAGTCGCTGCACATCAGGAAGGTTGGCAAGCTTAGATCGTAACAGCTGCTCAAAATCTTTGACATCTCTTGCTACGATATACAAGAGGAAATCTCCTTCTCCGGTTGTGTTATAACAAGCTAGGATTTCCGGAATTGACTTAATTGCACTTGTAAACTCATCCAAAAGATTAAGCTGATGTATGCTAAGAGTTACTGAAACGAATGCACTGAATCCTTTTCCGATGGATTCCTTATTTACAATTGCCGAGTAGCCTTCTATCACTTTCTGCTTCTCAAGCCGGCGAACCCGCTCAAGTGTGGGAGTAGTTGTAAGGTTTATCCTTTCCGATAACTCTTTATTCGATAACCTACCTTCCTTTTGCAGGATGCGGATTATCTTTTTATCAAATTCATCAAGTTTTATCTCTTCCATATTCATCTATTATTCTTTAAATATTAACTATCATAGTTTTACCTATCAATACTAACCTAAAAATATAGAATAATATTCTATGAATACTAATAATAAAGGATATTAAACTAAAAAAGCCCCGAATTAATCCTAATTCGGGGCTTAGTCATATTAACTCGAACTACCAATTACAATTAAACTTGCTGGGTAACCTCTTCCGTGGTTAATCCCTTTCCTTTAGCAGATTTCGGAGTTTCATTCATGTACTCATCCTGAGTAAACTCATCCACCTGAATGGCGTCGTAGCGCGCATCTTCTGCTTTCCGTACAAGTACTGCCTCTTCTTTAGTTATAACTCCTTTCTCCAGAGCAGGATCAATCAGGTTTGGAACTGAGTCTTTTGGAATTTCCCGCTTTTTCATCGCCACGTATATTTTCTTGTAAATAGGGGCTGCTTCGGTAATTAGGTTTAGTGTATGTTCATAACGACCTACTGCCTCAGACGGATCTGTTGGCACATATGACCCATCCGTAATCCGATCACGTTGTTCTCCTACTGTTTGCATTGCTGAAGCTACTTTATGTCCCAGATCATCTGAAGGATAGGTGCCAATTGGGTTTAACCTGGACCACACACCAATCAAGCGAAACGCCCAACTTAATCCAGGCACCTGGATTTCTTTCAGAATTCCTTCAAACGCTTGCTGAATTTTGAAGAAAATGTAATCCATCGCCCATTTGAAATAAATCTCGTCTTCCTTTCTTCGTCCCTCTGCTTCAAATCTTCGGAGTGTTGCTGCTGCTAAATACATGTGACTTAGTACATCTGCATACCTTCCGGCAATTTTCTCTTTCATTTTGAGCGCTCCTCCGTACGAGCCTAATGCGATATCTGCAAAGAAGGCAAAGGAAGCTGACGTCCATGCCAGTTTTTTGAAATACCTGGAAGAAGGACCACTTACCGGAGAACCAGCCAATCGCCCCCGAGTAACACTTAGCATGAAAGCACGGGCTTTATTTCTTCCCACGTGGCCGATATGTGCCCAGAAATTATTATCAAAAGCTTTGGCATCTCCTTCTGTGAGTGCTTTTATTTCATTTAAAGCATACGGATGACACCGAATCGCACCCTGTCCAAAAATCATCAACGTTCTGGTAAGAATGTTCGCTCCTTCTACAGTAATGGCAATTGGGAGAGAAACATATCCGTTAGCAAAAATATTTCTTGGACCCCTGGAAATACCAGCTCCACCCACAATATCCATCGAGTCGTTGATAATCTCTCGCATCAGCTCGGTGAAATTATACTTCATTATCGCAGTAACCACAGCTGGCTTCGCGCCTTTGTCGAGTCCTCCGGTAGTATATTTTCGTGCTGCTTCCATAAAATAAGTATAGCCACCAATCCTGGCCATGGGTTCTTCAATTCCTTCAAACTTCCCAATATTCATTCCGAATTGTTTTCGGATCATTGCATAGGCACCCACAACTCTGGTTGCCATTTTTGCTCCACCCAGACTCTGAGCAGGAAGTGAAATTCCACGACCTACTGCCAATGATTCCATCAACATTCTCCAGCCATTACCAGCTCCTTCTTTTCCTCCGATTATTGCATCGATAGGAACCACAACATTGTGACCATGAGTTGGACAGTTGTAAAATGGCACTCCAAGCGGATCATGACGTTTACCAAGTACAACTCCCTTGGTATCTGATGGAATCAATGCGCAGGTAATTCCCAGATCTTCACCTTTACCAAGCAGATTTTCGGGATCCCGAAGTTTAAAAGCTAATCCAAGAACTGTAGAGATTGCCGCTAATGTGATATAACGTTTATTCCAGTTCAGCTTCAAATAAAGCTCACCATCTTCTGCTTTGAAAACTTCTCCATCGGAAGTCATCCCGCCAGCATCAGAACCGGCGTTTGGTTCGGTCAATGCAAAACATGGCATTTCAACACCTGCAGCAAGGCGGGGCAGATAATACTCTTTCTGTTTCTCGGTTCCATAATGCATTAATAATTCTGCCGGACCGAGTGAATTTGGAACCATTACGGTGGTAGCAAGAGGTCCGCATCTGGAACCAAGCTTAGCCACAATGGCACTATGTGCCGTTGCAGAAAATTCGTGTCCTCCGTATTTCTTAGGAACAATCAATCCGAAGAATCCTTCTTTACGCATGTACTCCCAGGCGTCCTCATTAAAATCCTTCTTTACAAATACATCCCAGTCGTTAACCATACTGCAAAGCGCTTCCACCTGATTATCCAAAAAATCCTGCTCATCTTTGGTTAACTCAGGATAGGGCTCTTGCAAAATTCGTTTAAAGTTGGGTTTACCTGAGAAAAGTTCACCATCCACCCAAACGGTACCTGCGTCAATAGCAGTTTGTTCAGTTTCTGAAATGGTTGGTAGAAAATTAAGAGCATCCAGCAATTTCATAATCGGAGCACTAATCAATGTTCTACGTATTGGTTTTACATTGAAAAGAAGAACCAAAGCTGTATATGTTATAAAAAGCCAGTTCGGTGCCTCCAAGCCGGCTAAGCCAAAAAATCCTGCAATAGCCCATAACCATAATGGAGCCCCAGTATAGGCGAAGCCAATTGCTAAAATCGCTGCCGCGCCAATTGATGCCCAAAGGGGCACTTCGTATAAAAATCCGAATAGTTCAGTAATTGCTTCCATTGTTTCTCCTTTAATGCGTTGTAATCCTAACCAGAAATCCCTGAACAATTTGTTCGATGGATTCTTCTATGAACTTATCTCTGTTAATCCTGCTATCTAACCTTTGATTAAAAACAACTGAAATTACTCCGTGAAGTTGAGCCCATATTGAATAAGCGGCAATCATTGGTTCGTCGTGTTCCATCAACCCTTCTTCAGTACCAGTTCTTATAACCGATTCCAAAAGAGCATATCCCCTTCTGGCTTTTCTGAATTTCTCTTTTGGGTACCTGCTTACCTCGCTCGACAGAGCTATATAAATAACTTGGTATTTCTCTGGGTTCGATATTGCGAAGTTTACATATCCCCTTATGATTGCCTCAAATTTATCTATCGTAGCCAGTTTTTGAGCCGCACTACGTTCGATAGCAACGCTTAACTCTTCTACCGACTCTTCAATCAATGTATGTACGAGATGATCCTTATTCTCGAAATAGAGATAAATACTGGTAGCTGAGGCTCCAACTTCATTAGCAATTTTTCGCATAGATAGAGAATTATAACCCTTCGTAAATAAAAATCGGCGACTAGTGTCCAGTATTTTTTCTCGTAGTGATTTCTCTTCTTCGCTCATTTCCAGAATTGGTTAACAGTGTTAACTTAACGAAGTTAACTAATCCTGATAGAAAATCAATAATAGTTTTTGGGTGTAATCTATTAGAGTGAAAAAGAAAGAAAGCGAATGGTACGGCCTCTTTTCAAGTGCATACCTTCATAATAGGTTTGGATGGAAAGCTCTGGATCGGCAGGGTATTCTTTATACACATCAGCCACATCGCGATGTAAAGTCAAATCTTCCTTTCGAATTACCTCTTTAGTGAACTCGTACAGTTCGGGGCTGTCCGTCTTTAAGTTGATTGTTGCCCCTTTTTTAAGAAGAGGTCGATAAAGTTCCAGAAATTTAGGCGAGGTAAGTTTTTTTCGGTCCTTTTTCAGCTGAGGATCAGGAAATATGATCCAGATTTCATCCACCTCTTTCTCTGCAAAAAACTGATCCAGATGATCGATGTACGCCCTGAAAAAGCGAATATTATCCAGCCCTTCCTCTCTTGCTTTGTTTGCTCCAACCCACATCCGGTTGCCCTTTATATCAAATCCAACAAAGTTTTTTTCCTGGTGTAATTTTCCTAGTCCAATGGAATACTCTCCTTTTCCACACGCAAGTTCCAGCACAATGGGATTGCTATTTTTAAAGATCTCTGAATTCCACGTTCCTTTGGGGAATGGGTTTTTGCTGTTGTAATCCGACCATTCGAACACATTTTTCATGGCTCGAATTTCCTCCATCCGCTGTTCCTTAATCTTGGGCATATTAAGGTGAAAGCCTTTTAATCGACCACATTGATCCTTCTTTGGAATATACTATCCGGTCGTGAAGACGGCTTCTTCTGCCCTGCCAGAATTCAAAATAGTTTGGTGTTACTTTGTACCCGCCCCAGGTTTCCGGCATTGGAACATTACCTTCTTCGTACTTTTCTGCGAGAGTATTAAATTTTTCTTCCAGATAAGCTCTGTTTGGCACTTCCTTACTCTGATTGGATGCATGTGCTCCAATTTGGCTCAAATGCGGCCGGGTTTTAAAATAGGCTTCACTTTCTTCACGGGAAAGCTTTTCTGCTACCCCTTCAATACGAACCTGCCGTTCCAGTTCAATCCAAAAGAAGCATACGGCAATATTTGGATTTGCAGCAATTTCATCTCCCTTACTGCTCGCGTGATTGGTGAAAAAAGTAAATCCGCTTTCATCAAAACCTTTTAATAGTACAATACGATTGTAGGGTTTCCCATTTGAACCAACTGTAGCAAGCGACATCGCATTTGGTTCTTTCACTTCTGATTTGACGGCTTCAGCCAGCCAAACCTGAAACTGTGAAAAAGGATTTGTATTAACCTCAGATTCGTCTAATGAAAGTTGTGTGTATTCCTGCCTGATTTTCTGAAGATCAATATCTGCCATCGTTTTATCCGAAATAATCGGGCTCGTTGCCCGGTTTCCATTTAATATTGCACCCAATACTGGGTATTTGTTGTTCGACAAGGCCTTCGTTATTTAATAACGCTTCTATCGCGTTTTTTAAATCAACACCTGTCACTTCTTTTCCATTACCTGGACGACTACCATCAAACTGGCCACGATAAACCAACTTGCTATTCCCATCAAATAAGAAAAAATCAGGCGTACAAGCTGCTTTATAACTCTTTGCCACTTCCTGAGTCTCATCATAAAGATATGGAAATGGGTAACTTTCCTGCTTAACTACTTCAATCATTTTTTCAGGAGAGTCATCCGGATATTTTCCTGCATCATTTGAGCTTATGGCCACAAAACCGATTCCCTTTTGAATATAGGCGTTTGCTTGCTCAACCAGCACCGGGTTTATATGTTTCACATACGGGCAATGATTACAAATAAATGCAACCACTGTGCCTTTTGAGTTTCTTGAATACTTATTGAAGTTTAAAATACCGCCTGTAACAATAGGCAAAGTAAAATCCGGAGCCTCAATACCAAGCTCCAACATGGTCGATTCGACTGCTGACATTATTTCCTTGTTTTTATCCTCAGCTATTATGCCGGGAAAATAGTTTGTCTTGATGAATTAATTGTGAAAATACAGCTTATCTGAAAGAGGATAAAGATTATGCCCTATATTATTGATTCGAAACATAAATAGATGCCATAAAAAAACCCGATACCCAAAAGAAAATAAATATAGTGGTCATCTATGTTTAAAAAGCTACTCTCTAATGGGGTATCGGGAAGCTACATGGTTTAGACGAATTGAAAGCCAAATTGTTTCCTGCAATTTTTTAAATAATTGTAAACACATCAGAAAAGTTTTAACTGTTCTCCCGAGCTTTTGATGAAGTGTTCGGTCGTCATGGGAATCCTCGATTTATTTAACCCCAATTTTTTAGTTTGAATAGCAAAAAGAGCCCTGATCTGTTGCGAAAAATTTCCTTCTCCCTTCATTCTTTTACCCCACTCAGCTTTATAGAGTTTACCTCCCCTCATGTCATATAGCCTGTTCTTAATTTTTTCCTTCCGGTCTGGAAAATGCTGCTCCAGCCAATCCACAAAAATATCTTTTACTTTATAAGGAAGACGGATAATAGTGTAACCGGCATGAGTTGCCCCCGCATCGGTTGCAGACTTTAAAATATCAGCGCATTCGTGATCGGTGAGCCCTGGAATAATCGGAGCAACATTTACTCCAACAGGAATCCCTGCTTTCGCAAGAAGTTCAATCGCTTTAAGCCTTCGGGACGGACGCGATGTTCTAGGCTCCATAATCTCAGTAAGATTTTTATCCAGCGATGTAATTGAAACTGTTACTCTTACGCAGTTGTATTCTGCCAATTCTTTCAGGTAATCAATATCACGGGTGACAAGAAAGTTTTTTGTGATGATACCCACCGGATTCCTGAACTCTGCCAGCACTTCCAGACATCCCCGGGTTAATAATAGCTTTCTTTCCAAAGGCTGATATACATCGGTTATTCCACTCATCGCGATTACTTGTGGCTCCCACTTTGGAGACATCAATGTTTTCCTGAGTAACTCAGGTGCATCGTACTTCACGATTATTTTGCTCTCAAAGTCTAAACCAACTGAAAAACCAAGATACTCGTGATAAGGCCGGGCGTAGCAATAAATACATCCATGTTCGCATCCCCGATATGGATTCAATCCTGCATCGAAAGGGATATCCGGACTCTTGTTAAATGAGATAATATTTTTAGTATCGTCCTTGAAAAGCTGCGTTTTCTGAGAGGGTTTCTCTCCTGTCTCCTCATCAAGTTCGTAGTCTACATAATGCCCTTCGAACCGATTTATGGGGTTATCAGAAGCCCCTCTTCCCCTTTTTGGATTTTGTAGTTGAGCCATTATCGAAATTAAATTACACATGTTTTATACATATATAATGTACGATTTCGTTTCCCAACTGCAAACAAAAAAGCCCGGAATCTATAAAAACTCCGGGCTTTGTAATGCTACACTTTATTCAAGAACAAGCAACATCCTGAAGGTTTTCATCCCAACAGGCTCGCTCTCCATTATTATAACCTGTAGAGGTAATTGAACCTGCACCAGTGTTAATATCCCATTCAATTGTGGTCTCAGTATCTTCAGTTAAATCCTGAATGAGTACAGTTTTCGTTGATTCGGTAGCAGTATATACGATTCTGGAAATAACTTCAGAGCCGGTAGCATCATACACACTTAAAGTAACTTGCGCCAAGGACTCGTTAAGCTCCCAGGAAGATGAAGTCGCCTGTGTTTCAGTAACCGGATTAAAAATATTCCATGTTCCCTCGTTACCATCGTACGTTGAAGTACCTGAAAACAGCAATACATCGTCCCAATTAACCTGAGTACTGGTTGTTGAAACATAAAAATTCCACTCAACTTCTTCTTTTTTAGTTTGTGCAGTAAGGCGAACAGAAAATGAACCCTGATTTCCTGAAGCACTGTATGTCCATTGCCATTCCCCATCTCCAAGGTACTCTGCATCCTGATTTTCAGCTGCGCTTAAAAGAACTTTTGGAATTGCAAAATTGGCCTCCAGAATTACCCCAGCAGCAACAGCCGATAAATAAGCCACCGCTATATTCGTTTCTGTTTGCTGAACTGTGTTCATCTTGTTACTGGAGTTGAGACCTTCAAAACTTACTGTCATACTCTCTGTTGATGGAATTGAAGGTGGGTCTCCGGGTTGATCATTCGCATCTGAGCAGGAAGCCATGAATAATGCTACTATCAATAAAATTGAAACTGTATTCTGCGCTAACTTTCTCATAAAGTTTTGTTGATTAAAATTCCTCTTTTAAACTTAATTTTTGAGTTATTATTTCTCAAAAACTTTCTTTCCAGCCACCCAGGTTTCAAGCACTTCAATTTGCCAGATTTCGCTTGCAGGCACTTCAAAATAATCCTGGTCAATTAAGATAAAGTCTGCCCACTTACCTGATTCCAAAGAACCAAGAGCTTGTTCCTGATGAGCAGCATAAGCTGCATCTAGTGTAAATGCTCGTAATGCTTGTTCTCTGGATAATGATTCTTCTGGGTACCAACCACCTTCTGGATTTCCTTGATGATCCATACGTGTAACCGCAGAATACAATCCGAAAAAAGGATTAGAATGTTCAACCGGAAAGTCTGAGCCTGCGGCTACAACCGTGCCTTGATCCAGAAAAGTCTGCCATGCATAACCACCCTTTATGCGTTGAGGTCCAACACGATCTTCCGCCATATTTTTGTCGCTAGTAGCATGTGTTGGCTGCATTGAGGCGATTATATCGAGTTCTTTAAATCTTGGAATATCATATAATGCTACGATCTGTGCATGTTCTACCCGGTTTCTTAACTCATAAACCTGATGTTCGTTTTGTGCAAACTCAAGGGCATCCAGCACCTGCCTGTTCCCGGCATCACCAATGGCATGAATATTTGCCTGGAACCCTTTTGCCATTACTTTCGCCGCCATTTGATTCATCTCATCTTGGCTCACAAAGAGTAATCCTTTGTTTCCCGGATCATCTGAATAAGGCTCTAACATTGCGGCTCCCCGGCTTCCAAGCGCGCCATCCGAATAAAGCTTCACACTTCTCAATGCCAGCATGTCATCGGCGTAAGAATCAATTGGACCATTCGCTGAAAGAGCATCAAAAGTATCACCAGCGCCGCTAATCATTCCATAGATGCGTGTTTTGAGTTTGTCGCTGTCCGCGAAGTCTTTGTATAAATCCCAGGTATTTACCCCAACACCTGCATCATGCACGGAGGTAATGCCCATTTTCGCCATTTGATCCAGTGCTTTTTCAAGAGCGAGCTCCCTTTCCCTTTGAGTACTGGGCGGTATGATTGAGTTAATGTAGCCTTCAGCTGCATCAATAAAGATGCCCGTCGCTTCTCCCCGACTGTTTCGGATGATTTTTCCACCCTGTGGATCCGGAGTATCTTTACTGATGCCCGCCAATCTCATAGCCAAAGTATTTCCCCATCCGGCATGGCCATCTACTCTGCTTAACCAAACTGGTCGATCAGAAACAACCCGATCTAAGTCCTGAGCAGTAGGAAATTCATTTTCAGGCCACAGGGTTTGATTCCAGCCCCGCCCCTGGATCCATTCCAAATCAGGATTAGCTTTTGCATACTCGCTAATCTTTTCAAGGGTCTCATCGAGTGTTGGTATTCCTACCATGTTCACTTGTAGTTCCTGAAATCCTAAACCCATCACGTGTCCATGAGCATCTATCAAACCAGGCAACATGGTTTTGCCTTCTCCATCGATTATTTCTCCGGAATATTTCCCGGAGAGCTCTGCATCTCCGATTTCCAATACCTTCCCGTCTTCAATAACCAATACGGAAAACTTCTCTACTTCATCGCCAACAAATGTGTATCCGTTCACATTTTCGAAAATAGTTATTTGAGATGGCTGCGAGCATGCAATGGCAATACTTGCGCAAAGGACAAAAATGAATTTCTTCATATTACTTGTATGTTAAACTGATTTCGTATTTCAAAGATGGCAATCTATGATAATTCCCTGACGAGTGGAAGCTTTTTCAAAGCATCTGGTTTTAGAGGGATGTATGCAATTTCATTCCCTCCAAAAAATCTGATTTCTTTGAGAAGTTGGTCGCCTTTGTGCTCAGGATCATGCCCAAGTTTTAATTCTCCGGATAGATTTGTAACGGCAAAGAATAATTCTATAGCGTGAAAAGGGGGTTCTATTAACTCATTGATATGGAGCAATTCTCCGACATCAACCTTCAACCCTGTTTCTTCGAGAAATTCTCTTTTAAGTGCTTTTTCTATGGATTCCCCAAATTCAACCCCTCCTCCGGGAGGAGTCCATATTTCAGAATCAGAAACCGGAGAATGAAGTTTAATCAGCAAAAGCTTTCCATGCTCAACTAATAAGCCCGCTACACGAACTCTTAGCTTCCCAGCATAGATAGAATCGCTCACTTTTCGACGGCTACTTTGCCTTCTTTTTTCGGAATGAATTCGTCGTTCGCTTTGGCAAATTTTAAACTGGCTTTCACGAAATCAACAAAAAGTGGCTGAGGATTATTAACGGTACTTCTCAGTTCTGGGTGAAACTGCACCCCCACAAACCAAGGATGATCAGGAATCTCTACAATCTCCACGAGATCACGTTCAGGATTCATACCAGTGAGCTGCATACCATTTTCAGTGAGCTTATAACGCAGATTATTATTTACTTCATAGCGATGGCGATGACGCTCATCTACTATTTCTGAGCCATAAGCAGCATGCGCAAACGTTCCCTTCTGAATCTTACACGCGTATTTACCCAAACGCATGGTGCCGCCCATATTTTCGATATCTTTTTGGTCATGCATGATATCGATAATCGGATATTCTGAGTTCTCGTCAAACTCAGTGCTGTTTGCATCCTTCCATCCACACACATTTCGCGCATATTCAATGACAGCGCATTGCATTCCTAAGCAAATTCCAAAGAATGGAATATTATTGGTCCGGGCGTATTTTACTGCTGAAAGTTTACCTTCAATTCCACGACCTCCAAAACCAGGAGCAACTAAAACACCTGAAACGCCGGCTAATTTCTTAGCTACATTTTTTTCTGTAAGATTATCTGACTGAACCCATTTGATTTGAACTTTGCAGTCATTTACTGCACCAGCATGGATAAAAGCCTCAACAATTGATTTGTATGAATCATGATGCTCAACATACTTACCGACCAATGCAATCTGGATGCTTCCTGAAGGATTGCAAACGGCCTCAACAAAACCTATCCAGTTATCCAGATTTGGCTCTTTTGTTTCCAGTCTGAGCTTATCAATCACTCTTTCATCCAACTTTTGCTGCTGCATTAATAAAGGAACCTCATAAATGCTTCGTGCATCAATAGATTCTATAACATCCTCAATTTCCACATTACAAAAACGGGCTACTTTGCTTCGTATGGATTCATCAAGTGCACGCTCGGTACGACAAACCAAAATATCAGGTTGAAGTCCACTTTCAGAAAGAGTTTTTACGGAATGCTGAGTTGGCTTGGTTTTCAACTCTCCGGCCGCGGCTAAATATGGAACCAGGGTTAAATGGATAGAAAGTGTGTTTGCACGACCAACATTGTACCTCAATTGACGAACTGCCTCTATATAAGGAAGACTCTCAATATCACCTACTGTTCCACCAATTTCGATAATCACTACGTCGTACTCACCGGACTGGCCAAGCTTTAATACATGAGATTGAATCTCGTCAGTAATATGGGGAATTACCTGAACTGTTTTACCAAGATAGGCCCCTTGGCGTTCTTTCATAATCACATCGTAATAAATGCGACCAGTTGTCACATTGTTCGTTTGTGATGTTTTGATATCCAGAAAACGCTCGTAGTGCCCTAAATCAAGATCAGTTTCAGCGCCATCATCGGTCACATATACTTCACCATGCTCGTAGGGATTCATTGTACCAGGATCAACATTTATGTATGGATCCAGTTTCTGAACGGTGACCTTTAATCCACGGGCCACCAATAACCGACCCAATGAAGCGCAAATGATTCCTTTTCCAAGAGAGGATGTTACCCCACCGGTAACGAAGATGTACTTAGTAGACATTTAAAAGAAGAGTGAAGTTGATGGATGGAAAAGATAGCACACTCACTCCCCTTCTTCAATTCAAATCATGAGGAAAAGTGCATTATTTACTCACATGTTTTCCACAACTTTCATCAATACATCCGGTTTGTCGGAGAAAATGCCTTTCGCTCCTTTACTTATTACGCTTTGCATAAGGTCTTCGTCATTCACAGTGTAAATAAAGAAGGGGATTTTGTTCGAAGTAAGATCTTCGATCCAGGCATCACCTAACTGACGGTGACTGCAATTAAAGGCATCAACCTTGTACTTTTTTACTAATTCTGAGGGAAGTAAATCTCCGGATTGGCTTTTTTCATAAAGGATTGCTTTAGGCATTTCAGGTGCCAGCTTTTCTAAATGCTCCATCACTCTGTAATCAAAACTGGAAAATATGACCTGTTTTTCTACCCCTGCTTCTTTCACAATTTTCAGAGCTTTTTCAACAATTCCACCTTTAATTTCATCCGAAACAGCTTCTGTTTTGATTTCAATATTTACGGCAATCTTATCTTTAGTGTATGTAAGTACCTCAGCAAGGGTTGGGAATGGTTCTCCATTAAACTTATTATCAAACCAAGATCCTGTTTCCAACTCTTTTAATTCCTCAAGAGTAAAAGTATTTACTGAACCTGAAGCGCTTGTAGTTCGATCTACGGTTTCATCATGTACCACAACCGGAACTCCATCTTTGCTTATAGACAAATCAAGCTCAATCATCTCAGCTTCCATATCTATTGCCAGTTTAAAAGCTGAATGCGTGTTTTCGGGAGCGTAAGCACTTGCCCCACGGTGAGCGATCACTAGAAAGCCGTCAGTATTATCATTTGGAATTTCAGGAAGCTTATATTCTTGCGCCATAGTTAGGAAGGGATGAATCAAAAGAAGAACTAAGTAACAATAAAATTTCATATCAGGCATATTGGGTTACCTGATTATAAGCAATGTGTTCAAAAAAACAACTATTGCCTTTTACCTATAAGCCATACATCTCCGATCCTGAAATAATCAGAAATAATGACCAATTAATAATTTCTTAATCCTTTAGTTCTGTGAGTTAATAACCCTTTTGATTGCTTTGTTTAATAGTGAGTCAAACGAATCTGTGTGAGTGAGAATGTAATACACAAAATAAAGTCCTACTATCGATGTGATGCTTCCAACTATTGTCAGAACCGTCGCAATCCAATCAGGCTGTATCAAATTGAGAACTGAAAGCGCTACCATGCATAGACCCAAAAAAATCTGTGAAAGTGCTGATAATAAATGCAACCCATTTACAGAGTGCACTCTATCAAAAAAAACAGAAAAACTACTGGGGCTACGGGTTGGTAAATCTACCCGTAATGAGTTCTCTTGAACTAAAGAATTTTTTTCTTTTGGTTCCTCGTACATGTCCTTACTTTTTAACTAACCACGACAATTGCTTTTCATTATAATAAAAAGCAGGTTTCATTTAAAATTAATTATGCCTAAAACCGAAAACTTTTTCATCTACGGTAAAAAACCTGTTGAAGAAGCTTTGTCAGCCAGAGCCAATCAACTTGATAAGATTTTTGTAAAGAACTCCATTAGTCCTTCCAGTTACAAAAATCTTAGTAAAACCGCTTTAGTAAACCGGGTCCCTATGGTTACCGTTCCAGATGCAAAAATTTTCAATCTGGTTGGAAGAGTGAATCATCAGGGCTTTGTTGCACAAATGAGTAACATCGAGTATTCAAATTTCTTTGATTGGATAGAAACCCAGGATTTAAACAAAAAGCCAGCAGTCCTTTTGCTGGATGGTATTGAAGATCCCCACAACCTTGGGGCTATTTTAAGAACCGCAGCTGCAGCGGGCTTGGAAGCCGTTATTGTTCCCACTCAAAATCAGGTACCGGTAAATGCTACTGTATTTAAAACCTCTGCAGGTACAGCCGGAAGAATTCCAATTATACGAGTCCACGATACCAATCAGGGATTTAAGGACCTTAAGCTTGCCGGGTTTTCGGTTATAGGTCTGGATGGTTCAGCCCACACTAATATGTGGGAAGCTGATTTTGAAAAACCGGTTGCCTTTTTAATTGGGAATGAGGGGAAGGGGATTTCGAAGAATCTGATTAAGCAATGCGATGACTTAATCAAGTTCCCGATGGAGCACAATGTAGAATCACTAAATGCTTCGGTAAGTGCGGCTCTGGTAAGTTATGAATGGAAACGCCGCCGTTTAGTGTAAATAAAAAGCCCCGTTAAAATCGGGGCTTTTAAATTTGATTATGATTACGCCTGATTGGCAACCACATCAGACTCCGCGAAAAAATATGCTGCTTCAATTTTTCCGTTTTCTACTGAGTCAGATCCATGAATGATGTTTTCTCCCACACTATCGGCGAAATCTGCTCTAATGGTTCCTGCTTCAGCTTCTGCTGGATTAGTTGCTCCAATCAAAGTTCTGAAATCTGCTATGGCATTTTCTTTTTCTAAAATCATTGGAACACACGCTCCGCTACTCATAAACTCGCACAGCTCACCATAAAAAGGACGCTCTTTGTGTACTGCATAAAACCCTCCTGCTGTGTCTTGTGTCAATCGGGTCATTTTCATTGCAAGAATAGTAAAACCAGCGTCCTGAATCCTTTTTGTTACCTCTCCGATAAGTCCTTTTCGAACACAATCGGGCTTGAGAATAGTTAATGTTCTTTCTATTGCCATTGTTTAGTTTTATTAAAATTTTGTAACAAGCTTTTGAAGATTTACTCTTCAAAAAGCAATTAAAGATAAGCTTTTGACGGAACAATTATAGAGCTAACTACCCCAAATAAGTTGTGAATAAAGAAGGACAACAGTATTACTTCAACTGGTCGATTCAGCTTAAGGCAAGCCCTGAACAGCTTTGGCGTTTTATTTCTGACACAAATGCCATATTCCGGCTTATGGGTTTTGCTCCTGTAAAAAAAACTCAGCTTTCAAGATCTGCTCCCAAAGGCTTCCTTGGAATTACTAATGCAAGAATGAGCTCCAACCTACATTGGGAACAGGAACCTTTTATATGGGAACGTCCTTTCAGGTTTGGAACTAATCGAAACTATGAACTCGGGCTTTTTAAAAATTTACGTTACCTGATAGATTTAATCCCAAACTCTGAAGGGACCATAGTTCAAACCCGTTTTTGGATTACACCTCAAAAAAATAGCCCCTTTTCTTTCTTGAAGTTCTGTTTCGAAAACTTTCTGAAGCGAAAGTATTTCCGGATTCTAAAAGATTTTGATGTTTGTGCATATAAAGGAATCCTTCCTTACGAACAGAATACCCCTAGGTCACTAATCCGTGGAGCAGAATCCAAAATTAGAATGATTGAAAGTGCATTGATTGAAAAAACCCGGCGAAAGAGAATTATCAATCACCTTCTTGAGTATCTCCGGAAAGCGGACGATGAAGATTTGGTACGTATTCATCCTTTTATGCTGGCTGAATACTGGGGAGAAAAAAAGTACTCAGTGCTAAACGTATTTCTTCATGCTGCTAAACTAAATCTGCTTGATTTTTCCTGGGATGTTTGCTGTCCAAACTGTAAAGCTCCCCGTCAAAATTTTCGAAAGCTTAAAGAAACCCGCGCTAGTCTTTATTGCGAAGAATGTGATATTGATTATGAAATGGACTTCAACAAGAATACCCATTTAGTTTTCACGGTTCATCCTTTGATCCGAAAAATCTCAGATCGAAATTATTCGTTTGGTGATCCTCAGTCCACACCCCATAAAGTATCGCAGCACTTCCTGAACATTGGCGAATCAGCTTATTTGAAAATAAGACTGGAAGAAGGAACATACATTTTTAAAAGTCACATGCACCAGGGAGAGCTTGTTCTGCACGTTCGAGAAGATGGTTTGGATACTGTATCGCTGGTTATAGAAGACAAAGATTTTGAAGGACAGGAAGTTACAATTTCGCCCAAACCGAACCTTACTTTTGTAAACAACTCATCCAGGAAAATTGTTTGTTTTCTTGAAAAGAAAGACTGGAAAGAAGAAGCTACCTATGCCAGCGAGGTAAACTCTGCACACGATTTCAGGACACTATTTTCCCGGGAGGCGCTTAAGGAAGGTTCTAGTGTTAAAGCTACAGGAGTAACCATGTTGTTTACTGATATCATGAACTCTACCGAATTCTATCAGCAAGAAGGAGACGATATGGCTATTGGCCGTGTTATGAACCATTTCAAGATTATTCAATCCATTGTGGCCGAAGAAAGGGGTGGTATTGTTAAAACAATCGGTGATTCCGTTATGGCCGTATTCCGGGAACCTGTTTCTGCAATTAAAGCGGTTGAACGAATCCAGCAAATTTTCTCCGGCCCCGGTTCACTGGGAGATTCATTCAAACTTAAAGCAGGTGTGCATTACGGAGATTGTGTTGCTGTTAATTTAAATGACCGTACCGATTACTTTGGTACCACTGTAAATATCGCTGCCCGTCTGGTAGATGCCGCTAAAGAGAAAGAAGTAGTAATTTCAGAAGAGTTTTATAACCACCCGGATGTGAAATTATATCTGAATAAAAAAGATAAATCACTATTTATTAAAGAGAACAAAATTGAGTTAAAAGGTTTTGAAAACCAGGAATTCAACGTAAAGCAAATAAGGCTGGAGCGCCCTTCTCTCCGCCTTGTTGTTTAAAATACTCCTACTTTAGTTGCTATTTTATTGTAGGTTCAAGCTATTCTCACTCAGCTTAATTTTGTATTACATGGATAAAAAAAAGAATCACCATCCTTCGGTAATGGATTCTATTACAGCGATGAAACCCAAAAAGAATATCGCCCTTATTGCTCATGATCATCGCAAATTAGATTTACTGGACTGGGCTGATTACAATCGTGATCGGTTGGCTCAACATAACTTATTTGGCACGGGTACTACGGGATCGCTTGCCGCAGAAAAACTAAATCTTCCGGTTTATACTTTTAAAAGCGGGCCTCTCGGTGGAGATCTCCAGATAGGCTCAGCAATAATCGACAATGAAATTGATATCATGATTTTCTTTTGGGATCCACTACTAGCACAACCGCACGATGTAGATGTGAAAGCTTTACTCCGGATCAGTGTGGTATATAATATCCCTCTTGCTTGTAACCGTTCTTCTGCCGATTTCCTTATTTCATCTCCGTTAATGGAATCTGCTTATGAACGATTTATTGTAGATTATAGTAAACGATTTAAAAAAGAGTTCGGTGTCTAACGCGTTAGTAAAAGAAAAAAGTCCTTACCTCCTTCAGCATAAAGATAATCCTGTTGATTGGTATCCCTGGTGTGTTGAAGCTTTTAATAAAGCCCGGGAAGAGAATAAACCCGTTTTTCTTTCAATAGGCTATGCTACTTGCCATTGGTGTCATGTAATGGCACATGAAAGTTTTGAAGATGAAGAAATAGCCCGATTACTCAATAATGCCTTTATTAATGTAAAAGTAGATCGCGAAGAACGCCCTGATATAGATAGTACATACATGACGGTTTGCCAAATGCTGACGGGGCATGGCGGCTGGCCGCTTACTATAGTTCTTACCCCGGATAAAGAACCTTTTTTTGCCGCGACATACATCCCAAAAGAAGCCCGGTTCGGTAGAATCGGGTTGCGCCAGCTTATTCCCGGAATAAAAGGAATGTGGGATCATGAACCCGAGAAAATCAAAAAAGCCGTTGAAAGCATAAAAGAAGGTTTCGGCAAATCACAACAGTTTGTGTCCGGTGAATTTCCCGGAACAGAAGCGGTTGATTACGCCGCTGAGCAATTTGTTATGCGTTTTGATGATAAATATGGCGGGTTTGGAAACGCCCCAAAATTTCCTTCTCCGCATAACCTCATGTTTCTTCTCCGCCAGTGGAAACAAACGGATGAACAACGTTTTTTAGATTCAGTAACGGAGACGCTTACCGCCATGCGATTAGGAGGAATCTGGGATCATGTTGGTTTTGGTTTCCACCGATATTCCACCGACAGGGAATGGCTACTTCCCCATTTTGAGAAAATGTTATACGATCAGGCTTTGCTGATGATGGCTTATACCGAGGCTTGGCAAATCACCGCCAATCCATTGTTCAAGCAAACGGTTTACGAAATAGAAGCGTACGTTTCACGAAACTTGACAAGCACTGGGGGCGCTTTTTACTCTGCGGAAGACGCCGATAGTGAAGGCGAAGAAGGAAAGTTTTATGTATGGAATCTCGCTGAAATCAATTCTGCTCTTATCTTAGAGGAAGCTTCTTTCATGCAAGCATCTTTTAATTTAAAAGAAGAAGGCAATTTTGAAGATGAAGCAACCAAACAGCTCACGGGGCAAAACATCCCTCACTTAAAAAAAGAATTAACTCAGGAAGAATCTGAGTTTTGGGATAACATCAGAATAAAACTTTTTGAAACACGGGAACAACGGGTTCATCCTACTCTTGATGACAAAACTCTCACTGACTGGAATGCCCTTATGATTGTCGCTCTTGCTAAAGCCGGAGCTGTTTTTGATGAAGCTTCCTTTGTTGAAAAAGCAGAATCTGCATTTCGTTTTATTGAAGACAACCTGACTATAAACGGGCAGCTAATGCATCGCTATAAAGAAGGTGAGTCATCCATCGAGGCTTTTGCTGATGATTATGCGTATATGGTTTGGGCAGGAATTGAGCTATATGAAGCTACTTTTAAACCGCAGTATCTTAAACGCGCATTGGATTGGAATAAGAAAATGCTTGATCTGTTTTGGGATGAAAATAAAGGCGGTTTTTTCTTTAGTGTAAATGATCCGGATCAACCTTTGGGCAGACAAAAGCAGATCTACGATGGTGCGGCTCCTTCTTCAAATTCTGTAGCGTTGATGAACCTCATCAGGCTTGGAAGGTTCACGGGAGATTCTGAATTGGAAGAAAAGGCAAATGAAATCGGAAAATGCTTTTCTTCCGATTTAATCAGATCCGGCTCAAGTAGTACCATGAGTATGATGGCACTTCAGTTTTTATTCAATGACCCGAAAGAAATCGTAATCGCTGAAGGCGATAATGAAACATCGGAAATAGCCAGGCATTTCCGTCATGTTTTTGACCCTAATAAAGTGCTACTCTTCCGACCTTGGGAGATGAATTCTGAAATATTTGAAATCACCCCTTTTCTTAAAGAGCAAATCGCCATCAACCAAAAAACCACGATTTATGTATGCAGAAATTATTCCTGTGAAAAACCTGTATTTGATGTGACGCAATTGTAGTCTCTTTATTTTCGGTTTTGGTTCTGAACTTCCTGAATCATTCCAATCCAAAAAACGGAACTCTTCGTACTTAACCTGAAATATACTGTATATATGCTGTTTTTTATTTTATCCGCGATCGGGAAAATCCTTACGCAGAATAATCCACGAGACCGAATCCTTATGCAACGTATTGCATCCAAAGAACCGGAAGCACTGGGAGTATTGTACGACCACTATAACCGTTTACTTTTTGGGCTTCTGAAATCCATCCTGAAAAAAAAGGAAGAAGCAGAAGATCTTTTACAGGAAGTATTTACCACCATTTGGGAAAAAGCCGATCAATTTGATACAGAACGGGGAACAGTATATACATGGATTGTTTCGTTAACCAGGAATAAAGCGATTGACCGTTTGAGATCTAAAGTTTATAAAGAACAGAAAAAGCAATCGACCAGCTTAAATGATGATGAAGTTTTTCATCCTCTTTATTCTGATGAACACAACCCGCTGGAAAATGCTATTCTATCGGACAGAGCAAAACGGGTATATAATGCACTTCAGCAGCTTTCTGAGAAACAGCGGGCAGTTATCCAGGTTGCTTATTTCGATGGATTAAGCCAATCCGAAATCTCAGATGAATATGATATTCCATTGGGTACTGTTAAAACCAGAATGCGAGACGGTATGTTAAAATTACGAGAACTTTTAGCTCAGGAGATGGCCTAATGGCAGAAAATAAAAACACTCAGAATTTTGAAGAACTTTGCGCTGCTTATGTGCTAGGTTCGTTATCGAGCGAAGATAGATCTTCCTTTGAAGACTTACTAAGTACGGCTAATACCGAACAGAAACAGTTCTTTGAAGATATGGAGGCAATAGCCGCCGAAATGGCGTTGCTTTATCCTGAAGTAGAACCTTCCTCTTCCTTAAAACAGCAACTAATCGAAATGGCATGGGTTTCTATAAATGCCAGAAATGGTACTAACATCCATTATTTGTCCCGATTCCGCTATGCAGTAGCAGCTTCAGTGATATTTATGCTGGTCTCGATTGGATTGCTTTTCCAGACTCAGAATCTGAACCAGGATCTATCCAATCAACTGGCTCTCGTTAGTGAACAGCAATCAACCATTAAAGCATTAGAAACTGAAGTAGAACGAAAAGAAGAGCTACTTACTATTCTGGAGGCTCGTGATGTTGATCTTATCTTAATGGATGGACTGGAAGTGAATCCTAACGGTTACGGCAAAGTGGTTTGGGATAAAGACAATGGTCAGGCACTGCTTCAGGTTGCCAACATTCCAAGTGTACCAACAGCGAAAGAGTACCAGCTTTGGTTTGTGGTCAACAACCAGCCTATAAGCGCCGGTGTATTTTCAGTAAATGATCCCGAACAGGATAACTTCTTCAAAATTTCTGAATTCCGGCAAGGCGGAACAGGAGCCTTCGCAATTACACTAGAGCCAGAAGGAGGTTCGCCATTACCCACAGGAGATATGTACTTATTGGGAAGCATGTAACAGCTTTTGCATATTTCTTAGAAGGTGTACTTTTTTTTGTTACTTTGACTCTACTACGGGCTTTAAGGGGTCAATCAGCAATAAATTGGAATAGTTTTTATAACCGGGGTTTTAATGTCTTTTAGAATTGAAAGGGTTGAAAGTAAATCGCAATTACTAACATTTATCAAATCAAAGTGGAATTTTTATCAGGGTGATGAAAACTTTGTCCCTCCTCTTATTCAAGACCGAAAAAAATTATTAAACGAAGAAAAGAATCCTTTCTATAAACACGCTGAGATTCAGCACTTTTTGGCAAAAAGAGATTCGAAAGTGATTGGCAGAATCTCTGCTATAATCAATGACAATCATAATACAACGCACAACGACAAGGTTGGTTTTTTTGGTTTTTTTGAGTGTATAGATTCCCCCGAAGTTGCAGCTGCCTTGTTCAATGCGGCAGAAGACTGGCTGAAAGAGAAAGGCATGGATAGCTGCCGCGGTCCGGTCAATCCATCGATGAATGATGAAACAGGTTTACTAATCGATGGGTTTGATTCCCCTCCTGTATTATTGATGACATATAATCCGCCCTATTATAAAGATCTGATTGAAGAGCAAGGCTATGGTAAAGCAAAGGATCTGTATGCTTATCATCTTACAAATGGGGAGTATATTTCGGATCGGATGGAAAGAATGCAAGAGGCTCTTATCAAGAGATATGATCTTACCATTAGGAAAATTGATTTCAAGAATAATTTTGATAATGATGTCGAAAGGCTGAAAGAAATTTATAATGCAGCATGGCAACCTAACTGGGGGTTTGTAAAAATAACCGATGAAGAATTTGACTTTCTTGCAGCCGACTTAAAAACATTTGCTGTAGAAGATTACGTATTACTACTTGAGTCGAAGGGTAAACTGGTTGGCTTCTCATTAGGTCTTCCAGATCTTAACCAGGTATTAATTCATAATAAAAGAGGATCTTTACTGGGAGCCGCTTATCATCTTTTAACTAAGAAAAAACTCATCAACACAATGAGGATACTCATCCTTGGAGTTCTACCTGAATTTCAGGGAAAAGGATTTGACTCTGTACTTTACTATGAAGTAGGCAAAAGAAGTCGGCCATTAGGGATAGAATATGGAGAAGCTTCATGGATTCTGGAAGACAATGAGGCAATGAAAAAAGGTGCCACTCAAATCATGAAAGGAAAGCACTACAAAACCTATCGAATTTTTGAAAAGGAAATTTGAGTTCTCATCACTCTGTTTAACATTGAATTATTAGAAAAGCTCTTTCCAATATGGATTTGAGCTTTTTTTTATTACAATATTCCAATCTGATCAACAAGAGAGTTCGTACTCTAATGCGAAACACCCAATTGGGAAACTAATAATAAAACGGAGAATTATATGAAATCATTAAAATTGATACGATCGTTTATATTTTCGCTGTGCATAATGTTCTTGGGATTTACCCATATTAGCGTTGCACAAACAACATTTAAAGCCAATTTAAGTGGCAGTAACGAAACTCCTTCGATTACCACCCCTGCAACCGGCACAATAACAGCAACGCTTACCGGAACTCAACTCGTTGTTGAAGGAGAGTTTAGTGGATTGGTTGGAGACTATTCTGCTTCACATATTCATCTTGGAATGGCCGGAGAAGCTGGAGGAGTACTTTTTTCTTTGACTGCTGTAGCAGATCCTGACGGAAAAGGAGGTACTTATGTTGGTGCCAGTAATACCTTCAATTTAAGTGCCGGCCAGGTTGATACGCTAGAAGCAAGAGGCTTATATGTAAATATTCATACCTCAGAATATGGAGGCGGTGAACTTCGCGGACAGCTCCAACCCAATGCTGATGCTTACTTCAGAGCTAATTTATCCGGTGCTTTTGAACCAACAGCGGCAAAAACGCACGCAAGTGGAGCAGTTGTATTCGAACTAATTGGGGATACCCTCTTTGTTTCAGGATCATTCAATGGACTTAGCGGAACATATTCTGCTTCCCATATACATCTTGCTCCTGCCGGATCAGGTGGGGGAGTTTCTTTTTCACTCAGTCCTACCGTTGGAGTGGACAATATGTCCGGAGTTTACCATGCTTCAAACAACAAGTTTGAGTTAACAACCTTTCAAAAGCAGGATTTATGGGATCGTGATTTTTATGTGAATATACATTCTTCAGCGTATGGCGGAGGAGAGCTCCGGGGCCAGATCACTCCGCCTGTAACAGCACTATTCTATGCTACCCTATCAGGTACATCTGAAAAACCATCCATAAATGCTTCCGGTACAGGTGCTGTTCTTGTTGAATTGGCCGGTGATTCACTCTTTGTTTCCGGAACTTTTCAGGCTTTGGGATCAGATTACTCAGCTTCACATATTCATACCGCACATGCAGGAACTTCAGGAGGAGTAGCTGTTGCGCTGACCGCAAATCTGCAAGCGGGAAACAGAGACGGAACATACTTTTTGGCGGATAATAAATTTGAGTTAACTGCTCAGCAAAAGATGGATCTTCTGAACAGAAGGCTATATGTAAATGTACATTCTACTGATAATGCAAGCGGTGAAATCCGCGGGCAAATTTTAGGTGATGCTTCAGCCTATTTCCATACTAACCTGCTTGGGCTGCACGAAGTCCAACCCGTTCAAAGTAATGGAAGTGGTTCGGTAAATATAGAAGTATCCGGTTCAAGAGCTATTGTATCCGGAGGGTTTAGTCTTACTGGAGAATTTACAGGGTCTCATTTACATAGAGGCAAAGTAGATGAAACAGGTGGAGTCGAAATCGCTCTTAATCCTACTGTTATAAATAACGCTGGTATCGCGGAAGGTGAATTTGAAGTTGCAGATAACACCTATTCTTTGACCGCTACTCAGCTTGATTCCTTATTTAATGAAAGCATCTATGTAAATGTACATTCGGTTGCAAATGCCAGCGGCGAGATCCGGGGACAAATGTTATTCAGCGCTGCTAATCAATACACAGAACCGCCTTCTTTAATTTCGCCGGTAGATGGAGCTTTAGTTGAGTTATCAACCTCAGCAAGCACCTCACTCGAAATTACCTGGGGACACGATGGAATGGATGGAGATGGAAATAAAGTAGCCTATATATGGCAGCTCTCTACGGATGAGAACTTCAACGATGTTATCGTTAATACTAACGTAGGAACTGAAATGAAATACGAAACTACCCATGGCGATTTCAATATGCTGCTAGCCGATCTGGGTGTTATTTCTGGTGGAGAAAAAGTTTTGTATCACCGTGCTTTTGCTTCTGACGGAAGTGATCTTTCGGTAAGCGATACCCTTTCTATTACTGCCAAAAGGCCTAACTTTGGTTCTGAGATATACGAAATTCTTCTGAGTGGAAGTAATGAAGTTCCTCCTATAACCTCACCAGCCTATGGTAAAGTCACGGCCGTATTTAATGGCACACATCTTGTACTGGATGGAGAATTTTGGGGATTGAGCGGAGAGTTTACAGGAGCGCATCTGCATTTTGGCCAATCTGGTCAGGCTGGTGGAGTAGAGATTGCTGTTTCACCTAATATAGATGGTGATATGAAAGGTGGAACCTTCGCTGATTTTGATACGAGCTACGCCTTAACTCCTGATCAAATCTCGAAACTACATTCACGAGCCTTATATCTGAATATACACTCCAGTGCATATCCCGGTGGAGAGCTTCGGGGACAAGTAGTTCCAAAATCAGATTATTATTTCCGAACCAATCTTTCTGGAGCGTTCCAAACTCTGGCTTATTCAAGCATGGGTTCGGGTGCGGTTACTTTAGAGCTTACTGAAGACACGTTAATCGTTTCTGGATCTTTTACAGGTTTATCTGATGATTATATCGCTTCTCATATCCATATAGCTCCAGTGGGTAGTTCGGGTCCGGTTTCAATTACGCTAAATCCTGTAATTGAAATAGATGACCGATCCGGAGTTTTTGTAGCAGAACAGAATGAGTTCGTTCTGGATGCCAGTCAAAAAGCCGCGCTTTGGAACAGAGAATTCTACATAAATATTCATGTTTCGGAACTGGCTTTACCTGAATTGAGGGGTAATATCACTCCTCCTGTTACCACTGCTTTTTATGCAAGTCTTTCTGGAACTGCTGAAAATGAGTCGGTAGAAACTGGAGGGACCGGAGCGATTCTGGTGGAACTGCATGGAGATACTTTAATTGCTTCAGGTTCTTTTACAGGCTTAGAATCTAATTACGCCGCATCTCACATTCACTCCGCACACGCTGGAATAAACGGCGGGGTTGTAGCAGGACTATCAGCAAATATATCAAATAACACTTCCGGGATATATGCTTATTCATCGAACAAATTTGGTCTTAATACTGAACAAAAGACTGGTTTATTTGATCGGGGTATGTATGTAAATATACATTCAGCTGATAATGGAGGTGGAGAAATCAGAGGTCAAATTCTTGGCGATGCCACTGCTTATTTCAAAACCAAACTAAACGGAAATCACGAAAATGATCCATTGTTTGATGTGGAAGGTTTTGGAGCAGCCAACATTGAGTTTGCCGGAAATAGAATCATCGTTTCGGGTGGATTCGATCAGCTCTCTTCAGCATTTACAGGAGCACATATTCATGCCGGACCTGTTGATGGAAATGGCGGAGTCGAAATCGCTCTGAGTCCGACTATCACAAACGATACAACCGGCGTGTTCGATCCAAAAATGAATACATATACCGTGACCACCGACCAAGCAACAGCCATGTTCTCAGAAGGAACTTATGTGAATGTGCATTCCTCTTCTAACCCGGGCGGTGAATTACGAGGCCAGTTACTGTTTGGTGATAATCTCTTCCCATCAACGGTTGAAATTACTTCCCCTTCGAATGGGGCTGAACTTACGGTTTCAGGTAGTGCTTCAACTACATTCACTGCAGAGTGGTCGAAAGCTACCGATCCAAATGAAAACGCGTTACGCTATGTCTGGGCGGTTTCATCCGATTCAGAGTTTGATGAGATTCTCTACATGGCAAACGTTGGATCAGATACCAGTGCCACACTAACTTTCGAGGCGCTGGATGGATTGTTGGCCGACCTGAGTGTAGGACTGAATGCATCGGCTACAATCTATCACTCAGTAATGGTGACTGATGGAAGTAACGAAAGCTTTAGTGAGCCCAAATCGGTAAACCTGACCCGTGGAATGATTACCTCAAATGAGGAAGATTTCGAAACCAAACCTTTGATTTTTGGCTTGGAACAAAACTACCCGAATCCATTTAATCCCTCCACTACCATCAGTTTTACACTTTCGGAAACAGGTAATGCCAACCTGAAAGTGTTCAATATGCTGGGACAGGAAGTTGCTACTTTAGCCAATGAACGATTGAATGCAGGGAACCATACATTCAGCTTTGATGCAAGCTCGCTGGCATCCGGAATGTATATCTACCAACTTCAGGCTCAAAATCAAACCATTACGAAAAGTATGATGCTTATAAAGTAACCCTGACTGTAAATTAGAGTCATTCCGTCGCGAATGCCGGAATCTGGAACTGTATTGGAAAGCTTTTGCCTTTTCCATGACTCAGGATTCCTGCCTTCGCAGGAATGACTTTAGAAAAATGACTTAAAGTCGCCTTTCTAAGAGAGGCGGCTTTTTTATAGCAACATGATTCCAATCCAAAAAAAAGACGCACATAAAAAACGCGTCTTTAAAAAGTTAGATAGAAAACTGTCAGTTACCCATCATCATACTAAAAATGAATTCCTGAAGTCCCATAAGGTTTACACCAGAAGGAATCTCCACCATTGCTTTAGCTATACTGGACTTATTCACATTCGTGACTTCAAAAACAGTCTCTTTGTTTCCTTTTTCATTTACCTCAATAAGCATCGGAAAGCTCTTCGACTTAAATTCCTGCGTTAGCCTTGAAGACGATTCCCGCATACTTTCGGGCACATTTTTCCAAGGCTCGGCTAACATCCCCCAATTAATATCTATGCCGGAGGTAAGCCAGATAGACATTGAGTTATTACTTTGAGTGTTTTCAATAAGTAACTCGGCACACTCGTAACCCATGATGGTTTTAGTCCGGTCAGTGTATCTGTAGTCGGTATTTGAGTCCACATCAACATCCGAATTATCACCTGCCATCATTCCTGCCATCTGGAAAAAACCTTCCAATTCTTCTTTGGTAAACTGGAGCCCTTTATTTTCTCCCATCAGCACGATAAAATCTTTTCTATCATTTCGGATTAATAACCCACTCGCATCCAGATCATCAGAGAAATTCACCGACTGATCGCCTTGTAAAAAAATGCGATTTCCGGTTACATATAGATTCATTTCATTCGCTTCGTATTTACCGGGACTAACCTCAGAATTTAGCTTCATGGCAATATGCCCTTCAAATTGAGCAAATGCCTGTGAAGAAATCCCCATCATAGCGAGCATTGCAAAACCGAATAGTATCTTTTTAATCTTCATAAATCTTTATTTGATTGTTTAACACGCAGCAGTAAACGTATGACCGAGTGAGTTGTTACGTGAAGTTATGCAGTTATAAGATCATCTAATCCTACATTCACCTTTTTGATCCATCCACCTGCAACCACGTCGTTTCCTTCGTAGCAAACAACAGCCTGACCGGGAGTAATAGCTTCACGTCCTGCCGGGAAGTGTACTTTTATCTCATCGTCTCCGGTTTGTGTAATGGTTCCGATGGCGCCGTCATCGTTATAGCGAATTGCCCCTATGATTTCCATTTCGTTGTTTGGAATCCGGTCGTATTTGATCAGATTAATTTCGCGGGCAATTAATGTAGAACTTACTAAGTCCTCTTTTTCGCCAATAGTGATAACATTGGTTAACGGGTTGATGTCGGTCACATACACGGGTTTACCCATGGGTAAATTCAATCCACGGCGTTGCCCGATGGTATAAAATGGAAAACCTTCGTGGTCTCCCAGAATATTGCCATGTTTATCAACGAATTTCCCTCCGCTTACCTTTTCCTCCAGACCTTCCACACGATCTTTCAGGAAACGACGATAATCATCATCCGGTACGAAACAGATTTCGTAGGAGTCTGGCTTATTAGCCACATTTAGCAGTCCATGATCTTCTGCAATCTGACGGATTTCGGTTTTTGAATATCCGCCTAAAGGGAAAATAGTGCGGGCAAGATGTTTTTGAGCAACCCCCCAAAGTGCGTAGGACTGGTCTTTCTTTGGATCTAGTCCACGGGAGATGATATGACGTCCATTTTCTTCCCGGACCTGAGCGTAATGACCTGTAGCAATAAAGTCACAGCCCAGATTGTCTGCTCGTTTAAGTAATGCCGCCCATTTGATATGGGTATTGCATAGCACACAAGGATTCGGAGTTCGCCCACCGAGGTAGTCATCCACAAAACGATCAATTACCCAATCGCCAAATTCTTCGCGGATATCCACAATGAAATGTTTGAAGCCATGATTTACCGCAATGTGGCGGGCATCGTTCATACTCTCTACCGTGCAACAGCCCGTTTCTTTCCCATTATTACCACCACTGCGGTGATAATCCCAGGTTTTCATCGTAATTCCGATGACTTCGTATCCTTGTTCTCTGAGCATTACCGCCGCGACCGAGGAATCCACTCCCCCGCTCATAGCTACTAATACTCGTCCTTTTGTGCTCATGATGTATCTTTTCAATGTGAACGGGCAAAGATAAGGCTTTTTGCAAACAAGCACGATGAGATTTGATTGCTTGTAGTTATTAGCTCGATAGTAAGCCCTTGCCGCTAAGCTATTAATTCCTTTATTTAGCAAAAAGACTCGCTGCCTTCCGGCATAGGCAGGCTTAAACGGCGGGTTGTTATAGCACTTTTCACTTATTATGAAAAACAGTCTATTTATTTTTCTATTTATCTTGGCTGTGTCTTGTGCAACTATTAAACCCTATGACAAGCAAATCAAGTCGATCAAGGGATACCAAGACAATATTAATGTAAGCGTTGAACTATTTGATGAATACAATCGAATTGTGTTTGAAAAGACTTCCCAAATAATTGATAACTGGGATGGCGAGCTTTTGACCTGGATAACTGCCAATGTTTATGAAGGAAATCGAAAAACGCACGAATATTATGCCCATTCTAATCATATCTTAAGAGAAACTGTTTTCGATTATTACCCAAACGGGGAGTTGCAGGGAGAATATTACAGAACATATAATGGTGCAATTGGTGTACGAAACGAATTCGGAGCTATTCATAGCTTTACTTCCCAAGACTCATTGATTAATTATATAGAACATAAAATACCTGACAGTATAAAATTCAGAAGTACTTCAGAATCTTACCTTGAATACTTTAATACTTATACTGATTCCAGTGGTCTTATTGTCAAGGAATATTTAACACTTGAAATGGATAGTTCACTGATTGAGAAAGAAATCAGGAAATATGACGGGAAAGGAAATTTAGTTTTCCACAGAACAGACAGCCCTACCAATTCGGATATAATTGAATACAAGTATAATAGGTCTGGAAAAATAGAAGAAGAAATAGAAAGGTATGATTTAGTGGAGGACAGAATTCAACGCAAAGTCTACTTATATAAAGACAATAATTACATTAAAGAGCTTTTTTATCATGGTGAAAACTTAGCATTCATCTATGAATATTTTTATCAAGACTCTTTGCTAATCAAAAAAGTAACCAATCGTATCACTGACGCGGCTGGTTTTAAAAATCGACCGAGAAAGGAAATAATAGAATATGTTTATGAATTTTTTTATCAGTAATTACAAACATGCTATAACGAGTGTTTCACGTCAGACTCGGTTAGGGTTCTAACTATAATAAAAAAACTCGACTCGCTGCCTGGCGGAATAGGCAGGTTTAAACAGCAGATCGTTATGTAGCCAAAGCTCATGCTCAATAGAATAATTGTAATTTCAGTCGTTTTTTTATGTTTTTTATCAGCTTGTAAGACTGGAGTAGAGCATAATCTTCAAGATTATCAGTGGGTATCAAGCGTACTTTTCGAAGCCTCCGATTACCGTGATACTATAATTTTTAAACCTGGCAGTTCACTAATATATTTTGATGCTAGAAGTTCACAAAAATTTGTTGGTATTTATTCTTTAACCAAGGATACGGTTAAAATGAGTGTTTTAGATAGTATTCTAAACGACACACTATATATCAAATTTGTGATGAAAAACGACACGTTGAAAATTATTAATGAGAATGATAAAGTCGGAAGGTGGTATTTTTTTTCTGCATCAAAAGCCCGAGAAATACAATAGCTGGCAACATAACAAGCATTTCAAGCGGATACTGAATCAAGCCTGCCTGTCGGCAGATAGGTTCAGCACAGGCTTCGAACACGGTTCGAAACTTTAATAATAAAATCAGACTCGCCGCCTGCCTTCCGGTATAGGCAGGCTTAAACGGCGGATCATCGTGTTTTCGCTAAACAATCATGTTGCATGGATTCCGTTAATCCATTAATTTAAAAGATGATTAAGTCCTTTGGAGACAAAGCAACATCAGACCTGTTTCATGGAAATTCGAGTAATAAAGTCAGGAAATTGCCCACTCAAATTCTTGATTCAGCACTTTATAAATTAGATATACTGAATGCTGCCACTTCTTTAGATGATTTGAGATCTCCTCCGGGTAATCGATTAGAGGCTCTGCGTGGAGATTTAAAAGGACATCATAGTATCCGTATTAATGCCCAATGGCGAATCGTTTTTCGTTGGCAAGATACCAGTGCTTTTGATGTAACTATTGTTGATTACCATTAATAAGGTGAAAATTATGATCCCAGAAAATAGAATAACCACACATCCCGGTACCATTTTACTCAAAGAGTATCTTGAGCCATTGGAATTGACTCAGAAGGAACTGGCCGATCATCTTGGAATACCCATACAGCGGATTAATGAAATTGTACGGGGGAAAAGAGGCATTTCTTCCGATACTGCCTGGTTGCTTTCAAAGGCGTTTAAAACGTCTCCTGAGTTTTGGTTAAATCTGCAAGCGATGTATGATTTATCCTCTCATAGACCAAGTAAAGAAATTGCCCCTTTAAAAGCTGTTCAGGCATAACAAGCGTTTCAAGTCGGACTTGGTTAGGGTTCGAAACTTTAATAACTAAAACTAGACTCGCTGCTCGCCGGCATAGGTAGGCTTAAACGCCGGGTCGTTATACACCATTTAAATTTCAACCTTTGACTCAAATCATAATAAAAGAAACTGGAATTAAGATTGGTAACATTTTAATTGAATTCCCTACTTCGGTTGAAAGTCTGGTTTCTGCACTTGGATTATCAAGGCCAGATACAATTTCAACACCTGTATACCATATGCTTCTTTGGAATAGTGAGGGTATCTATGCTTACCAAAATAAAAAAACCAAATCAATCGACTGCATCGGTTTCCAATTTCATAGAAGCTCAGAGTCAGATATAAACACTAGACCAACTGGTTTCTTTAGGGGATCAATTATTCTTAATAACACAATCATTGATACTTTTTTTTCAAAACAAAAATGTATTGAAAACTCGTTTTCATCTGATTTTGAAAAAGAATGGAACTTTTCAATTAGTAACCTTTCTACTTTTATCGAAGTTGACCAAGAGACTGATAAAGTTACAGAAGTTGAAGTAAGAATAACTTCTGATGAAAAAATAAAAATGAGTTTGCTTTCCAGACTACGTCTAAAATGGATTATATTCAAACGTATTCTAAGAGCAAGTGGTGTATAACAAGCGTTTCAAGGCTGAATCAGGTACTGCCGCCAAATTTTTTAATTTTCAGCTAAGCTTTTAATTCTGTTACTTTCACAAAAACCGAAAACCCTCGCATCTTAAACGCCAGATCGTTAGCTACTCTCATGAAGATTCTGAAATTATTCCTAGTTTTGTCGATTATTTTCTTCATTAGTGGTTGTAAATCTACTTTTCAACCTGGTCTTTATGGTAAATGCGAAAGTAGCTTCTTAGCGTGTAGTCAATTTCATTTCACATCTGACTCAACATTTGAGTCTTACACATTTTATGATGTTGGGGGCAGTTGGGGTATAATAGATGGGTATTACACAATGAATTCAGATACATTAGTCTTGAATAGTTACTATCAGCCTCAAAAGCCGACAGTAGAATATTCACCACAGTTATCAACTTCAACAGATGATATTGTTCAAATAACAGTAAATGAATATGATGGTGCCCCATTAGTGGGGGCAAATGTTATAATTAATAGTGAAGATAAAGTTGAACATACTGACGAATTTGGGTTGGTCAGAATTAAAACCGACTCAATTGGTTTATTGCGAGTACAATGGCTTGGCCTTGATGAAAAAATAAAAATTGAGGATCCCCATTCTTCTAAAATAGATGTTATGCTAGATTATCCTGATGAGAACTTTTATTTAGATAAAAAGTTAATTTTTAGGAGAAATCGACTCTATTTTGTTCATGAGAATAAGGAATCTAAATTTGGATTTAGAAAAGTATCCCTCAGCAATAAAAAATATGTCGCACCGGGTAGCTGACGAGCGCTTCAAACGAATACTGTATCAAACCTGCCTGTCGGCAGATAGGTTCAGTACAGGCTTAAACGCGGGATCGTTAGCTGTCATAACCAGTATGAGACCAATCAAACATATTTTCCTTTTTGTTTTGCTTTCTTCTGTCTCTGGTTGTCAGGCACCGGAATTGACTCGAACTATTTATACTGAACAACCATCTCCTAACTCTAAATTTGTTGCTCAAATAATAAAAATTGGAGAGGATTATCGATTCGCTATAAAATCTGAAAATGGAACCATTTCGATTGTTGATTTATATTTTACTCCAACTGGATATCATGATCCCGGATTTACTTTAGTTTGGAACGATGAATCAAGTAGTATTCAAATTGAAGTAGATCATGATTTTGGAGAAAATAATCTTTTGTTTGAATACAATTTAGAAACGCTTGATTGGCAAGAAGTAAAGAAAACAGACAGCTAACAAGCGTTTCAAGCGGCTTCGAATGCGGTTCGAAACTTTAATATTAAAATCAGACTCGCCGCCTTCCTGCTGGCATAGGCAGGCTTAAACGCTGGGTCGTTATGTGCCTATGATGAAAAAAAGTTGTTCAATTATTATTCTGCTTCTTCTTTTAGTTGGTTGTTCAGAATCAATGTCGCCTTCCTCTATGTCGACAATAGAGGAATCTATTCCGCATGGTGCTCTTCTTTCATTGAAATTTAAAACTGCTTCCGATTCTAATTTTGTTGCTACTGCAATAATTGAAGAAGATGATCAAATACAATGTGGTTCAAGAGAAAGTGAGAATTACTTACCTAGACCACTTTTTAGACTTAGAATTTGGTGTAATGGCAGTTCCGATACACTCAATTATATTTATAATGGATACAATCAAAAAGTGGAGTATAGAGACACTACTTTTGATGTATCGCAAAACAAATTACTAGTTGCTATCATGCGAAAGCAGAATTCCTACTTATTTCAATTTAATAATGATATGGGGGATTCTATTTTATTTGCAGACACAAAAAACGTGTTATCTCAAAAATTTCCAGCCCAATTCAAACAGTAATTTCGGTATTTAACAAGCGTTTCAAGTCGGACTTGGTTAGGGTTCGAAACTTTAATATTAAAATCAGACTCGCCGCCTGCCTTCTGGCATAGGCAGGCTTAAACGCCGGGTCGTTATAGGGCCTAAGAAACAAACATGAGTAAATTTCTATTTCTTTTCATTCTTCTTATTGGCTGTTCGGCTACAAAAAAGTTGAATTCTAATTACATTGAACTTCAGAGAACACCTTGTTTTGGATTTTGCCCAGATTACAAATTGACACTTTTTGAGAATGGAGAATATGTTTTTAAGGGAAGTGGTTTTGTATTAAAGAAGAAAACAGAAAAAGGTAAAATAAGTCCGTTAGAAGTTAATTCATTATTTGTCGCTATCGATTCTATCGGTTTTATAAGCTATCCAAATAACATTGATGATCTTTGTGTTTCAACAATGTCTGATCAACCAAAAACGAAAATTACAATTGCTAAAGGTGAGACAAAAAAGTTAGTCCAAGAACAATCATGTGTTTTACTTGTCGAACCATTTTTGGAAAGCTACCGCTACAGAGTTGAGAGCGGAATACTAACTCAACAAGAATTGGATTCTATGATAGTTCAAAGTAAGCAAGCAGAACTTTTGTTGAATCAATTTCACAGGCTTGCAAATCAAATCGATTCTTTAACAAACTCAAAAGTTCTAGTTAGTAAACTAAATAAATATCAATAAACTCGGTTATATATCAAGCGTTTCAATCCGAATTATTAACACTACTTATCCGAATACCCATCTAATTTAAAGCGAAACCCCAATTCAAAGCGGTATGTAAATCTGGATTCAGTATTTCCTGAAATGTGGTTTATATCATTGGTATAATTATATCCCAAACGGGAGTCCAGCCAGAACCATGGTACAGGATTGTAGAATGTTGCTAATTCAAACCTGCTTGTTTTTTCTTCTGTTCCGGTTAAGATGATATCAATAGGTTCGAAGGTTCCTACAAAAGTTTGGTTGATCTCCTGCTCTCCCTGTAATAAGTACTGAATGGAAGGACTAACGGTTAATCCTCTCACCCACTGATGCGCATGAATATTGAGATAGGTTTTAAAAAAGATATAATCAGTAAACTGGTTCGCAATTCCACGATTCAGATAAAGATGCCGCCCTTCTGCCTGATCTGTATTATAGGTTTGATAGGAAATGAATTCGCTTTCATAGCCCAGATCGATATTTTCAAAAAGAGCTGCCGCGTAGATTGAATGCGTTATTGCAAAGGTTGGTTTTTCTACAATAGCCGGATCCGGATTATTGATTACTATATCATCCAGCATCAGCTGAAAATTGGTCGTGATTTTTCCATATTGTCCCCAGATAAATCCCCCAAAAAAGTAGTTAAACTGGTCATCGTCAGGATTATTAGCCCGCTCAAAATGAAAGAAGTTTGTTGGAACCAAATAGTTTAATCTGGGAGATACATTCTTTCCTGAGTATAAAAACCCATCAAAATAGCCGATTCTTAGCTTCTCAGTAATCTTAACATCTATACGATGTAGTGCCAGATATCGCTGTATCCCGTCTCGTGCACCGAATCCATCAAATGAACCATTCTCACTGATATTTTCCAACTCGCCAAAAAAACCAGTCACTTTAAAACGGTCATTTCCTAACGTAATATCAAGATTATTAAAAGAGTGCGCATTGGTTCCTAACAGTACTGAAGTTTCATTATGGGGAGCCCACAGATGCTTATAGCGACCTGCATAGACCGAAATAAAGCTATTCCTGTATCCCACATAAAAATCTTCGCTACGGAGATAAATTCTGCTTTGCGCTGTCTCTCCCCTTCTGTCGTAGTAGTGAAATAGATTATGACTCCCCCCCAGTTGTGCAGCTAACCCGGACTTTTCCATGTAAAAGCGTAAGGTAGCATAGGGTAAAAAGTACGCTTTATTTGACTGCGGCCGGATACCTTCCTTACTAATGGTATTATTCATATCTATACTTGGCTCGAACATTCCATGAAGATAGAAGTCGTTTTTATTTTCGGAATTGTCATAACCGATTTCCTCTTCGATAATATCAACCCAAAAGCGTTCTGAACTCCCCAAACCGTCCTTTTCCATCGTTCGTAGTGATTCGATCACTTCGCCTCTGGTGTACGGTAACTTTGTAGGATTTAGCTCTGCTAAGTGCCCTCTTTGTTGTAATAACTTTACATATCGATATACATGATTATTAAGATGAATGATTTGATTCTCCTGAGAAAAAACAGGCATAGAAACTAGCAGCGATACAGCAATCAGAAAAATGCTTCGTTTATTTAGGGGCATTCCACCAAGGATAGAGATTCAAAGATTATGATATAAGATACTAATAAAGCTCTTACCCATGAAGCATTGATCCCGGATTGTATGCAAATGCTTAAGGCTTTGATCGATTGGTTCATTAGATGAACTTCTTTAGTTTAGGCTGGAAACTAAAAATCCTACAAATATGAAAAACTATATATCCGCACTGATACTTTCTGTATGCGCCATCTCCCTGAATGCTCAGGAAGCACGGCATCCTATTATTGAAAAATATGGCGGGATTTATGAAATCGAAGGAGCGGTTAATCCAGATTCTGAGATGGACTATAATATTGTCATTGATCTGAAACTGCTTGATCGTGATAAGGAAAGTGTAAACCGCGGGCTGAATAATGTAGCCCGCATGATGAACCTGCACGGACTTGGAGGTGTGAAACCTGAAAACCTAAACGTGGCTGTTGTAATTCATGGTGGAGCTACTGATTTGGTTCTTACGAACGAAGCTTATCAAAAACGGTACGAGGTAGATAATCCAAATCTGGAACTCATTGACATTCTGAAAGAGGCCGGGGTGAAAATCTATGTGTGCGGGCAGTCGTTACTTTCAAGAGAATATGCACGGGAAGAAGTGAATCCTCAGATTACCATCGGGCTTTCTATGCTAACCGTATTTACTACCTACATGCACAATGGCTATGTGCCGCTGGTATTTGGTTAA
>JBLLNP010000005.1:0-130785 GCA_048058975.1 Balneola sp.
CACTTGGTATTCCGGAGGTGTTGAACAAAGGAACAGATATTACCGTGGTTTCGTATGGTTCTACACTGAATATTATCACTTCAATTATCCCGGAGCTGGAAGAAGCAGGTATTTCTGTGGAAGTGATTGATGCCCGAACGCTAATGCCTTTCGATATCAATCATTCCATTGTGGAATCGTTGAAAAAAACCAACCGATTGCTGGTTGTTGATGAAGACGTGCCCGGTGGAGCTTCTGCGTTCATTATGCAGCATATCGTTCAGGATCAGAAAGGGTTTTATTATCTCGATTCCGAGCCGCGATGTTTAACTGCAAAAGCTCACAGACCAGCATATGCTTCTGATGGCGATTACTTCAGCAAACCTAACGCCGAAGAAATCTTTGATGAGATTTATGACATCATGCGGGAATGCCGCCCCAATGATTTCCCCGAGATTTATTAGGGAATTGTCCAAATTCCATTTTTATGTCATCCCCACGCAGGCGGGGATCTGGGGCTTTTAAAAACTCAGGCTTCCTGCCTTCGCAGGAATGACGTTATTCTTTCCCACCTTTCTTGTCCCTGAATGACCTGATGAAGGTTTGAACTCCTCTGTCTCCACCTCCTCCCCAATGATCTCTTAAGTCTGTGACTAATAACTTTCAAATTACAAACTTGAAAGATCTGGGGGATCTGGGGATGAGTATAAATACTTCAGAAGTAGGATTCTTATAACTCAATCCAAAAAAAAGCAAAACAAATAAAAAATTTTGCCGATGCTTGTAATCTTCATTTTTAGGCCATTAACAATTCAGATATGCACTCAATCCTAAAATACCGGTACCTGTATCACCTTTAATTACTCTTACTCCATACCTTATTTCTTTGAAACCATCGATACAAGAAACACCAGAAAACGGGGATTGTGTATCTTTAAATGAACTAGAATTTGCAGGGAGTCTAGCAATAATATTGAAACCACCAGCTTGCACAAAATTAGATTTCTTTCTGGATACCTCGAAACCGTCTTCAAAGTCCGAATTATCTGACCAGGTGATTTGGACTTCAAATTCATTAATCACTTCAATACGAATTGGCTCAGGTAAATATTCCATCGTATAATATTCTGCTCCTACCCTAGAAGAATAAGAATCATCATCAGAATTTTCTAAATCTTCTTCAAAAATATAGGCTCTGGCTTCAAGAAACCTTTCTTTAAAATCCTGCTCAAATGAATAACTATAGGTTGTTTCTCTATTTCTGAGAGTATCCAAAAAGTCAACTCCATCAAAACCTGAAAATAGAACTACTTCCACAATAAATGGCCAGCCGGAGGTAAACTCCCATGAAAGATTAAGTTCGGACTCTGTTGCTGAATAGAAGGAAGTATCTAATACCATCTCACCAAAATCGACTCCAAAAGAAATTGGATTCGAAATATTAAGCCCGGTTTCAATTCTTCTAAACGATTTTAAGGAGTATCTCGTCATGGAAGTTACCTCCCTTGACTCATCAAGATATTCTGAGTCAGGATATTCAAGCGTATCCAAAAGAAAGAAATTGATACCATCCAAAGATTTTTCGAGGATATAACCATCTGTAAAGTTTGTAGTATCCTCCCAAGTGAGTAATACTGACTTATCAAAAAAGAGTTCAAAGTCCGGGGTTTGAGGAGGAGGAAGAACAAATGATTCTAAATCAGGATCGAAAGGGTTAGACCTGATAAATTCCGTAGAAGTAGGCTGTTTACATGATTGTGTAAAGAAAACAAAAAAGAGGATTAATATCGTTAATGTCTTATTCATCACAAATTCTTTGAAATTTGAAAACCATAATAAGAGGGAGCTTCGGCATTAAAATCTATATATGGATTAAAACTCCAGGGCTTAAAAAAGCCACGTTCAGGTTTTGAAATTAGCCCATCAGTAAGGTTAATCAAATAAACAACGCCAATTCCAATTAACGCCTTATTTCTCCAATCAGCGTAATTTTTTGCATCCTTAAGGTTTTTCTCTGCAAGCAGTGCATACTGAAAGACCTCAACCGGATTTTCAGAATTTCTATACATTTCTTCATACAAAAGAAAGTTTTTATCAGCTTCAAGAAAACGTTGATTTAAAAAGTAAGTTAGTGTACTAGCTGAGATGAAGCTGAATAGTAAAACACCACCTTTAACATCTTGATCTTTATAAAACTGGCTTGCACTCGGAATTAATGAATAAAGCAGAGCTTTTCTTTTTATAGGAAGTGTTGTAACAGAATAAGTTTGTAGCATTGATGAGGTTATGAGAACATTTTTTGTCTTTGAATACCCATCATTTTCAACCCTTATTTTTGCTAAGCCACTTTTCAGATATGCTCCACTACCTGTTACTCCAACTTTGGTATTGTTAATAAAAATGTCAGCACCCTCTTCACTGAATATCATTAAATTTGCCTTCCAAAATAAAGCTGGATAAGAACTAAATTTGGGATTATAGAAATTAGAGTAAAGTGTAATTCTTTTATTAGTTATTGAATCGGGATAGATTTCCTCTTCAAATTGATAATCATTTTTATAAGGACTGGCTAGCTTAAATCTATATTTACCTGGTTCTAGATAGACGGTGTCTGAGTTTGTTATTCTAATCGCATTCTCAAAATCGTTATTTACAATTAAAAAGTGGTCATTTATGTTAGTGTTAATAAAAAGACCACTAGAATTGCTTTCCTGTGACTGCACAGGGAGAAAAACAATAATAGATAGGGATAACCATAAAATATATTTCATACACCAAATAAATAATGTTTTAGCTTCAAATCAATCCCTTTATGTTCAACTCTAAATATTTTAATAGCATTTAACCTCGTTCAGAAGATCTCTTTCGGAATACTGGTTTTGAGGTTCTTAATCAAAAGAAGCAGAGCTACGCGATGAGAGGAAACGAGCCTGCGCTGAACTTGATTCAGCATCCGCTTGAAACGCTTGTTATACGGTTATTTTTTATTGTTTTTAAGCTTCTCCCGATTTTCGAGATTCCACTTCTTAAATTCAATTTCTTTTTTCTTATTCAAACTTGAAAAAGCCACAGAGAGTACAGCTCCAATAATAAGTGCAATTATGATAGGAGCAGAAAATGGAAATGATTTATTTACGAAAACTTGGGCACTGTCAGGATGTACGGGTAATGGTCTTTCTCCATGAGTTGAACTGTAAACTGTTGTGCTATCAACTTTATAATACATCGGAGTTTTAGTAGATGTAGAATCTTGTGCAAAAGAGGATTGGTAAAAGCTAAATAGAAATACCACCAGAAAAAATGATTTAAGATGTGGTGGCGTAAGCGTCATGGAGAATATATTTGGGAAACCGTATAACGACATCGTTAGGTTACTGTTTCTGATCCCTGTTGTTTTTTCTCTGCATATAAAAATAAGACTTGTAAAATTGCTATTAAATTTATTCCAATCATATTGAACTTAAACTCCTTAAAACTAAAGTTTGAATCAATTCTAGGACCATCAAAAAGCTGAAAATTAAATGCGAAATCAAAGTTCGCAAATAATTCCATTTTCAAATATAGGAGAGTTGAAGTAATAAATTTAAAACCAATATAATCGAAGCTGATAATCAAAAGACTAGTTGCAATTATTGGGATAACAAATCTCTTTTTAAATAACTCCAAGGCTCCATAAAGTTGTAATGACCCAATACTTAAAGCAACAAATACAGAAACAAATAAATACCAATCCTTTGTTGGGCTAAAAACCAATACAACAGGATTAATTAATGAAATCAAAAATATTGGAGCATTGAGTACTAAGAAAGCTATTTTGTTTAGTCTATTCATATAAAAAGTAACCTAACGACCCCGCGTTTAAGCGGTGCAGGTTTTCGGTTTTCGTTGAAGTAACGGATTAATTTTATTGCCCACAAACTTTCCAGCGAACCCTACCGGAGCCTGCACTGATAAAGATCAGTGTCCGACTTGAAACGCTTGTTATGCAATTTATTGATTTTAAGAGTTTTGTGGTAATGTTGGTGGAGGTTCTATAGGACAACCTTGAATTTCACCAATTCCTTCAGATTCATTTTTAATCGAATACCATCTATTCAAAATCCAGATTCTATTTTCCACACATTTAGCGTAGTAATCTGAACCATATAAGTGAAAACCAATTTCGGTTTGTGCAGAGAATAATTCTTTATTGCTCACAATAGCATACAATACAACTATACCACCACCGTCTGTAATTAATGTATCTCCATTTTCCAATAAAGTCTTTTCTTGCCAAAGAGAGTTTTCACTTAAAACGTGAAGCGTATCTGTTTTCGAACAAGTCTCTGAGTTTAATAAAAGTGTTGGACTATCTAGAAATTTGAAACTAGCAGGTATCGGAAGATTTGAACACAAAACAAATTCGCCACCGTTGCTTACAGAAAGTCTAACCTTTTCAGGATTTTTAAATAAATCACTTACTTCAATCTGAGAAATAGCTTGACTAAATAATTTGTTCTCACCAAAGCTGATCCACAATAAAGAGTGAATACAAAAAACTAAGATAACCCCAACTAAAGTGTATGTCTTTGATTTCTTAGTCATGGTAAATTGCATAACGACCCGGCGTTTAAGCCTGCCTATGCCGGCAGGAAGGCGGCGCAGGTTCTCGGTTTTTTGTTGAAGTAACGGATTAATTTTATTCCCACATGTTTAAGTACGAAACCTACCGGAGCCTGCACTGATGAAGATCAGTGTCCGACTTGAAACGCTTGTTAGCTGTATTTTTATTTTCGATTAAGCTTTGAGTAATCATTCAAGTAATTCAGGTTGTTCTTTAAACCACCATTAATTACATCACTTTTGTGATAATAATTGAAATCTCCTAAAGTATCTCTGGCACTAAGTGGGTTTTCAGCAAGCCAAGACATCAAATAAGATTCTGAGACTAAATTTTCTCTTGACCATTCTGAAAATAGAATATGATTGAAGTTTTCATACTCAACTAAATCTGTTATAAAGTAGATAACTTCGGTGGTGTCAGAAATATGAGGTTGTATCTTTTCTACAAACAAATCATAATCAATCTCAGAAAGAGCAATTAGGGCGTACAATTTTCCAGGTCTATTTCCACGATTCAACAGATCGAGGAAAATCTCCTTTCGATCGGGTTGGTTCATCAGAGCTTGGTAATATATCGCATTCAAATTTGGGTCTGGACCACAACAATCTGCAAAGAGATTGGTATTCAAGAGAGTTTTGAATGCTAATTCTGGATAATCATTGTAAGGTGTTTTGATTGGGATCTTTTCTCTTGGAAAATTTATAATTCCTTCACCGCTTAAATCAAAACTATCAATCTCTTCTTTTGAAAACTTTTCTATCTGTTCATGCCACGCCTTCTCTTGGCAGCTCTGTAAAAACACACAAAGTAAAATTGCCCAGAGATATTTATACATGGTTAATACAGTTAACGACCCGGCGTTTAAGCCTGCCTATACCGGCAGGCAGGCGGAGCAGGTTCTCGGTTTTTGTTGAAGTAACTGAATTATTTTATTGCCCACAAGCTTTCCTGCGAACCCTACCGGAGCCTGCACTGATGAAGATCAGTGTCCGACTTGAAACGCTTGTTATAGAGAGTCATTTTGAGAAACTAATGAGTATGGGTAGTACAGTATGTTTTCTTCTGGAATTGGATCAAAATTACAACTGATAATATTTTGAGGTTTTTCTTTGAAAGTAAATTCTCGATCGATACAGTTCTTGAGAATCCAATTATTTCCATTATAACCGATAATCATTTCTCCTTTAGTAAGCTGGTATTGACTTCCTGGAAGTGGATTAAACATAGATCTCTTTCCAAGTAATACCCAATTATAATCTGTGGAAGGGGAAGAACGAATTATAATAGTTAAGTAATCCTTTGTCTCGGGGTTTTGTACATAAAAGACCATTTTACCGTTTTGATCCCAAATCCAGACAAAAGCTACCACAACAATTAAAATGATAATTATTATATAGGAAGAAATTTTGAGGACTTTGGATATCATGGCTTATAACGACCCTGCGTTTAAGCGGCGAGTCTGGTTTTAGTTATTAAAGTTTCGAACCCTAATCGAGTCCGACTTGAAACGCTTGTTTTACAGGTTCTTGACATATTTATCCTATTTCTTTTTCAATAATCTTTTCCAATTCTGGAACTGTACATTCTCTCATATAATTAGGGAAAAATAAGTTTATCCAATAATCAATCTGTTTTATAAATCCCTTAACAGTATTTGTTTCCTCGTTAATCTTTAGGACGCTTTCTACACAAAAACTTGCGACATATGCTCCACCTTTAATTCCTTCCTCATCTTGGTATTCAGATGCTAGAATAAAAAACTTATCACCTACAGAATAATTATAACTTCTAAACTCATGTATACACGAAGTTTCATGACCATCAACCAATGAAACATAATTTTCTTCGGAACTATTTAAATAGTCTTTGATAATTTTGAATTTCACTAGTTCCACTTCTTCCATATCAAAATATTTACCTTTATAAAATTCTGAAATCTCAGCAATTACTAGAATGTCATTTGAAGTGAATTGAGATAAACCAATAGCGCTTTTAAAACTAGTTCCGGAGCACGAGCATGCATAAGAATTGGAAATCCCGATAGAGAAAAAAACAAAAAAAGTAATAAGTAGTTTTCTCATGTTGTAAACCTGTATAACGACCCAGCGTTTAGGCCTGCCTATGCGGCAGGCAGGCGGCGAGCCTAGAGTTTAAAATTAAAGACCCGAACTGAGTTCGAAGCCTGTGCTGAACTTGATTCAGTGTCCGCTTGAAACGCTTGTTAGGCAAACTTATGATTCTGCTAAACTAAGCCATTCCTCTTCACTGAAAACATAGATATCTTTCTCAGATTTCAATAGTGTTAAAACACTTGTTTTCAGTTTATCAAAACCGCTCTTCTTTTCTTTACCGAACAATCTTTTAAAGAAATTTGAACGTTTAACTACTGTTATAACCCAATGAGCATCTTCTTCAGTTGGACCTTCTTCAGCAAAGGATATCATTATCCAGAATTTTTCATCACTATTCTCTACCTCAATTGCATGGCCAAAATCTTCCATAATTGGTTTACTAAATTCAAAACCATCATTTACCAATTTTTGACTTCCTTGGATAATCCAATTTCCAAAATCTTCACCAAAGCTAATTGGATTAATGAAATCTCTGCCAACAGTTTGATGTTCAAACTTTCCGGTTTTTAAGTAAATAACTTCATCCATAATCTGAAATTATTGGTTTGCCTAACGACCCGGCGTTTAAGCCTGCCTATGCCGGCAGGCAGGCGGCGCAGGTTCTCGTTTTAATTGAAGTAACTGAATTAATTTCATGCCTGCAAGCTTAAGTACGAAACCTACCGGAGCCTGTACTGATGAAGATCAGTGTCCGACTTGAAACGCTTGTTATGGCTACAATTACTATGTAAACTATTTCTCATAAGATTCTTTAGCAGTCTGAATTCGTTCTTTTAAATCATCAACTATTCTAATTAGACCGAAATCTTCAATTCTTTCAAATGCTTTTGAAATCGATTCTATGTGTTCATCGTAATGCCATGCTAGTAAAGTAGCGATAGAATTTCTTTGAGTTCTCGAAAGACCAGCATAGGCATTAGAAAATTGAATTGGTTTATCAAGGAAAACTTTTAATATTTCGTCTTCCCACCACAAACCAAATAGATTTACTATCTCTAGTTCATCCTGAGCAGCTAATTGAAGCATATTTCTCATTACTAATTCATTATCTAATGATTCAGTAATTATTCTCGACTTTAAACCTTTTAGTTCTTCATCTTCAAATGGATAATAAAAGTCATATTCCATTTCTAGCATTAAACTATGTAGGCTGACTAGTTTTTGAAAAGAATCAATATTAAGTGAGTCTCCAGAAATTAGAGTCTCCATGTAATCAAATAAAGTCGAAGCTAGAATTTCTCTTTCTTGATTCTTTGCTCCTATAAGTTGAATCTCTTCCCATTCACTACCAAATCTTTCATTGATTTGGTAAGGTTGCCCATTCAAGTAATTCCAGTATGTTTCCAAGATTGTAGCCGATATATTATCTGGGTGGCTATAACCTCTCTCATAAAACCAAAGGTATAAATCTGAACCAGACCATAAACCCCAATTATTACGAAGCCACATGCCAAACCCTAAATGATATTTTATGGTAGAATCTGAACTTGGCAGATTTTTAATCTCGACAATATCTTCATCGGATAATAAACTGTCTAACTGATGATGAGCTTCTTCAATATTTTTAGGTATAGTCAGACTGCTATTTGAGTCATCCTTTCTTTGATCATTAGATTGAGCACATATAATAGAGCTAAAGAACAAAAAGAATAAGAATAGATAGTATTTGGACTGATTTTTGAACATGTAGGCATAACGACCCGGCGTTTAAGAGGCGCAGGTCTTGGGTTTTTGTTGAAGTAACTGATTTATTTTATTGCTCACAAGCTTTCCAGCGAATCCTACCGCAGCCTGCGCTGAACTTGATTCAGTGTCCGACTTAAAACGCTTGTTATACCATCGGTTAATTAATGCCATATACTTTATCATAAGTAGGATTAAAACTGTATTCGATTCTTAGTTTATAATCTTTATCAAAATCATCTGGAAAAACATCGGTTTCTAAGTTTTCACCCCAATAAACTCGAAAAGTATTTTTGTCTTTTGACTGTCCAATAAATGTGCAGCTTACTTCAATGTTTTTACAACCACTTAACTGTTGTAAACTTTTAATACCAAGTTTTTCAAGTTCACCTTTTGCTTCTTCTAAATTCGAGCTGGTAGGAAAAGTCCAACTAATGATGTATGGCTTAAATTGCTCATCATATTTTTCAAGTTGAACTACAATTAGAGTATCACTGATTTGTCTGTCAAATGCTATGACGTCACCTTCAGTTTGGAAAAAAAGATTACTCATTAAATAATCCAGATCAACGTCATCACTTATTTCAAGAACTCGAAATTGATAGTGGTCAGAAGTTGAGCAACTTAAAAGAAGGAAACTGATAAAGATTAAATAAGCTCTCATTCCTGATTAGGTCGTTATACCGATTTACTATTTGGTTTGAAATACTGTTTTACTTTTACCGATTTAACTACACCAATCGCTAACCCAAGAAAAGCTCCATTTAATAATGTAAAGTACACTGCTGAAAAAATCTTAGCGAAAGATTCATCAGGTATTTCAGTGAAATAGCTATTTATGTTTACATAACACATTAAACCGAAGTATATGAAAGAGTAAATAATTACTCCCTTTCTTGCTATTTCCTTCCGTTTCCAAATACCTACAATAATTAAACTGATAATCAAAAATGAAACCAGATTAATAATTGTTCCTAAAAAATTGGCAAAAGTATTTAGTATTTGCAATTCAATAAGGTAAAGATGAAAACCAAATCCATGAAGTATTAAAAACAAGAAAGATATTCCTTGGAATATCCAGAGTAGTAATGGAAATCTTTTGAACATGGTCTGTTTTTAAATTGGTATATCGACCCCGCGTTAAAGCCAGCCTATGCCGACAGGCAGGCGGGGAGTCTGGTTTTGGTTATTAAAGTTCCGAACCCTAAACGAGTCCGCTTGAAACGCTTGTTAGTATGCTGGTTTACTACCATTGTACTTTTTCCAGTTTAATACTATCGCCTCTAAAACCAAATAAGAAGCTATTTCGAATAAGATATTCATCTGACGAGTATGTGCTAAATATTGGATAAGGTTTGAGTATTACTTCATTATCATTTTTTCTAATCTCACCTTGTATAAATCCAATATTAGAAAATTTGCCAACGGTGTATGAAATGTCAAATGTGCCGTCAGAATTCTTCCAGTGAGTAATTGAGTAAGTAGTATCCGCCAGCATGAAATTCCATTGATCAACATTTGTATTTAGATATCTATCAACGCCTTTTCCTAAAATAAACATGCAAGTGGATGCAAGAATTGAATTGATAAGAAATAGCTTCATAGTCTCTTTATCTCTGAAATAGTAGAGAATTGCTACGAATATATTTAAACCAAATACGATCGGGATTATTGGGGTAATTGCAGATGACCCATTTGGTGTTGGACCTTTAATATACAAGATCCAAATCAGAGCTATATCAATTAGAAGTAGTAGTAATATTTTTAGGTAAAACTTCTTCAATTGTAAAGATTGTGGTAAAGCATACTAACGACCCCGCGTTTAAGCCTGCCTATACGGCAGGCAGGCGGCGAGTCTGAGGATTAAAATTAACGACCCGAACAGCGTTCGAAGCCTGTGCTGAACTTGATTCAGTGTCCGCTTGAAAACGCTTGTTATACCACATTTTACTCCTCTAATTTTGGGTAATGTTTTAAAAAGACAAGAGTATTTAGTATTGAAAATAAATAAAAACCTAAGATGTGAATAGAGAGTTGATAAGCCCTGCCAACAAAGAAATCAACCAAAGTTTGATTTTCTACTTCATACCAAGGGTGATCAATGTAGTTCCATCTATGAACATATAGCATTCCAATATAAAACAAACCCAACATGACAAAATTGAAAATCTGCACTTTCTTGAATGTGCTTTTCTTTTTCAAGTACCAAGAGCTAATCGCGATTACTATCGACAGCAGTATAGGAGCAAATTGCAGATAATCGATAAACATGGAATAATGTGGTATAACATAATATTATCCATTTGAGCGAAATCGGCTTTGTGAGGATAAAATCCTGAAAAGTGTGTTTTCTGTTCAAACAGAGTACATTTAGGATTTATTCGTAACCATTTGAAAAATGGAATAAATCCAACTCAATGTAGAAAAGACGGACTAATTTTAAAACCCTAAATCAATCCCCGAGCCTTTAATTCCAGGTATTTATTAATGGCGTTCACAGAAAGTTCTTTGGGAGGAGTGAGGATGGTTCGGATGCCTCGCTGGTTCAACTCTTTCACAATCTGGCGTTTTTCGTAATTGAATTTTTCCGCAATGGTTTTTGTATAAACCTCTCCGATGGTATCAGGCTCACTTTTTAGAAGGGTATCCAGTTCGGTGTTCTGGAAAAAGACAACCACCAGTAAATGATCTTTTGCAATTCGTTGCAGATAGGGAAGTTGCCTCTTCATAGAGGAGACCGTTTCGAAGTTGGTATAGAGCATCACCAGGCTTCGCTGATTGATGTAGCGACGTAGTGAAATGATGAGCCGCTCGAAATCAGATTCCAGAAAATTGGTTTCTACATTATATAAAGCTTCCTGAATGCGCTGGATATGTGCACGCCTCCGTTCCGGTTTAACCACAGACACCTCTTTGTTGGAAAAAGTGATAAGTCCGGCTTTGTCTTCCTTAATCAGCGAAATGTTGGAGAGTACAAGGCTGGTATTAATGGCATAGTCAAGTAGATGAAGCCCGTCGAAGGGCATTTTCATAACCCTTCCTTTATCAATCACATTGATGATTTGTTGAGACCGTTCGTCCTGAAACTGATTAACCATCAGATTCTGAGAACGGGCTGTCGCTTTCCAGTTTATAGAGCGAACATCATCACCACGTACGTATTCCTTGATCTGATCGAATTCCATAGTGTGGCCAATTCTGCGGATTTTCTTTACGCCGATGTCAACCAGCCGGTCTGACATTGCGTACATTTCAAACTTCCGCATTTGAATAAAGGAAGGGTACACAGGCACTTTTACAGGCTCACCAAATGAGTATTTTCGCCGTATCAAACCCATTTGGGTAGATGCATAAATCAATATGCTGCCAAACTCATATTCTCCACGCTCGGTTGGTCGGAGTTCATAGGTTTTTACCAGAGATTCGCCGGGCTGGATGGTGAACGAAAACCGGAAATTACGCTCCTGAAACTGAACCGGAATCTCGTCAATCAGCGTAAGAGTGCTCGTAAATACATAAGAACTGGAAATAGTAATCCGGACCGGGTTTTCGTCACCATTTGAGAGCCGTTGAGAAAGTGATCGCGAAGCCTTAATTCCCTGAACCCGGTAAAGCATTAGTAAATCCACTCCAATCAGCACAAGAGTGGCAAAAAACAGTACTTCTCCAACAGCTTCAAAAGCCGGATAGAAATATCCTACTACAAATAATAGCGCATTCAGAGCTACGATCTGGAAGAATCGATTACTCAGATATAATGACCGGTAGAAGGCTTTTATCTTGGTACCTCCACTTTTTCGAGTATCACCTGGATTACCTGATCGGTTTTAATCCCTTCCATTTCTTTTTCAGGAGTTAAAGTAATTCTATGACGAAGTACATGTCTGATAACCGCCTTCACATCTTCCGGGGTAATAAAGTCCCGCCCGTTGATGGCCGCCCACGCCTGAGCTGCCCGCATTACAAATACCGAAGCCCTAGGAGAGGCTCCAATCGAAAGAGAACTGCTGTTTCTTGTATTTTGAATGATCTGGGCGATATATTTCATGAGTGCTTCTTCTACATGAACCTGATTCACCAGCTCTCTTTGAGCTTTGATTTCATTTGAAGTCACGACTTTTTTAAGTGATGAAATATCAATCCGGTTATGTCGGCTGTAGCTTCCTGCTATTATGTTAATTTCTTCATCCAGTGAGGGGTATGGTACTTCTATCTTAAAAAGAAAACGATCAAGCTGTGCTTCCGGTAGCCGATAGGTGCCTTCATGTTCAATCGGGTTCTGAGTGGCAATCACCATAAAAGGAGGATCGAGCAGGTACGTGTTCCCGTCAACCGTAATCTGTTTTTCTTCCATCACCTCAAATAATGCTGCCTGTGTTTTGGCAGGAGAACGGTTGATTTCGTCAATCAGAACAATATTTGAGAACACCGGACCTTTCTTAAATTCGAAATCAGTGGTTTTTGGATTAAAAACTGAAGTACCAATAACATCGGCCGGCATCAGATCGGGAGTAAATTGAATTCTGGAGAAATCAGAGTCGATTACCTGAGCGAGTAATTTTGTGGTAAGAGTTTTAGCGACTCCGGGAACTCCTTCAATCAATACATGTCCGTCAGCAAGTAAGGCTGTAATCAACAGATCAATCATCTGTTGTTGTCCAACAATCACTTTTCCAATTTCTGATCGAATGGAATCGACTAAAGATTTTATTCCGCTAAGATCAATTCTGGACGTAAATTCAGTGGCGCTTTCAGGAGTTTCATCAGTGGAAGAAGTCTCATTGATTTCTTCTTCAGGATTTAGTTCTTCGTTACTCATCGTAAACTTTGGTTATAGAATCGGTCGATTCTTTGAGTTATAGTTATTAATTCTTTTTCTGTGATTTCGGGCTTTCGTTCAAGAACCTCAATAAGGTCAAACAAAGAGAAAATTTCATTTTCTTCGATACCAGAACGTTGTGATAATTTCTGTATGAAGGCAGTCGAAATCTTTGTGGTGTCAAGGTTTAGGTTTGAACGCACGTACTCCAAAAAGTAATGGTATTTCTTTTCAAAAATCGCCTTGTGGGTGCCTTCTTCAAGATACAGGCTTCCGACAGTTTGTGCGAAAGAGATGGTTGTGTTTTTTGGCCGGTTCCTAACAGGAATAATCCGCTGTTCTCTTTTACTCCGGAAAAACATAAATAAAACGATTGCAGCCAAACCTAAAAACCAGGCATGTTTTAGAGGAGGGTTGGAAAGTATATATCTCATTGGAGATCGGTTCGTTTCACGATAAGATTTGTAATACTCATCCCAGATTGTAAAACGAACGGGCAAATATGAAAGCGCGGTAAAGGCGTATGTTGCTTGCGTCGGATTTCGCAGATAGAAATTGGTAAAAAGAGTAGGGCTTGTGTGGAAGAAAAAGGCACCTTCTCCATGCTGCACTTTAATGAAGTTTACCTCTCCAAACTGATTTGTTCCCAGAATAGTAGTTTTGGAAGTATCCACTTTTTCGAAAAAGGTTCGTTCAATATCCTTAAAAACCCAACCTCCATTTTTCAGGAGGGACGGATTTGAGAAATTGTAAACCAATGAATTATCAGATTTGTCAGCTTCAAAGGGAGTGTAGTAATAGTCTGTCTCTATATTCAGGGTATCCGCTAACTGTCCTTCTATATTATAAGCTGCCATAAAAACATGGTTTCCCTGTGATACTTCATTCATTAACAATTCAGTTTCCCAATAATCAGTCCCTAAAGTTTGGTTGATAAAAATCCAGTTTCGCTTTCTTGAGGAGGCTACAGGTTCATCTTCAAAAGCCGTATTGTAATAATCATCTTCCAGCGAAATAAAAAGCGGGTCCAGATTAACAGTGCTTTTTTGATCCGGGAACAAGCTTTCCAATTCGTTATAAAGGATAAAGGTACCGTAAGGGATTTTATCTTTATTGATATAGGTTTGGGTCCAGTCGATCGGCTTTGGGCCGAAAACCTGAAATACTACATATAAGAGTATGACAATGGCCAGAAAGCCGAAATAGAGATAGTCTTTCTTCATTTTCCAGCCCCCAGTTGTTTTTCAAATAAAGTGTAAACATCGGCAGCCTTATTGTAGGAATACTCATCAAACTCAAAATCTCCATACTCAACGTAGTCATAAATAGTAGTTAATCTGTTGAAGGGGAGTTTGACAGGGTGATCACCAATCTCGGTAAGATACTCATGGTTTGTTTTATCCCTTCCCCAAAGAATGAGTTCACTTTCACTCAATTTTTGGAGTGCTTTATGGTAGGTGAAGCGAAGGGCATCATGGTAGTTTTTTTGTTCAAGAGCACGGGCAATCAATTCATTCAGATTAATAAGTTCAATATGTTCAGTGTCCATATTGAGCGAAATTTTTTTGGAAGTATTTTTTCCCAAAAAAGCAGGTCTGAGATTCCCTTGCATTAACTGGTTGATAAGGAGAAGTACAACGGCTAGGAAAATCAGAATGAATACAGTCTTTATTAAAGTTCCACTTATCTTATTTTCAAATGCCCTGTCCAATAAATTAAGAAACCAAAAAAGAAGCTTGTGCCAGAATGAAGTAGTTTGAGCAACTTCGGTATCATACTTGAAATCGTTGTTTTCAGCGTATGATTGTAAAACATCTTCATCAGGAATGCGAACCTCTACTTTTGATGTGTCATTTGACAAAGTAGTAGAGGGTGCACCCTGTGCAAAAGTGATAGCCGGGAAAAGAAATAAAATGAGGATTAATATTCTCATTGAAAAGAAGGAGCGTCTCCGGAATTTAAGTCATCTATTTTCTCGATGATCGAGGTGCCTTCTTTTTGTTCTTTTAGATCAAAATAGAAGAGAGATAAACCAAGTACTAAGAAAAACTGTAAAAAGGTGGTCATGAAATAGGGAGTCTGAAGTATAAAAACATCTGCGATATTGTAGCTTTCGACAGAAATAACCCCCGCCCCAAATAGAATCTCGAGTATGATGTATTGTGGTATCAGAATCATAAATGAAAATGCCAGAAGAGGTATCCAAAGTGCGAACAATACTCCTAAAGTATTCCACCATTGATCCTTAGTGTAGTTCCATGACCATTCAATTGCCTCACCGGTTCTGTTATCTTCCAGAATTCCGGTTATCGAAGCAAGTGCCAATTTTACTCCTACATAAATAGCACCAACAATAAATGCGATTAGGCCAACCCAGGTAGCTAAGTTTACTACAATAGATATACCTACTATTCTTCCGAAATATTCACTTATCAACCCGAAGTAGTCTGACAAAGTTATTTCATGTTCTCCACTTCGTCTCATTTGAATATGACCTGTTACGATGATGACCATAAAGCTGGAAGTGATGAGCCCAAAAATATTTGAGAGAAGCCCAAGAGGCGAGGAAGGTCTTAGAGATGATAAAAAGTCCTGATCAGCCGGAGCCGGATTATTGAGCTCATTTATGGTTGCTAACCCGGAATCGAGAAACAGAATTGGTAAAATCAACACTGCAAAAGCAGTGATAAAAGAACGACTATTTTGTCTGAAGTAAAGAAAGGAATCGGAAAATAATTCTGAGAGAGAACGCCGTTTCTGGAATACGAATTTTTCAGTTTGAGGATCTGTCATATGCTTAACCGGTTAATTTCTGAGGTTAAATTATCGCCTTCTTTACGCTCTACTAAATTGAAGTAATGTATTCCCAGAGAGATAAATTGTGCGGACGATGCAATTATCTGAAAAAAGTAAATGGAAGCATATAATGTGCCAAAAATCAAAGGGAGGTCCTGTTGGAAGTCAGCTCCAAAAATAAAAGCAATCACTCCTCCCAGAATTATCAATGGAATGGCAGCGAACATCGAAAGAAAGGAGAAGATTATATTGATAACAAAGTAGATTCCAAAAGTGAACCACCAGTAATTTTCTGTAAGCTCCCATGATCTGGCTATAGCAGAAGACGCGCTACCTCCTTCTACAAAGAAAACAACCGGAAAAAGGGAAATCTTGATTACAAAAAAACCAATCAGACCATATAGAATGATAGTCGCAATTATGGTAGCCAAAACACTTGCAAAGCTGGAAATGATGGCGAAAAAAATGAATAAGGCTACTGCAACGACGATTCCAATTAAAAAGCTGACCATCAAAATGGAAAATGTTTTACCAAACATCCCCCGGCTAAATTCAGAAAATGTATGTGGTACTTCACCGGAACAGGTATGTTGAATATGCTGATAAACTACTCCCATCAACATAAAAAGGGCAAAGAAGATGAACATTATCCCAACGAAGATACTTATACCGGCTCCCAAAAAAGCACCAGTATCAGACGGGTTTTCAAGGTTATCAAAAGAAAAAGCTATAGACCCACCTAGCAAAATAATTCCTATAATAAGTGGAGATAGTACATAAAGACCGAACACTTTTCCCAGTGATCTCCAGTGCACACGAATGTAAGTAAATGTATCCGTGATGATATCCCCGAAATCACGGATTTTATTAAGAGTGAATTCTTGAGTCATTTAGTTAGTTTTTTGAGTTTGAATTTCCAAGGGAGCATTACATAGAAATAAAGTATAAATGAAGCTGAAAGAATAATTATTAGCAAGCTTAACCAGACCGGCATTTCTGTGTACCGGGTAACGAAAGATTCTAATGCTCCGGCCATAATAAATACCGGAATTAAACCAATTACCATCTTAGCCCCCTCTTTTGCACTTATCGCAAAGGACTTAGCCCGGCTTAGAGTTTTAGGGAAGAGTAAGCCATTCCCTAAAACCATGCCTGCTGCTCCGGCAATAACTATCGCAGATAATTCTAAGGTGCCATGAATAAAAACGACTAGTAAAGCTTTATTAAGTAACCCATAACCACTAAAAAATTGGAAGAATGCTCCTACCATAATTCCATTCTGGAAAAGAATGTATCCTGTACCTAAAGAGGTTAACACTCCGGCAACAAAAGCAATAAATGATACTCGGATATTATTAATGGTAATCCTGAAAAACATATCAGCCTGTTTCGAATCTTTATAGACCGCAAGAGGATCACCATTTTCAATATTACTGGTTGTCATATTTACGTAAGCATCACCAATAATTATTCGTGCAAAGGTGGCATCATTAGCCTGAGAGAGTGCTCCAATAGAAATGGCTACTATAAAAACGAGGAAGGAATAAAGAAGTTCTTTTTGTTTAGATGCAAAGAGCTCGGGTAATTCTTTAGTCCAAAAAGTAATTAACCGCCCATACTCTTCTTTTTGTGTTTTGTAAATAGAATCATGAACTTTCAGAGTAAGCTGGTTCAGGTATTGTTCTGTTTTCGAATTAGGATAATGGCTCTGGGCATAAGCAAGATCGCTAGTTAACTCCATATAGAGCTCCGCTAATTCGTCTGGATCCTGATTTTTACTACTTATTAAAAGCCCCTCAAATCTTCTCCACTTCTCTGCGTTTTTTCTTAGAAATGCTACTTCTCGCACTTGTTAGTTCTAAAATTTTTCTTTTTGAGGAAGTCGAACTAACTTCCATCTTAAGTTATTAATAGTACACTATTCACAATTAAATCAAAAACCTAAATGTCAGCAGGACTTGGAGTAGAAACAAATCAGCATGTCCAATTAAATTATAATCCTGCGAGCACTTTTGATCGAATCCTGGCTTTTGTAATTGATGGTATTCTGATTCTGATATATTCATGGGTAGTTAATTTAATATGGGCTTTTGTTACTCCCAGTGAGTTCGATTTCCAATCTAGTTATTCCTGGTTGTTATATTTGTTTGTTGTTCTACCAATCATGTTCTACCATTTGGTGATGGAAGTGACTTGGAAGGGGTACAGTGTTGGGAAAAAACTGGTCGGGATAAGGGTTACAAAAGTTGATGGCAGTAGGCCACAACTAGGGGATTACATAACAAGGTGGTTATTCCGTCTTTTCGAAATAACTATGACAGGCGGGCTTGTAGCAATATTAACAACACTACTGAATGGAAGAGGGCAAAGGCTGGGAGATATTTCAGCCGGGACAGCTGTTATAAAAACAGGAAGAAGAATTACGTTAGAACAAACAATTCTGGCTGAGGTTGATTTAGATTACGAACCTGTCTTCAATCAGGTTATAGAACTTACTGATAATGATGTTACGATTATAAGAGAGGTATTAAGTGCCCGTAAGAATTACGACGAGATGGCCTGGATAAAAATGATGGATCGTACGCGAACACTAATTGAGAAGAAGACCGGGGCAGTAAATAAAGAGCAGGAAACGCAGGATTATTTGCTTACAATTATTAAGGACTATAATGCCTTGCACGGCTCTATCTAAAATAGCATATCAACAAATACGGCTACCCAAATCATAGGCAGGTAAATGATAGAAGCAAACATGAGTTTTCGTGCGTTCAACCTTGACCTTTCTATTGCAAAGCGAATTCCATACACAAAAAAGATCGCCGCGAAAATAAAAGCGAGAGCCAGAAATACCATTCCGGAAATATTCAAAGCATACACTGCATAGCTGATTGGGAAAAGGCTGATCGTGCAAAGAATTGCATAGAAAGCTGTTTTCTTACCTTCCGCGTCATTTTTCGGAAGCATTTTGAAACCGGCTCCTGAGTAATCATCCTTATACATCCAGGCGATAGCCATTACATGAGGTATCTGCCAGAGGAATAAAATTCCGAAGAATAACCACATTCCGGCATCGGTAATGGTTCCGGTTGCGGCAGCCCATCCACCAACAGGAGGTAAAGCTCCCGGTATAGCTCCAATCAAAATATTAAAGGCTGAAACTCTTTTCATAGGAGTGTATGCAGCCAGGTAAATCAATGCTGTTGCAAAAGAAACAATTCCGGCTACAGGATTAACCATTAGCACTAAATAAGTAAGTCCGGTGAAAAGCAAAGTGAGCGAAAAAATAGCTCCTTGTTTTGCCGGTACACGTTGTGTTGGAAGAGGTCGTCGCTCGGTACGTTTCATCAATCCATCCAGATTGCGCTCCATAAATTGATTGTGAGCTCCAGTTCCGGCTGCGATCAGGTAGGTCCCGATAAGCGCATGAATCATTATCATAAAGTTTATAGAACCAGCACTTCCTACTACAAACCCTACCAGCATGCTGATTAACACAGCAAAAGTAATTCCGGGTTTCGTTAACTGGTAGTAGTCAGAAATGGTGTTCGAAAGGGAACGTTCAATTACTACTTTTTCTTCGGTTTGACTCATGAATTTCTTTGAATAGAAACGTATTTTTAAAGGCCACAAAGTTAATCATTTCATTTTAATTTTGATACCCATTTCCCGATGAAGTTAAATGCCTACCAAAAGATCGCGATAACTACTGTAGCTGCAACCTTGTTTCTGATTTTAGTTGGAGGACTAGTGCGCTCTACCGGGGCGGGAATGGGCTGCCCGGACTGGCCGAAATGCTTCGGGCAATGGATTCCACCTACCGATGTAGCAGAGCTGCCCGACAACTACCAGGAAATTTTCCTGGAGCAGAGAATAGAAAAGAATCAGAAAATTGTAAGATACCTGGATGCGCTGGGTTTTGAGGAATTGGGCGATAAAATCGAAAATGACCCAAAAGTAAAAGTTCCGGAAGAGTTTAATGCTATAAAAACATGGACCGAGTATGTAAACAGATTGGTAGGGGCGATCATTGGAATTCTCGTATTTGCCACATTTATAGCATCTTTCAGATACTGGAATTCTGATCGATCCATAACCATTGTATCGGGGATTGCAGTTTTTCTTACCGGATTTCAGGGTTGGTTAGGCTCAATTGTTGTAAGCACAAACCTGCTTCCGGGAACCATTACCATTCACATGATTTTTGCTTTGGTGATTGTGAATGTATTGCTTTACGGCGCCTTTAAGGCTACATCCGATTTTGTAGTTATTGATATAGATTCTGATTTAGCCAGGAAGATATATCGGGCAACAATATTTCTTCTTGTTTTTACAACAATACAAACGGTACTCGGCACCCAGGTTCGGGAAGCTATCGATGCAATTAAACTATTCACAGAAAGAAGCAGCTGGGTTGAAGAATCAGGAACTATATTTTTGATTCACAGAAGTTTTACCTGGTTAGTTGCAATAGCTGGTGGTTACCTTGTATATCTTATTCGGAAATTTGAAACCGAAGGACTGATTTCAAAGCTGGTTTATCTGAATGCAGGATTGATTCTGGTTCAGATTGCAGCGGGAATAATCCTTGAATTTTTTGAAATGCCACCTGCTTTTCAGGTAATCCACTTAGTGGGTGTAGCACTTATGGTATGCGCCCAGTTTCTCTTAATTCTGATCCTAAGGTTGAGAACTTCTTAGTTACAACTTTTCTAACAGATCATTTAGAAATACTTTCATTTCCGCCAGATCTTTTCTTAAATCGGCAGAAATCTCCTGATAATCTTCTGGTTCCGAAGCATCACCGTTCAGAATTTTACGAACGCCTTGGCTGGTGTACTTTTTATCTTCCAGCAACTCTTTGATTTTAAAAATCAGATTTACTTCTTCTTCTTTGTAAGCTCTGTTTCCGGCGCTGTTTTTTTTAGGGTTCAGTTGTGCGTAAGTTTTTTCCCAATTTCGTAGTACATGAGGTGCAAGTCCTGTTAGTTTGGTTACTTCCCCCATCGAGTAATACAATTTTTTCATAGCATCCAGAAAGTGTATTTTAAGCGTCAATTTAGTTTAAAAAGAAAATCATTTCTAACCTTTTTTAAAAGAATCCATTTTGTCTGTTGAGGAAAATAAATATCCGGTCGATATCAGCTTGGTGATTCCCCTTTATAACGAAGAGGAATCGCTGCCCGAATTAGAAAAAGCTATCGCAAGCTCGCTTAAAGGGAAGTTTAGCTATGAACTCATTTTTGTTGATGATGGCTCTTCTGATAATTCCTGGGAGGTGATAAAAAGTCTTGAAACAAAAGGAGATTATATCAAGGGTATTTCGTTCAGGAATAATTATGGCAAAAGTACGGCTTTACAAGCCGGATTTGAGAAGGCAAGAGGTGAATTTATTGTTACCATGGATGCCGATCTGCAAGACGACCCTGACGAGGTCCCGGAAATGGTTCAGATGCTGAAGGATGGCTTTGATCTGGTAAGCGGTTGGAAGAAAGAGCGCTATGATCCAATTTCAAAAACAGTACCGTCTAAATTTTTCAATTTTGTTACCCGAATTTCTGCCGGAATAAAATTACATGATTTCAACTGTGGACTAAAAGCCTACAAAAGTGAAGTGGTAAAAAATATCTATCTGTACGGAGAGCTTCACCGGTACGTCCCAATGTTGGCAAAGCGAGCCGGTTTCGGAAAAATCACCGAAAAAGTAGTAAAGCACCATCCCCGGAAATACGGAAATACTAAATTTGGACTTTCCCGCTTTATAAATGGCTTTCTGGATTTAGTCACCATCCTGTTTGTACAACGTTACCTCCAGAAACCCATGCACTTTTTTGGGTTGATTGGGGTTTTGTTACTTCTGATTGGTGGAGCAATAAATATTTATATGGCCTTTCTTCGCCTTGTTATGGATACTGGTATTGGAAACCGCCCATTACTTTTTCTTGGCATTCTTTTGATGGTTCTTGGAGTTCAATTCTTCTCAACAGGTTTGTTAGGGGAGCTTATCAACAAAAATCATGTTGAGCATCAAAAGCCCAATGTTAAAGATAGTATTGGCTAGGCATTTTTTTCAGAAGCATAGTATCAGATAGGTAAAACAAAAAAAGCCTTCGGTAAATACCGAAGGCTTTGCAATGTACCGCGTACGGGATTCGAACCCGTGCTACCGCCGTGAAAGGGCGGCGTCCTAGGCCTCTAGACGAACGCGGCATTATTTCAATAAATGGGGAGCCTGATGGGGATCGAACCCACGACCTCTAGTGCCACAAACTAGCGCTCTAACCAACTGAGCTACAAGCTCCATTTAATACAGCTTAATCAGATTCGTCATCGTAATGTTTATTAGTTCTGGTTATAAGAAACCAGTAACCAATAGTACAAACGATGAAAGCAACAATTATAAAATAAATTATACTAGTTGGCATAATCTGAAAAAACTATGTACCGCGTACGGGATTCGAACCCGTGCTACCGCCGTGAAAGGGCGGCGTCCTAGGCCTCTAGACGAACGCGGCGCTAAAATTCAATAAATCAAACAACCTTATGGAGGCGACAGGCGGATTCGAACCGCCGTACGAGGTTTTGCAGACCTCTGCCTAGCCACTCGGCCATGTCGCCTTTTAAGTATAAGTACGCCCATCAGGACTCGAACCTGAAACCTATTGCTTAGAAGGCAATTGCTCTATCCAGTTGAGCTATGGGCGCTCAACTCATCAGTATGTCAAAATGGGTTGGTTAGAAAACGGAGTTTTGAAACCGTCCCCCAGTCAATGCGCCCGGAGCAAAAAGCTATGGGCGCTCAACTCATCAGTATGTCAAAATTTCAAAAAAAACAGGAAATCCAATTAAGAATTCCCTTCTTGTCGGGGAGACAGGATTTGAACCTGCGACCCTCCGCTCCCAAAGCGGATGCGCTACCGGGCTGCGCCACTCCCCGTTTTCGAAAGACGAGTAAGATAAGAGTTTCTTTCTTTCGTTACCAACAGAAATTGAGAAAAAACTTCAGAATTCTTTCAAGATTTTATGACTCTTTCAGGATAGCGGATACATAATTCTCCCAGCTCATTTTAGAAGCCGATTTGCGGACATTTTCTCCGGGTAAAGGATTATTCAGAAATCGAATCATTTGCTCAGCCATTGAGTCGATATCTTCAGGTTCAGCCAGATAGCCATTAAAGCCGTCTTTAATAGTCTCGGGAAAGTGCCCGACTCGAGTTGCCAGAATAGGTAGCTCAAAGTTATAGGTTAATGATTCAACCCCTGAAGGTGTGGCGGTGAGGTAATACAGAACACTACAATCGGCCACCTGAAAATATTTGTGAACGTCTTCGTTTGGGATGAACTCATTTTTTACCACCACACTACCTTCTAAATCAAGCTCTCCAACAAGGTTTAAAGGGCGGTAATCTTGCTCACTTTCTTTATTTTTTAGTAAGAGCTTTTGAGCAATTCCGAAAAGTCCCCGCTTAATTTTAGTAGAGAGCCTGGAGGTATCTAACGTAGCCCAGAATTCTTCGCCGCAAATCAAAAACGAAACATCATCTCGTTGTTTAGCTACTCTCTTAAATGCTCTTATCGCGTTATGAAGTCCCTTGTATTTGCGGATGAATCCAAAGTAAAGGAATACATTTTTTTTAAGTCTCAGCTCTTCTTTGAATGCCTCCACATTAAATTCCGGATCAGGCTGATACAGATCATAAACCGGATGAAAAAGCTTGATCACGGTTGTTGAACTATCAGTAGAACGAGTTCCATCTTCATTTACAAAAAAATCACGATTTTGGTAAAGCGATTTAAGCTCATCCACGGTTTTATATGCATGAGCTATATACGTATCAGCATGTTTGATACCAAGCTTAGTAAAGCGTTCATCAATGGTGCTTCCTTCTTTTTGTACCACAAAGTGAAGATCAAAAATGATCTCGGCTTCTGAATGTTTTTTCAGCCATTTGGCAATGGAACCCATAGGGAGTCCCTGAATAGAAATTGCCCATTGGAAAATCACTTTATCCGGGTTAAGTGATTTAATGTATTTGGCAGTTTGTCTCCAGCTAGCCGGATTATTATAGTTGGTGATATACTTAACCTGAATTCGGGTTCCTTCCAGAAAATCAGACTGGCTGGATTTATCAACGAATTCCCGTGGAATGATAGATGGGTACTGATTGGTCCAGGACACAATATGGACTTCATTTTCCGGATTTTTATCCAGCGTTTTTGCCAACGAGGTATTGTAATTGGAAATTCCGCCTTTAAACTTAGGTCCCGGACCAAAACATACAATTTTGGGCATATCAGGTATATTTTTTTACAGCTACATCATACACTCTGCGCATACCTTCTTCTACAGAAATTCTTGGCTTCCAGCCAAGCTTTTCACTTACGTAATCCATATTTCCGTACCGTGAGTGTACACCAACAGGTTTATCCAGAAGGGGTTTGATTTCAGGGGAATATCCCGCAAAAGAAGTGAATACAGAAATCAAATCCAGAAAACTGGTAAGCTTTCCGCTACCAATGTTGATGGCTGAACCATCTGTGATGTGATCCATGGCTAAAAGCGTGCAATCTATCACATCGTCTATGTGCACAAAATCACGACCCTGTTTACCACTTCCCCAAACTTCAAATGGATTTTCCTTCAATGCAGCTCTTCGGGCGATAGCTGGTACTGGGTAGCTTAAATCCTGATCTTCTCCATATCCTGAAAAAGGGCGAATACAGGTTACAGAAACTCCATAATATTCGGCGGCAATAGAGGCCAGGTACTCACCTGTCAGTTTAGACCAACCGTACGTCATATCAGGCTGACCCATTCTTTTGAAATCAATATCACTTTCACTTAAAGCGATTGCATCCGATTCTGTTTGAAGATCAACAGGGTAAGCTGCGCTCGAACTTGGATATAGTGCGCGTTCAGGTTTAGAAAGACAAATCCATCGGAAAAACAGTGCATCGATTGCAAGATCGAGGGCTACTTTCATTGGGTCACCATCGATAGTTGCACGACCACCAACAATAGCTGCAAAATGGAAAACATCTTTAAATGTTGGAATATCCAGCCCAAAATTGGTTTTAAAGTATCCGGGATCTTCAATCAAACCTTCAAAAACCAGTCGGATGTCGTTTTTAAGAAAAACCATCCGCTCATCTTCTCCAAAATAGATCAAGCCGTTTTCTTCTCGAGAAGGAGTTCCTTCAGGAAGCCAGGTTGAAGGATGAGTGCCCACTGAAAGGTCATCAATAAAAAGAATAGTTTCGTTGGTAGTGTTATAAATCCGTTTAACAAAGTTTCGGCCTACAAATCCGCAACCGCCGGTAATCAGGTGATAGTTCATAAAGAAAGTTTCCGCTCTTCCAAATTGAGGTCAGTCCTGATGCGCTGGTAAATCGGTTTTTATACAGCTCAGGATGACAGTTACATTTTAAAGATAATGATTTTAGGAGAAGCACTTTACTCTAAAAATCCCGTTCTTTAAGTCCAAAATTTAAGAGAATACATATTATGAAGCGAACTTCGATTTTATTGGTTTTGGCAATGCTCTCGGGTACCTCAGTTGCCCAGACCCTAAGTGTCTCAACTTCACCATCAAATGAGAATTATCTTACTACTAAAGTTTCTTCACAAGGTATAGTTGTTTCTGAGGAGAATGGTGCAGAATTGGCCAAAGGAGTTTACAATGCTCCATCGGGAGATCCGTCTCTGGAAACCTACCCATTACCAGACGGTTCTTTTATTGTTCGGGAAAACATAGCCAACTTCCTGATTTACGATTCCTTTGGGAGAGTTCAGAAATCAATTTCAAACAGTACACAAAGCGAGGGGGGAGAGGCTATTTCTGAACTTGCGATGGATGTTTCAGGAAAAACCATAGTGCTGTATAATCCCAAAGTTGTTCTTAATGAAAGAACAGGATCCAGGGCGAAAGTAATAACGACAAGGAGTGTTCCAACAGACATCTTTTATAGCGAAGACAGAGCTCTGACGGTAGTGGAGGTTTCGGCTAATGGAGAGTTTATTGCTTTTGCATCTTCAAAATCAGGATCAGATGATGAAGTTCAGTTAGTTGATAAATTTGGAAATGCATTGAATACAATCTCATTCGATCAACCTGTAAAAGGAGTTAGTTTTTCAGAAAACGGATTGTTTGTAACAATTTATTCGGGAGGCCGAGCCGCTGCTTATGAAATTCGTTCCGGAGAAAGAGTAGGGAGTACCAGCTTTAGAAATACTTCAGTTATTTTTGCAGGTTATGATCCTATCGATAAAACCATTATTGGACTAACCGGAACTGAAGGCTCTTCAATTACTGATCTACAATTGCATGCAGTAAATGTCACTGCTCGTAAAATAGCCCGTGAAGACTTTACCGGAAGCCTGATGAAAAAGAGTCAAATATCTATGATCAGAACGGGCTCAGGCAGATATACTATTTCAGGTTTGGATAAAGAATTGAATTTGAGAGCGAGTTTTTAAGATAAAAAAAGCCCGGCTCAATGAGCCGGGCTTTTACTTCAACGTTCATCCATTGGATGTTCTTCGTTCGGCGTTCCTACGCTTGCTTTGCTTCTTCTGATTCGTCTTTGGTTTCCTCAGACTCTGCCTCAGAAGCTTTCTTTTCCTGAACCTTCTTTGGATCAGGTTTTGTCCATTCAAACTCAAGATCATCACGCGATTTATTCATTTTGATCTTGATAGAAGAGCCAGTCGCTTGTTTATGCTCCAGGAGTTCTTCCGCCAATGGATCTTCAATGTATTTTTGGATCGCTCGCTTAAGAGGGCGTGCCCCATACTTCTGGTCAAAACCGCGCTCAACGATAAAATCTTTTGCACCTTTTGTAATCTCGATATCAAATCCAACTTCCTTAATTCTTGAGAAAAGTTCTTCGCTAAGAATATCAATAATCTGGAAGATGTCTTCTTTTTCAAGAGGTTTGAAGGTGATTACATCATCAATACGGTTCAGGAACTCAGGATTGAACACTTTTTTCAAAGCGTCCTGAATGGTAGTCTTCATTTTGGCGTAATCGAATGCTGATTCATTCGGATCACCAAAACCAATTCCTTTACCCATATTTTTGATATCACGGGCTCCAATATTGGATGTCATGATGATTATAGTATTTCGGAAATCAACTCGACGGCCAAGACTGTCGGTGAGGATTCCGTCATCAAGTACCTGAAGTAGAATGTTGAAAACATCCGGGTGGGCTTTCTCGATTTCATCAAGAAGAACAACACTGTAAGGCTTGCGACGTACTTTCTCGGTAAGTACACCACCTTCTTCATAACCAACATAGCCGGGAGGCGCTCCGATCAAACGAGATACGGAGAATTTCTCCATATACTCACTCATATCTATACGGATGAGGGTATCATCTTTGTCGAAAAGATATTTAGCAAGCACTTTTGCCATTTCTGTTTTACCAACACCGGTTGGCCCTAAGAAAATGAATGAACCAATTGGTCTTGAAGGGTCTTTCAGTCCTGCACGGGTTCTTTGGATGGCTTTTGTAAGCTTAAGAATAGCTTCTTCCTGCCCAATCACCTTGCCGGAAAGACTTTCCTTCATTTTCAGAAGCTTAGCCCCTTCGTTTTGGCTTATTTTATTCACAGGAACACCGCTCATCATAGCGATTACAGAAGCTACATCCTCTTCAACTACATCAAAAACGATGCTTTCTGATTCTTTTTCCCACTCACGTTGAGCAACTTCCAGATCTTCGATCAGGCGTTTCTCTTTATCTCGTAACCGGGCAGCTTCTTCGAAACGTTGTTTCTTAACCATCGAATTTTTCTCGATGCTGGTAGTTTCGATTTCCTCTTCCAACGAAATGATATGCTTTGGAACTGTAATATTGGCGAGGTGAACTCTTGCACCTGCTTCATCTAAAGCATCTATGGCTTTATCCGGAAGGAAGTGATCGGTTACATAACGGTCGGTTAATTTAACACAGCTTTCAATGGCTTCTTCAGTGTATCGGACACTGTGATGTTTCTCGTACTTTCCTTTAATTTGGTTAAGTATTTCAACCGTTTCTTCCGCAGTGGTTGGATCAACCATGATTTTCTGGAAGCGGCGTTCAAGTGCTCCATCTTTTTCGATAAACTGACGGTACTCATTAAGTGTGGTAGCACCAATTGCCTGAATATCTCCCCGTGCAAGAGCGGGTTTTAACATGTTCGAAGCATCCAATGAGCCACTTGCTCCACCGGCTCCTACAATAGTGTGAAGCTCATCGATAAACAGAATTACGTTATCTGTTTTTTCGAGTTCGGTCATTACGGCCTTCATACGCTCTTCAAACTGGCCACGGTATTTCGTTCCTGCAACTAGTGCAGCTAGATCTAAAGCGATTACTCGTTTGTCGTAAAGTACTCGTGATACTTTTCGCTGTACAATACGAGCTGCCAAACCTTCAGCGATGGCGGTTTTACCTACTCCGGGCTCTCCAATAAGTACCGGATTGTTCTTTTTGCGGCGACTCAAAACCTGAGCCACACGTTCAATTTCTTTATCGCGGCCAATGATTGGATCGAGTTTTCCTTCTTCGGCCATTTGAGTGAGATCGCGCCCGAAATTATCGAGCACAGGTGTTTTCGATTTATCCATTCTTTTTTCTCTTGAACTTCCTGTTCCTTGTGATCCTTTTGGAGATGAAGATGGTGTGCTTGCGGATATCGATGTAGCATCGTCAAATTCCTCCCGGGACTTGCCTGAAATAATCAGGTCTAGTTCTTCTCTAACCGCATCGTAAGAGACGCTGAACTGCTGCAGAATCTGAGCTGCGATGTTTTCATCATCTCTTAATAGTGAAAGAAGTAGGTGTTCGGTGCCAATCGTATCACTTTTATATAGCTTAGCTTCCAGGTAGGTGATCCGTAGTACTTTTTCTGCCTGTTTTGTAAGCGGGATATTTCCCACTGTAACAGACCCACCAGTTCCTCTAACGGTATCTTCAATAGTCTTTTTCAGCTTAAAGAGATCGCAATCAAGATTCTTCAAAATTCTAACTGCAACGCCATCTCCTAATCGAACAATACCTAATATTAAATGTTCTGTTCCAATGTAGTCATGACCCAGACGCAAAGCTTCTTCTCTGCTAAACTGGATAACGTCACGAACTTTACTTGAAAAATTACCCTCCATGTGATAAGTCCTTTTAAATAATATGAAAATTCAGTTTCTCTAGGGCAAAAAACGAGCCAAACACATATTTAGTTCATTCTTTGACGAATGTACCAGAGCACTATTCGAAAAGCAAACTAAAAGGGGAGATAAAAGTTAAAAAAGAGGGTTTCCTGTCATTTCTTCAGGCTGATCCAGTCCCATCAATTTAAGCAGGGTAGGGGCCACATCAGCAAGAATTCCCGGTTTCATCGTGATTTTTCCAGGGTGGTTTACAATGATAGCAGGAACCGGAGCGGTAGTATGCGCGGTATGCGGACTTCCGTCTTCTTTCACCATTTGATCAGAATTACCGTGATCGGCAATAATCAGAGATCGGTATCCATGTTTCGAAGCTGTTTCAATTACTCTCTTTAATTGGATATCAACGGCTTCCACGGCTACAGCGGCTGCATCCATATCTCCGGTATGGCCTACCATATCCGGATTGGCGAAGTTAAGAATCACCAGATTGTATTCTTCAGACGAAAGTTTTTTAACTAATGCGTCCCCAACTTCGGGCGCACTCATTTCCGGTTGAAGATCGTAAGTAGCAACTTTAGGGCTTGGGATTACAAGCCGGTCTTCTCCTTTATTTGGAGTTTCTTCGCCGCCGTTAAAGAAATAGGTAACGTGTGGATATTTTTCAGTCTCTGCGATTCGGAACTGTTTAAGCCCTTTTTTGCTGACCCATTCTCCCAATGTATTGGTTAGTTCCTGAGGCGGATAAGCCACATGAGCGAACTCAAAAGTAGCGTCGTAGGAAGTGAAGGTGATGTACGTGAGGTTGAGATTTTTTTGTACTTCAAACTCGTTAAAACCTTCCTCATTTAACGCTCTTGAAATTTCACGAGCCCGGTCTCCACGGATATTGTAGAAAATCACAGAATCATCTTTACCGATTCTTGATTCTTCTGAATTATCTAAAAGAACAGGTTTGATGAACTCATCGGTTATATCGTTTGCATAGGTTGTATCGAAGGCTTCGTCAGAGGAAGGGAATTGCTCACCTTTACCATTTACCAAAAGATCGTAAGCTAATTGCACCCGTTCCCAACGGTTATCGCGGTCCATGGCATAATAACGGCCAACGATTGAGGCTAATTTTCCTACACCTATTTCTTCTGCTTTTTTGTTGAACTCTTCAGCGTATCCTTTCCCAGATTGAGGGGCGGTATCTCGACCATCTGTAAACGCATGTACGTACACGTTCTCAATTCCATGGTTTTTACAAAGCTTCAACAAAGCAAAGAGGTGTTGATTATCACTATGGACTCCTCCTTCAGAAAAAAGTCCCATAAGATGGATTTTGCCTTTCTTTTTTGCCTGCTCAATTCCTCTCAATAGTTCTTCATTTTTGAAGAAGCCACCTTCACGAATATCTTTATTGATTTTAGAGAGTGCCTGCCAGACGATTCGTCCTGCACCAATATTAAGGTGCCCCACTTCAGAGTTTCCAAACTGACCATCAGGTAATCCAACGTCCTCTCCACTTGCAGAAAGGTGAGTATGGGGACAAGAATCGATTAATGAATCGTAAAAAGGTTTGTGCGCTTTATCAACAGCGCTTACGGAAGGATCGACAGCTATTCCGAACCCATCTAAAATTACAAGAAGAGCTTTAGATACAGGTTCGGACATGATGCCTTACTTATAAATTGTTGACGTACTTGGTAAGCTGAGCTTTTTTTCTGGCTGCGGTATTTTTATGAACCACACCTTTCACACTCATTCGGTCAATAAAAGAAACAGCTTCTTTCAGAGCGGTTTCAGCCTGAGCTTTGTCAGAAGTAGCGAACACTTTTTTGATTAAGGTTCTCATTTTTGAGCGTCTGTTTTTGTTGTGCTCATTTCTCTTAATGTTCTGACGTGTACGCTTAATTGCGGATTTATTACGTGCCATGAATTTTTAACAGTCGATTGTTCGTTTTTGTCCAATTCTTTCGAAGACAACAAAATTAAGGCTTCCTCAAATCTTAAACAAGAAATGATTGAATAATTAAAGGAATAAGTTTAATTTAGCTGTTCTGTTATGATAGTGGTAATTGATGGACCCGCCGGATCGGGAAAAAGTTCAACAGCTCGTGCAGTAGCCGAGCGATTACGAATCCAGTTTTTGGATTCCGGAGCTTTATACCGTGTGGCGACTATGATTTACCTTAAGGCAGAAAAGAATAAAGAACTGTTCTTTGAACTCCTGAAAGAAAATAAGATCTCATTTCACTTCCAAGAGAAAATGTTTCATGTGTTTCTGAATGATGCGGAAGTATCAGATGAAATTCGTGCGATGATAGTTTCTCAAACTGTTAGTGAAGTGGCAGCAATGCCAGAAGTAAGGGCTTATGTAAATACTCTAATGCATAAAGCAGTAAAAAAAGATGTTTACGTAGCAGATGGCCGTGATTTAGGTACGGCAGTTTTCCCGGATGCAGCATTGAAGTTTTTCATGGTTGCGGATATAAAAACCCGGGCTGAACGTCGGCTTGCAGAACTTCAAGAAAAAGGAAGTGAGACTACTTTGGAAGAAGTAATGGCAAATATTGCCGAGCGAGATGAGATCGATTCATCCAGAAGTGCTGATCCGCTAAAAAAAGCGGATGATGCCATCGAGATTGATACTTCCTCTCTTAATTTTGAAGAGCAGGTATCAATTATTTGTGATCGGATTAAACCCCTGATTACTTCATAACTGAAACATTAACCCTATCCCATAATCGAAAGCCGGTTATGAGGTATAACTTATAACACATATTTATAATGTCAGAAGACGTAAAAAACGAACAAACCGAACAGGAAGAAGTAGCAACTCAAGAAGTTGTTGAAGAAACCACCGAAGAAACTGTTGAAGCCGAAGTTGCTGAAACTGAAGAATCCGAAACTCCTGAAGAGACTGCAGGAGTAAAAGAAGAAGAGACTGTAGCAGAAGAAACTGCCAAAGAACAAGCAGCTACCGAAGAAACACTAACTCATGTATTCAGCGGAGAAGTTGAAGGTGAAGTATATACCTTCGACCAGCTAGCAAGCCCATCTGATGAATATACTGCGGATGAATACAATGAGCTTATGGGTATGTACGAAAATACCCTCAATGAAATTGAAGAAAAAGAAATCGTAACAGGGCGTGTTGTCTCTATTGATGAAAAATACGTTGTAATTGATATCGGATTTAAATCTGAAGGTATCATTGCTGTTAACGAATTTTCTAACAAGGTGCTTGAAAGCATGGCTCCCGGCGACGAAGTGGAAGTATTCCTCGATCGGGTTGAAGACAAAGACGGCCAGCTAATCCTTTCAAGAAGAAAAGCGGATATTCTTATTGCGTGGGAGAAAATTGAAAAGGCACACGAAACTCAGGAAGTGGTTGAAGGTCTTATCAAGCGCAGAATTAAAGGTGGTATGGTTGTGGATCTGTTTGGTATCGATGCGTTCCTTCCCGGTTCTCAAATTGATGTACGCCCGGTTCGTGATTTTGACGCCTACGTAAACAAAACCATGGAATTCGCAGTTGTTAAACTGAACATGGCTGCTGAAAATGTGGTTGTTTCTCACCGTGCCCTTATTGAGTCTGATCTTGAAGAGCAAAGAGAGCAAATTCTTGACACGATCGAATCTGGTCAGGTACTTGAAGGTGCCGTTAAAAATATTACTGACTTTGGTGTATTCATTGATCTTGGTGGTGTTGACGGACTTCTTCACATCACTGATCTTTCCTGGGGACGAGTTGACAATCCAAACGAGATTGTACAGTTAGATCAGCGCTTAAACGTTGCAGTTATCGACTTTGATGAGCGTAGCAAGCGTGTTTCTCTTGGATTGAAGCAACTACAGCCTCACCCATGGGAAGACATCCAGGCAAAATACCCGGAAGGCATGAAAGTTCAGGGTCGTGTGGTTTCTATTGCCGACTACGGTGCGTTCATTGAGCTTGAAAAAGGTGTTGAAGGTTTGATTCACATTTCTGAAATGAGCTGGACTCAGCATATTAAGCATCCATCTCAATTAGTTGAGAAAGATGATGTGGTAGAATGTATCGTATTGAACATCAACGAAGATGAGAAGAAGATTTCTCTTGGTGTGAAGCAACTTACTACAGATCCATGGGCAGATATTCTTGAAAGATTCCCGATCGGATCGAAGCATAAAGGTATTGTTCGCAACCTAACCAATTTCGGTGTATTTGTTGAGCTTGAGCCGGGTATTGACGGACTTATCCACGTTTCTGACCTTAGCTGGGAAGATAAAGTGGAGCATCCAAATGAAGTAGTTTCTAAAGACCAGGAAATTGATGTGGTTATTCTTGGTGTTGACTTCGACAACCGTCGAATCACGCTAGGTCACAAACAAGTTCTTGAAAATCCTTGGGAACAATACGCTCGTGAGTACGCTCCTGGCACCGAAGTTAAAGGTGAAGTTGTAAAAGTAACCGATCGTGGTGCTTTTGTTAAATTACCTCTTGGTGTGGAAGCGTTCCTTAATATGACCAAAGCTGTTGAGCCTGAGTTTAAAGAAGGACAGGAAGTAGAGGCATTCATCTTTAAATTTGATGAAGCCGGAAAGTCTATCGATCTGAGCCAGTTAGATTCAGACCAGAAAAAAGCTAAAAAGGTTAAAAAAGAAGCAGAAGCGAAAGCTAATGTGGAAACCGGCGCGCCTACTTTAGGTGAAATGTCTGGTCTTGGCGCTTTGAAAGAAAAAATGGAAGCGGAAGAAAAAGCCGCTGCTGAAGCAGCTTCAAAGAAATCAGCTAAAAAAGCTGAAGCGAAAAAAGAAGAAGCTTCTGACGAAGAAGAGTAAGCAGTTACTTTTCTGAAAAGATTAAAGCCCCATGCTGAAAAGTGTGGGGCTTTTTTTATTACTTCAAATAAAAAAATACAGACTTATTAACTGAATCCTTTCTGCTCTTAACTTTTTTATTAGTCTCCCGGTTAAAAGCATAAACCACATTGCGGGCAGAGCTCAACTCTTTTTCATTATTGTACTTCACCTGAATGGCATCCCCACCTGACTTTAGTTTTTCCAGCGCTTCCTGAAGAGGAGCGTATTTGGAACTCTTTTTTCTGGAACTCGAGATTTCATCCCGAGGTACCATTTTTATCTTCATAATATTATGAACTTAATTGATACTTGTTTCAATACAATTAATGAAATTTTCAGTATGAAAAGCAATTAGAAAAAAGATTAAGGAACCTGAACGTTCGACATGATTTTTTCTACAATATCTTCCGCAGAAATATCTTCAGCTTCCGCTTCAAAAGTTGGGATAATTCTATGCCGCAAAACATCCATAGCAATTACCCGAACATCTTCAGGAGTAACGTAGGCCCTGTGCTCCATAAATGCTTGTGCCCGAGCAGCTAAATTAAGATTGATAGTAGCCCTTGGAGAGCCTCCAAAGCCAATTAAATCAACTAAATCGTCTAAGCCATAATTCTTTGGTTTCCTGGTGGCAAATACTAAATCGACAATATATTTTTCTACTTTTTCGTCCATGTAAATCTCGTTCACTACTTTGCGGGCATCTAAAATAGTTTCCGGTTTTACAACGGGACTCAGTTCGGTTTTTGCCCCTGTTTTTGCCATCCTTCTCATAATCTCCAACTCTTCTGTTTCTGTTGGATAATCGATATTCAATTTCAGCATAAAACGGTCAACCTGTGCTTCCGGCAGCGGATACGTTCCTTCCTGTTCAACCGGGTTTTGGGTTGCCAGAACAAGAAAAGGCTCATCCAGCTTAAAGGTTTCTTCTCCAATGGTAACTTGTTTTTCCTGCATTGCCTCAAGGAGTGCACTTTGAACTTTGGCGGGAGAGCGGTTAATCTCATCGGCGAGAATGATATTCGCGAAAATAGGGCCTTTCTTTACAAAGAAATCACCCTCTTTTTGATTGTATATGAGTGTACCGATCAAATCTGCCGGCAGAAGGTCGGGAGTAAACTGGATACGCTGAAAATTTGTGCTGATAACTTTTGCCAAAGAGGAAACGGTTAATGTTTTGGCCAAGCCAGGAACCCCTTCAAGCAACACGTGACCGTTGGTAAGAAGTCCAACCAACAATCGGTCAATCATATACGTCTGACCTATAATAACTTTGTTTAATTCTCTTCTGATGTCCTCTATAAATGCGCTATGTTTCTCAATTTTTTCGGTCAGCGCGTTCATGTCAATTGCTTGTTCAGTCATTTTCTAAAATCAATGTTATTATTTGAATGTGATATACTTAATTTCTCACTCTTTGCAGAGACCTAAAATATAATACTTGGCAGTTTAACACATGGACATTTTACAATCTTTTTTACTCGGACTTATTCAAGGGCTTACAGAATTCTTACCTATTAGTAGTTCCGGGCATCTGGCATTAGGTCGTTTTTTTCTTGGAGCTGATACAGAAGTGGGTATCACTTTCGAAGTTGTAGTTCACTTTGGTACACTTTGCAGTATTATGATTTATTACAAAAAGGAGCTAGCAGATTTGATCAAAGCAGGATTTAGCTTCCTGGGAGCCCCATCGCAAAAGAAAGATGATCCTCAGGTTAAAATTTTACTTTTTATTTTAGTGAGTATGATTCCGGCTTTGATCGTAGGCTTCACACTTAAAGATTATGTGGAAGAAATATTTATGACCCCGGTTTTAGTATGTGGAATGCTGATTGTAACGGGAGTGATCTTGTTTCTTACAAAATTCGCAAAAGCTCCTGAAGGAGAAGTCACACTTGGGAAAAGCTTTTTGATTGGTTTAGCCCAGGCATTTGCGATGATTCCCGGGATTAGCCGCTCAGGATCAACCATTTCCACCGCACTATATTTAGGAATAAAAAGGGAGGATGCTGCTAATTTTTCTTTTCTAATGGTGCTTCCCGTGATCGCAGGTGCAATGCTTCTTCAGATCAAGGAAATGCTGGAAATTGGAGTGAGTGATGCCCAGGTTATGAGTTTAGTGGTTGGATTTCTGACTTCATTTATTTCCGGTTACTATGCTTTGAAATACCTGATCATCATCCTCAAGAAAAAAGGATTTCATTATTTCGCCTACTATTGCTGGATTGTAGGAGGAGTTGGACTTGCTTACTTTTTGATTTAATTGCTAATCGGTATCAAAAAATCATTTAGCGGTTTTTTTTGGTTGTGATCATTACTTTACAAAAAAACTAACACAGTATCTATGTTTCGAAACCTTTGTATTCTGATTTTATCGACCACTTTATTTGTTGGGTGTGCTTCCTCGGAAAAACTGCTTCAACGTGGCCAGTACGATAAGGCCATAGAGAAATCAGTGAAAAAACTACGGAAGAAGCCAGGAAATGATAAAGAACTGTACGTTTTAAAAGAGGCCTATACTAAGGCAAATGGTTTTGATTTCGATCAAATATCCTTTCTTGAGAAAGAGGGAAGGGCCGAAAATTATTTGGAGATTTATAATCTCTATCAAAGGTTAGACAGACGGCAGGATCGGGTAAAAACACTTCCTTCTCAGTTGCTCAACCAATTTGAAATGGTGAATTATGATGAGGAGTTAATAGCTTCAAAAGAACAGGCAGCTGAAGTTTCCTATCAGAATGGAATCGAATTTCTGGAAAGAGGTGATCGGGAAAGTGCGAGAATGGCCTATTATGAGTTTGATCGGGTCCGGTCTCTGTATAATAGCTACAAAGATGTGGATACAAAAATACAGGAAGCTCGGTTTTTGGGAACAAACCAGGTACTGTATGTAATTGAGAATAACTCTGAAGTATTGCTTCCTGAACGCTTTGATGAAGAACTGAGAAAAATCGCCCTCACTGATTTAAATAGTCAATGGATTCAATACAGTGTGTATGAAGATGAAGACATTGAATACGATTATTTCATCGTGCTTGATATAAAGGATATTGCAGTCTCAGCAGAGCGAATAGATCGTGAGACGTACAGGGAATCGGTAGAGGTTCAGGATGGTATGAAATATGTACTTGACGAAAGAGGAAATGTAAAAAAGGATTCTCTCGGCAATGACATCCGAGAACCAAATATGATCATTGTAAGCGCGGAGGTTACAGAAACCCGGCAATGGAAAGAAGGTACGGTTGCGGGATCTATAGACTATGTGGATCTGCGCTCCGATCAATTAGTAAAAACAGAGAATATTGCAGTAACTACACTTTTCGAGCATTTTTCAGGAACCTATTCAGGGGATGAACGAGCCCTTTCTGAGGAATCAAAGAAGAAGATTAGTTCAAATATGGTTGAGTTTCCTCCAACTGAGTTGATGCTTCTTGATGCTGCAGATTTACTGAAAGAAAAATCCAAAGATATCATCTATCGAAATAAAGGACTTTTAAGTGCTACCGGGAACTAATCTGAGAAAGTGAGGACTAATCAGATTAGAACATATATCCTGTAGTGATATAGACTCCTGTTCCTTCTTCAGAGAAACCAACATCCCCCCGGATAATAAAATCGGGGGTGAAGAAAGAAGCAGTTCCTGAAAAACCAAAGGTATATTTTAAGTCACTGGTAATAGTGTTGAGGGAAGAACCGTTGGGGAAGGTTCTTCCAACATCAAAAAAAAGATTTCCTCCGAATTTCATATCTAAAGAAGGGAAATCGATCAGCCAGGTTCTGAGCTCGGTATTCAGGATGGCAACATTATCATCAAGAAATCGCCTTGAAGGATAACCTCTCAAGGTTTCTTCATCTCCTGCATAAGCTAGTTTCCAATACGGCGTTTCGCCGGATGTATGCTTTGCATAAAACCGATTAGCAAGAGTAATATCTTTAATCAGGTGAAAAGTGAGATAATGATACATCTCATGCTTTAATACGAAATTATTAAAAGAACTTCCCCAAAGTTTGTTTCCTATTTCAATAGAAGTTTCAAGATAATTTCCTTTGGTTGGATTAAATTCGCTGTTTCGGGCTTCCCAAATAATCCCAGTTCCTATCATGAATGTTCTGCCTCCTTTGAAACCGGCAGGTTCTTGAACAGAGATCAGGCGTTCTGTTCCATTCTCCCAGGGAGTCTGGTAATCCAGATTTAAAATTGCAAGAACATCCAATTGCTGTTGTTTTGCATTGATAGAAGCAGGAATTCGAAGCATTCCGTTAAAACCTGATGAGAATGATTTGAACAAATAGTAATCCGGATTTCCATCAGGTGGATCCTGTTCAAGTTTTTGATAATTGGCAATGCCGTAATAGGTGTCTTCCAAAAATCTGGATGTATAAAAACTGCTGGTAAGCCTCATATTTGTTCCAAATGCAAAAGGCTTGTCTAAGGCAATTTCAAATGATGCGAGCCCTTTGGTAGAGAAGATCCCAGCAATATTGATGTAAGAATAGAACGGTCTGATATCATTCTTATAATTATATAGGCTTGTGATTCCACCTACTATAAACCCCAGATCGCTGTTGAAGGCAATGGCAGGTAGAAAAGCAAACTCAGTTGAATCTGATGCGTGATTTGATTGAGCCCTTGCGGTAAAAGAAGCGCCAACCATAAGAATGAATAAAAGGCAGACCCTTTTTATCAAAAGTATTTTTTTAAATAAAGATGAAAGTAACAAGAAGGTAAATTGGGACCAAGATGCCTATCGACCAAATCAGGTACGCTCCAAAGCTTGGCATTTTTACCCCATTTTGTTCTGCAATGGATTTTACCATAAAATTAGGGGCGTTTCCGATGTAAGTAAGGGCACCAAAGAACACCGCTCCGGAAGAGATTGCGATTAGTGTCTGATTCATTTCGTTCATAAGAATTTGAGCATCGCCACCGGCAGCATTAAAGAAAACAAGGTATGTGGGGGCGTTATCCAGAAAAGCGGATAACATTCCGGTAATCCAGAAAAACATGTAATTGATGGGTTCACCTGAAGCATCAAAAACTGCGTCGTTCACAAATTGAAGAGAACCTTGACCCTGATTAGCCGCTTTAAGCATGGCGATGGGAGCAATGATGGTGATAAATATTCCGGCAAATAATTTGGCTACTTCCTGAATTGGGAACCAGTTAAACCCATTGGCTGCACGACTGGCTTTGGAAGTAACCTTCCAACTTATCCATGTGATAAGAAGTAATGCCCCATCCCGAACCATATTCTCAACATTTACATGAACGTGATAAATGGTGAGTTCACCCAAATGAACTAATCCGGAGAAGAGTACGGCACCAACAACTGCAATAATCAGTAAAAGATTTATACCGCCCTCTATGCCGAGTGGTTCAGAGCCGTCGTCTTTCGGAGCAGTATTTGTTTCTTTATTGAAGAGATACCGATCCCAGAAATAATAAATGATCAGAAGGATGACCGAAACAAAGGTCATCTCCCAAAAGAGGTTTGTGGTAGTCCAGAAGAAATCTACCCCCTGCAGGAATCCAAGAAATAGAGGGGGATCTCCAAGAGGAGTTAACGATCCGCCAACATTAGCCACAAGGAAGATGAAGAAAATAACAATATGCTTTTTCGTGCTTCGCCATTCGTTTGCACGAAGAATGGGACGTATCAGTAGCATGGCAGCTCCGGTAGTTCCCATCCAACTGGCCAGGATGGTTCCCAGTAAAAGTATTCCCGTATTTACTTCGGGAGTACCTTTCAGATATCCTTTTATTCTTATACCACCCGAAACGGTGAAAAGCGCAAGTAATAAAACTATAAACGGTATATACTCTAACAGGTATGCATGCAAAACTTCATATAGTGTGGCTTCGAAACCAAAAGAGATTATCAAGGGAATAACTAATAATAACCCCCATGCCATTGAAACTTTACCAAAATTATTATGCCACCAATGTTCTGCAACCAATGGGAAAATGGCTATGGAAAGCAAAATACCCGCAAATGGTAACGCCCAAAGCAGGCTCAATCCACTTCCATCAATTCCATGAGAGCCACCTGATTCCGCCGCAGTAGCAATTTGTGAGAGCAGGAGTACAAAAAGCGGAGCCACTAAAAGTTTTATTTTCCGAAAAAAGGTGTTGCCGTGCACTAAATCAGGTTTTTCATTTTGATTAATCATTATTCGGAAAATAATAGAAGAAAACTCGTTTCAAAAAATTGAATTCATGTATTGTAAGAAATGTCCGTTAAAAGATTATAAACTGATTTTAAAAAGCTGAGTTTTTTTTGAATGATTCCTCTTCTGGAACAGTTCAAAGCCTGAAAGGAAATAGTATGGAACCACTTACAAACCAGGAAATAGAACAAGCACTCACTGAACTTTCAGGTTGGGTGCACGATGATGATAAACTCTGGAAGAAGTTCGAGTTTAAAGATTTCAGGGAGGCACTTGGGTTTATCGTTCGTGTGGGGCTTGAAGCGGAAACGGCAGGACATCACCCAAATTTGTTTAACGTGTACAATCAGGTCTCAATTGGATTACAAACCCATGATGCTGGGAACAAGGTAACCACGAAGGATGTGGAACTTGCACGGGCCATTGAATCTATCACCTGAGTTCGGATTGAAGTAAAAAGTTCCATTCGAAAAGTGTAGCAATAAGATTTAAAATGCCTTATCTTTGTGGCCTTCTGTTGTTCGGGCAAAGTGCACGAATGACTGTTTTCAATTACGAAAACATCCATAGAAACCACATATTACTATGAGCAAAAATTTTTACGAATTAACGTATATCATAAATCCTGTTCTTGAAGAGGAACAGTTTAAAGCTGCTGTAGAAACTATAAACAAGCTTATCACAGATAACGGCGGCGAAATCGATGAAGTTGAAGAGTGGGGCCTGCGCAAGTTTGCCTACGAAATCGACAAAAAAGGAAACGGCTATTATGTAAATGCGTACTTCAGTGCTCCTGCTGAGACCATCGCGGTTATCGAACGATATATGCGAATTGAAGACGATTACATGCGTTACCTTACTTTGAAATATGACGCAAAAATGCTTCGTCACAGAGAATTGGTTAAAACAAATTCAGTTCCAAGCATCTTCAATATCGAAGAAGAGGAAGAAACAGAAGAAGCAGACGCATAAACTTTCCACTCTAAAGAAATTCAATTATGATTAAGAATCCATCGCACCCAAAGAAAAGTATCCGCAAGGTTAAGCAGTGCAAGTTTACCAGAGCCGGAGTTGAGTACATTGATTACAAAGACACTGAAACTCTTCAGCGTTTTACTAACGACCAGGGAAAAATTCTTCCTCGTCGTGTAACAGGTACCAGTGCAAAGCACCAACGCCAGCTTACAACTGCAATTAAAAGAGCTCGTTTTATGGCTTTAATGCCTTACGTAGCTGAAAACCTTCGATAAAAAAGGAAATTGAGACAATGAAAGTTATTCTTAAAGAAGACGTAGAAAAGTTAGGGCAGGCCGGCGAGCTTGTTGATGTTAAAGACGGATACGGTCGCAATTACCTGATTCCACAAGCAAAAGCAGTATTAGCTACTAAAGGTGCTATTGCTGAGGTTGAACTTATGCAAAAACGTGCTGCGCAAAAGGCTGAGCTTACTGTTCAGGAAGCAAAAGACCTTGCCCGTTTGTTGGAAGCTACTTCCGTAACTATCCCAGTTACCACAGGCGAAGACGACAAAATTTTCGGTACTGTAACTAACGTTCAGATTGCTGAAGCTTTAGAAGAGCGTGAAATTTTGGTTGATCGTAGAAATATCAGTATCAACGAAGATGTGAAAACTCTTGGCGAATATACTGCTACAGTTAGCTTGATAGGCGACCTAAAGCCTACAATAAAGTTCTGGGTAGTTAAAGCCGAATAAAATCTGAATGATCGGTTCGGATTAACGCTTAGTAAGGAGTATTAGATGTTACAGAAATGTTATTTCTGAAAGTTTGATGTTCCGAAATGTTGATTTATCATTCAAAGTATTAATGAAGAATCGATTCCAGATGAAATTATTTCAAAAGATTACAGTGGGAATCATCGCAATGATGTTATTCCCACGTTTTGTTTACGGGCAGATTCCTGACCCTGTAAAATTTAATGTCACAGAAGTTCCCGAACAGGTTAAAGCCGGGGAAGTGTTTACCATTTCTATTGATGCTTCCATCGAGGGTGACTGGCATTTGTACTCTGTACTTAATGATCCTGATGCCGGCCCTTTCCCAACCGAGTTTTCAGCTAATTCTCCTAACTTTGTACTAGCAGGTGAAGTAACAGAGTCGGAAGCTGACATCGAATTCGATCCCAATTTTGAAGCTGAACTGGGTTGGCATAGCTCCTTTGCCAGCTTCAATATTCCGGTAGCGGTAAAGACCGAACTTTCAGGAAGACAGAATCTGGATATTGAAGTGTATTACCAGGTATGTGATGACCGGGTTTGTCTCCCCCCGAAAAGTAAATCTATAATAGCGGCAGTAGAAGTAGTTGGTGTATCAGATACCCCTTTTGAGGCTGCTATTGGCGGAATTGAAGAAGCTGATGCAGGCAATGTAACGGGTTCTGGGACCTCAGGACTATTTAGCGATGGAATATTTTCTTTCATCTGGATTGCTCTCTTAGCGGGATTTGCTGCTCTTTTGACTCCATGTGTATTTCCGATGATCCCACTTACAGTTTCCTATTTCTCAAAGCAGGATGGAAGTAAAAAAGGGGTAGGGCAAGCTTTGTTTTTTGGAGTCGCGATAATTATCACGTTTACACTAATTGGGGTAATATTAGCAGCCGTTGTTGGTGTTTCCGGCGCACAGAATTTTGCCTCCAATCCTTTTGTAAATGCGATGATTGCAATAGTACTTATTGCATTTGCACTTAGCCTGTTTGGGATGTACGAACTTCAACTTCCTCATCAACTTACCAACTTCTTAAACAGAAAGAGCAACGAAAGTTCAGGAATAGCAGGTATTTTATTTATGGCGATGACTATTAGTGCGGTATCGTTTTCGTGTACCGCGCCATTCGTTGGAGCTGTGTTTGCCGCTACGGCTGGGGGAGAATGGTTCTACCCAATTATTGGGATGATTGGATTCTCTGCTGCTTTTGCAAGTCCGTTTGTGTTATTCGCGATGTTTCCTCAATGGCTGGAATCTCTTCCAAAAAGTGGTTCGTGGATGAACGTGGTAAAAGTACTGCTTGGCTTTATTGAGCTTGCGGCGGCAATAAAGTTTTTGTCAAATGTGGACTTGGTGTTAGGATGGGGATTGATCAGTCGACCATTCGCTATCGCAGCATGGATTGCCATTTTCTTAGTAGCAGGCCTGTATGTTTTGGGCGTATTTGTTCTTAAACATGAGAAAAAGCCGGAATATGTAACTACAGGACGATTACTCTTAGCTCTCCCATTTCTTTTGTTCAGTTTTTATTTAATGCCCGGCTTGATGGGAGCTTCTCTCGGAATCTGGGATTCCTGGCTTCCTCCGAAAATGCAGACGGATGTTAGTGTTGTAGGTACTATTGCTGCTATGGGAGGTTCCGGTTCCAATGCAGCCGATGAAGGCTGGACACAGGATTATGAAGAAGCCCTTGAAGAAGCAGAGCGTAGCAATATTCCCGTATTTATCGATTTTACAGGATATACCTGCACAAATTGCAGGGCGATGGAGTCTAATGTTTTTCCACTCGCTGAAGTGCGTGAGCGTTTCGATCAAATGAAGCTCGTTAAGTTATATACGGATGGCGGTTCCGATGCACAAGCTAATCAACAGCTACAATTCCGGTTAACAGGAAATGTAGCACTTCCAACCTATGTGATTCTTGACCCATCGGCTGAGCGGGTTATTGCTCAGGAGCTTGGCTTTATTAATGCTGAAAAGTTTGTTTCTTTCCTTGATAAAGGAATTAACGCCTTTAATTCAAGATAGCTTATCGAATAGTGTTACTTTAGTTTAATAAAAGTTGTAATTGCGAGGAGTATTAGAAAGTAATTTCTTGTCGGATGTATTTCGACGAAGCAATCTTTTACTTTGACCTTTGCCGGGAGATTGCATCAGGTTGGCTTCTCTTCAACCTTAGCAATGCCCCTTTTATTTAACGTATTTTGTGGATCATCCCAAAACCATCAGCATATACAGTAGCGGTGAGAAGAAGTCATTTTCTTATTTTTCTGATTGGAACAGCATGCCTGGTGCTGTTTTCTTCCCGAAATGCTGAAGCCCAGACTACTATCCGTTCAGAGAAACAGCTCTCACCTTTTAACCCTGACTCTGCTTATTGGCTGGGAGATTGGGTTCTGCCCGAAACTATAAAAGCATTTACTAATGATACTTTGCTGCAAAGTTCTGTCTGGCAGTTCGATGAGACTCTGGGATCATGGTCTGTAAGGGCCGAATTCCTAGACCAACTAAAAGGTCTTATTTCTGTTCGTTTAGAATTTGAAGTATATCCATTTGCGATCAGGAGAAGCTATCAAAGCCGTGAAATACGTCCTCTGGATTCTTCTTTTTATGACACAGGAAATGATTCACTAAGCCAGGAATTAATTCGGTCTTCTTCACAAAACGCATTTGATGATTCTGATTTAGATCAACGCGGAAGTTTAAGTCGTGGAATTATTGTAGGAACCAATCAGGATTTTGCCCTGGAAAGCGGCCTGCAATTTGAACTAAGCGGTCAGCTCACTGATGATGTCTCAATCAATGCTTCTCTTACTGATAGAAGCATTCCCATACAGCCTGATGGTACCACACAGAACATCCGTGAGTTCGACAGGGTGTTTATCCAGCTTCAATCACAAAAAACAACCATCGAAATGGGGGATGTGGACATAAGCTTTGAGCAAAGTATTTTCGCCCGATTAAACCGAAGACTCCAGGGAGCGGCAGGATATACAACCACTAATTATGGCGATTATAATGCGGCGCTTTCAGTGGTCAGAGGAACTTTTAAATCACTCTCCTTTGAAGGTCAGGATGGTGTTCAAGGCCCATATCGATTGAGTGGCAGGGATGGAGAAGAGTTTGTGATTATTTTGGCCGGAACAGAGAGGGTATTTATAAATGGCCAAAGAGTTAATCGTGGAGAAGAGAACGATTACATCATCGACTATGGGCTAGGAGAGGTATTCTTTACCAATAATCTGCTTATTAAAGATGAGACAAGGATTTTAATAGAATATGAATATGTTGATCAGAATTTTAACCGCACACTGGTGGCAGCCGAAGCAGGAGAAGAATTTTTTGGGGGGAAGTTCAAATTGGGTGCCTCGGTTATACGTCAGGCAGATGGAGACGAATTGTTAACTCAGCAATCCCTTACCGAAAGTGATATCGGTGTTCTTCGCAGTATTGGAGATAATCTGGATGCTGCTATTGTTCCTGGAGATCGTTTAGCAGAAGGAGACGATGATAACAATGTTCGCTATGCCAAAGTTGATACGACGATTGGGGGGCAGACCTATGAAATTTTCAGGAATATCCCCGGCTCTTCTCAGTCTATTTATATAGTACGGTTTTCTAAAGTGGAAGATGGTGCCGGTAGCTATCGCAGAATAGGGAGTTCAGTAAACGGTTTACTGTACGAATGGGTAGGACCAAACCAGGGAGACTACGAACCTTTTCGGAGATTGCCGGCTCCGGAGCAGCAACAGATGGTAGCGGTAAATTCATTATTTAACCTTGCTGATAACATCGAACTTTATGGAGAGTGGGCAGCAAGTAGCTTTGACAAAAACCGATTCTCCGGACTTGATGACAGCGACAATAACGATTTTTCTTATTTGTCCGGGTTCAGAATCACAGAAATTGAGTCGGGGATTGGTAAGATTTCGGCCTCGGTTCAACGAAGATATTCAGGCGAGCGCTTTGAATATTTTGAACGAACTAAAGAAGTGGAATTTAACCGAAGATGGAATATCGGCAGGGATATTCAAACCAGGGAAGCCATTAATGAAGCAACGCTTCAACTACAGCCTTCATCAAATACAACTCTAAGAGGGGAGTATGGATTTATAAATAGGAGTGATTTTAACGGATATCGCCAGGGTGCAAATCTCCAAAGCATCGAAAAGGGGTTTACGTTGAATTATGATCAGGATTGGGTACGTTCGGAAGATGATATGTTGGGTCAGAAGGGAGATTGGTTCCGTCAAAAAGGCTTTGCAGGGAAAGAATTGTTTGGCAGATGGACGCCGTATGTTGGATTTGAGCAGGAAAGAAGGAAAGAAAGATCTCTTCAAAACGATTCTTTATTAAACAGTTCATTTTCTTTTTATGAAGTAGGACCGGGTTTACGATTCAATTCCAGTTCTTTGGATATTGATGCAAATGTAGTTTACCGTTCCGAGAACCGTATTTTGAAAAATGAGCTTCAACATCAATCAACAGCTTTAGAGCAACGCCTTTCATTGAATTTCCGTCCTAATAATTATATAGGTACTCAGAATAAAATTGCAGTTCGGTCTAAAGAATTCACCAAAGAGTTTGAGCAACAAGGGAGAACAAACCGAAGAGGGTTGTTGATGAGATCGGTAACCGATTATGAAACGGAATCGGATTTTTTGAACGGTCAGCTTTTCTATGAAGCTAACACAGAACGTAGAGCACTTCTTCAGGAAGCGTATATAGAAGTAGGTCCGGAGCTGGGGCAATACGTCTGGATCGATTCCAATGAAGATGGAGTGCAACAGATTGATGAATTTTTCCCTGAGCTGAGTCCTAACGAGGGGATCTTTGTTCGTCAGTTTCTGCCTTCCGATGATTTGTTTCCGGTAATTGATATGAAGGCACGGTTCAGGAATGAGATCAAGCCCCTGAGATTTTTGGGAGAAGGAACAGAACTAAGCCGCATACTATCGAATATTCAACTACGCTCAAGAATCGATATCACAGAGAACTCAACCACAGAAGAACTTAGTGACGTATATCTGTTAAGACTGAATACTTTTCGGAACGATTCAACTACCGTTCAGGGAAGACTTATCTGGGAAAAAGAGTTGGATATTCTTCCGGCTATTCAAAAAGCGGATGTACGTTTGGGTTATAATGAGAGCAGAAGTCTTAATCAGAGGAGTACAGAATCCCAGGAATTATTTTCGTCTTTAGTATATATAAACAGTTCTTATCAGATTGCGGAAAGAACAAGGCTTTCCGGAGACTTCACAACAGGCATTAACGAAGCTCAAAGCGATCAGCTTGCCAGCAGAAATTTTGATATACGGTCAACTACTATTACCCCCGGGATTGAGACAACTATAAACCGATCCTGGCAGACTTCCTTTTCCGTTTCTTATGCATCTAAGATTGACCGGGAACCTATCGAATCTGTAAACGCACAAATACTGAAGGTTACAAACTCACATCGTGCATTTCTTTTCAAAAAACTACAAGCGAATGCAAGAGTAGAACTCCGCAACGCAAATGTGAAAGGTAGTTCATCTTCCCTTGGAACTTTCGAACTTACTGAAGGCACAGGATTGGGTACAAATTTAATCTGGTCGTTCACAGGCTCGTACCGGGCAAGTGAATTAATTCGTGTTAGTTTTAATTATGATGGAAGAACTGTTAGAGACAGACCAGACATACATACCCTTAAACTGGTTGTAAGTGCCGTTTTTTAAGGGTCAGAGAGGTGTTTGTTGGGTTTAAAAGAGTTAAGCAAAATGCCTTTTTTGTTAACTGAAAGTTAACTTTTTGCTGTTTTCCAGCTTTGACATTTATTTCAAAATGACCTATCCTTTCGCTTCACTAATCTTAGACACTAACAATTAAAAATAATCGGAGTGAACATGACATCGTCGATTGCTCTATTTCTTTTACAAGCCCCAGCTGATGGCTTCTTTAACGTAGTAGTTGAAAAATTCAACGAAGGTAATGATGGAGGCTGGATGTGGCCTGTATTAATCACGTTGATCCTGGGACTTGCCATTTTTCTTGAAAGAATTATCACCCTTAACCTTGCAGACATTAATACCCGCAAATTTATTGTAGATGTGCAACAAGCACTACAGGATGGTGGTGTTGAAGCTGCAGAGCAACTTTGTGCTCAAACCCGCGGACCGGTAGCTTCCGTATTCCAGGCTGGCCTGATGCGTTCTCATGAAGGTATTGATGCAGCTGAAAAAGCAATTGCTGCCTATGGATCAATCGAAATGAGTTTCCTTGAAAGAGGGCTTGTATGGCTTTCACTATTTATCGCAATCGCACCGCTATTCGGGTTCCTTGGAACGGTAGTAGGTATGATTGAGGCATTCGATGATATCCAAGAAGCTGCAGATATTTCTCCAAGTATTGTAGCGGGTGGTATTAAAACAGCCCTTCTTACTACGGCCGGTGGTCTTATTGCAGGTATTATCCTTCAGATCGGATACAACTATTGTGTATCAAAAATCGATCGCCTGATTGCTGAAATGGAAGAAAGCTCCATCACTCTAATTGATTCAATCCTTTTATTACAAGAAGGCAAGCCGCTTGTTCCGGCTGTTGAAGCAGCAGATTCAGACGAATAATCTAACATCTAAACAGGAGATACTATGATTGTTCAAATCGCCGTTATTGGAACGTTTGGCCTGATCGGTCTTGGCATACTTACTATGATTATATCTGGCATTAAAGGTGCCACTCAGGGCAAACAGGATCCAAAGAGAATCTTGATCATGGCAACACCTTTTGTTGTATTTGCAATTTCATACTTTGTAGTACAAGGAGAAGAAGAAGCCTTAGCAAGAGCCGGTGTAATAACTATGGCAGTCATGATGGGAATCATGGTGCTTGGGGTTGTTTTTACCGGGCTGCGTGGTACATTTAAATTTTAAAGGAGCATACTTATGCTACTAAAGAAACGCCAAAGAGAAGGAGCTGAAATTAATGGGTCATCCATGGCCGATATCGCTTTCCTTCTTCTTATTTTCTTTCTTGTAACCACTACTATAAATGTGGATACAGGTATTGGAATGGTACTTCCTCCGCCACTTGATCCGGAGGTAGAACCACCACCAATCCGTGAAAGAAACCTGATGAACATCTTGGTTAACACACAAGGGCTGATACTTATGGATGAAGTATTGACCCCAATTGGTGAAGTGAAAGATAAGCTCATTGAATTTATTGACAATCCCAATAATAGTGATGAGCTTGCTATATCCCCAGATGCTGCTATTGTTTCTCTTAAAACACAACGCGAGACTCCTTACAACATCTACATTGATATGTTGGATGAAGTGATGTCTGCCTACAAAGATTTGAGAGATGCTGCATCCAGAGCGAATTATGGTGTGGAATATGCTCGTTTAGCTGAAAATAGCCCTCAACAGAAGCAGATTAAGGATATGTATCCTAAGAAAATTTCAATTGCCGAACCGGATAATTAATTATGGCTCATTTTAAAAAGAAACAAGCCGGAACTAAGCAGGAAGTGCCAACTTCAGCTATGCCCGATGTGGTATTCATGTTGTTATTCTTCTTTATGGTTACCACGGTACTTCGTGAAGTTACGCTAAAGGTTAAACTGGATTTAACTAAGGCTAATAACATTGAGAAAATCGAAGAAAAGCGATTAGTATCATATATCTATATGGGGCCTGAGAGACTTCCAGGAAACCAGCTAGGTGAGGATAAAGTACAAATCGATGATGCTATTGTTGATGATTTAGGCTCCATTAGAAATCTTATGTATGATAAATTATTGGAACAACCACGATTAATCGTATCACTTCGTGTAGATCAGAATTCTGAATTTGGTTTGCTTACGGATGTTCAGAAAGAACTCCAGCAGGCCGGAACATTCAGAATAAATTATTCTACCAAGCGCGAAGATTAACATTCCGGTTTAAAGAACATGGAAGCCAGCGCATGTTTTCATGCGCTGGTTTTTTTATATAAAGTAAATATGTCAGAAGATTTTATCACTATACAAAGTATAGGCAGGAAAGGGTTACTCAAAGAGCTTTCAGAATTTACCGGGGCTTCAGGTAAGCAAACCGTACAGGGGGTAGGAGATGATGCTGCGGTAATCAAAGAAGAGGATGGATCGCTTACCTTATTAAGTACGGATACTTTTGTTGAAGGGGTCGATTTCGATCCGACTTATACTCCGTTCACCCATTTTGGCTATAAAATTATCTCTGCCAGCGTGAGTGATATTTATGCGATGAATGGCACTCCAGCCTCTATAATGGTGAATCTCGCACTCCCGAACAGGTTATCTGTTCAGATGGTGAAGGATTTATATCTCGGAATCGACAATGCCTGCAAGAAATACGGGATTGAGTTGGTCGGAGGAGACCTTACCGGGAATCATAGCAACGCAGTGATATCGGTTAGTGTGTATGGTAAGGCAGAAAAAGAATCCATCACCTATAGAAAGGGTGCGAATATTGGAGACGCCATTTGTGTGACCGGAGATGTAGGAGCTGCAATCGCAGGGCTTAGAATTTTGATGAGAGAAAAGAAGTTTTGGGAGCAGCATGGAAGCGATGCCATTCAACCCGATTTAGAAGACTACAAATTTGTAGTTCAACGGCAACTTATGCCCGATGCAAGAAAAGATTTGATTGATGCTTTGGCTGAACAGAAAATCGTACCGACCTCAATGATTGACATTACCAAAGGGGTAATTAACGAGGTTACAGAACTTTGTATCGCATCCGGGCTTGGAGCTTATTTATACCAGGCAGCATTGCCCATTGCCATCGAAACCAGGCATGTAGCCGATGAGATGGAAGAAGATGTGGACAAGTATGCTCTTTTCGGTGGAGAAGATCTGGAGCTATTATTTACATTGAGCGAGAAACAAGTAGAGCAGTTCATAGAACATTTCAAAGACTTTGCTGTTATAGGAAGAATGACACCAAAAGATGAAGGCCTGAACATGCAAACAGCCGAAGGCGATGTGCTGGGCTTTGATGATTTGTCATAGCAAATTTAGTGGCACGTTTTTTGCCAAACAGGTGTTCAAAGAGCGAGCTAGATAAAAGAATGTTATTCGCTATATTGAAAAGAATTTTTAAGAATTAGTATTAATGGCCGATAAAAAGCCCACTCCAAAAAAACAAATTAAACCACCGTTAGGAACTAGCAAGGGCAATGCGCCAAAGTTTCCAACCTGGGGATTCCTCGCAATTATTCTACTTCTCATTTTCGTTCAGATAATGTTTCTGAACCCGGAAGGTGGAAACGACATCAAGTACAGCAAGTTTCTGGATGATGTAAAAGGCGGCTATGTCGAAGAAATCATCATCAAAAACGGAATAAATATTTACGGGAAATATAATGATAAGGCCATAGCTGATGGAATTATCCAGCGCCCCGTTCAGGATGATAATCCTCTGAATCTTTCCTCTGCTAATTCAGAAGAATTCAGGGCTTTTGTAACTACGATGTTACCGGGCGATGAAATCCGCCCAATTCTGGATGAGAACAATGTTGAGTACGAAGTCCGCATAGAAGAAGAGTGGTTCAGTGGCGTATTCATGTGGATTATCATGATAGCATTAGCTGTCGGATTCTGGGTGTTCATTTTCAGAAGAATGAATCCTGGGCAGCAGGTACTGAATATTGGCAAAAACAAAGCAGCTTTATATGATCAACAAACCGATACTAAAGTTACTTTCAAAGATGTTGCCGGACTTGAAGAGGCGAAGGAAGAAGTAAAAGAAATTGTCGATTTCCTGAAAACTCCCGGCAAGTTCACAAAACTTGGTGGTAAAATTCCTAAAGGTGCTTTACTGGTAGGATCTCCGGGAACGGGTAAAACCTTACTTGCAAAAGCTGTGGCAGGAGAAGCAGGAGTTCCATTCTTTTCATTATCAGGTTCCGACTTTGTGGAAATGTTTGTAGGGGTTGGAGCTGCCCGTGTTCGTGATCTTTTCAAAACCGCGAAAGAAAAAGCCCCATGTATTGTATTTATTGATGAGATCGATGCAATTGGTCGTTCCCGCGGTAAAGGGCAAATGCCGGGCTCTAATGATGAACGCGAAAATACATTGAACTCTCTATTGGTAGAAATGGATGGGTTCGCAACCGATTCAGGGGTAATCATTCTCGCTGCAACGAACCGACCTGATGTGTTGGATAACGCGTTACTTCGTCCGGGACGATTTGACCGCCAAATCAGCATAGACAAGCCGGATATTAATGGAAGGGAGCAAATTTTTAAGGTGCACCTGAAGCCGCTTAAACTGCACAAAGAGGTGAATCCAAAGAAACTATCTGCACAAACACCGGGTTTTGCCGGCGCTGAGATAGCTAACGTATGTAACGAAGCTGCTCTTATTGCCGCAAGGAATAATAAGAAATCGGTGGATATGGAAGACTTCCAGAATGCTATCGACCGGGTAATCGGAGGGCTTGAGAAAAAGAATAAGATTATTTCTCCGGAAGAGAAAAAGATAGTAGCCTATCACGAAGCAGGCCATGCGGTCGCGGGCTGGTTTTTGGAGCATGCAGATCCATTGGTGAAAGTATCCATCGTACCAAGAGGATTGGCGGCACTTGGATATGCTCAGTATTTGCCAAAAGAGCAATTTCTGCATCAAACAGAGCAATTGTTGGACCAGATGTGCATGACACTAGGAGGAAGAGCTGCAGAAGAAATCGTTTTTGGTAAGATTTCAACAGGTGCATTAAGTGACCTTGAGCGCATCACAAAAATGGCATACAGTATTGTTACTGTTTACGGGATGAATGATAAGATCGGAAACGTATCTTTCTATGACTCAAAGCAAAGTGACTATACATTCAATAAGCCATATTCGGATGCAACTGCTACCATTATCGATGAAGAAGTTAAAAAGATCATTGATGAAGCGTATCAGCGTACATTGAAACTGCTTAAAGACAAAAAGAAAGAACTGGAGATTTTGGCAAAAGAATTGCTCGAGAAAGAAATCCTTTTCCAGACCGATTTAGAAAAGTTGATTGGTAAACGCCCGTTTGACAAACAAACTACCTACGAAGCTTTTACCAATGGTGAGAATAAAGAACAAGAAGAAACAAGTGAGAACTCCGATCAGGAAAGTTCTTTAAAGGAAGAGCAAAAAGATGAGATAGAAGCTGAATCGGATTCAACTTTGGGTGAAGAAGAAACTAAGGAAGCTGGCAAGGAATAAACCCGCTTAACATTTAGGTAATCTGTGGGTAATAGAAGGATAAAGCTGGGATAACAGAAGCATAAACCACAGGTAACAGTATAGCAACGAGTGTGCGGTAATTTTGTGTCGCAATGAATAAACGCGAATACAATAAATAAATCAGCACACTCGTGAATACATTCAAAAAAGGACTATTCCTTCTAATTGCGCTCCTTTGCTCATCTCAGATATTAGCGCAGGAAGGGAAAATAGTTGGAACCGTAGTTGACGCCGAAACAGGAGAAACCCTGATCGGAGTTAACGTAGTAATAGAAGGTACCATTCAAGGTACAGCAACTGATATAGATGGGAACTATACCATCCGAAGAGTTGCAGCAGGAACATACAATATTAAGGTAAGCTATCTTTCTTACTCCACTCAGATAATTACCGGGGTTGTGGTAGGCGAAGGAGAAGTAGTTCGCCTTGATGTAGCCATGCAAGCGGAATCAGAATTTCTGGACGAAATCGTAGTTACGGCCGAGGCAGTTCTTAATAACGAAGCGGGCCTTTTAAGACAAAGACAGAAATCAGTCGCATTTAGTGATGTGATTTCCTCTGAAACCATTTCAAAATCCGGGGCAGGGGATGCTGCCGGGGTACTAAAGAAAGTGGTCGGAGCTTCTGTCGTAGGTGGTAAATATGTGTATGTGAGAGGCTTAGGTGAAAGATATTCATCTACTCATATGAACGGAATTGAACTGCCAACTGCGGATCCAGACAAAAAAGCTTTTCAGCTAGATTTGATTCCATCCAGCTTAATTGAAAATGTTGTAACACTTAAAACTTTTACTCCAGATAAACCCGGGAATTTCTCGGGAGGCTTGGTTGATGTTACTACTAAGGATTTCCCGGAGCAGCGAACCTTGGAGATTTCTGTATCCTCAGCTTATAATTCGCAGATCGCTTTTCAGGATGGACTTTTAGGAGAAAGAAGTGGAACAGACTGGTTAGGGTTTGATGATGGTCAGCGCGACATTCCTAGCTATTTACAGGATCTAAGAGATACAGGCACTCCAATTCCTGGACTTTCAAGTGGTGATAATATTGGTTCTCAAGAGTCTGTTATTCTTAACAACGCTTCTCGTGCTTTCAACAATGAAATGGTTCCTGTTAGTACAAGCTTACCTTTGGATTACAGTTTTGGTTTATCATTTGGTGATCAAGCTGAAAGTAAGATTGGAAAAATTGGGTATTCTATATCTCTTACTTATTCTAGATCAATCGATAATTATGAGAATGGTTCGATAGGTAGATATCTCTTAGTTGGTGAAACTGCTACGACTGAAGAATTGACCGCTGAAAGATTATATTCTGATTATAGAACTGATGATAATGTGGATTGGGGCTCTTTAGTTAATTTAGCATACATACCCCACAGTAATCATAAGTTCAACTTTTCCTACTTCAGAACCCAATCGGGAACGCATCAAGGTCGATTGATAACTGGTTTTTGGGACGAAGCCCCTGAAGCAAATCAGATATCAAATGTTCTCTCTTATCAAGAAAGGTCGTTACAGGCAATGTTTTTAACAGGAAAAAGTGTCTTTGATAAGTTTAATAATGTTGAAGTAGAGTGGAAGCTATCGCAAACGAATAATGCTATGGCAACTCCGGATTTGAGGTATTTCTTGCTTCAATCGGAAGACAGTCAAATATCCGGAAGTGATACAACTCTTTATTCAAACCCCTCATCATTATATCCAAGACCGTCTCGCTTTTTTCGTGATCTAAATGAATCTGGAAATGCCGCAATTCTTGATGTTTCAATTCCTGTTTTAAAAAATTCAAAATTTAAAACAGGTCTATTTTACGATTCTAAAGAAAGAGACTTTAATGAAAGTAGATATGATATTTTTGATGATGCGTTTGGTATCCGAGATGCTGAAGGGGATATCTTTGAGTTTTTTGGTACTCAAGGTATTATAGATTCCACAGTATCAGGTCGTGGCCAAGGATATGATTATGGAACCTATGTAGAGGATGGTAGCGAGGTTAGAAATTCATACACTTCAGAAAGTAATATTAGCGCCTATTATGGGATGATCGATTTATTTGTAACCGATCAATTGAGGTTAATTGGTGGCGCCAGAGTTGAATACACAGACATTACTGCTACTTCTGATGATTCAGTTCTTGCAACAACACCTAACCAAATTACTCTAGATAACCCTACAGGTGAAGGTTTTCAGGGTGTTGGCCGGTTGGATAATATGGATGTATTACCATCACTTTCTTTGGTTTATTCTCTTAATGAGAGTATGAATTTCAGAGCTGCATATACCAAAACATTGGCACGACCAACTGTTAGGGAATTAATGCCGCTAATAACATTTGACTTTGCAGGTGATTTCTTATTTCAGGGAAATCCAAGACTTGAAAGAACTCTGATCACTAATTATGATTTCCGATTTGAATGGTTTCCTGCCCCAGGTGAAATACTTGCTTTCTCTGCATTTTATAAAGATTTAGAAAAGCCGATGGAAAGGGTTATTCGAAATGACATTGGTAATAATGCAACCTCAATACAGAATGTTCCAAAAGGTAGAGTACAAGGTGTTGAGTTTGAACTCCGTAAAAGATTAGGGTTTTTAACCGAGAGTCTTGATAATTTTACTTTTGCTGGGAATCTAACTTTTGTTCATTCTGAAGTAGATATTGCTGATATAGAGCTTGATTTTATTCGCGCGGCTAATCCTAATGCATCATCAACACGCCAACTCTTTGGACAATCTCCTTATATAGTAAACATTGATTTACAGTATCAGAACGATAAAGGACTAAGTACAAATCTTTCATTCAACCGATTTGGAGATCGACTCTCATTAGCAACCGGAAACGCAACGCCTAATGTATTTGAACGCGCTTACAATACCCTAAATTGGAATCTGAACTATCAGTTAACTAATAATCTATCGTTGGGCGCAAAAATTGACAATATCCTGAACCCCGATATTGTACAATCTTACGAGTTTAAAGGACAGGAGTACATTTTCCAGTCTTTTAAAAGGGGGATGTCATTCAGTACAAGCCTCAAATACTCTCTTTAGAGGATATAATACTTAACTAAAACCAAACTAAAACTATGAGAAACTTACTACAAAGCACTTTATTAGTACTATTTGTGTTAGCTCTATCAAATACTGCATTTGCCCAGAACCGAGTGGTAATTACGGATGCGGATTTGGTAGGCAATACTACGTATTACTGGACATCAGATAACATTTATGAACTGGACAAGCTAGTATTTCTTGAAGAAGGTGGAAAGCTGTTTATTGAGCCAGGTACGCGAATTGAAGGTCGTACGGGTTCTAACTTAGATGCTTCTGCATTAGTAATTACCCGAGGCGCACAGATTTTTGCTGAGGGTACTCCAACTAACCCAATTATTTTCACTTCTACTTCCGATGATGGAACCTTTGACGAAACCAACCGTGGCGAGTGGGGTGGTTTGGTAATCTTAGGTAATGCCACTACTAACAATGCTTCTGAAGAAGAAATTGAAGGTGTTGGAACCATTACTCCAGAAGGCGACAATCGTGCTTTTTACGGCGGTAATGAAGACATGGATAATTCTGGTGTTCTTCGTTATGTGTCTATTCGTCACTCAGGTAAATCAATCGGTGCTGATACTGGTAACGAAATCCAAGGTTTAACTGTTGGTGGTGTTGGTGCCGGAACAACGATTGAGTATGTAGAATCTTTCGCCTCTGACGATGATGGATTTGAGTTCTTCGGTGGTACTGTAAACACTCGTTATTTAGTGTCTGCTTTCAACGCTGATGACGCTTTTGACTGGGATCAGGGATTCCGTGGTAAGCACCAATTTTGGTTTGCGATTCAAGCGGGAGATAAAGCTGGTCGTGTAGCAGAGATGGACGGTGCTGGTGGAAACGAAAACACCACTCCATTTGCCTACCCACAGGTAGCGAATGTTACGTACATTGGCGCTGGAGTAAATGCAACTCCACAGGGTGATGGTGCTCAAATGTTGATGTTCCGTGATAACACAGGGGGAGTTTACTACAACTCTATCTTCACTGATTTTGGGTCATCAGGTGCTGGTACAGCGATTACTGTAGAAGACATTGACAATGCGGGTGACAAGCCATTCGATAGTCGTCAGCGCTTGGAGAACGATTCATTGATCGTAGGAAACTCTGTATGGTTTGGTTTCAAGGCAGGTAATGGACTAACAGACTTCGCTCCACAGGACTTCGTACAAACTATGTTAGGTGCTAACGGTAACGAAATCGCAGATCCTGCTTTAGTTGGACTTAATAGAACAGTGGAAGCAAAGGGTCTTGATCCTCGTCCTGGTGCAGCTTCTCCTGCTTTAACCATTGATCTTAACGAAATGGACGATTCATTTTTCAGACCAACTACCTACGCAGGCGCCTTTGGGCCTAATGACAACTGGATGAAAGGATGGACTACATTAGATGAATATGGGTACTTAGCTGATATTACGCCTAACGGAGGAACACCAAACCGAGTGGTAATTACGGATGCGGATTTGGTAGGCAATACTACGTATTACTGGACATCAGATAACATTTATGAACTGGACAAGCTAGTATTTCTTGAAGAAGGTGGAAAGCTGTTTATTGAGCCAGGTACGCGAATTGAAGGTCGTACGGGTTCTAACTTAGATGCTTCTGCATTAGTAATTACCCGAGGCGCACAGATTTTTGCTGAGGGTACTCCAACTAACCCAATTATTTTCACTTCTACTTCCGATGATGGAACCTTTGACGAAACCAACCGTGGCGAGTGGGGTGGTTTGGTAATCTTAGGTAATGCCACTACTAACAATGCTTCTGAAGAAGAAATTGAAGGTGTTGGAACCATTACTCCAGAAGGCGACAATCGTGCTTTTTACGGCGGTAATGAAGACATGGATAATTCTGGTGTTCTTCGTTATGTGTCTATTCGTCACTCAGGTAAATCAATCGGTGCTGATACTGGTAACGAAATCCAAGGTTTAACTGTTGGTGGTGTTGGTGCCGGAACAACGATTGAGTATGTAGAATCTTTCGCCTCTGACGATGATGGATTTGAGTTCTTCGGTGGTACTGTAAACACTCGTTATTTAGTGTCTGCTTTCAACGCTGATGACGCTTTTGACTGGGATCAGGGATTCCGTGGTAAGCACCAATTTTGGTTTGCGATTCAAGCGGGAGATAAAGCTGGTCGTGTAGCAGAGATGGACGGTGCTGGTGGAAACGAAAACACCACTCCATTTGCCTACCCACAGGTAGCGAATGTTACGTACATTGGCGCTGGAGTAAATGCAACTCCACAGGGTGATGGTGCTCAAATGTTGATGTTCCGTGATAACACAGGGGGAGTTTACTACAACTCTATCTTCACTGATTTTGGGTCATCAGGTGCTGGTACAGCGATTACTGTAGAAGACATTGACAATGCGGGTGACAAGCCATTCGATAGTCGTCAGCGCTTGGAGAACGATTCATTGATCGTAGGAAACTCTGTATGGTTTGGTTTCAAGGCAGGTAATGGACTAACAGACTTCGCTCCACAGGACTTCGTACAAACTATGTTAGGTGCTAACGGTAACGAAATCGCAGATCCTCTGTTGATTAGCATAGACCGAACCGTAGAAGGTATGGCGCTTGATCCAAGACCACAAGATGGCGGACCTGCAACAACAATTACTTTAAAAGAGATGGATGATTCATTCTTCCGTCCTACGACTTATGCAGGTGCTTTTGGTCCAACCAGCAACTGGATGACCGGATGGACTACCTTAGATGAGTATGGATACCTGTCTGGAAGCACTGTAAGAGTTGATAATGAGATCGAGGATTTTGATGCCCCAACAGCAATCAGCTTAGATCAAAACTATCCAAACCCATTCAACCCAAGTACTAATATTAGCTTTGCACTTCCATCAACCCAAAAAGTAACGTTGAAAGTGTATAACATGCTTGGACAAGAAGTTGCTACGTTGGTGAACAACCAAACACTTCAGGCTGGAAGTCAGAGTGTATCATTTGATGCTTCTGCACTTTCAAGTGGTGTGTATATTTACCGACTAACTGGTGCGAACAATGTAGTTCTTACTAAGAAAATGACTCTTATTAAGTAATCATTTTCTACTCACGAAACGTCTCACTTCATTGTGAGGTGTGCTGATCACAAAGGAGCTCCGGGGGACTGGAGCTCCTTTTTGTTTACAATTAAATAACAATAGCTTAACTCACAAATAGACTTTCACTTTCTCTTTTTTGTAAGCCAATTATGGTGAAGAATAAAAACATAAAGAGAAATGAAAAATTCAAATATGAAATTATCAATTGGAATAACGGTTTTTATCAGTGTAATACTTATAAGTTGTTCTGATTCAAATAATAATATTACATCGATAGAACATGAACCTATTATAAGGGATTCAATGGTCTCAGCAACTATTCCGACTTGTGAAACTAGGAAGTATGATGAAACTCATTATACAGGGTCTGGCTCTTCTAGTTATGAAGACTTTAATAATCCAATAGTATGTACTCCAAGTGGAGGTGGAGATGGTTATTTAGTAATAACTACGTTTGGTGAAATTTTAAATAGATCCTACTATGTAGAAGTTTTGAAATGGGATGATCTAGATAACGATTGGGAATTGTATACAAGCTACTTTTTAGATGGAGGTAATTCTTATTTTATTAATACTTCTGTTGGATATATAAATCTAGATGGAAGTGATAGATTTAAAGTAAATGTTTTAGAACCTCTACCTCCTGGAACAGGTGGAGGTGGTGGTGGTTCAAGTGAAGATATATTCAGGACAAAGTTTGATTTAAATGACTAAAGTAAATTGAGCTCCGGGGGACCGGGGCTCTTTTTTATATATATTCAAAATATCATTTTACTTGTGCTAGGGGTTCATCGTGATGCGCCTCTACCGTATTTATGAAAAACAATTTTGTGGTTTTGTGTATTCGCGGCTAAAATAAAAATCCGGATTTTGGAACCGAAGTTTGGTTCTTTAGGTTTGGAGAAATCCAATTAAGACATACTATTTTGATATTTGTAACCAGAAAAACACATTTCAATGCCGCACACCGGCTTAATAATCCATCCAAATCAGAAGAATGGAACCGGCAAACCTTCGGGAAATGCAACTACCCGAACTGGCATGGACATAATTACATAATTGAAGTCACTGTAGCTGGGGAACCCGATGCCGAAACAGGATATGTGATCGATCTGGGTAAGCTCAAAAAAATTATCAAAGAGAGAATTACCGAGCCTTGCGACCATCGGAATCTGAATATGGATGTCCCTTTTCTTGAAGGCATTATCCCTACTTCCGAAAATTTGGTAAAAGCATTTTTTGAACAACTAAAAGAAGATGTGGAGCAATCCGCATCAACAGGAAGCGTTCTCTATTCGGTGAAACTGTTCGAAACCGAACGAAACATAGCCGAATATTGTCCTTATCGCTGGACAAAATAAATTATTTAATACTGATTTCTCCGTTATGATTTCTAATCAAACCCGTAGGTTCTACGATCCTACTTTTACTATTACTCCCGAATACAAAGAATCACTCCCCGATCTCCAGAATGGGCCAGCATCGCTTATTGAAGGTGCAAATGTGCCCATTCAGCAAGTTGGAATTTCAAACTTTAAACTTCCTCTTCAGCTAAAAAAGAGAGATGGAAAACCTATTACACTCGAGGTTTCTGTGGATGGATATGTAAGCCTTGATGCGAATAAAAAAGGCATCAATATGAGCCGTATTATGAGAACCTTCTACAAGTTTAAGGATCGGGTATTTTCTCTGGATATGCTCGAAGAAGTATTAAAGGCGTATAAAACAGATCTGGAATCTCAGGAAGCATTTTTGAGGCTTTCTTTTTCGTACCCCATGATTCAGGAAAGCCTGCGTTCGGGAATGCACGGATATCAGTATTATGAAGTATCCCTGGAAGGACATTTAGATAGCTACGATCGCTACAATAAGCACATGCACCTAAAGTTTATATACAGCAGCGCATGCCCATGTTCATACGAATTAGCAGAACACGCACGTGAAGACCGGGGTGTGGCAGCTATCCCACATAGCCAGCGTAGTGAAGCAGAAGTAACAGTAGCTTTACGTGATGAGTTTTTTGTAGAAGATTTAGTTCAGATTTGTCGAACAGCCCTTAAAACAGAAACCCAGGTAATGGTTAAACGGGAAGATGAGCAAGCTTTTGCTGAACTAAATGGTGCATACCAGAAATTTGTGGAAGATGCGGCCAGACTTCTTTACGAAGAACTGGACTCATACAACAGCATCCGGGATTTTGTGGTGCGTTGTGCTCACCTGGAAAGCCTTCACAGCCACGATGCGGTAAGCCGGATTTGTAAGGGGCTGCCTAACGGGCTGAGGTAATCTAAAGAAACAAAGCTATTATTTAGTAAAAAATAGCCCCCGGATTTATCCGGGGGTAAATGTTTCGAAACCAATAAAACCAAGCCTCAAATATTGAAGAAATGATGAATGGACTCGCAGATTTGGGCTTCAAAACCTAGTTGTACAGATCATTTTATATCAATCAATCTGCAATCTTGAAACCCTGCGATAACATCCTTTCTCTTTAATACAAGCCGGACTTGGGTTGTTTTTCAATATCAATTTTCCCCATGCTGAAGCATGGGGCTACTATATTTCAAATTCAACTAGGGTTGGCTTTCGCAGATCAATCCTCTGAGACCGCAAACACAATCGCAATCTTAGTTCGATTGGGGCTGAGAGCTATCCTGGAAATTGTTCCGTCTGAATCAAATAAAGGGTTTTGAGCGGTATAACCGTGTCCCTCTTTCCACATAAGTAATCCGTTTGCTTGTCCAATCAGAAAAGAGGAGGAATCAATCCAAACCATGTCTTCCGAACCTTCTGGAGTTGAGGTTAGGGTTTTTATTTCTTTTGAATCGGGATTATAGGTTTTTACTAACCACTGAGTAGAATCATTTTTGTCAATAAAACTAACCGCGTTTAAATCGGGCACTTTGTGTATTGAACGTCCGGGATTGTTTGCAAGGATGGTTCTTGAATCATTCTTCAGATCGAATTCAACAAAGGTAAAGGGTTCTCCAAGAACAAAGGTATAAAGTGTATGTTCGTTGTACCAGGCATGATACCCGATTACCTCATCAGGGACGATTACTTCAGGCTCACCTTCTGTTAATGGGAACATCCAAAGCAGTTGTTCGCCATCAGGCTTAAGCCAGATTGCTGAGAATGAATCCTGACCGGGCATCATAGTTGGAGAATACTTTCCACCTACAGAACTGGTAATCCAGATGCTATTATCTTGCCCATAATCAAAAAGCTTAATGTCTGTGGATTCCCCTTGCTGAGAAGAGAAAAGTAAAGCAGGCATACCCGGGATAAACGATGGCTGATTGTCATATCCCGGATTATTGGAAATATTTTCCAGGCTGGTAACGGAGAAGCCGCCTTCATTAAGCGTAAAATCCCCGAGATACACTTCGGGATTGGATTGGGCTGATACAGACAGAGCCCAAAACGTACATACAAGGATCGATATATATTTCATGGTAAAACGTTAGTTCGTTAATCTTTTCATTCTGGAAAAAGGATATCCGTTACAGCCGGTTTTAGGATTTTCTCTGTTGACAACAGAAACAGCCCGGGCAGAATCTAAGCTGATCTCGTTATAGGCACTCAGACAAAACCCCCATTCAAATTCTCCCATATTTTCAAATTTCATCCAGTCGATTCGGGAGTAAAGCAGAGGGTCATAGATATTAGAAGAATCATTTTTCCCGACAAAAAGTTGACCATCCAAATTCCAGTCTAGAATATGAATTTTGGTATGATCTTCCATCATAAATACAGAATCTCTGATTGCGTAAGTAACTCCATAATCATCCTCAAAATCTCCGATTAAAAAACCGGGGATTGTTGGTGAGGATTTTTCTTCCGGAGAAGAGCAACTGAATAGTATTAGAATTACAGAGGTTAGAAATTTATTCATGTCACAATGTAGGAAAACATAGATAAAAAAAATCCCCACGCTAAAAAGCGTGGGGACAAACATGAAACAGAGCTACATTTCTGCTTACTTGTTTAAGCAGAACTCTTCATTGATTATTTAATCAATGTCATTCGTTTAGTACTAACGAAATTATCAGCTTGGATTCGGTAGATATATACACCACTTGATATCGAAGAGGCGTCAAAGGTTACCGTATATGTTCCTGCAGCTTTTACTTCATTTACCAGAACTGCTACTCTTTGGCCCATCAGGTTATAAACTTCAATATTTACTTTCGAAGCTTGAGGCACCGAATAATTGATATTGGTTGATGGATTGAAAGGGTTTGGATAATTTTGCTCAAGCGCAAAATCAGTTGGTTTTCCTTCAGTTTCTGAAGCAGTTACTAAAGTAACATTAATCGTTTCTTTTAAAGTAGCAGTAGCCCCTTCATTGTCGGTTACTGTAAGGCTTACTTCGAATTCACTCGCGGTATCATAGGTATGTTTTGGATTTTGGAGGGTACTGGAATTTCCGTCTCCAAAGTCCCAGAAGTAAGAGACAATAAAGCCATTCGGGTCATTCGCATCATTCGACTCATCAGTCAGAGTAATGACGTTATCTCCATTCTCAAAGCCATCTTGTTCGATTGAAAACTTAGCAAGCGGGGCATCGTTGACTGGTACTACCGTAACAATCACAGAATCGGATGCCGCTGCTCCGGCTTCGTCCATTACAGTAACCCGAACCCATTCCTGCCCATAGAAGTTTGTTGGGGCAGTAAATGTAAGTTTTGATCCATCGGTAGAGCCGCTTACGGTTTCGCTGTTTATCATAACGGTTAAGCTTGATAGTTCATCATCAGCATCTGATACAACTTGTGCCATATCAAATACAAGCATACCGTCTTCGAGGAAACTCATCTCAACCGGGAGATTAATTTCAGGTGCTTCGTTTGGAATAGAGTTGATTAAGTCAATAATTCGACCTTCACCACTTGCAGGATATTGGCTCGCGAATACAACTCCACCTAAATAATCTTCTAGGTAGATTTGAAAAGATTGCTGATAAGTTATTCCTATAGTAGTGAATTCTTTACCCCTGAATGGATACTGATCTCCGCCTCTTGCAGTGAAGTCAGCGGTAACTAAATCAACGCTTGGAGCTTCAGCAACAACCTGCCCATTAAGAACAATTGGAGTTCCATCATCCAAAATAATAGTTTGAACCCTTTCTCCGGGAGTGGCAATGGTTTGACCTTCATCATTATTATAAATGATAGCCTGATTGGATGGATCAAATTCAACGGAGAAACCGGCAATCTGAGCAAAACGTCCAGTACCATCCACATTAGCACGTTCGCCGGTCGCAGGATCAATTTTTGAAACCGCATTTTCCATAATTTCAAGAAGAAGTTCAGGAGAAACATCTTCAAGAACAGCGAGGGTATTTGTGAATGGAAGTACATCGAATGTTTGGCGTGCGTTGATCACTCCGGCAGGAATTTGAGACCTGATTCCACCACTATTAGCGATGGCGATTAAACGAGAAGGATTAAGTTCGAGCCCGAAATTTTCGGCTTCATCCAGAGTAACAGCCAGGTAACCATCGGTAATTAAGTTACCCATGTTGGTCTCGAAAGAACGGATGTCGTTAGTAGCACCAAATAAGTGAACTTCTGTTGTAGCAACTTTAGTTTGAGATAACCCTTCTACGTAATCTTCTACGGGACTAACTACCTCATCCAGCATTTGCTGATCTTCCTCAACTCCACCCGGAAGCGAAATATCTGCTACTCGTACAGGTCCGCCGTTGAAAGAGAGTACATTTCCTAGTGCATCGAACTCCACGTTTAAACGCCCGAGGTAGGTATAGTTTCCTTTACTAGTAACTACAGGAACATCATTTCCGTCAAGGTCGCCTACAACCATTGGATAAGCTGAACGTACTTCTTCCTCGTCGCCAGGAATAAGAAGATCACCCTCATTGGCAAGAAGCTCATCTCCACCACCAGCAATCATGATATCAACTCCGGAAAGTTGGGAAGCCAGAACAGAGTCTTCTTCAATACCCTGTAAGTGACTGATAAGAATGATAGCACGTACATTCTCGGCTTGAAGCGCAGTAACTTCAGCTTGTACCGCCGGAAGTACTTCGTTTACAATTACAGTTCCGGGGCTTGATATGAAACCAAGGTTTTCGGTAGTAGCACCGATGATACCAACGGTAACATCCTGGCCTAGATTAACAATAGTACTTGCGGCTACTCTTCCTTCCTGCTTAAGTGCGAGCAAATCAGGTTGATTAGTGAAATCAAGGTTTGCACTTAGGAAAGGAGGTTCGTTTCCTTCAGTATCTGAAATAAATTCTGAATAGATAACCGGGCCGGCATCAAAGTCATGATTCCCCATAGCCAAAGCATCGTAGCCAATTAAGCCGATTCCCCGTGCATCAAAATAAGTACCTAAATCAAGACTGGCGTTGAACTCTGGGCCAGGAAGGAAGTTATCTCCTGAAGATACCATCACGTACACATTACCAGAATCTGCAGCTTCTTGTTTAAGTTTATCAGAAAGAGTCTTGAATCGAGCAATTCCTCCATAATTCTCAAGCCCATCACCAGCGTTAATAAGCTGAGATTCACCGTCATTATTATGAAGTACAGTTAATGTAAATGGTTGTGGAATTCCACGGAGACCAAGACTGGACCACTCGTCAATATCAAGAACCTCCCATTCTGAATCTTCAGTAGAAGTTCCGAACGAACCGAGAGGAGCAGGATTTCCTTCTTTTATTTCAGTTTTACGAACTAAGGTATGATTCTGAGTTCCGGCACTTACACCCGCAACGTCCCAACCCGAACCCGGATCAGCAAACAGATCACCCATGATATCAAGAATCTGATAATTATCTTCGGTTCCATAAACCAGAGCATAAGCATCGTCGCCGTTGCTTAAGAATTCATGGATCAGGTCGGCACGGTCGGTGATGTAAGCATCCGCATCACCATCAGCGATGATAAATACTCCTCCTGCTTCGATAGTAGAACCTTCAGGGAACGAATTCCAGAAGTCAAATTCACCGGCTACATTGTTTTGGTTGCTACCTGAAAGTCCATTATTCATATTTGGGAACGCATAGTCTGTTAAATCTATGTCTTCATCTGTTGGATTATAGATTTCAAGATATTTGTTTTGACTACTTCCCTCAGCATATTCAGAAAAGAAAAGAGGAGCGGCTTCTGATTCGAAACTAACTTCGTGAATCGTTATAGAACCGGTAACTTCATTGCTAACTACAACCAAGGGTGCTCCAACAGGGCTTGCTCCTTGCATAAGAAAACTAATTCCCTCAGGACCTGAAGCAACAGTAGATTCCATAATAGTAGCAATCCCAGCCACATCCGCAAGATCATCTAATCCTTCGATGATGCCTTCATTAAAGTCGAGTTCATCAAAATTTCGAACATTATCATAGGTAATGAATTCTGGGTTTGTTGGATCAGAAATATCATACACCATAATACCACCGATTCTTTCCAGGCCAATAAAGGCATACATCTTTCCAGAGAGCTGTACTAAAGTAACGGCTTCAGGTTCAGGGCCTTTATCATCCGAACGGTTGTCAAAAGAATCGTTTTCAGAATTGGTGGAATTGAAATTATCTGCTTCTAATGAAGACAGGAGAGTTTCAAACTCATCTCCACTATCCCATACCAGAGCTCCTGTTGAGGCATTCCAAATACTGAAAGATCTGGCACCATAAGAATACAACTCATCAAACATTGGATCTGCGAAAAGTTGCCCGCGGATTGCTCCTGAAGCCTGACCTACTGTGTGAACATTTACATACAGAGAGACTTCATCTTCAAACAAAGCAGCTTGTATTTCAGTAAGGAAAGGAGCAAACGAGGCATCAGCTTCACTCCAAACACCGGTAACGGTAGTAACTCCTGAAGTATCTGTGGAAACCTGAGTATCTCCATCTGTAAGTATGTTGAATACAACACTTCCATTTACACCGGCTTCAGCATTATGGAAATGCATCGCGGTTACATCGTCACTGGTATCTCCTGTAGTAAGAGTATCCATTCCATTAAAAGCGTTAAAGTCTAGCCCTTCGAATTCCAAAGTAAAGGTCATGGTTTGAGTTGCTACATCGTACTTGAATTCACCAATTCCTGAACCACGATTATCTCCTCCAGAAACTTCCTGAGCAGAGTCCGCTTCCATAAGGAAAAAGAGAGAATCTGAGTTCATCCCCAATGTAGAAGTAGTTCTTAAACGGCCAAGGTTTTCGTTATTCTGTAGTTCAGAATCAGTAAATACAGAAGGGTTTAATCGAAAATCTCTAATTCGGTATTCTTCAGAAAAACCGTCATAATCACGTGCATCGCCTTCGTTTGCGGTTACAATGTACTCTGTTCCGTCTAGGTTAAAAGAAGAAATTGCATCTGGTTGATACATACCCCACACAGGCCAGGTAGTAATATTGATTCCTCCATCAGAATTACTTGCGTCTAATGCATTTTCAGTTTGGCTGTGATCTTTAAAACCAAGCGCAATTACATCTGTAACAGTAGCAGAAGCAATATCAACAATCGCGATCGCATTATTTTCTTGAAGAGATACGAAAGCAGTAGCATTGTCTGAAGAAATGGTAATGTACTCCGGCTCAAAATCCTGAGAGGCACTTGCACCAGGACCAAAAATACGAATCCCTTCGCTTCTTAGCGTTGCTTCCTGTCCATCAAAAGAGGTAAAATCAGCGGTGGTAACAGTAGCTGTTCCCGTTCCGGCAGATAGATCGAAACCTGAAACATCAAGAATAGATATAGAACCAGCAGGATCAACATCATAGGCATCATTTGGTTCTCCTTCGTTTGCTACTACAACTTTCGATCCATCATGAGTAAAAATTACCATGTCGGGAAGGGCTCCAACAGTGGCAGTACTTATATGAGAAGCATCCGCTGCTTTAAAAAATACAACGGAACCTGGATCGGTTTTTGGGTTAGCCTGTACAGCAACTGCAACCAATCCATTATAGATGGCAACGCTATTAACTCCATCGCCATAAATGCTCATATCAATAGTAGTAACTTCTGCAGGATTTTCAGGGTCACTAAGATTTAGAACTACAATAGAATTGTCGTCAGCATTAGTAAAGAATAGTTGTTTAGATGCTGGATCATAGGCCGAAATCTCGGCAGCTCCTGCATCAAAAAGTCCGGTATGGTATTCGCCAATAAGATTCAGTGAAACTTCCTGAGCAAAAACACCAACCGAAGAGAGCACGAATAGTGCTAAAAGAAGAGAAATGTTAGCTAGTTTCTTCATTAGTTAGGTTCATTAATTAAGGGTTTAAAAGAAACCCAGAATCCGAACCTAACTTTACTACATCGTTACTTTAGTTTTAAGATTGAATTAACGCACTATTAAGTATTTGTTTCTGTATTAATTATCGGTTATTTATTTGTTAAGAAATTATCAGCAAAATAGTGCATCGCCTTTCGTATGAATTCAGCAAGTCCGGGTTTATACTTATCATAGAAGTCGGTAAACCTTGGGTCACTTACATACATATCTGCCAGACCTCGATATACTGAGGCATTGGTTTCGTAGAAACGTTCGTTATTTGAATGGTGTCTTTTTATCAACGCCTGTACTTCGGGAGCATCCACCGGTTTTTCCATTAGTAAAGATAGTTCTTTAGCAATGTTCTCTTGTTCCTCTTTTACATGAGTAAAATCGGCTTTACTCATCTTTTTTATATTTTTAAAAGACTCAGTGACCAGGTTCGGATCATATTTTTCGTCAATCTCCTTTTTCCATTCCGAAATTTGCTCTTCCGAAAATCCGTCATATAATTCTGCTTCTGTGACCATGTTGTCTTCCTCTTTTATTTGTTTGATTGTTTTATCGATGGTTGTAAGAAGTTCGCCAAGTCGCATTTTTCTCTTTTCAAGCTCACTTTTTTGATAAAGCAAAGCTTGCTCTAGATCAAAATCAGGTTTATCCAGAATGTGTTGGATCTTGTTAAGAGAAAAACCCAACTCCTTGAAGAACAGAATCTGCTGTAAACGGTATAGCTCGTCTTTACTATAGTATCGATAGCCCGATCTCGCCCGTTCGTGCGGCTTAAGCAGGCCAATCTTATCATAATGCTGCAGAGTTCTAATAGTGACTCCTGAAATTTTAGCGACAATGCTTACGGTATACTTTTCCATCGGTTTTTTCTAAAGTTAGGCTATTACGTAAGGGGAGAGTCAAGCAGAGATTTAAAAATATTTAAGAAAAATTATCTAATGATTCCTAAGCAAATATTTTGAGGTCTAATTCACCAAAAAAAGAAGTTATGTTGTGTTAATATAAGCTCCGTATCTTTAAGCCTAATTTTAAAACAATTTTCTTTATGCAACTGAGTCGTACCCTGTTCGCAATTTTTTTCTGTATTGTATCTGCTTCAACCACAACTCATGCCCAACTCTTCGAAGACTTTGAAAGCGGGGAAAAAAGTTCCTATTCAGGAGCTTCCGTTACGCTTTCCACCGGTAGCTGGTTTTTGGACGACGCTTTATTGGGAAGTCTATCCAACGATAAGTTCAATGGAACCAAAAGTGTTCGCATGGATAGAAGAGATGGTAAAACCGGGAATATCTACATGCAGTTTGATAAGCCCAACGGCGCGGATGAGGTCTCTTTTTATCTTGCGCATTATGGAAACCAGGCAGAAGGAGCAGAGCTACAGGTTCAGTATTCAACTAACGGAGGGAATACCTGGCAAAATATTGGAGATGCAATTCCAGCTCCTTTTGCTCTCACAGAATATACCATTCCCGTTCAGGTTGATGGAAATATCCGCTTTAAATTCATTCAGTCTGCCGGAACTGACCGTATGAATATTGATGATATTCGCATCACAGATTATATCGCTCCACAGCAGGAACCGGGAATATTGGTTACGATTGAAGACGAAGTAGTTGATTCAGGTGCAACCATTACATTCGAAACCACATTAACCGGAAATACCAGTAACAAAATTGTAGAGCTGAAAAACATTGGAAGCGATACCCTCAGAATAAGTGAAATAGTGCCGTCAATATCTCCTTTTTCGATTTCTGCACTTCAGGATTCCGCACTGGGTTTTAATGAGACAACCACGATCACGGTTTCATTTTCTCCGCAAACGGAAGGTATATATGATTATGAAAATGGGTTAGAAATACAATCCAACGCTAATACATTCAAGGTAAATTTAAGTGGAGAGGCCGTTGAAGCAAGTGGGGTTATTCCAATTGCTACAGCACGGGATTTAACAGAAGGTGAGATTGTAAGCATAGCCGGAATTGTAACGGTAGCCGGGGAATTTCAAGGTCCCATGTACTTTCAGGACGAAACAGGCGGAATCGCTTGGTTTTATAGCGAAATGAGAGATAATGCCGAAAGTTTCTTTTCTAATGTAAGCCGGGGAGATTCGGTGTATGTAACCGGAGAGCTGGGCAGTTTCAACGATCTGAAACAAATCGTTGGTACCGATCCGCTGTTCGAATTTAAGGCAAATCAGGTTCCTCTTCAGCCGCTTGAGATTTCAATAAGCACAATGAATTCTGGTAATTATGAAGGTCAGTTAGTGGCTCTAAATGTAGAAATTGATCACACAGGAGCTTTACAGGGAAATACGAACTATGTAATTACTGATCAGTCTGGAACCGGAGAACTTAGGATAAGCAGTTTCACTGATATTGTAGCTTCCACAGCGCCTTCAGGAGTAACTACCATTGTTGGGGTTGTAAGTAATTTCCGGGGAACGTATCAGCTTCAGCCTCGGGATTTGAATGATATTGATGCTGAAACTAATGAAATTCCCGGTGAGGATATTTCTAAGGACGAAACCTTTGATGTTGTAACCTGGAATATCGAGTGGTTTGGTAGTGCTTCAAACGGTCCTGAAGATGATGAGATTCAGCTAAATAATGTAATCACGGTAATTGACAGCATTGATGCCGACCTGTTTGCTTTCCAGGAGATTTCAAATCCAACTATGTTTGGCAGATTAGTTGATTCACTCGATGCATACGAAGGTATTATTGCAAGTTTTGCTCAAACTCAGAAAACAGCTTATTTATATAAGTCCAGTACGATTAATGTTCTAAATTCCGGGTTACTAACTACAGGGCAAACCAGTTACGACTGGGCGAACGGACGTTACCCATTAGAACTCAGTTTCGAGGCGGTTTTTGATCAGGAAGTCCGACAAATAAAAGCCTACAACATTCATGCAAAGGCATTAGGTGAGCAGGAAGACTATGTACGGCGAAGGGATGCATCCATTTCTTTGAAAAATTACCTGGATCAGAATGAGGCAGAAAGTAACGTAATCGTGATTGGTGATTACAACGATGAGATTTTGATTTCTTCGGTAGGTGGACAGGATTCACCATACAAAAATTTTGATGATGATACCGAGTACACCATCCTGACAAAAAGCCTTGAAGAAGATGGATTCACTTCCTTTGGCGGATCATCTATGATCGATCATATCACCATTACTTCTGAATTGATGGATGAATATTTCGAAGGGACTGAGAGGGTTGAGAATCCTTCTTACGTTGGCAGCTATCTCAGTCAGACTTCCGATCACTACCCGGTTTGGGTTCGTTTTAAGTGGGGAATCATTACTTCCAATGAGGATGGCGAATTTACTACAGTAAAAAGTATTCGACTTGATCAGAATTACCCGAATCCTTTCAACCCAAGCACAACTATTTCCTATTCTTTGGATAATACGGCGAATGTTTCTTTGGAGGTGTTTGATTTGATGGGAAGGAAAGTTTCTACCTTAGTACAAGGCCAACAAACAGCCGGAGAACAAACCATCAACTTTGATGCATCAGCTCTGGCAAGCGGAATTTATATCTACCGATTAGTAGTCGGAGGACAGGTACTTACCAAAAAAATGGTGTTGTTGAAGTAGAATTAACTTCGTAAACAAGAACGGTTGGGGCGGATGGCCATCCGCCCGTACGGAATGTTAGTGCAGGGTGATTTATCAATCAGGTGATACAAGAGTACCTTGTAAAAGGTTTTTTTGAATCTGCGAAGCTATGAATTTGTGCAGATCCTACGTTTTTTACCTCGCATTCCTGACTTCGAAGGAATGACGTTATTTTAGCATTCCCTATCATTGTCGTGTTTCTGTAGTTAATACAAAGGTAGGTTCTGTCTCTAAAATCCCATTTACAAGTTTTTAATAATCTTGTGTTTTGCAATGACAAGCAGGAGTTTTTGGCATACATTTTTAGGAGACCTTTGGAACGAGAGAAGGTGAATTCATTCGAAGCCGCAGAATTCCTCGTCGATACGATTAAGGGCGCCAAGAACAACGAGGAATTCCTCAACTCGTTGAATAAATAAGATATCCAATATTTGGCGCATGTCTTATAAGATCTATTCTTGATTAAGTTTGCCTTCATTAGCTATCAGGGGGAGCAAGTTGCAATAAATTTTTTCCCAACTCTCAATTTTTGATGTCTCTTCTCAAAAATTCCTGAAAAGGAAGCTACTTTAATTCTTCATTTAAGCTTCATAATCGTTCATTATGATTTATATAGAAGCTTTTTAAAACCTGTACTTTAGATATAATATATTTTTTCAAATGAATTGAAGGTTTGCGAAAGTTTTATTAATACTGTTTAAGTAAAATTTTAAAAATTCATTTTTTATGATCAAGTTTATTTTTAGAGTAATATTTTTTTCGGCTTTTGCATTAATGACTAGCTTAGCTAATGCCCAGAATCAGCAAGATATGATGAATGCTTTTCCACCTTCCCCTGAAGCAGCTGCTTTGGGAAAATATGGGGAAATCGAGTCAAATCTTTATGAAGGAAAAGCTAATATTTCGGTTCCAATTTATGAGTATTCAATCAAGGGTTTTACACTTCCTATTAGCTTGGATTATACAACATCAGCGATCCGTGTTGATCAGATTGCTACAAATGTAGGGCTTGGGTGGACATTAAATGCAGGTGGTGTAATTACACAAACTGTAAATGGTCTTTATGACGTGTTTAATGATAGAGATCTTATCCCCGATCCTCCCAATACGTTTAACCCTACGTTCAATTCCAGTAATACCCAGCCATATGATGATGCAAAAGATATAGTAGCAGGTCTGATAGATATGGAATCAGATAATTTCACTTATAGTTACCCGGGTGGAAGTGGTAAATTCATAATTAGCAATGATGGAAATAATATATATCCAATTCCATATAGCGCAATCAAAATAAACAGTACGTCAGAAATTATAGATGAAAATGGTACAATATTTAACTACAACGAAGCAGCCAGTGTTTATTACGAAGATGATTGTGAAGGTGGCGGTGGTTCAGGAAGCAGAACTGGAAATTTGGCGAGTAGACTCCCATTTACTGGTTATTCAAAATTCCTAACAAAAATTACCACGGCTGATGGAAATATTATAAATCTTGAGTATGAATCTTTCGAACATGAATATGAAACTATCATTGACCAAAAGTACTATGGCACAGGAGCTCAATATGGATGCCCTACCGAAGTTTCTCTAGATAGAGTTTGTTATCGTAATAACGCAGCAAACGAAAAAAGGCTTTCCAAAATCTCATCACCCCAAAGTGATATTGAAGTCCATTTTAATTATATGGATGACCGAGAGGACTTAATTGATCCTGATAATCAAAATAAGCCAAAGCAACTGGATGAGATTGTTATCCTTGTAAACACAGATACGCTAAAAGTTTTTCAACTTACGCATGGGTACTTTTATTCTTCCGGGTATAGTTCTTCTAATCCTACAACAGAAAAAGCACTGGAAACAAGATTAAAACTTGTGTCTATAAATGAAGTCGGTCTACCTGGATGGAATTTTGAGTATAATGAATCAATTGAGATGCCTAGAAGATAGTTATGCGGTAGACCATCAGGGTTATTATAATGGAGAAACAGGTAATACAAGTTTTATTCCAGAGCACTATTTTTTTAATCCCAATGGAGCTAATAGAGATATAAATCCTAACAAGATATTAACAGGGATTTTAAAGAAGGTTAACTTTCCAACTGGAGGTTATACAGAACTTTTTTATGATGTCCCAAGCTATACATATAATGGTCAAATCAATGAGACTCTAAACCATTCGATAACGCGTTCTTCAGATGGCAGTATATCACAGCTTATTCAAAGTTTTACTTTAGAAGAAGATGTGGACGATGTAACATTAAGTGCAGCAATGGATGTATCAGATGGTACAAAAAATCCCAGTGCAACTAATAATCATTATGTTAGAATAACTGGTCCTAATAGTTTTTCTCGAAATGTATTTACAGATAATGATATAGTAGCAGATTTAACTGCTGGGACGTATATGGTCACTTTTTCTCCCGTTCAAGCTAATCCAGATCCCGCTGGAATTTTATGGTTAAATTGGACAGAGCACTTACAACAAACGGTATCAGAAACAAGGTATCGTTCAGCGGTTGTTGTTGAGCAAATAAAAACAAAAGAAAGCACAGCCAGTTCAGAAATAATAAAAGAATTTGAATACATCTCTGGGTTTTACCCCCCAATCCCAAGTTATGTTGATAATTTTGAAATTGAAGTAGAAACAACTGATGGACCTATAAAGGTATGTAGCTATAAATTATTAACCTCATCACCAGTAATTTCTTTTGGTGGAGTTTCCAATAGCATTGGACATGGGGAGGTAATAGAAAAATTGGGAGCAAGTGGAATTTATGGTCAAACAAGATATCTCTTTTCTACTGGGACGGCCTCATTATCAGATTCTGTAGTTCAAAATAGATCAGCAACGGATCCAATCTACTCTTGGACTGGCGGAAAGCTTTTGCAACAGGAGTCGAAGGAGTTTGTCAGTGGTTCAACGTACAAAAATAAGCAAACCTCAATTAATACTTATCAAATGAACCATGACCCAAATGTTTTATACCCATATACAGAGAAATACTCAAGCAAGAATGAAACCTACATTTATGATATCAGGCTCACTCAACTTTCGAAAGAACGATTAAGTGGATTGCAATTTACACCGGCCACCTTTCAGGTCGAAATTCTTAGGAATGTTTCCGCTTGGTACCATCCAAAAGTAACAAAAGTTAGAATATATGATGATACGGGTACAGAGTATGTTGAGTCTTTAACTGAGTTTAAATATGATGACCCACTGCATATTCAGCTTACTCAAAAGGTAGAAACGAATTCTCTAACCTCAGAAAAAAGAGTAACTACTTATGAATATGCGAGCGAACAGGATGGTACTGGGGGGAGGCCAAATTACTCCAATATGAAAATTAATAACATGCTCACTCAATTATATTCTGTAATGGTTGAAGATGATATTAATGGAGTTGATCTCTCAAAAACCTGGACTGAGTGGACATATGACGCCGCCATATCTCCTGGTCCAGAATGGAGGCCCCGGAAGAATTGGGTTTGGAACGGATCAGGAACTACAGCGCCAGTAACGCCTACTTCTGATGCTATCAATGTTAGTGAGGTTTTAAAATACAACAATGCAGGCAATCCTTTAGAAGTAAAAACTGGGGGAGATGTATCCAGTATTACTAAGTTTTACTATGGTAGCACAGGTTCACCATTATCTCAGGCAGGTCATAATTCAGTATCCGGAATATACCTGACTGGAATTCAGAAGGAGTTGAATGGAATAGATGGTACTGTCTGTGGTAGCAATGATCTTTGTTCGAAAGCTTTTTATGATACTAAAGGAAGATTGATAAAACTGGAAGATGAAACTGGTAATGATATTGAGTTTACCTATGATGCGTTAAATCGGCTAAAAACCACGATCAACCAAAATCAGGAAACCGTTTCTACCATAAATTATTTCAACAATTCCAACTACTCCACTTCGAACCCACATTATGTGGAAACACTTACTCATTACGATCCCAATAATAGTTCTAATGTTACCAAATCAATTAATTTTTTTGATGGTTTGGGTAGAGGAATACAAAGCCAAACTATAGGAGATGGAAGGGCAATTATTTCGGGGACAGCTTATAGTGAACGTAGCCAACCGGTAGCAACAACACGCCCTATCGATGTAGTTGACCCTTCTGGATATAAAACCGATATTTTTGATTCGAACTTTGATGCCACCGGGGGTGGAGAATTGGATGCCCCATCAGCAGTAGAAGCTTATTACGATGATTATGTAAGCGGATTAGAAGCTGAGTATGCTTATCTACATAATAAATACGAAGCGAGCCCTTCAGCTATAGCTGAGAAAACAGCATTGCCTGGCACAAGCCATAAAGCCGGTTCAAATAATGAGATGGAGGTACGACACGATATTAATACATCAGTTACCGATACCTTTCATGTAGATGGTAAAATTTGGGAAGAAAGAAAGTTAATAAAAACCATCAATGAAGATCCGAGCGGAAATGAAAGTATAACCTACACTGATGGCTGGGGAAGGGTAATAATAAGTGGAGTGAATATGAATCCACTTGCTGACGATCAATTAATAGGCGGTACAGATGATCTGATCACAAGGTATGCCTATGATGAACGAGGAAATCTCGAACTGGTAATTGATCCAAAAGGTCTGAGAACAACTTATAAATATAATACACTTGGCCAATTGGAAGAGAAAAAATTACCTGATCAGGATCACTCCAATTTATATTGCTATGATGACAAGGGAAGGCTCAGGTTCCATGCGGCACCTGCTCAGGCATTCCATTATTATGGTGATCTAATAAGAAATTATACCTATACAAAATACGATGATTTGGATAGACCAATTGAAGTGGGGGAACGAACAGGACTAATCACTTTTAGCTTTGAATGTAACAATGAACGAAATGATTTCGATTTTCCGGAAAGCTCAGTATCAGGTCATACTCCTTTTATTAAATATTCTTACGATGGAGTTAATATGCTCTCAGGTACGAATAACTATGAAGGAAAACTAACCAGGGTTGAGTACAAAGACTTTAACAGTACGAACAAAGGCTATACCTGGTATAGTTATAACAATCAGGGTTTGGTAGAATGGGTTGTACAAGAGCTTCCTGGATTGGGTTCGGGGCAAAGAAAGCGTATTGACTATACCTATGATGAACTGGGAAGATTAACTAAGATTAGTTTCCAGAAAGATCTTGAACTTGAGCGGTTTTATTTATGGTACAATTACGATGGATTAGGAAGGCTTGAGTCCATTGAAACCAACGCATCTAACAATAAAGGCACAGCTCAAACCGAAGTGCAGTTTTCGTACATGGCGGATGGGCAGGTTAAGCAAATGAGGCTGGGAAATTCAGTAGAAGTAGTGGATTATACCTATACAGTGCAGGGTTGGCTAGATATGATTAACAATAATAATGTGTACTACTCTGCGGATGAGTTCGGTATGGATTTAGACTATAACCTGAATGGCACCATCGATGTGCAAAAATGGGGGCAATCATCTATTCCTAATCCCTGGAATGTCCAGTATAAATATCACTACGACGCAGCTGGTCAACTTACACATGCTGATTTTACAAATTTGAATAGTTCACACTCCGAAGATAATAACAATGGATTTGATGTAGTCTATGAGTACGATGAAAATGGGAATATTAAGACACTTATAAGAAATTCTTTTGGTCCAAATGCTTACCCACATAATAGTCTAATATCAATTGTAAATGATCCGAATAGTAATAGACTTCTAAGTTATGGTTTATATCCAGGCCCTATTCCGCCTACTTATTACACTGTACAATACGATGAAAATGGGAATACAATTGCTAACCGTTTTACTAACGCTGTATATGACTGGAGAAATTTACCAATACTTGTAGAAAATGGTAGTAGCGATGTAGAGTATGCCTACGATGCCGAAGGAATGAGAGTAAAAAAAGAATTAGTGGGAGGTGAAACTACATACTATGTAAGGGGAGCTGACGGCCAAACTATTGCCGTGTACGATGGCAGTGGCGATCTCCTGTTTTTAAATATTGTAGCCGGAAGTAACATTATAGGTCAGGTGGTGAGGTAATAAAATGATTAACAAACCAAAGATACCAGCCTTAACCGCCCCTCGAAAAACACTTGTTTTGCTTTATATAATTGCAGTAATCCTTGTTAGTTCTGGCCTGGCTGCCCAGGAAAAGGTTGTATTTCGGGTACACATGGAGCATGCGTATGTAAATCCTGACGATAGGATTTTTGTGAGAGGAGCAAGTCCTTTACTAGGAAACTGGACTGAAACGAGTGGATTAGAATTATCACCATCAACTGAAAACGAAGCAATTTTTACAGGGAGCATTCCTGCAGGCAGCATTCCAGAAACAGGCTTGGAATATAAATTCGTTATTCAATCCGCTATTGGAGAACTCCGCTGGGAACATCGGGGAAATCGTAGTATTAAACCCGGAGAAAGCCCGGCACTGGTTTGGTTCGACGATCGCAGCACTCCCGGTATTCAGCAAACATTCGTAACTCTTACGGTTCGCTTAGACCTTTCCGATTACTTTATTAACGGAAGCCCGGTTGAAGGGGTACAACTGATGGGTGGTCGCCCCCCACTCACTTTTGATGAAGAAAAAGGGGGGGTGGAAATGAGTCAAGTTTCTGATCAGGTATGGGAAACTCAGGTCAGCTTTCCGTATGGAACTCAAAAAGATATCCCATTTAAATTCAGGTGGAAATACCTGGATGAATGGCACTGGGAATACCGCCCGGGACACATCAATCATGTACTGTGGGTAAACGATAACACTCCACAGGAATCCATCGCATTAGCATTCGATTCGGAACAGGGTAAAATCATTCCGGCGGCACCACACGCCGAAAAGGTAGATAACTACACCTTAGTATTAGCTAATCTGGGAGGTGAATTATCAGGAAATAGGTATTACTATGAAGAAGCCATTACTCATCTTTTGGAAGGAAGGTTGGTACAGGCCCAGAGTAGCTACGATTTATATAGTGCCGGAACTTCCTCAAAATCAGAAATTGACGACTTCCAGTACCTTATGGCTGGTAAAATTGCGGAAGAACAAGGAATGGATGCTGCACAAAGGTATATAAACCAGCAGCAACGGTCAGAAACTAACCAACACCGAAAAGCACATTTCGAATACCTGAAAGGGGAGCTTCTGTTAAATGCGGGGAGACAGGCAGAAGCAAGAGGCCACTTCAAAAAAGTGCAAAACGATTTCCCGCTTGAAAAGGATATAACCGAATATTCTGAAAACGGGTTGATTGTAAGTTACCTGATGGAAGGAGACTCGGTGAGCCTTGAAAACGCAAAAAACCTATTAGAGCCCTACAAACAAAGCGAACACACTGGTAAATTAAAACAGCTGGAACGTTTATATGGCATGATGGGGGACGAATACTTACAGCGGGAGATGCTTGTACGGTTAACACAGGTAGGCAACGAAAAGCAACGCATTCAATCGCAGATTAAACTGGCAGATTTTGATATAAAAAACGAACGCTTTGAAGAATCACTTACTCTTCTTAACAGCCTGCCACCGGCCGCTTCTCTCACTCAACAAAAAGAATGGAACGCCCTTAAAATAGAAGTATTAACAAAATTGGGATACAGGGAGCAGCTGGTAGATGAGGTAGAATTATTTGAACAGAAATGGCCTAATGATGCGAGACTGAACCAATTCCGGAAAGATAAAAACCAGGCAAAAGAAAAAATTGATAAGAAAAAAGCCTTGAAAGCCGGTGCAAAAGAGGAGGGGCAATAATGAGAGTGCTATACAAAACCCTGCTTATGATGATGATTGGTTTTCTTTGCGCGGTTAACCCAGCCCGGGCCAACAATGTAGCTCCCACGGCAGTACTTACCCACAATTTCTCAGGAAGCCAGGTATATAACAGCGAGATGGTCACCTTCAGCGCTGCCAACAGTTACGACAACGACGAAAGCGGCTATTCCATTACCTACTATTGGTGGTGGGTAAAAATAGGTAGCGGGATTTACTCCCCGAAGAAAAACAGCAGCTCTGCCACCACCTTTACCACCTGTTTTGATCTGGATGCCCCCTCGCAAACCACCACCCCCAGTGGCTGTATAGGCACCGGAGGGGCAACCTCGGTAACAGTACGGCTGCGAGTACGAGACGATGAGTTTACCAACAGCAGTTACAAATACAAAACACTCACCATCACAGACCGAGCCTCCCGCAAATACTTTATCAAAGACCACCTGGGCAGCATACGCACCACCATAGACCAGAACGGAGCGGTAATCGGCTACGATGATTACTACCCTTTTGGATTGAGTATGCCCACCCGTAGCAACAATACCTCCAACCCCAACGATGGCTATAAATTCACCGGGGCGGAACTGGACACCGAAGCCAATTTAGGCATTTACCACATGAACGCGCGGGGGATGGACCCGGTAACAGGGCGGTTCCTGCAGCTCGACCCGATGCAGCAGTTCGCCTCTCCTTATGTGTATGCCGGCAACAACCCGGTTAGCCTGACCGACCCCACAGGTATGTCCACGGAGTGTAGAGATGGAGAAGATGAGGATGACTGTAGAACCAGACAAGCCAGTGAAAGACGTGAAGAAAACGAACAAAAACGATGGGATGAGCTTTCTTCAGGATTGGGTTGGACAGTTGGGCCAACAGGGTCAACATCTGGAAGTAAGGCGATTAAGAATACTACTTCACAGAATCGGGAGACAGGTGCAAAAAAACAGGACTGCCCTGACTGTGATAAGAAACAACATTTAGATGGAAAACGAAATGATTTAGGGTTTATGGGAAATTCAATTAAAGTTTCTCAATTGGATTCAGAAATTGAAAAGGATTTATTTGAAAATTTCTGGCTGGGTTTAGGAGATATTTATTTAACAGATAGTGAGTTCAATGAACTTAAAGAAGCAATATTGAATGAGGGAAAAATTACAAGTAGTAATGATGTGAATTTTTCAATTTTTGGATTAGAATTTAATTTTAAAAGGTCTGTAGTGAGTCTATATTCTTCTTCAAAATATGATCGAGCATTCGGTTCATTGACAGTGTTTACAACATCTGAGGGTGTACCTGTAGCGGTTCATGATTATTATGATTTTGATCCAAAAAAATTTGGGGAAAGATCGGATGGAGCAGAAATTGCTACTCGGTTGGTTCATTATAGCGCACCTAGAAAAGCCAAACCGTTCTATATTTTATATCCAATTTCTTTGAGGTAATTAAGATGAATACTAGCTTAAAATTTTTATTCGTGGTTTTTTTAACCCTTAGTTCTTGTGGCTTATTTTTGGATAAGCATAAGTTCGCAGAAGAACTATCGGGGTTAGAAATTCCCGCTAATGCAATTATCAGTAATTTTGAGAATTATGAGGAGGGAATTGTATTTATATCAGTAGAAGTTGCTTTGCCCGAGTTTGAACTACTTATGAACCAACTCAGTGAGTTCGAATTGTTACCTCCGGATAATAATTTAGAAACTTTTATTCCTGCTGTTAATGAAAGTTTAAAAAATCAAGGGATATATAAAATTAAGAAGAGTAAAATTGACCCGAGTGAATTTACACTTATCATACTAGATGAGACGGATCAAAAATTAATTATCTATCATTCTGTGAGTTAATCTAGTATTTAAAGAACAGGTGGTAGAAGATAACCAGCGCGCTAATGAAGATGCCCAACGGATTGGAGCTGACTGGGCGGCTGGAACCACAGCAGGAAGAAATGCCATTAGGAATACTACTCGGAGAAGAAGGAGGAGGGCTCTGATAATCAGGAAAAGAGTGATTTTCAAAATTTTAATATTCATAAGAATGAAGAAAATCCACAACGAGTCGCCAAATTTATCAAAGAATATTTATCAAATGCGTCTTTGAGAGCTACTCAGCCAATAACCTCGACAAATCAAATGCTAAAAAGGGGAGGATATTAATGAAGAAAAGTACGAAGAAAATAATCCTGATATTATTCACTTTATTTCTTGTGGTCGAAGCGTTTCTAATTTATGATAGTCATTTTAGTTACAGTGCCAAGCTGGGAAAACAAAACCTGGAAAATATTAAGCTGGTTCAATATGGAATGACTTTGGAAGAAGTATTAGAAATTATGGGAGAGCCTGAAACAATTCTTAATTCACCGGATAAAAATTTTTTTGTCGATTACGAATATGAAGTACCTCCTGGAAGTTCAGCAATTTGTGTTGTTCAGTTTGGCTCAACCATGAAGGTTAAGGATATATATGTAATTTTGGATTGAAGAGATGCTCTACCTTCTAAAACTTTAGTTGGCTTTGCTGACTACTCCAGATTATTGAAGTATGAGTGAATTAAATTTAAATATTAGGTCTTTCTATATATCACTAATTTATGTTTGTCTCGGGAGTCTATTTATTTAAGTTTGAATTATGATTCTACACTTATAATAATAGGTTTGTTCTCACTTTACCCACCTAGTCCAAGCATGTAGGAAGTAGAAAACTGGCGCGGGTGTCCACCCGTGCTTTTTTTGTTGGTGTCTACTAAAGAGCTTTAAGTTTGGTAGCTTTAATAAAATTGTCAATGGTAAGCAGAAGGGAATTACGGTCGGGTTCTGGGAGGTTTTGTATTTCCTCTAAGCGCTTGAGTGTTTGTTTGTCTACTTCTACCGAGGTCTTGCATACCAAGAAATCGATATTCACTTCTAAAGCGTCCGCAATGTTTATGATTACCTCAATGGATGGATTGGTTATTCCTCGCTCATAGCGACCGATAATATCCCCCACCTAGTGCAAGCATGTAATTAATAAAAGCTGGTTCAAGTATCCCGTGCTGAAATTAATTCAGTATCTGAAATCTTTTCACAACTCGTTCCATAGCCCTGTTACAGACTACTAATTCTTGTCTTTACCTCAAGCTAAAGAAAGTTGGAATATACTTTAGCACCTCTGTGCCTTACTTCCTGATCTTTCTTATCTTTAAATCATGAATATCCGCCTGGAACAACTTAACCCCACTATTGGTGACCTTTCCGGAAACCAGCGACTAGTTTTCGATGCCATCAAAAAGGCCGAAGGAGATAAGGTAGATATGCTTTTATTACCCGAATTGGTAGTGTGTGGATATCCACCCATGGATTTGATGGAGCGAAAAGTATTCCGTGATATGTGCTATCAGGTGAACAGGGAAGTGGTAGAGAATACAGCCGAAACAGTAGTTGTATTTGGATCAATTACAGAGAACCATAGAGGTGTTGGGCGAGTTTGTTTTAATTCTGCTATTGTTGCTCAGCATGGAAAAGAAATTACCAGAGTACACAAAGCCCTGCTCCCCACCTACGATGTGTTTGATGATCTTCGGTATTTTGAGCCCGAAAACGAGTTCGAACCAGTCTTAATCAATGGCATTCCTTTTGGGATAACCGTTTGTGAAGATATCTGGTTCAATGATAATGAGATTCAGTACCACACCTATTCAACAAATCCTGCGGAAATTCTGGCCAAAAAAGGAGCGAAGGCCATTATCAATATTTCGGCATCTCCTTATTCCAAAAACAAACCGGTCTCCAGAGTTGGGATGCTTCAAAAACATGCCAGAGAACTAGGCTTGCCTTTGTTTTATGTGAACCAGGTGGGAGCGAATACTGAACTTATTTTTGATGGGGACTCTCTGGCGCTCGATCAAACCGGGTTTATTGTAACCCGTGATGAGCGCTTCAAATCTACTTTTGTGGATGTTGAGTATAATCCGGAAACCCAAACACTGGATGCAGGTTTGTATGCAGAGTGTGAGCGAACGGTTCCTAATCAAATTAAAACCATATTCGATGCTCTGGTGCTAGGGGTTAGGGATTATTTACGAAAATCAAAACTTGGTAATAAAGTGGTCTTGGGATTAAGCGGTGGAATTGATTCTGCGTTGGTTTGTGTGATTGCAGCAGAAGCAGTCGGTGCTGATAATGTTCTTGCTATAACCATGCCCTCCGAATTTTCCAGCGAAGGCAGTGTAAGCGATTCAGAGAAACTGGCCCGGAATCTTGGCATTGAATTGAAAGAAATTCCTATTAAACCGGTATTCGATTCTTACTTAGAGCAGCTTGATCCGCTTTTTAGAAATACAACATTCAATGTGGCGGAAGAAAACCTTCAGAGTCGGACCCGGGGAGATTTGTTAATGGCGATCTCAAATAAATTTGGCCACATACTTTTAAATACCGGGAATAAATCGGAAACAGCTGTTGGGTATTGCACGCTTTATGGAGATATGGCGGGCGGTTTAGGTGTTATTTCTGACTTGTACAAAACAGAAGTATATGCCATGTGCAGATGGCTGAACGAAGAGTATTATCAAAGAGAAATAATTCCCGATGCAATTATTACCAAAGAGCCAAGCGCGGAATTACGTCCTGATCAAAAAGATTCAGATTCTTTGCCTGATTATGGAACTTTAGATGCCATTTTGAAATACTACCTGGAGGATCAGTTATCAAGAGAGGAAATCCTTGCAAAAGGTTTTGATGAAGAAACAATCGACCGAGTCCTTCGTCTTGTTGACAGGAATGAACATAAACGATACCAAGCCGCTCCTGGTTTAAAGGTTTCAGCTAAAGCCTTTGGAGTGGGAAGGAGATGGCCAGTTGTTCAGCAATGGACAGGACAGGAGGCAGCATTACAAAAAGAACAAAAATTAACAAACTAAGGCTGAATTCCGGTTTGTAAATGCTTTTTTTGATAGTAGTGCGTTAGAGCAGTTCTATTCTTAATTAAGACTGATAATTATTACCTTTAACCAAATTTAATCTACAGAGAAATATGATCAGGAAGATACTATGTACTGTTTTTGCCCTTTCAATCACGGGCACAGTGTTAGTAACGGCGCAGGATTCCACTGCTTCAGTCAAAACAAAAGATATGCCACTGCGGCTATTGCCGTATGCAAACCCTATGCAGGGCGTTGAAAATAATGAGAGCATTACCGAAACACCGACGCTCGCCGAACTGGATAGCTTTCAAAAAGATATTATCAGCCGAATTGCAGATGTTTATAGAATGTACGTAATGGCGCTGGATGCCCAGGTTGCTCAGGATGCTATTTTAGCGGAAACATACATCAACGATGCGGTAGAATCCTCTCAGGAATTACTTGATGATTACCCTGAAATAAGAGCAGACCGACGATTTGCAGAACTTTCTAGAGCGGTAGTGGGGGAATACCGCCACTTCTACGGAATTACTGATTCAGAAAACGAGCCTCAGGGAGAGATTTTTGCAATTCAGGAAGACTTCCTGGAAGATGAAACCCTTCTCTCTGAAAATTTTGAGTTTCCAAAAGACGCGGACATCCGAAAAACCGCAGTACCGTTAGTTCAAAATGCCCAGGTGAACCGTCATTTGGTTTATTATACACTTCGCAGGCCGGAAGTAATGGAAACCTGGAGAGAACGAGCAGAGATTTACAAGCCTATGATGGATAAAATTTTTGCTGAAGAAGGACTTCCGCCTGAGCTTGTTTATTTGTCTTTTATTGAGAGCGGAATCAATCCTACCGCACGAAGTTGGGCGGCTGCAGTTGGAATGTGGCAATTTATAGCTGCTACCGGACGTGTTTACGGGTTGGAGATTAACTGGTGGGTGGATGAGCGTCGTGATCCGGAAAAAGCGACTCGTGCAGCTGCCCGCCATTTGAAGGATTTATACAATATCTGGGGCGACTGGCATCTGGCTATGGCGAATTACAATATTAGTCCTCGTGGATTAAATCGTGCGATCAGCAGAGCAGGCGGGGTAAAAGATTACTGGGCAGCCTATCCGTATTTGCCTAGAGAAACCCGTGGTTATGTGCCGGGATTCATAGCTACAACTATGATCAATATGAGTCCGGAAGAATTCGGATTTAAGAAAAGCTATGGACAAGAACCTTATTCTTATGATTTGGTTGAAGTAGATGGTTTGATGCCTCTTGATGCTATGGCAGAAATTATCGGGATTACTACCGAAGAGTTAAAGACATACAATCCTGAACTGTTGAGATGGGCGACTCCTCCGGGTAATAAGTACGCATTAAAAATTCCATCAGGGAAAAAAGCGGAGTTTCTTGCAGCTTATGACGACCTCCCAAAAGAAACAGCCAACCAAAGCATTACCATGCACACGGTGCGTAGCGGGGAATCCATTGGGTTGATTGCCCGAAAATATGGAACTACCGTAAGTGGTATTTACGCGAGCAATGAAAATTTATCGAATATTATTTATCCCGGTCAAGTTTTAGCTGTGCCGTTGCCTGCAGGAAGTGCTTCTCAGTTATCTGCAAATAAACCTACAAATCAGCAAAGTGGTACTACTACAAGCCGATCATCATCCAGCTCAAATGTGAGTATTCCCGCTAATTCAACCAAACTTACTTACAAAGTAAAAACGGGTGATACAATCGGTCATATCGCTGAATGGTACGACGTACGTGCATGGAACATCAGAACCTGGAATGGCATAGGTAATACCATTCGGGTTGGACAAAATCTTACTCTATATGTACCTAACGCTCAGAAATCACACTATGAGCAGGTAAACACGCTTTCATTCAGAGAAAAACAGGACATCGAAAGCCGCCAACGAAGAGGTGAGAATATCTTTCTTGCTTCAGCAACTTCAACATCCAATGATGGAGCGGTTACCTACACTGTTAAGAGAAATGATACCTTAAGTGAGATTGCGGAATCGTTCGGAGTATCAACATCTCAGATTCGCAGGCTTAATAATTTGAATGGATCAAGAATTTTTGTAGGCCAGTCTTTAAGAATAAAATAGGTTCGTTATGAGGAAAATATTTTCAAAGCCGGGATTACTGGTTCTTTTAGCGGTTCTTGGAATCAGCACAGTAGCATTTCAGGTCACCGACATTTACTTCCTCATTAAAAAGAACTTTTCCATTTTCAGTAAGGCCTATGAAAATGTGGCTTTAGAATACGTGGATGAAGTGGATCCTGAAGTTTTGATGCGTAATGGCATGGAAGCAATGCTCGAAACGCTTGATCCCTACACAGTTTTTTACAACGAATCACAGAATGAACAGGCCGAAATTTTTTCAAGAAGCAATTATGCAGGGGTTGGGATTGACGCTGGTTTCAGAGACGGTGAGGTTGTGGTTGTTGCTCCAACAGAAGGCGGGCCGGCCGATGAAAAAGGAGTTCGTGCCGGAGATGTAATTATCGCGATTGATGGTGTTTCAACCGAAGGCTTGCTACCTGAAGAAGTGCAAAATCTCACAATGGGAGAAATTGGTTCCACTCTTATTCTAACAATAAACCGATTTGGATTAGACCAACCCATTGATTTTGAACTTACGCGAGCAAGTATTGAAATCAATAATGTTACCCATATAACTAACCTTGGCGCTCAGAATCAGTTTGGGTACATTCGACTTGCACAATTCGGAGTAAACTCAGCTAACGAAATCAGAACGGCAATCGAAGAATTAGCTTCAGGAAATAATCTTGAAGGGTTAGTACTCGATTTAAGAGACAATCCCGGTGGGATACTCCAGGAAGCAGTAGCTATCATCGATAAATTTGTTGAGCCGGGAATTACTGTTGTAGAAACCAGGGGAAGAATCCAGGAATACAACTCAGCATACGAAACCCGTGAGCCTGTAATGTTCAATAAACCTGTTGTTGTGTTAATGAATGGCGGGAGTGCCAGTGCATCAGAAGTGGTAGCCGGCGCACTTCAGGATTTAGACAGGGCGGTTATTCTGGGAGAAACAAGTTTTGGAAAAGGTCTGGTTCAAATCGTGAAACCTATGCCGTACAACACATCCATGAAAATCACGATTTCGAGATATTATACACCCAGTGGGCGCAGTATCCAGTCTTTGGCATATACTCATCAGGCTCGGAACGCCTCAGTCTCGCGACAGGAAACAGCAAACCGGATATTTAAAACCAGGAATGGGAGAGATGTGAAAGAAGGAAGAGGCATTGAACCCGATGTGTTTTCAGGCACCACAATTCCGGGACTACTGGAAATTTCCCTTATTCAAGATGGTGCTTATTTTGATTTTGCTACACAATTTGAGTCTCAGAACACCTCATTTGAAGCTGATCAACTCCCCGATAGGATTTTCGAAGATTTTAAAGCTTTTCTAAGTGAAACCGGTTTCGATTACCAAACAGATTCTGAATTGTTACTACAAGAGCTGGAAGCAAAACATCAGAGCGATGAGGTAAAAGCTAATATTGAGGCAATACGCGCTGTAATTCAAGAAGAAAAAGAAAAAGCTTTTTCATCGAATGAGCAACAAATCAGGAAGAGCTTATTTCTGGAACTAGTATCAAGATATAAAGGGCAAACTCAGCAAAGGGAAGCTGCTTTACGTTTTGATGATCAACTCGAAGAAGCACTCAATTTATTGTCTAATTCAAATCAGATATCTTCCATTCTGAGTGAAATGAGATAATGCTCCCAAAAGCTGACCTCCATATTCATACAACCTGTTCTGATGGACGACTTCTTCCTGAGGAAGCTGTAGAAATAGCTCATCAAAGAAAATTAAGAGCATTATCAATTACGGATCACGACAGTTTTGAAGCCTATTTTCAGGCAGTAGATAAAGCAAATGAACTTGGAATAGAACTGATACCGGGAGTTGAGATAACCTGTTCGTTTAAGAATAAAGAGGCTCACATTCTGGCTTATTACTTTGATGTTTCGACAGAATATTTTGCTGATTTTCTTAGGTCACAACGCGTAGCCCGTAGAAATCGAATCAAAGGAATTATTAAAACGCTAAATGATACCGGTTTAGAGCTTGATTACGAAGAAGTACGTGCAGAGGCGAATGGAGCAAATATTGGTCGTCCTCATGTTGCGAAAGTACTCGTCGGAAAAGGATATGCCCGCAATCATAACGATGCTTTTGTGCGTTACCTGAGTACTGAACGGCTTGGTGAAATTAATAATACATATCCTGATTACAGGGAAGCCATCGAAATAGTGAGGAATATCGGTGGGGCTACTGTTTTAGCACATCCGGCAAAGCATTATACCGCAGATGAAATTAATGAGTTTGTTAAAGCGGGTATTGATGGACTCGAGTGTATCCATCCAAGCCATAACTTTGAACTTCAGAAGAAATACACAAAGATTGTGGAAGATCACGCATTGCTACTTACCGGTGGAAGTGACTATCATGGAGGGAAGGAAATGGCAGCCCGGCATCTTGGCGTTGTTTGTGTAGCTTACAAACATGTTGAAAAGATGAAGCGGATGACTGACCAAAGAAAGAATATGGTTGAATTGAAGAAATAATATGAGCATGACTTTTGTAGATGAAAAAACCAGTGTAGAAGGAGCTAAAATCGGAATAGTGGTTTCAAGATGGAATTCCAGTATCACCGAAAAGATGCTGAGTGGAGCTCTGACTTCGTTAAAAGGAAATGGAATCAAAGACGAGGACATACTTGTAGTAAGATGCCCGGGTTCTTTTGAGATTCCTCTCGCCGTGCAAAATATTCTTGAGCATAAAGAAGTTGATGGAGTCATTGCATTAGGCGTGGTTATCCGTGGAGGAACCCCTCACTTCGAATATGTATGTGATGCGGTAACTCAGGGTGTATTAGAATTGAACCTTAAATATCAAAAACCGGTAGCCTTTGGGGTATTAACAACCGATGATGTGAAGCAGGCTTTAGATCGCGCAGGAGAGAAAGGGAATAAAGGTGGAGAAGCGGCGTTAGCATTGCTTGAAATGATAAACATCAAACGAAATCTGACTGGTAATTAACCATACTTTACCTTGATTAAGGAGGTATAAAGCTCTAATTTTGGGAGCTTGAAAATCAGCCAAAGATCCTTTTGAAAGAGCTTACGCTTACAAATACAACCCAGACCGAAAAAGACAAGGAAACCCAGCTTCTGTTAAAAGAAAATGGAGAGATTCCTGAGCATATCGCTATTATTATGGATGGTAACGGGCGCTGGGCTAAAAGCAAGGGCAGCATTCGTTTACACGGTCATAAAGTTGGGGTTGATTCCGTTAGAGACATTACAGAAGCATGTGCTCAGCTTGGTGTTCAGTATTTGACCCTGTATGCATTTTCTACAGAAAACTGGGGCAGGCCTTCCGCAGAAGTTCGGGGATTAATGAGGCTTTTGGTTTCATCCCTTAGAAAAGAAGCAGATAACCTGCACGAAAATAATATTCAGTTGGTTACCATTGGTCAGATGGATCGGTTCCCACAAGATTGCCAACAGCAGTTACAGGAAGCGATTGATCTCACCAAAGACAATACGAGGCTGCAACTTTGTCTAGCTTTAAGTTATTCAGGACGTTGGGATATTACCCAGGCTGTAAAAAAGATAGCCAATCATGTTAAAGAAGGTCGTTTGGATCCTGAGTTGATTAACGATCAGATGATAAGCGATCACCTTTCAACGGTAAATATCCCCGACCCGGATTTGATTATAAGAACTAGTGGAGAATATCGAATCAGTAATTTCCTGCTTTGGCAGCTGGCGTACTCAGAATTATATATTACGCAACAATATTGGCCTGATTTTCGACGTAATGAACTCTATGAAGCAATCGCATCCTATCAAAAACGGGACAGAAGATTTGGAAAAGTTAAATTAGCGAAAGACGAAAAAGGCGACTCCTCCCGTTTACTCAAAAAATGAAAAATCTATCACTGGCTAAATTAGGCGTGTTCACATTGTCGAAACGAATTTTACTTACCCTACTACTTTTAATTGGATCTGGCATAATCCTGGACGGAACTAAAGCCCAAGACTTTCAAATTACAGATCCAACGCTGGAAATACCCCAGGAATACACCATTTCGGACCTTGAAATACGTGGAAATGATTACACAAGAGAGCAATTTATTATAAATGCGAGTTCTCTTACTCCCGGCTCTACTATTAATTACCCTGGAGACGATATCTCAGAAGCTATTAAACGTTTGTACCGGGTTGGACTATTTTCTGATGTAAAGGTTTTTATTTCAAATAAAACCACCACTACAATTAGCCTGGTTATTGAAGTAACTGAGCAACCTCGAATGCTTAAGTATGAAATTAACGGTGTAAAGAGATCTGAAAGACGAGATTTGAGGGATGAAATCAGGTTGTTAGCTGGAACAGCAATTACCGATGCAAACATAGCTCAGGCTAAAAAAGAGATAGATAAGTTTTATAGAGAAAAAGGGCTCTGGTTCACAGAGGTTGAAACCAGTATAAAACCTTCTGATGTAGAGAATCGCTCGATTCTTGTTTTTGATGTAAAGAGGGGAAGGAAACTTGAAGTAAAAGACATCCAGTTTTTTGGGGCAGATTCCTACTCAGACAGAAAGTTACGTAAGAAAATAAAACCTCTTAAGGAAGATGCCTGGTGGAAATTCCTGGGAAAGAAAACTTTTAAAGAAGAGGGTTTTGAAGAGGGAAAAGAAAAAGTCCTCACTTTTTATAGAAATAATGGATACACCGATGTAAGAATAACCTCAGACTCAGTTTGGGTGTTTGATTATGATGGTGACAAAAATGGGATTAAGGTCCGCGTAAATATTGAGGAAGGCCCGCAATATAAAATCAGAAATATTACCTGGGATGGAAATACTGTTTATACCGACGACCAACTATCTCAATCTTTAGGTTTTGAAAAAGGCGATGTTTTTAACGAAGAGAAGTATGAGCAGAACCTGAACTTTAATAGAAATTCGACAGATATAAACAGTTTATATCAGAATGTTGGTTACCTGTTTTTTCAGGCAGTTCCAACCATAACTAAAGTTGGAGAAGATTCTCTTGATATACACTTTGATTTGTATGAAGACGAAATTGCTACAATCAGGAGGGTTTCATTTTCTGGAAATACCAATACTCACGATGATGTGGTAAGAAGAACCCTGCGAACAGTTCCTGGAAATACATACAGCCGGGAGGCGATAGTTCGTTCTATCCGCGAATTGAGTACTTTGGGATATTTTGATCCTCAAAACATTACTCCTGATGTGATTCCATCCCCGCAAACTAAAGAAGTAGATGTTTCCTTCATGCTCGATGAATCTCAAAGTACCAGTAACTTTGAATTTTCAGGTGGTTATGGTGGGCGTTCTATTGGGGCAATTATTTCAGCCCGACTTAATTTCAATAATTTTTCTCTGAAAAGAGCTGTAGAAGGTGATTTTACTCCATTTCCTTCTGGTGATGGTCAAACACTTTCTTTAGGTGTTCAGGTTACCGGAACCGGTTACCAAAGTTATAGCTTTGGCTTCGTAGAACCTTGGTTAAATGGTAAGCCAACCTCGCTGGGGGTAAACTTGTCCTACAACTTTATTCGTTACCGTGGATTTGATGAACGAAACAAGCTGTTTTCAGCCAGTATTTCTTTGGGTAAGAGACTAAAGTGGCCGGATGATTATTTTTCTACCAGAAGTGTTTTAAGTTATCAGCTTTACGATGTAGCTGGTTCTACTTCGTTCCTGGCCGAGGGAACCTCAAGCATTATTTCGATAAGGCAAGTATTGGAAAGAAACTCATTGGACAATTTCATTTCTCCAAATAGCGGATCTAAGTTTACTTTGTCAGGAGAAATCGCCCCTCCGTTACCTGGGTTTACGGAGTATTATAAAATCAAAACCAATTTCCAGCACCATGTTCCTATTGTCGATAAACTGGTGTTAACAAGTCAGGCTGATTACGGTTTTATTGGATATTTAACTAACGATCGCAGAAGTGATTTCCAAAAGTTTTTGGTTGGTGGAACACAACTACAACAACGTCAAAGTTTCCTGTATGATAACATTGACTTGAGGGGATATCCAGGAGGATTGGGAGAAAGCATTGCTCCTTTTGAAGACGGAAGACAGGTAGGTGGTCGTATTTATGCGAAATACTCTATGGAACTCAGATACCCAGCAGTAAGTACTGAGCAATTACAGTTGATTCCTTATGTTTTCTTTGACGCGGGTAATTCATACGCTGAGTTTTCTGATTTCGATCCATTTAATTTAAAGCGTTCTGTAGGTTTTGGAACCCGTTTATTCTTGCCGGTTCTTGGATTGGTTGATTTAAGTTACGGTTACAGACTGGATGGAATTGAAGGTACTTCAGTACAACCCGGTGAGTGGGAATTTTTATTCAACATAGGAGCACCTTTCTAATGAAAAAGTCGGCCTTAATGTTTGCTTTTCTTTTGATATTCGGAATAAACCTACAAGTTCAGGGGCAGGATCAAAAAATAGGTTATTTCGAATCTGAAGTTATTCTGGCTCAGATTCCTGAGTATAATGGTATCGAGCAACGGCTTCAGCTTTTAAGTGATGGATGGCAACAAGAGCTTGATGAGTTGGACGCTGAAATTGAAGCGTTAGAGGAAGACTACAAAGCCAAGGAAATTTTATATACAGAAGAAATTCGCGAGCAAAAAAGAAATGAAATAAGACAAAAGAAACAGGCCCGCGATACGTTTCTAAATCAGAAATTTGGTCCGCAAGGAGAATACTTTCAAAATCAAAGGGATTTATTGGAACCTATTCAACGCCAGATATTCACAGCGCTACGTACAGTAGCACAAAAACAGGGATTTGATTTCGTGTTCGATCGTTCAGGAGATATCTATATGGTTTATGCCAGAGGAGAATGGAATTTGAACGAAGCAATTTTATTGGAACTCGGAATCGAAGTAGATAAGTAATTTAAACCAATAAGCGGTAATTTCCGCCAAAGTAACAAAGACATGAAGAAGTATTACACAGCAGTTTTATTAGCTGCTCTAGTTAGCATATCTGCTAATGCTCAAGTTAAAATCGGGTATATGAACCCTGCTGAAGTGCTGTCACAGCTCGACCAGATAGCAACAATAGATCAGGAGATTGAAAAACTTGTTGAGACCAGAGATGCAGACCTTATTGCAAAATCTACTCAACTACAGCAAGACCTGGCTATCTATCAGGAAGGAATGGCAGTTCTTTCGGCTGAAGCTCGTGCTGCAAAAGAGCAGGAATTACTCGACAGAAATACAGACCTTGAGCAGGAACGAGAAACTTACCTGAATGAGATCAGACAAAAACGGCTGCAAATGATGGCGCCAATTCTGGAAGAAATGGACAACGCAATCAAGTCTGTTGCTACAGAAATGGGATTGGATTTGGTATTGAATGAAAGCACTTCTTATGGAGACGCCATTGTATTTTACTCCAGTGAAGAAAGGCTAAATATAACTCAGCAAGTAATTGATCTATTAAAGACTGAATAATGAAATTGAAAAAACACTACATGAATAATAAAATGATACAACGAATAAATACCCTTTTTATCACTGCTCTTATTGTTTTGGGAGCCAACAGTGTGGTACAAGCTCAAAGTGAAGAACTAAAAATCGGATACGTGAGTCCACAGGCTATCTTACAGAATATGCCAGAAATGAAAGCCGTGCAACAAAGGCTTCAAAATTTTACTGCACGAAAGCAACAAGAGCTAACTCAGAAAGAACAGGCATTTCAGTCAGAAGTAGCTGCTTATCAACAAAAGGTAGGAGTGATCTCTGCAGAAGCTCAGGCTCAGGAAGAGCAAAGACTTGGTCAACTACAAAACGAGTTGCTTCAGGCTCAGCAAACTGCAGAGCAGGAACTTCAGGCTAAAAGAACAGAATTATTGGGTCCGTTATTAGAACAGATCGGTAACGCAATTGATGCTGTTGCACAAAGAATGGGGCTAGGTTATGTGCTTAACACTACAACCAGTACCGGAGACCTTGTAATTCTATATGCTTCAGAAGACTTTCAGTCTAAATATGACATTACCCAAGCTGTAATGGACGAATTGGGGATGTTTTAAGGAAACATCCTCAACCGAATTTGAAAGCCCGCTCAGAAATGAACGGGCTTTTTTTATCTCACATTCTTTTTTCTGTTTTGGATATAATCTTCGAAAATATATCCTCCAAGATCGTCCAGAGAAGCAAAATATGCCTTTCCTTTATTGGCTTCGGTCATCTCTCGAACAAAACTTTGCAGGTAAGGATCACGGGCGATCATAAACGTAGTGATGTTGATTTTATCTCTTCGGCACTTTACGGCTTCATCCAGTACTTTATTTACAATTTTTCTGTCCAGCCCAAAGCTGTTTTTATATAATCTCCCATTTTCAAACATGCAGGATGGTTTTCCGTCAGTAATCATAAAAATTTGCTTGTTCGCGTATTTTCGCCGTTGCAATATATGGCGAGCTACTTCAAGGCCTTGTTTTGTATTGGTGTGATATGGGCCGACTTTAAGATAGGGGAGATCTTCTACTGAAATCTGCCATGCTTCATTCCCAAACGCAACGATATCCAGAGAATCTTTGGCATAATTATTCATGATCAATTCTGAAAGAGCCATAGCTACTTTTTTGGCGGGTGTAATTCGATCTTCACCATATAAAATCATGGAATGGCTCAGGTCTATTAACAACACCGTGGCTACCGAAGTGTAATGATCGGTTTCATACACCTGTAGGTCATCTTCCTGGAGATCAAAACTATCTAATGAACTATGATGTAGCATATTCAGCATGGTATTTACGCTGTCTATCTGGCCAACATCATCATTTTTGTTCCATCTTCTGGTTTCCGGTTGTCTCTCAAGCCCCCTTCCTGAATGTTGAGTTTTATGATTTCCAAGTCCACCTTTTTCAAGATTTTTGAATACTTCTTCCAGGGATTTTTTTCTGAGGCTTCGTTCTGTTTTTTTTGTCATACTCAACTGACCATTACTTCCTCCATCATCCAGATAACCTCTTTCTTTCAACTCATTGATGAAGTCTCCGATAGAATAATCGTCCTCAAACTGGTCGGTGATTTTATATTCCTTATCAAGTTCAGTTAGCCAGCGAATAGATTGAGCTACATCGCCGCTGGAAATAGTGAGAAGCTGCTGAAATAAGTCCCAAAGAGTATCGAATGAGTTTTTGCCTCTAGTTGAGTTAAAACGTTCATCCCATTCGAAATACTTAAAATTCATATATACTTTGTTTAATAAAAAAGAATAGAAGTTTTAGCCAAACAGTTCCATAATAAAAAAATGAAGCGCTATATTTTTGTGATGAACAGAACAGGATTTGAAAAACAATTATGGGGCGAAAATTTTGAACGGGTAATGGGTCTTGATGAAGTAGGCCGTGGTTGCCTTGCAGGACCGGTTGTAGCGGCGGGAGTAATCTTCAGGCCCGGGACCATGATTGAAGGAATAAGGGACAGTAAAACTATTCCAGAAGGGGATCGAGAAGAACTTGCCTGCAAAATAAAGGAACAAGCATTGTTCTGGACAATACAGGAAGGAAACATAGAACTAATTGATACACTGAATATTCTATGGGCATCCTTATCTACTATGCAAAAATGCACTGAAATTGAAGGTGCAAAACCTGACTACTTGTTGGTGGATGGAAATAAATATGTAGCTTCCCTTATTCCGTATACCTGCTTGGTTAAAGGAGATAATCGCTCGATGAGTATAGGAGCTGCATCGATCCTGGCGAAAGTATACAGAGACAATTTAATGAAAGAGTTAGCTGCTCTGTATCCTGAGTTTGGATGGGATACCAATGTGGGTTATCCAACTCCTCATCACAAAAAAGCATTAAAAGAGTATGGCTTCACCAAGCATCACAGACTAAGCTTTTCTCTGGGTACGGATAAGAAATACATCAGGAAGTGAGTTACCGATAAATGCTAAACTCGCGTTTATGAAAATCCATATTCAGGCAAATCGCCAGCATAAAGGTGTTAGTAAGGAAAGCGGACCCGCCATAGCTTACGAATGGAAGTGGGATACCAATAACAGGAAGTAGTGCAGTCGCGCTTCCAACATTAATGAAGAAGTGAATGAAGAAAACAGCTACAACACTTACTGTTACTAACTGGGCAAAAGGGTGTTTGTGGTTGCCAGCCATATTCAGTAATCGAATGAATAGGAACCCAAAAGTAAAAATGACTAACCCAGCGCCTATGAATCCGAATTCCTCACCAATCACACAGAAAACGAAATCTGTCCATTGTTCAGGTAAAAACCGTAATTGAGTTTGTGTGCCCTCAAGGAATCCTTTGCCCATGATTCCACCGGAACCAATGGCGGTTTTTGCCTGGATTACATTCCAACCTGCGCCTGTGGGATCAAAAGAAGGATTTGTAAAAGCGGTAATTCTTGCTATTTGATGTGGTTGCAGCACCTGGCTTAATGCAAGCTGTACTCCAACTACGGTAAGAATCCCGGTGACAAAAGAGGTGATAGTTAACCAGGTTCTGCGTTGAATAAAGAAGATTAATCCGGTTAAAAGAAGCGCAGATAGTAACCCTAGTTGCCAGCTAATTACAGTCAGGTAAAGTATTATTGCGGGAGAAATGATAAATAAAGAAACTCCATACGGTAACCCCGACCAAAAAAGCATGACAGGTATTAGCGCAAAGAATATAATTGCTGTACCGAAGTCATTTTGAGCGATTACCAGTCCGGTAGGAATCAGGATAATAATTACAGAAAAAAGTGCATACCGAATATTTTCTGTTGAAATATTTCTTCGGCTGGTTAGATAGTTGGCTACAGCTAAAATGGTAGCAATTTTCATGAGCTCACTGCTTTGAATTCCAAAACCAGCAATACTGAACCAGCTCTTTGCTCCATTTATTTCTGATCCAAAGAGTAGTGTCAAAATCATAAGAACAATTCCTATGAAATAGAAAACGAAGGAAAGCTGAAGAATGGATCTGGGGGAAACAAACTGGACGCCAATCATAACCAGTGAACCTAGTACAACAAACCCCAGTTGCTTGTAGAAATTCGATTGAATATATCCCGGTAAAAATTCTGAAACTGGTCCCTGAGTAGCACTATAAATAGCGATAAGGCCAATTAAGGTTAACACAAACCAAGCAAAAGCAACCGACCAATTAAAATCTCGGGCACTACTCATTCTGCTACCCGTTGAGAGTTATCTTCTTTTGGAACCCAATTCATAACATAGTTGTAAGTATATGTGCGCTTCATCTCTCGCGTTAAATACTTTTCCAATATGAGTGACGCGATAGGAGCAGCAGAAGTGGAAGCGAAGCCAGCATTCTCGAGAAAAACGGTTACAACAATTTCAGGATTTTCATAGGGTGCAAATGAGGTAAACCAACCATGGCTGAATCCATGTGGGTTTTCTGCTGTTCCTGTTTTTCCCGCAAGGTCAATAATATCAGTTTTTGCATAAAAGCGTCCACTACCTTCCTGAACAACTCCTCGCATGCCCTGCTTTACAACATTAAGGTATTCTTCCCGAACCCAATCAATTTTTTCATGAATTTTTGGAGTATAAGAAACACTGCCATCACTTTGCTGTACGGAATGAACAAGGTGCGGCTTAATACGATATCCACCATTTGCAATTGAACTGGTCATTTGAGCAACCTGAAGTGGAGATACTGAAATAACTCCCTGACCAATTCCGAGATTGATCAGGTCTCCCAACCCCCATTGTCGTCTTCCAAATCTTCGATCCATATAGGAGCTATCTGGAATAATTCCTGTGGTAGAACTGGGGAGATCAATGTCGTTAGGAACTCCCAGGCCAAAATCTTTAACTAGTCTGCTCCATATATTAAAATCACCCTGCGTACTGATTCTATCCATCAAAGAATAGAAATAGGTATTACTAGAGTAGGTAATTGCTTTTTCGAGATTATAATCTCCCAATGGGGCAATATCACGGTAAATCCTTCCTCTCCTATAGCCCCCAGTATTTTTTATGTTTGTCTCGGGAGTTACGTATCCAAGATGGAGCCCAATAATTCCCATCAGAGGTTTAAAAGTTGATCCGGGAGGCTGACGACTTGAAATAGCACGGTTAAAAAGTGGCCGGGTTGAATCGGAGTTAATATCAACCCAATACTCTCTGTCTAAACGGCCCGCTAAACGAGTAACATCATAATGAGGGGAGCTTACCAGAGTTAAAATTTCACCTGTATGAGGGTTCATCGCAACTACGGCACCGATCTTATCCCTCATGAGTTCCTCGGTAAACGACTGAAGTTCGGAATCAATTGTAGTAACGATATTTGCACCTTGAACAGGGTTTTTTCCTGAACGCTCTCCCTCATAATTGCCAAGTGATTGACCGTAGGCATTTACTTTAAGAAATTCTACTCCAAGATCACCTCGTAAGGCATCTTCATAAACCATTTCAAGGCCGCTTTTCCCAATTTTGTCGCCTAATCTAAGGTCTTCGGACGCTTCATAGTCGTTCCGGTCAGCTTCACGGAGATATCCAAAAATATGAGAAGCAATCATATCAGTTGGGTAATGCCTTTTACTTTCAATTTGGTGTCCAATGCCCGGTAGTTGCCAAATATTTTCCTGAACTAACGAAAAGGTTTCGAAGTCAACATCGGTAAGAAGAGGAGAGGTTCTATACCAGGAGTACCTTTGAGCTTCATTTATTCTACTGGTTATTACACTATCTTCAACTTGAAGTAAATCTGCCAGTAATGGAATTTTAGCTTTGTCAAAATTCGAAGGGGTAACTGTGATGGAAAAAATCGGTTCGTTATCTACAATTAACTTACCGTACCTGTCGTAAATAAGGCCTCGGGAAGGACTTACAAATTCTTGCCGAATCGAATTTTCCTCGCCTAAACTGGCATAAGTTTCATATTGTATAACCTGTAAATAGAAAACGCGGCTTAACACAACCAGGCATAACCCGATCATTATCACTTGAAGTGATCTGATAGAAGTTCTGGTCCGGTTAGATTGGTTTTTATACAAGGTTATTTAACTCTGAAAACAAATATTAAAGCTCCTATAACTGCAGTGTAAATGGCGTTCCCTATAACAAAGAAAACGGGACTGTAACCAGTTGCATATGCATCAAAGAAACTACTCAAGACTATAAAAATTATATTATGGACAAAAGCAGCTGATAAAATGAATATAAAAATCTGCCAAAGGAGTAATTGTATTTCTGAGCGGCGTTTCACAAAACTATAAAAAAGAAACACAAGCAAAGTTTTTGAGAACATATACATACCCCAAAAGTCAAATAAGGCGTCTTGCAAAAAACCTAAGAAGGCAGCTATAAATAACAACTGAGGTCTGTCATATCGTGCAACCAGCCAGAGTAAATAAAAGGTTATTGGATCGGCGGATACTCCAAAAATAGACAGGTGTTGAAAAAACAGTACTTGTACTATTACAAAAACAACACCCAATCCTAAATCTTTTATTAATTCCCTATTCATCTGAATAACTCGTTATAACCTTCATTCAGATTTATGATAGCTGAGTCGGGCTCAAAAGTAATAACAAATCCCTCTGCTACATCAAAAAGAGAAGCATAAGGTTCCAGGAAAATGCGCTGAGTGTCTTTACCTGGTTCTTCTACTGTTCTGATAACTCTTCCAATAGGAATACCTGCCGGAAATTCATTTCCAAATCCAGAAGTCTCGATTATATACCCGGAATCAACCGGGACTGTTTTTGGTACAAAATCCATAACCAACTCCGACATGTTTTCCCCCGACCAACTTACAATTCCTACAGAACGGGTTTCCAGAACACGTGCACTAACCCGAAAAAAGTTATTGAAATATGGCATCACCTGGGAGTAGTATCCGCTTGTAAGAATCACTTTCCCAACTAGCCCATCTGATGTTACTACCGGCATGCCTGCACTAATTCCTTCCCTGAAGCCTGCATCGATAGTAAAACTGTTATTAAGTCCGGTAAGTTCTTTACTTACTACCGTTATTGGTTTTAACTGGAAATCGCTCTGCGCCTGGAAATCAAGCAGTCTTCGAAGTTCTTTATTTTCTAGCTCAATAGCTCTGAGACGGCTTAACTCATCTTGTAATAATATATTCTGGCGTTGCAGATAGGTATTTGTATTTAATGCCTGGCGGTACACCCTGATATTTGACAGTGGTTCTTCGAGAAGGCTTACTACAGTAATGGAAAGCTGCCGAAGCGTATCAATTCCGCCCTGATGGCGATTTACAGCAATAGAGAGTGCACAAACAAGTAGAAGGGCAGTTATTATGTAATCGGTAGCATTCTCAACTTTAAAAACTCTAAATCGCATTCAAAATCAATCCATTAGGAATCAATTACAGGTCGGTAGTATTCCAGGTTCTCTAAAATTGCCCCTGTTCCACGCACTACAGCGGTTAATGGGTCTTCGGCAATGTGCACCGGAAGATCGGTGGTTTCCATGATCAACTTATCAAGATTTTTGAGGAGTGCTCCACCACCTGTAAGCATAATTCCACGATCTAATATGTCTGCTGAAAGTTCTGGAGGAGTTTGCTCAAGCGACTTTGTAATCGACTCTACAATAGTATTAACAGATTCTGCCATTGCCTCACGGGCATCTTTAGAAGTAATATGCCGGGTTCTTGGAACACCATTAACCAGATCACGACCTTTAGTGATCATTTCAAGTTCTTCATCTAAAGGAGCGGCAGAACCGATTTCACATTTTATTTTTTCTGCAGTTCGTTCACCTATCAGGAGGTTGTGATTTCTTCTGAAGTAATTGATGATATCTTCATTTAATTCATCGCCGCCTAAACGAACGGATTGAGCATACACAATTCCAGAGAGGGCAATAACGGCGATTTCAGTAGTTCCACCTCCTATATCCACAATCATATTTCCAACAGGCTCGTGCACATCTAAACCGATCCCAATAGCTGCGGCCATGGGCTCATCTACCAAATACACTTCTTTAGCTCCTGCGTGTTCAGCACTATCACGTACAGCGCGGCGCTCAACTTCGGTGATACCACTAGGTACACAAATAACCATTTGTCTGGTTGTAGAGTACCACTTTTTCTTCACCTTGTAGATCATTCCTTTGATCATTTGCTCAGCCACTTCGAAGTCTGCAATTACTCCATCTCTAAGCGGTCTGATTGTGCGTATTTTCCGGTGAGTTTTTTCATGCATCAACCTGGCTTCGTGTCCTGTAGCTACGGGAATATCTTGTTGATTGAGCGCTACGATGGATGGTTCATTCAAAACAATGCCTTCTCCGCGCGAGTAAATCAGGGTGTTAGCTGTCCCTAAATCGATTGCGATATCAGTATATAGAAAATCAAAAAGTCCCTTCTTAGGTGGCTTTTTGGATGATTTAGGGGATGGAATTCCAAACCTGTCGGACATTTCAAGTAGTTAATAGGTTGATATTAGTGCTGATAAAAATTTGGATGGAAAATACAATAATGAGACTCTATTTGCGAATGATTAAATACACAAAACATTAGATAAAAAACTAGTGTTTAAAATGACGCTTTCCTGTAAAAATCATCGTCATGTTATACTCATTGGCTTTTGCAATTACTTCTTCATCACGAATACTTCCACCCGGTTGAATCACCGCAGTTACTCCAGCATTTGCAGCTGCTTCTATTCCATCTGAGAAAGGAAAGAAAGCATCAGATGCAATAGCAGACCCGGTTAGTTCAAGTCCTTCTTTATTAGCTTTCGCAACAGCTATTTCAGAAGAATCAACTCGGCTGGTTTGTCCTGATCCTATACCAAGAGTACGCCCGTCCTTAGCATATACAATGGCATTAGATTTTACGTGACGTACAACTTTCCATGAAAACAATAAATCCTGCATTTCAGCTTCCGAAGGTTTTCGTGATGTTACCACCTTAAACTCTGATTCGTCAAAAGGTTCCGTATCTGCATCCTGATTCAGCAATCCTCCGAAAATAGATCGGAATGTTGTTTTAGAATGCGCAATAAAGGCTTCATTAACGCGAATTAAACGGCGATTTTTCTTTTGAATGAGTAATTCTTCAGCTTCTGAAGAATAGGAGGGAGCAACAATAATCTCCGTAAATATTTTATCGATGGACTGTGCCGTCTCTAAATCAAGCTCTTTGTTCACTACTATGATTCCTCCAAAAGGAGAAACGGTATCGGTACTGAACGCCTTTTGATAGGCTTCATTTAAGGTACCGCCTATTCCAACTCCACATGGGATGGTATGCTTGATAATGGCACATGCAGGCTTTCCGACTTTAAAATCAGAAATAATATTAAGTGCAGCATCCACATCCAGGTAATTATTGTAGCTTAGTTGCTTGCCATGAAAACAGTCTATGATTTCTTGCTGATTTCCATATACGGCTGCTTCCTGATGTGGATTTTCGCCGTATCTCAAATCCTGAGAAAGTGGCAACGAGACATTAAACTGTTGAGAAGGCTCTTCGTTTACAATACTATCAAAATAATTTGATATTGCGGAGTCATAGTCGGCAGTGTGGGCGAAGGCATCTTTTGCAAGTTTTTTTCTGGTAGAGAAAGTGATTCCATTACCCGAATTCAGCTCTTCAATAAATTGATCATATTGTGCTGGAGAAGAAAGAATACATACATGCGCAAAGTTCTTTGCGGCTGCCCGGATCATAGTAGGTCCCCCAATATCAATAAACTCGGTAGCTTTTGCAGGAGTAGTATCCGGCTGGCTAATTATTTCTTTAAAAGGGTAGAGATTAACAACCACCAACTCAATGGGTTTAATTCCAAGGCTCTCCAGTTCTTCATTATCAGGAGCGTGACTGGTTCTGGCTAAAATTCCACCATGAATATTCGGGTGAAGTGTTTTAACTCTTCCATCCAGGCACTCCGGGAATCCTGTTATTTCTGATGCATCTTTTACATTCATTCCTGCATCAGCGATAGCTTTGGCTGTTCCTCCAGTCGAAATTAATTCGACTCCGGCTTTATCAAGTGCAGCTGCTAATTCAATTAACTTTGATTTATCAGACACAGAAAGCAGCGCTCTTTTTATGGTTAAAGAATTTTCGGGAAGCGAAGAGAGGGGTTTTAAAGCCATGGTTAGTTGAGAGTTTTTAAGTAGTCAGAAATTACTTTGGGATACAAAATGTGTTCCTGTTCCAGTACGCGAGCCGCTAATTCTTCCGGGGTATCTTGATCCATTACCGGAACTTCTGCCTGATCAAGAATTGGTCCATCATCGTAATTTTCAGAAACGATATGAATGGTACATCCTGATACTTTATCGCCGGCGTCAATTACTGCCCGGTGAACATTAAGACCGTAAAAACCTTTACCTCCATACTTTGGAAGCAATGAAGGATGGATATTCAGGATTCTGTTTTGAAAAGCCTGGATTACGTTAGCAGGAATTTTTTTTAGAAAACCTGCCAGTACAATCAAATTAGCATCCCAGTCCTGAAGTTGTTCGAGCAAAGCTTCACAATATTCATCGTAGGAATCGTAATCTGACTCGGAGAGCACTGCCCAGGGAATTTGATGATTGGACGCACGATCAAGCGCTTTGATTTTTTGCTTATTTGAGATAAGTCCGGTAATGCGGGCGTTTAGAGTGCCTGCTTCAATTGCATCGATAATGGACTGGAAGTTTGAACCTGAACCTGAGGCAAAAACAACAATATTTTTCAAAAGAACCTGATATTAAGCGTTGCTGAAATGCTTAACAAAGATAGGAAAACTTTAGGTGTATCGGCAGCCGGACTTTTAAGTAATTTGTGGAGGAGAAGGTTGGGGAGGCGGAGCTTCAATTCTGAAAACCTGGTAGTTGTTAAAACTCCAGGATACCTGGTTAATAGTAATTTTGATGACAGTTGCGATAGGAATAGCAACGAGCATTCCCAATAAACCTGCAATTTCTGCGCCAATTAAAATGATGAAAAGGATGGCTACCGGGTGCATATCTGCTGAACGGGAAAAAAGAAATGGTTGAAATACAAGATTATCCAGCATTTGAACTACAAAAATTGCGACCATACAAACAAGTACAAGCGAAAAATCTCCGGTCTCAATAATCGACACTATAATTGATAATAAGTAGCCGATGATTGGACCGAAGTATGGGATGGTATTAGCTACACCTACCGAGATACCTACAGAAAGAGAATTATCTAATCCCGCAATGGTAAGCGTTGACCATGAAGAAAAAGCTACAAGGATACTTTGCAAGAGCACACTACGGAAATAAAGCCCCAGTCTTTTTTCGATTTTATCAATCAGCGTTAGAGTAGTTTCAAAGTATTTATTTGGTACTAATCTCAGAATATCTCTTCTGATTTTGGTGCCGTCTTTCAAAAAGAAAAAAACCACAAATGGCACAATCAAAATAGCCCAGAAAATATTGGTGAACACTCCCAAAGCATCACTCAGAATGGATGAAAGTCTTCCAAGATCAAATAGCTCGCTTAGGATATTAGAGACATTTTCTTCGAGCATGCCCACCGGTATAAATTGAAAATCTTCAGTTAACCGGGCTTCTATCTGGCTGGCTATTCGCTGGATATTCTCAATAGTGAGGTTGTTTGTCAACTCCAGCATTTCGGCTACAAATATTGGTATCACATTAGTTGAGATATACACTACAACAAGAATTACTGCGGAAAGACAAAGTGTAATTCCTAGTGTTCTATTCAAACCCATTCGTTGAAGCCGGTTTACAAAAGGGTCGAGAATGTAACTGAGTACTAAAGCTATAACAAGATATATTACAAGTATAAAAAGGTTGTACAAAGTGAGCGCTATTAACCCTAAGGCAGTAGCCCCGATCGCAAAACGTACAACCCGTTCAAGTGTAATGTTTTTCAATTTTTTAGCTATTAAATTTTTAGCTTTACAGCATCAGCTGAACCAGATAAAACATAATGAAAAAACCAGTTATTTTTTTAGCCATATTTTTCTTTTTTGAAGCAACTGAGTTATTTGCTCAAACTCAGTACAGATGGCTTGATGTTGGGAGCTTTCATAATTTTTATTCTAATATAGGCTCGGAGAGAACGAACGGGTTTATAGATGAACAACAAGGAGGATGGCAATGGCCTGCCATTTACAAAGCACAAGATGCCCAAGCTGGTAAAGCACTTTGGTTGGGGGTAAAGAATTTTACTGATAGCTCTGGTTTAGAATATCCAAGAAGAGTAGTTCACGTAGGTCCACTTGTTAGTGGCGACGGGGAATTTTTTCCAGTTTCCATCAAAACAACAAGTAAATTTGCACCTCCGGAAGTGTATGTAAATGGTGTTGAATCATCTGATAAATTTTTGATTAATGATGGAATTGATCCAAACCTTAAGGCGGATCGTGAAATACGCTCGGTTACAAATACCCTTATTGGTGTAACTGTAAAGAGAACAATAAAGCAATTTAGTCAGCAGCACCATGACAACTATCATATCATAGAGTACACCTTTATTAATACAGGTAATACAGACAATGATGTTGAAATTGAGATTCCTAATCAAAATCTGGAGGGTTTTATTCCATATTTCCTTAACAGGATGGCTCCAGTAAAAGCAACACGTTATACTATTGGGCTTGCTACAGGATGGGGCATAAATACCATGAATGACCAAAGAGGCGATGGGTGGAAATCTCAGGAACCGGAACAATTCAGAGCTCAGTTTGCCTGGCACGGAAAATTCCCTCAATTTTTTGAGTATGATAATATTGGTGCACCTATTTTTGAGCCAGCAGGTATTTCTGTTCTTTCTGGAGATTTAGCAGCAGACGATACGACAGGTCGTTTAGGCGCTTATCATTTCGTTGGAACAGTCACCTTGCAAGCTCCAGTATCATCTAATGATCCAACAGATGATCCAAATCAACCTTTTACGATGGCTTATGAGCACAATGATGATGCCCTTCTTTTTCTTAACAGTGCTTTCAATCTACCCAAAATGCAAGCTGAATATGAGATGATGAGTAGGGGAAGAGTAACTCCAAGACATGCCTATGTCGTTGAGCCAAATGGGTATGACGGTTTTATCAACCCTTCCGGTGATCCAGCTTTAGGTAATTTTGGAGGGCATGTATATACGTATGGTTACGGTCCGTACGATCTGGCTTTTGGTGACAGTATTAAGATTGTTATAGCAGAAGGAGCTTCTGGAATTTCAAGGAAGTTAGCTAACAAAACTGGTGCTGCATTTAAAAAGGGTATACTTACTGTTGAGGAAAAAAATGCTGTTGTTTTCCAAGGTAGAGATTCTCTTTTTCAAACTTTTGAAAGAGCTATCGAGAATTTTAAGTCAGGATATAAAATACCTTCACCTCCCAACCCACCATCCCGGTTTGAGGTTAGTTCAACAGACTCCGGAATTGTATTAAGTTGGGAGTACGATCAAAATTTAATGGCAGAAATTTCTGGATTTGAGATTTACAGAGCTTCAGATCGAGTAGATAGCACATATCACCTTCTGTATAAAGCGGGTAAAGAAGAACGGTTGGTAGTTGATGGTGAACCTTCATCCCGAATGAATTACGAAGGAACGTATAATCTTCCAAGTCCAAAGTTAGGTACTCAGTACTATTACTATATTGTTGCTATTGGTCAAGTTAACAATGATAGCACAGGTAGAACACCGATTGGCAACTATTTGATAAGTAATAGATATTATAGTCAAACGTATGACTATTCAGTTACTCTTCAACCTGTGAGTAACCAAGAAGAAATGGAAGGAGTAAAGCGAATAAAATTATATCAAAACTTTCCCAACCCATTCAACCCCACAACAAGAATACACTATTCAATCCCTTTTCAATCGAATGTGGAGCTAAGTGTGTATAACCTTTTGGGAGTAAAAGTTGCGACACTAATAGATGAACGCAAGACTTTAGGTGCTCATTTCGTGGATTGGAATGCGTCTGGTTTCGCAAGTGGAATATATTATTATCGCCTGAAAGTAGGTGGGAATATAATTCACACAAAAAAGATGAGCCTGATCAAGTAACGGCTACTGTTCAATTGACCTAAGCAGATAATTAATCTGCTTAGTTATAAGAGAAACTGAATAGCCCTTTCTTAATAGGAAATCGAAGATTTTCTTTTTCCTTTTAGCCGGTTCCGACCTGAGGAATTTTCTTTTATTCTTTTCAACAAGCTCTTCAATGGCCTCAATCTGATTAGCTTCATCAAGCCCGGCTAATGCAGTATTAATATCTTTTTCTGAAACTCCCTTTTTAAATAATTCCGCTCTTATTTTGTTGCTTCCCCATTTATTAAACTCAAACTTGTCGCGCGCAAATTTTACGGCGAACGAAGTATTATTGATATACCCCTTCTCAACAAGTTCATCTAACACATTCTCAATTATATCAGACGGATAACCTTTCTTTCGGGCTTTATCTTTCAGCTCATTACGGGCATGGTCGCGTTTGCCTAGTAATCTAATGCAGTACTCTTTAATAGCCCACGTATCTTCTTCTTTAAGAATATCGTCAAGCACCTTAAAGTTAATTGAGACACCTTTTCTGAGATTAAATCTGGTTAAGGTAGAATCGGAAACCCCAATTAAAAACCGGTCTTCAATGTATATTGAAAACCGGGTAGTATTCCTTCTTTGTACTTTTATTCCAGAAATCGAAGAAGGAAGCAGTTTTGCCGCTTCCTCATCGTATCGTTGTTTTTTCTCAGGCTTCTGCAACCGCAGGTTCTTTTTCTTCATTAGCGACTGCATTTGGAGCATCGTTCTGAGGAATAATTCCCTTTAACCGGTCACGAACCATTTTCTCGATTTTATCGCACAATGCAGAATCTTCTTCAAGAAATTGCATTGCTGAGTCGGCACCTTGTCCAATAGGCTCTCCTTCATATCTGAACCAACTTCCCCGCTTTTGAATAATATCATAGTCAACAGCCAAGTCCAGTACTTCTGCAATTTTTGAAACCCCTTTGCCATACATGATATTGAATTCCACAACCTTAAAAGGAGGAGCCACTTTGTTTTTTGCCACTTTCACTTTGGTTCTGTTTCCAATTACTTCGTCTCCTTTTTTGAGGGCTCCGATTCTGCGAATATCGAGCCTTACCGAAGCATAAAACTTTAAAGCCTTCCCACCGGTTGTAGTTTCAGGATTACCAAACATTACACCAATTTTATCACGAACCTGGTTGATGAAGATGCAGGAAGTGGAAGTCTTGCTCACAATTCCTGTAATTTTTCTGAGCGCCTGAGACATTAAGCGTGCCTGAAGCCCCATGTGTGAATCGCCCATTTCTCCTTCCAGTTCAGCCCGGGGAACCAAAGCAGCAACGGAATCAACTACAATTACATCAAGGGCTCCCGAACGGATCAAAGTTTCAGTGATTTCAAGCGCTTGTTCACCACTATCAGGCTGAGAGACTAGCAGCTCCTCGGTATTAATACCAAGTGCCCGTGCATAACGTGGATCGAAGGCATGTTCTGCATCTATAAATGCGGCATAACCACCATTCTTTTGTGCCTGGGCAATAACTTGAAGTGCCAAGGTAGTTTTACCACTGGCCTCAGGCCCATAAATTTCTGTAATTCTACCTCTTGGTACACCCTGTACCCCAAGCGCATAATCAACCATAATAGAACCTGTAGAAATTACTTCCACATCCTGATGAGCATCATCGCCCAGTTTCATGATGGTTCCTTTTCCGTGTTGCTTTTCAATTTGACCTACTGCTATGTCGAGTGCTTTTAGTTTATTTTCGTCAGCCATGATTGTTACCTGTTTTTAAAATTAATTTCCCAAAAGTTAAGCAGGGAGGGTGTCAGATTGTGTCACTCTAAAATCCAAAAAGAATATATGTTCAATTTATGTAAACAACAAAGCGGAATTTGAAATTTAAAAAATCACAAATTTCAAAACCTAAAATACAAACAAAGCTCAATCTCAAAACCATCAAACACTCTTGACTAATATTGCAGAGAGTATTTTAAGTAGTTGCTGTGATTCGTCAAGAAGATATCCTCGTTCTCTTTCGAGGTCAGATTGGTCATGGGTGTCTAAAAGTTTAAGCCAGTATGAAGATTCTTTGGCTTCTTTTCTAGAAATCTTGATCCTCATGACAAAATCCTTTTTGCTTAACGCTTCATTGGCCTCAATATAATTTGCACCAACAGAACCAGACGAACGGACAAGTTGCTTGGCATCCTGAACATTGTTTAGGTCTTTTGGGGTTTTCTTTAAGAAAAGTCTCACTCTTTTTGCAAAGGCGAGAGTCCTTTCTTCTAAATCATATTTTACCATTTGTTTGGAAATTGATGTTTCTATTTTGATGCTTACACAGTATGTGTCATATATGTAAGACTCAAAAGAAAGTTATTCCTTACAAAATTTATTCTTCAGAGGGAATATAATTAATCGGTAACATGTCAGATACTCTTTCAAAAGCCCAATAACCATCTAGAATAAGCGCATTTGGTTGATATAAGTATCCGGATTTATCCATAAAAACTGAATCTTCTAATAATGTAAAAGAAGAATTTTGAAAGGTTGTGATAGTTCGTGGATTTCTATCCAGGGGGCTCCAAATATACTTCAGATATGACTCATCCTCTTGCTCATTGCGGAACGTAACATTGATAAAGTTTATAAAGCTGAAAGCATATGTACTACTATCTGATTGACTAAAATAAATATCAGAAGGTATGGTGGTTTCGCCAACGTACCTTGCCTTGGAATCTCTTTTTTCTCCCCGGGCAAAGAAACCTTCTTCCTCAGTTCGCTGACTCATCAGGGCCTTACTGAAATGTAAAAAAGAACCATAATAGGCTTTATTTCTATTGTTTTTCCAGCGATTATTTATTCGTTTTCTTCCACTTTCCATAGGAATAAAAAAAGTACGGCCTATGAAAAAAGAAGACCCTTCACGGTAATTAATTATAAAATAGTCGAGATAGTAATTGATCGTATAGCCGAGTGCTTTATTCTCTATAATCAACGCATTATTTGCGCTTGCAGACAATGTTCTTTCAAGAGGATCGAAATCAAAAGATAGTATTTCGGGATTTTTGATTTTGGTGTCACCAGAAAAGGGCCCTGTACCAATGAAGTTCTTTCGGAATTCATCAAAATTTTCTTTCCATACCTTAAGATTTGGACGAACCGTAACTTCATCAAGCTCATACACCGTAGGTTTTAAAAGAAAGTTATATTCCGGTTCAATTGAGTTTGTATTAAATGTAATACAAACCGATTCGTAACCGAGAAAGGAAACACTCAATTCAAATATTCCTGATGGGATATTTTTTAATATAAAGCTTCCATCACTATTAGCAGCTACACCAATAGTTGTGCCAATAAGAAAAACCTGAGCTCCTGCCAACGGTTGATTCGTTTCTTGTTCCAGTACTGTGCCTGAAATTGAGTAAAGAGGAGGTTGTGCGAGTAGAATTCCATTAAGAATCAGGCAAAAGCAGCCTGAAAGGAATACTATTTTAAACTTTATGCACGCTTTTCGATAACTCATTAATTATAGCTTCAATTTGAGATTCAGTAATATATGGTGCAGGCCCTAATCGAAGTATTTCATTTCGGGCATCTGTGAAGATTCCTCTTGAAAGTAAATCTGCCCTGATTTCTCTGGCTTTAGGAGAAGTAAGTGAAAGAAACCCACCGTTTCGTGATAAGGCTTCATTATGAGTTAACCTTATTACATCGGGATCAAAGTCTTTTTCCAGGAATAAAGACCTTAGCAAACCAACCTGAGCCTGGTATTGCTTTCGGAGTACTTCAGGAGTTAAACCTTGTTCTTGAAAGAACTCTACTACTTTAGCAGCCCGGAATTGAGAAGAAGGATCGTAGGTAGCACTGGCAAAGCGCTGGTCGGACTTATCGTACTGAACAGGCTCTTTTGTTCTTGGATGATCCAGAGTACTGAACGCAGCGAACCAGCCTGTAATAACCGGTCGAAGTTCACAATCCTTCGGAAAACGAAGAAAGCAATTAGCTTCACCCCATTGAAGGTATTTGTAACCGCCAATCAAAATAAAACAATCTTCCAAACCTTCCTCCTGAATGGAAAGGGGAACTGCATTTGTGCCATGATAGTCGTCTATGATAACAGGAACTCCTTGAATTCTAGCTGCAGCTGCAATATCAGAAAGATGGGTATTGATCAGGCTCGTCTGGAAGTATACCCTCGATAACATAATGGCCGATGTATGCAGGTCTATTTCCTCAATTACCCGTTGTGCAAAAGATTCATCCGGGTCTGTGGGAATGCGAGCTATGGTAAGTCCTTCTTCCTCAAGGCGACGTAACTGCCTTTCCATAGAATGGAATTCACCATCTGTGGTAATGATCTTTGGTTTGTTCTTTAAATCGAAGCTGCTGAGCAAACTAACCATTAAAAAGTGAGTACTTTCCTCCCTGCAATACAGGCCATCCGGATCATCATAATAATCGCGGAGATATTTTCGGAGAACCTCTGTTTTCTCAAAGGATTTTTCCCATTTCGTATCCACATCCCGGGCGCATATATCGAAATACTCGGTCTGACCTTCACGAGCTACATCGGGCCAAGCCTGGTGAGAATGTCCTGTAAAAAGTAGTCGATTAGCTACATCAAAATGTGAATAATGTGGGATAAGCTGTTCTGCTAGCTGATTAATTTCTGACATATTTTTTACTTAGCCACGGAATCACAAAAACACAAAACTATCAGTTAGTGATTTGGTGCTTTTGTGGCATTTATAATTAAAACTCTGATCTGATTGCCCAGAGATCCGGAAAAATAGAATGATTAGTGGTTTTCTGTAAATAGGCAACCCCGTCAGACCCCCCGGTTCCCTTTTTTCTTCCAATGGTTCGTTCCACCATTTTAACATGGCGATATCTCCATTCCTGTAATCCTTCATCAAAATCCACAAACAACTCACAAACCAAAGCTAATTCAGGCTCCGTTCGCATTACTTCAATCAGTGTTTTCTGAATTTCATCCGAAGGATTAAACATTAACCCTACTTTATTTTCCCTTTTAGGATGCATAGAGAATCCTTTTTTTGTGAGATACAATCCAAAGCTTTCCCATAAAGTAGATTCTTTCATTCGGTTTTCAAGAATCTCAACATGTTTTGGATTGTCTTGATGGGCTTCAATCATTAGTGGGAGTCTGAGGCCGCATAGTATTTCCATTTCTCTGAATTGAAGAGATTGGAACCCACTTGATTGCCCCAAAAAAGAACGAAAGCTGTTGAACTCAAGTGGGGTCATTGTTTCCAGAATATCCACCTGGGAAACCAGAGTTTTCATAATGGTAAGAATCCGGCGCAAGGTTTTTACAGAACCCCAGGTATTTCCCGTTTCCAGTTCCTTTTTCAGCTTTCCAAACTCATGTAAAATCTGCTTAAACCAAAGTTCATAGGTTTGATGTATAATGATAAACAACATCTCATCATGTTCTCTGGGGTTCGATTTCAGTTCCTGTAAGGAAATCAGTTCATCAATCTTTAGATAATTAGTGTAAGTAAGCTTCATGCTCGCACAAAATCTGGTGAAAATTATTTTTCAGGAGCGCTTCCTGACAAGCATAATATGCATAATCAAAACAAAAAAAAGCGCTCTAAAGCCTTGGAGGAGGGTTATTCACAAGGCCATAAACCAAACAACTTAACTGAATAAAATTTAAATAAAAAATTTTCGTACGGTTTTTATAAAAAAAAGTAGTGAGATGTAAAAAAATGGGATTTTTTTTCAGAAAAACGCTTTTTGAGTTCCAATGTAGATCAGAATTTTATACTATGAGGCATAAATTTCATCAGTAATTAGTATGTCTGATTTGATCACGTTTACCCGGCAACCTAAGCATATGATATGGTCGTAAAAAAGCTACTATTTGTTCTCTTTTCTTTACTTCTTACCCAACAAATATTTGCCCAAACCGGAAAAATTACCGGCTTTGTTACAGATAGCAATGGTGATCCGCTTCCTGGAGTAACGGTTATCATCCAGGGTACGACTCAGGGGGATGCTTCAACTTTAGATGGATATTATCAAATTCTAAATGTCAAACCTGGAAATTATACCCTTAGGGCTTCTTATATTGGTTTTGCAACAGTTGTTGTTGAAAATGTAGAGGTTAATGTCAATTTAACTACGGAAGTTGATATTACTATGGAGGAGCAAACCATAGAGGGGGAAGAGATACTGGTAATAGCTGAGCAACCAGTAGTTAAAAAAGATGTTTCTTCAAGTTTGGCAAATATTAGTAAAGAAAATATTGATGCATTACCCATTTCAAGTGTAACGGATGTAGTCGGGCTTCAGGCCGGTGTTCAAGGATTGAATGTAAGAGGGAGTGGTAGTGACGAAGTATCATTTAACTTAAATGGATTCGCACTTAGATCGGAAAGGAATAATTCTCCTTTTACCGGGATTAGCATTACATCTATCCAAAATGTACAGGTACAAACAGGAGGTTTTAGTGCTGAATATGGAGATCTAAGGTCTGGTCTAATAAATGTTACCAGTAAAGAAGGAGATAGGGACAGGTACTCTCTTGATGGTTTAATACGTATTACTCCTCCTCAGCCTAAAAACGTTGGGCAATCTATTAATGATCCGAATTCCTATTGGCTAAGACCATATCTTGATGACGAGGTGGCATGGACGGGCACAAGTTCTGGGGCATGGGATTCTTATACACAGGAAGAGTATCCATCTTTTCAAGGCTGGAATGCATTTTCACTTGCAACACTTTCAGATAATGATCCAACCAATGATTTAACTCCTGAAGCGGCACAACAAGCTTTTTTATGGCAACATAGAAAAAACTTTGCTATCCAAGATCCTGATTACGAAATAGATTTAACCCTTGGTGGGCCGGTGCCCTACATAAGTGATAGGCTGGGAGATCTTCGATTTTCTACTTCATTTAGGGAAACACAAACAATGTATTTTGTGCCTCTTTCAAGAGATAGATATAAGCAAACGACCTTTCAAACTAAGCTTACAAGCAATATTGCACCTGGGATGAAACTTTCGGTTGACGGATTATACAGTAGAGAAACAGGAACATCTGCAAGCCAAGCCGGAAATCCAGGTTTTTTTGTATCTCCTGCAGGAATAGCTAGCAATATGGATAATGTTAGTTTCATTGAGTCCAGAATCTTTTCTTCAGATTACTGGGCACCTACTGAGCAAACCACGTTTAATGCAGGAGCTCAATTTACTCATTCTATTTCAAATACTACTTTTTATGAGATTAAAGTTAACAACTATATTTCCAGAAATAGCACAAATCCTGGTGCATTTAGAGATACTTCTAGTACAGTATCATTTGGAGGAGTAAGTTTTGATGAGGGACCATTTGGCTTTTTTGACGAAACTTCTTTTGGCTTAGCTTCAGGAATGAGAATGGGAGTAGGAATGAGTACTGCAAGAGATAGCAGTAAAGTTTCAGTTATAAATGCCAGTTTTAAAATTACAAGCCAAATTGATAGGGTCAATGAAATAAAAGCCGGGTTTGAAATTATCCGCACTAGCAGTGAAGTGAACTATGGATCCTTTGATAAAGTATTACCTTCAGGTCGTACAAGATCTGTTTGGAATACCAATCCAATAAGAATGGCAGCTTTCGTTCAGGATAAGCTCGAATTCAATGGAATGATTGCCAATATTGGTTTGAGATTAACATATTCTGATCCAAATATAAGTTGGTACGACTATCAGAATTTTACCGATCTATTTGATGCAGGTAATGCTTCAGCACTTGATACTGCGGCAACTTCGGATGTTAAACCACAAATTGTATTACAACCAAGATTAGGAGTTTCGTTTCCAATTACTGAACAAAGCAAACTTTTCTTTAATTACGGACATCAGGTACAGTTACCAGACCCGGAGAATTTGTACTTGACCAGAATAGAACCTTTTACAAATACAGTTGTTCGTGTAGCCGCCCCAGAGAATAAATTGCCAAGATCAGTAAGTTATGAGCTAGGTTACGAGCAAAATGTTTTAACAAACTACCTTGTCAGAATAAGCGGGTACTATAAGGACCTTTCAAATCAACCTATACAAGTAGAATATATAAGTAGAGATAATAATAGTTATTCTGTAAGCAGGGCTTTTTCTTATGAAGATATTCGAGGGTTCGAATTTACCTTAAGCAAGCAGCGAGGAAAGTATTTCTGGGGGGAAGTAAATTATACCTATAGCATTGCTTCTAGGGGTTTTTTCGGAACGCTTGAGAACTACGAGAACCCCTTCGATCAGCGGAATTATGAAAGAACTACTAACGATAATGATATTTTCCGACCCGTACCTCAGCCATTTGCAAGACTTCAATTGTATTTCCAATCTCCTTCAGATTTTGGCCCAGAATTCTTAGGGGCAAAACCTTTTGGAAATTGGCAAGTCGTTCCATTGATTACCTGGCAGGCTGGAGCAAGGATTACTTATACCGGGGGTGGCTCTATACCAGGAATTGTTAATAATCTGCAGCTCAGGGATACCTGGGGTTCGAGCTTAAGGATAACAAAAGATGTAAATTTTGGAGCAAGAAATTCAGTTAAATTTTTTGCGGATGTTTCAAACCTGTTTAACCGAAGAAACTTTGATCCGTTCAATTCTGGATCAATAAGTGGTACTGACTTTTTAGATTACATGGGATCACTGCATCTTCCTAGTGATAAGTTAGACGAGATAGGTCTTTTGAACCAGCGTGTTCCGGGTAGTGATAAGCCTGGTGATTACAGACCACATGGAGTTGAATATGTACCAATCGAAGCATCACTTAGCTTGCCAGCTACTGGCAATACCCGCGCTCTTTACTACAACACTACAGAGGCTAAATATTACCAATGGAATGGGAGTGCTTTTGTAGATGCAGATAAAGGTTATGTTGATAAAGTACTCGACGAAAAAGCATATATAAACATGCCTGACCAGAGGTATTTTAATTTTCTAGACCCTAGAACCATTAGGTTTGGTATAAGGTTTTCATTTTAAGCACTTAATGATTTTATGACTCACAATTTTTTAAAAAGATTAAGCATAGTTTTGTTTCTCGGTTTGATTAGCCAAACCGCAGAAGCTCAAGTAGAAAACAGATGGTTATCTGCCGGTTCTTTCCATAACTTTTATTCCAGTATTGGATCTGAAATTGAGTCGGGTTTTATTGATGAGCAGCAAGGAGGGTGGCAGTGGCCAGCTATTTATCGAGGTCAGGATGCGCAGGCTATGAAAGCACTTTGGCTTGGTGCGACAAATTTTACAGATGATCAGCAAACCTGGGATTTCCGTGTTGTTCATGTTGGTCCAAGGGTAACCGGTTTGGGAGAATTTTATCCTGTTTCAGTGGAGACAATAAGTAAATTTGCACCTCCTGAAGTTAGTGTTGATGGGCTGGTTTCTTTTAGCAAAGATGTTGCAAATGATGCTATTGATCCTAATATGGAGGCCGATAGAAAGATAGTTACCGTTATGAACACTTTATTGGGTGTGACTGTACAAAGAACAGCTATGCAATTCAGTCAACAATATCACGATAATTATCATGTGATTGAATATATCTTCACTAATACTGGAAATATAGATAGTGACCCTGAAATAGAGTATCCAAACAGAACGGTAGAAGGATTTGTACCTTATTTCTTAAACAGGATGGCTCCGGTTAAAGCATCACGGCATACTATCGGTAATGCTACCGGATGGGGTTTGAATACTATGAATGACCGGAGAGGTGATGGCCAGCGTCCGGAAGAAACCGAAAACTTCAGAGCACAGTTTTCCTGGCATGGATATTTTCCCGCATTCGCTGATCAGAATTACGATAATTTAGGAGCTCCAATTTATCAACCTGCACAAGCAACTATAAATGGAGGTTATCTTTCTGCAGATGATACTACAGGGCGATTAGAAGCTTATCATTTTGTGGGAACTGTTACTTTACATGCAGATGCCTCAGCGTCTAATGAAACAGATGATCCGGGACAGCCATTTACCATGACCGAAGAGCATAACGATGATCCTCTTTACGCGGCAAATAATAGTGCTTTTAATGAGTCGAGAATGGCTTCAGAATATAATATGATGATTAGAGGAAGGAACTCTACTAGGCATGCTTATCGGATAGAACCCTCTGGTTATGATGGATTTATAAATCCTGGTGGTGGTAATTATTCTTTACAAAGTGAGTTTTTGGGAGGCTTTGCCTACAACTATGGCTATGGCCCTTATACTCTAGCTCCAGGTGAAAGTGTGCGAATAGTGATCGCTGAAGCTTCAGCTGGGATTAACAGAGATATAGCTGAAGGAGTGGGGCGGCAATTTAAAGATATAGTATTGTCGGGTGGAGATGAGTACCAAGACATAACGTATAATGTAAATGGTCAATCCCTTAGTATGACAAAAAATGAGTGGGTATTTACCGGGCAGGATTCCCTATTTCAAACTTTTGAACGAGCACTGGCAAATTTCAATTCTGGCTATAGCATTCCTGAAGCGCCAATGCCACCAAGTATTTTTTCGGTTTCATCTGCAGGTGATGGAATCAATCTTGATTGGGAATTTGATGGAAATGAAGGAGATATAGAGGGTTTCAGAATTTATCGTGCGTCAGGAAGAGTTGATAGCACCTATCGTTTATTAGCGGAAGTACCTTCTTCAGAACGTTTTTTTAGCGATGGAGAAGGTGGTAGAATTGATAACCCATCTATCTATCAACTAAACCTTCCTATTAGAGGAAGGGATTATTATTACTATATCGTAAGTGTAGGTAATGAGAATAATGATGCAACTGGTTTAACACCAACTGGTAAAAACTTAATTAGTAATAGATACTATTCTCAATCTTATGATCCTGCGAGACTCTTAAGGGCAGCAGGGGAAGCAATGGAGGAGATAAGAGTAGTCCCAAATCCTTATAATCCAAATATAGAGCGCTCTCTGCTACTTGATCAGGATGGAAGAGACAGAATAGCTTTTTATGAAATTCCAGGTATTTGTACCATCCAAATATACACAGAAGTTGGTGAGTTGATCAAAACGATAGAACATGATAATGGAAGTGGAGATGAATTTTGGGATCTGAGAACAGATTATCGGCAAAGAGTGGTAAGCGGAGTTTATATTGCCCGAATCATTAATAAGGATCCAAATGATGATGATTTTGGAAGAGTAGCAATAAGAAAAATTGTAATCATTTTATAGGCTAATCGTGAGAATAAATAAACTAATTTTAATTGGTCTTGCTTTACTTCTTTCGAGTACTCAAGTGTACGGGCAAAAGAAGAGAGCTCAAACAAGTATGAAATTTCTGAGTGTTTCTCCCTCTGCAAGGGCTTCTGCGCTTTCTGACGCGGTAACCTCCATTGAAATGGGAGCTTATAGTGCATTCTATAATCCCGCTGCGATGGCAAACACGAGCTCTGAATTTTCTGCCACTGCTGGAGCAGTTCAATGGATAACCGATATCAATCATAATTCAGCCTCATTTATATACCAACCCGTAGATGGAAAATTCGGTGTATTCGGGCTAAATATTATTTCTGTTGATTATGGAGATATACTTGCAACAATTGTGGACGAGAGCGTTGGAAATGACAAAGGATTTTTAGATGTAGGCACTGTAAATCCTACAGCTTTAGCTTTCGGCTTTTCTTATGCGAATGCGATTACAGAGCAGTTTTCTGTAGGGGCAAATTTCCGGTATGTACATCAGGATTTAGGATCCGTAACTTCGGGAACTGATGGATCAGGAGGTTATACAAGCACCTCATATTCAGCATCTACAGGAGTATTGGATTTTGGAGTCTTATACAAAACAGGTTTTGAAAGTTTAAACTTTGCGATGGCGTTAAGAAATTTCTCTCCAGAGGTTTCTTACGATGATGAAAACTCTGAATTACCATTGACTTTTAAAATTGGTATTTCGATGGATGTGTTGGATTTAACTGATATCGAGGATCATTCTTTGCTCGTAAGTATTGATGCAAACAGACCTAGAGATTTCGATGAACAGCTTCTATTCGGATTGGAATATACCTTTGTAAACCGTTTTATGATTCGAGGAGGATACGGATTCCCAAAAGATGAAGAAAAGCTGTCTTTTGGTTTTGGAGTTAGGCAGCCGTTTGGAGGTTTAGAATTAGGTGTTGACTATTCCTATACTCAATTTGGTGTATTTGGAGAAGTAAACAGAATTAGTGTACAATTAGGATTTTAAATATTAATAAGTAATGGCAACTAGAAATAATTTTTTATCAGCTTTAGTACTAGTTTTAATTTTGAGTGTCACTAGTTGTGTAGATGGGAATAGTGTGTTTGACCCTGGTTATGTTCCTTCTCAACCTGAACCTGAGATTTTAAATATTTCTCCTGAGATAGGTTATTTAGCTGGAGTAGATTCTGTTATTGTAACAGGAAGAAATTTTGCAATTGATATTGATAGCCTCATAATTGATTTTGGAGGTTCTCCTGGTGTTATCAAAAAAGCTACAAAAACACAGTTGATTGTAAGACCGGGCAAAATAGCTGGGGATGATTTGAGCGTACGTGTTGCAAAACGAGGAGCTGAGTTTTTTAGTAATTCTTATCTGTATGACCTTGAACAACCATTTGGCTTGTACCCTGGCCTGACCTCTACAGCGTCTCCTACTTCGCCTGTAGCGGTAGATGCTCAAAATAATATTTATACTATAATTAGCTCGAATGGGTCAATTCGATATTCCAAAATAACTCCTGATGGAACTGTTGAGACAGATGAAGTTAAGTATCCAGGAGAACCCAGACCGAATCTCGAAGATAAGCGAGCATACCCTACCGATAGTACTATGAGGTTTACTGCCTATTCCGATATTGAAGTTGGTCCTGGAGGTATTCTCATAATGTCTCAGCAAAATATTCGTGCTATTTTTCAAAAAACTTTTGGTGATGATGTGAGAGAAACGGTTTGGACAGCGTCCTCTACTGGTACTCTTAAAATCAGGGATATGGTTTTTGATAATAATGGATATCTCTGGGTTGTAGGTATAGATAGCGATCAAATTCATCGTTTCACGGCCGCAAGCCCTGGGGGGTCAGAAGTAAAGTTCCCATTTACTGGAGATTTTTCGGCCGTCGCGTTTCATAGTGCAACTAATGAACTGTTTGTTGGAGGGCTGATCAATGATAGGCAAGAAGTTTGGAAGTTTACTATTGATGGAAGCGGCAATATTGGAGCTGGAGAATTATACTTCGATTTCGAAGGAAATTATGGAGGTAGTGTTTCTTCTATGGTATTGGCTTCAAATGGAGAATTACTAATTACTACAGGTTCCAACACTACCGAAGAAGATAAGCCAAGTATTGTTCGGGTTTTTCCAGATGGCAAGCACCAGGAATTGTATCCTGAAATGATAAAACCAGGTTCTTACAGCATAACATGGAGGGACGATAAATTTGCTGTTGTTGCCGTTCAAGGTGATGAAACGAGTATTAATTTTCTGAATATGTATGACCGTGCCCGATCAGGTATATTTGGATTTTAACTATAACACAAACCAACAATAAACTGATAATCTATAGATATACAGATACAATAGGAGAAAACTATGAAAATAAATAAACTAATAGCCTTATTTGGCCTATTACTAATCCCTGTTATGGTAAGCGCACAATGGGTTCATGATGATACTTTTGTACCGTCAGGAACCGATGCTTTTGCGGAAGTACATGGCGTAGCGGTAGATGGTGAGGGTAAAATATGGATTCAACCATTTGGCTCTACTGAAACTATTATTGTTAATCGGGACTTAGGGGGAGATGGAATACCTGATACACTAACAACCCGTGCAATATATATTTATAATGCCGATGGTACACCAGCTAGCTTTTCACCGCTTAAAGTAATTACATATGCTGATGCTCCTGCTGATACGCTCGGTAGAGTTTGGACCGGTACAGAATATGAAGGGTATTCTGGACGTGGAATCGAAACAGATGCTAATGGAGATATAATCATTTCTCAATTTAATAGATTATACAAAGTCAACCATGTTACTGGTCAAGGAATCGCCAAAGTGGATCCAACTGCGGGATGTTCATTAGGTGAAGCTAGTTCTGATGCAGCAGGTAACATTTATGTAGGCTGTGTGGTTGCAAGTGATGCACCTATTTATAAATTCGATTCCAATCTTGAAAACGAGGAAGTAGTGATAACCACTACTGCCAGTTTCTCTCGCGACGTTCAGGTTTCTGCCGATGGAAACACCATTTGGTGGGCTGGTTATACTAATGGAGCGGTATTCAAATATACTCGCCCAGATGAATTTAGTGGTTTCAATGCTACTCCAGACACAGTTCTTAGAGGTATTCGTTCGGAAAGCTTTGATATTCATCCAGTTACTGGGTATGTTTGGGTTGGCTCTGGCTCATTAAACGATGTGCCTTTGCCACCATACCAACCTCAAACGTGGTATGCGTTTGATGTAGCAGATCTTGGTACCGAAAATGAAGCCCCTCTAGATAGTATCAACTGGGTTGCTGGTGCTGATATTGCTGCAGGATTTGACAATGCCAGACCTCGTGGTATGGACTTCTCTGCGGATGGCTCTGTTGCTTATGTAGCTGTTTTCAGCGGGACTGAGACTGCTGTTGATGTTCAGAAGTTTACGAATTCTATGTTCGTTTCTAACGAAGAGGATGGTGGAAATGGCGTTCCAGAAGGATTCAGATTAGAACAAAATTATCCTAATCCATTCAACCCAACTACAAATATTGAGTTTGCAATTAATGAGCCTGGTCAGGTTTCACTCAAAGTGTATGACTTAACTGGTCGTGAAGTTGCTTCGCTTGTGAATTCAAGAATGAGTGCGGGTGAGCATACCGTTACTTTTGATGCGTCAAACCTATCATCAGGAGTATATATATATATACTTCAAACAAATAATGTACGTTTGACAAACAGAATGACTCTGATTAAATAATCAGTTATTTATATATCAAAAAAGGCAGCTTTATGCTGCCTTTTTTCTTTAATTAATAAAAACTTTTCTTATGTGGTTCAAGAAAGTATCCATCCTTATAGTATCCTTTACTCTTTCTGTCACTGTAAATGCACAACAGACAGATCCTCCAAAAAACGAATTCAGAGCAACATGGATGGCAACGGTTATTAACCTGGACTGGCCGGCATCAGGGGGGCTACAGGTTCGTTTCCAAAAGCAGAGCCTTACAGATCGGTTAGATGACATGAAAGAAGCAGGAATTAACGCTCTTTTTTTCCAGATTAGAACTGAAGGAGATGCTTTATATGATTCAGATATCGAACCATGGTCGAAATATTTAACAGGCCAGGAAGGAAAGGCTCCGGATCCTTACTGGGACCCATTAGCGTTTGTTATAGAGGAAGCACACAAGAGGGGAATGGAATTACATGCATGGTTAAACCCTTATCGGGCAATGAGGACGATTCCCGGTGATTTTATGCAAAAAGTTAAGTCAGAAATGTCGGGAAGCGAGTTTGAAAGTCTGGAGCCCTTTTTGAACAGGGACTATGATGAGAGGTCCCTCTATAAAGCAAAAGGCACGACGGCGCGGGATACCCAACATGTTGCAAATAAACATCCTGAATGGCTGTTAGTTCTCAATGATGCCATTGCAATTCTGAATCCAGGCCTGCCAGAAGTTATTAATTATAATCTTCAGGTAGTTATGGATGTTGTGAACAGGTATGATATAGACGGCATTCATTTTGATGATTATTTTTATCCATACCCACCCAATCAAATGTCAAGTAATAACAATGACACACTTGATGATAAAACCTTTGAACTTTATCCCAGGGGATTTGATAACAAGGGCGATTGGAGAAGAAATAACATAGATATTTTCGTAGAAGCTTTATACGATTCTATTCAGCAGGTAAAACCTTGGGTTAAATTTGGTATCAGTCCGTTTGGAATCTGGAAAAGTGGGGTTCCTTCAGGAATAAGTGGAATGGATGCATTTAGTGTCATATACGGGGATGCTATTGCATGGCTTGAAGCTAAAACGATAGATTATATAACTCCGCAGCTTTATTGGGAATTTAGCAGGTTCGGCACGGGACAGGATTATGGAAAGCTGGCAGACTGGTGGGCGGATCAGGCATATTCAAATGGACTTCATACGTATCCCGGACATGGTCTATATCGATCAAGCAGCAGCACATTTACCGGGACTTTATTCAGTGAGAACGAAATTCCAAGACAGGTAAGACATAACAGGGATAACGAAAAAATTACAGGAAGTGTATTTTTCAGATCCAGTAATATCACTACTTATAGTTCAAAAGGTTTTGCTGATTCGTTAAAGAATAATTTTTACCGATATCCTGCTCTTCAGCCCGTAATGAGCTGGAAAGATACTACTGCGCCTCCTACTCCTGAAAATCTAATCGTAACCAGAGATTCTGAGACAGAGTACATTTTTAATTTGAGTTGGGACAGACCCTCCGGTGAGGTAATTGCAAAGCAAAATACTTCAGTTTATTCAGACACATTATTAAAGTATGCCATTTACAGAGTAGATTCAGATATTGATCCCGATGAAGTTTCTGAAATAGAAAATATAGCAAATCTTATAGCTTTAACAGGTGAAACTTCTTATACAGATGTTGCTCCTCCTTCAGATAATAGCCATTGGTATTTTGTGACAGCAGTATCCAGAAACAATGTTGAAAGTGACCCAACACCATCTAAAGAAGGAGGTTTTGTAGTTTCCAGGGAAGAAGAGACTGGAAAAGTTGAAGAATTTGCACTTTCACAAAACTATCCAAACCCTTTTAATCCTACTACTGAGATAACTTTTAATATATCAGAGGCAGGGCTTACAACACTGAAGGTGTATGATATGCTTGGAAGAGAAGTGGCTACACTTTTAAATCGTAATCTTAATCCGGGTAGTCATTCAATTACTTTTGATGCTTCAAACCTTTCATCGGGAGTTTACCTTTATAAGTTATCCAGTGAAGGACAACAATTGATAAAGAAAATGACTCTATTGAAATAGTGGGTAATGGGAGTAGATTTTTAGTTTCAGTAATTCTTGCGCTAGGAACGGTTTCATTAAGCTGGGCTCAAGTCTCTTACGATACCGTTTCTGTTAATCAGTTTAAAAAAGGGTTAATACATTATAAAATTGTTGAGAGTACTATACCCTGGGTAATTCAGGTGTTGGAGGTTGATCTGAGCTCGAACTTATATACCCTGAAAACCAAAAAAGCCAATAACAGGCTAAAAGCTCTCTCCCGTACATCAGATATTACCAATGAGTATTTCGATAATGAAGGGATTGTCTATGCTGCAATAAACGGAGATTTTTATGAACGATTTGGAGTGCCAACAAACGCGCAGGTATCTGATGGATTACTTCTAAAAAAACCCAAAACCTGGAAATTATTTGATGATTATAACGGGGAATTATTTGGGCTAACTGTTGGGGGTGATTTTTTTATCGATTCAGCCAAATATGTAGGTTTCATTGTAATAGATGATGACACTTTATCTATTGATAAGATTAATAATCTGCCGGAAGAGAATGAGTTGGCTGTTTATAATCAATTTTATGGAGACTCAACAGATGTTGATTCTGCTTCGATAAAGTTCGAGTTAGTACCCGTTGAAGGGAGAGTTGTTAATGAAAGCTACCAAGCAACAGTAAGAAGAAAATGGTCAATTGATGAAAAAGAATTACTACATGAGCAGGGTGAGATTTTTTCATTTCGGGGAGAATTACCCGAAAGTTTAGAATCATTGTTTTGGGGAGATACCGTAATTGTGAATCATAAATTAGAGGGATTACCAACCGGTATCATTGAGCTGATAGGTGGAAGTAAGAGATTTATTAATGAGGGAAGAGTTGCAGGGAACTGGCCTGATAGACATCCTAGATCTGCAATTGGCTATAATAAGGATCAAACTAAATTTTATATGGTTGTTGTTGACGGCAGGCAGGAAAGCAGTGCAGGTATGACATTGACCGAGTTAGGTGAGTTCATGAAAAGTTTTGAGGTGCATGACGCATTAAACCTTGATGGAGGAGGCTCATCAACACTATGGGTTAGAAACAAAGTAGTCAATTCTCCCTCTGACAAAACAGGAGAAAGAATGGTATCAAATATTCTTATGGTGATTCCGAAAGAAGAATAGATTAACTAAACCTTAATAATAATATTCTTCTTTTTCATCCAGTGAGCCAGTCCCCAGAAAAGTACTATCCACACAATGGCATAAAGTATAGAAGCGTTTATCGGTGAATTAATCAGGTTAAACACATTATTAAACAGCCAGGTTTTTAGTGCTACAGTTTCTCCCTCTACATTAAACCTGATGAGAATAACCAGTCTTCCGATAATGCCACTTAAAAAGAATACGGTGATTGCATTGATTCCAAATGCGACTCCCCAGTCTGTATACTTCGTGCGTTCTTTCACATCAATAAACCAATAACTCAAAGCGAAAATGCACATCGCTTGCCCGCCAGTAAACAAGGTGTAAGAACTAGTCCAGATATTTTTATTGATAGGAAATACCCAACTCCAAACGTACCCGATAATAATTAAGATAAACCCCCATTTAAAGAATTCGAGTGTTCGTGATTCTTCTGATGAATGATCTGCCACTAACATTCTTCCTGTCCAGACACCAATCAATGTGGTGCCAATAGCAGGAATTGTACTTAGTAGCCCTTCAGGATCCCAGGTATCTTTCCACATGTGAGATCCAAGAACAAGCTGATCAATGTAAGCGGCTAAGTTTGAGTCAGGGCTATCGATAGCTCCTGCTCCAAATCCCGGCACAGGTATCAACTCCATCAAGGCCCAATAACCTACTAGCAAAGAACCCAGAGTGATCATTTGAGTTCTGGGTTTGGTGTATAAAAACAAGATGGCTCCAATCGCATAACAAATAGCAATACGTTGCAATACACCCGGAATTCGAATATCTATTAGATTGGGATGCAGGCCAAATTCCGGACTAAAAGTGAGATAAGGAAATGATGCCAGTGCTAAGCCCAAGCCAAAGATTTTGAGCGCTCTGATCAACGTTTTATTCAATAGATCTTTATCGTTTGCTCCTTTTGCTTTGGCTTTGGTGAAAGCTAATACTATAGAGACACCTACAATGAAAAGGAAGAATGGAAAAATAAGATCGGTAGGAGTCCACCCGTGCCAGTCGGCATGTTTTAACGGACCATATATGTGAGACCAGGAACCGGGATTATTTACAAGTATCATTGCGGCCACTGTTGCTCCCCTGAAGAAGTCCAATGAGACAAGCCTTTTCCCCGAAGAAATACCACTTAGTGAAGTCATAACTGAAGAATTTGTTCACAGAATGTAATTAAAATTGAATCCAAATTGGTAATGGAATTAAGGGTTAGCTATCTTTAAAAAAGGAAAAATTTCTATGAATATTCTTATAGCAGACAGTGGTTCCACAAAAACAGAATGGGTATTGGTTAATGAAAAAGGAGAGAAGAAATACTGTATCAGTGATGGGTTAAATCCCTATTTCAGAACTTTTGGGCAGCTTTCTGAAGCCATTCGAGGAAGTGTGAAAAAAGACTTTTATGATCTTCAGATAGACAGGGTTTATTTTTACGGATCAGGAAGCGGGAACGAGTCCCGAAAAGCAATTCTGGGAAATGCTATTAGGGAGAACTTTGCAGAAGCAGAAATCAATATAGAAAGTGATTTGCTGGGAGCAGCAATCGCTTGTTTTGGAAAAGAAAAAGGTATTGCCTGTATTTTGGGAACAGGATCAAATTCCTGTGTTTATAATGGGACTAAAATAGAAAAAGGAATCCCCTCTTTGGGTTTTGTTCTTGGCGATGAAGGTAGTGGAGGATATTTTGGGAAGCGTATTCTTAACGGATATTATTATAAAACCATGCCGGAAGATTTAAGAAAAGCTATCGAAGAAACGAGTGATATGGCACTGGAAGGGATACTTCATAAAGTGTATGAGGAACCTCAGGCGAATCGATTTGTAGCTTCGTTTTCAAAAATTTTGGGAACTTATAAGGATCATCCCTACATACAAGAAATGGTTAGGAAAGGCTTCGAAGCTTTTGCCGATAAACAACTGGCGTATTTCGATGAGAGTAAATGGCTTGGAATAGGCTTTGTCGGTTCTATTGCTTCTGTATATCAGAATATTCTGGTAGAAGTATTAAGTGAACGGAATATGAGACTGTCTGTCGTGATACGAAAACCCTTAGAAAGGCTAATCGAGTTTCACCAGGAAAATCTTAATTAATCCATTCCTTTTTTAGTTTAAGGATTCTGCTAACAGATTCTTCTATTCTCGACTCAGAAACAGCATCATTCTTTACAAGTGTTTCAATAGCAGAAATTGCATTATCCATACTAATTTGTTCTTTCAAAAGATTGTTGCCAAAACAAAACATGTCTAGTCCTGCCTCAAGACCTAGTTTAAGCGACTCGCTTAAGCTGTAGTGATCACTAATGGCTCTCATCTGCATATCGTCGGAAATTACAATCCCCTCAAAACCGATTTTATCTCTTAGCAAATCTCTAATGGTTTTAGAAGAAAGGGTGGCAGGAAGTTGATCGTCAAAATTTCCGTTAAAAATATGAGAAGACATAATAACGGGGCAGAGTTCTTCAAGAATTAACTCGGTATAGGGTTTTAATTCATCCTCATTCCATGTTTCCGTTACATCCACAAAACCTGCATGGGTGTCTCCTTTTGCACTTCCATGCCCAGGAAAGTGTTTACAAGCAGTGAGTATCTTCTTTTCGTGGTGACCCTTTATATATGCTTTGGCATGTTTTATTACCTGCTGTGAAGACTCGCCGAAACAACGCTCCCTTTTTGCGATAATAGAGCTTTCTTTCTCAATCGCTAAATCTACACAAGGAGCAAAATTAGTATTGATACCTACGTCAGCAAGGGTGGAAGCTATGTGCTTGCCTTCATCAAAAGTGATTTCTGCATCATCAATTTCACCAAGTTTTTGATGCGACCTTGTTTCTGGGAATCCATATTCAGGTTTTAGACGATTTATTAAGCCACCTTCCTGATCAACACCGATTAGTAATGGAATGGAGGAAGCTTTTTGTAAATTCGAGGTGAGTTCTTCCACCTGCTCAGGAGATTTGATATTATGAACAGGTTGGTCACGTACCATATCTTTATCAAAAAGGATAACACCACCTGGCTTAAATTCAGCAATCATTTCCCAAACTTCAGAACCTGGCGAGCAGTCGTTTCCATGAAAGCCTATGATGAAAAGCTGGGCGATTTTTTCACGTAAATTGAGGTCATAAAGGTCATAATTATTTAGTGGCATAAGTAGCTTAAATTCCTTTTTATAATTACTTACAAATGTTCAGAAATAGAAAGTATAAATTCCAATCCAAGCCAATAATCTAACAAAATACCTAATGACAAAAAGAGCAGGAATCATAATTTTACTAATCTCTTTTGCAGTTTCATCCGGGGCATGCGCTCAGAATAAAACCGAACGTATTACTACCAAAACAGGTGTTGATGTATTGCTGGAAAATGATTTTTTAATGCTGAAGGGAAAGAGAGTTGGTTTAATAACAAACGCAACCGGGTTGAGCGCAACGTTAAAACCAACTATTGATATTTTATATGAAGCAGAAGAAGTGGAACTGGTTGCTTTATATGGTCCGGAACATGGGGCAAGAGGAGAAATTGCTGCAGGCGATAAAGTGGATGATTATGTGGATGAGGTAACGGGAGTGCCAGTCTATTCATTATATGGAAGTACCAGAAAGCCAACAAAGGAAATGCTTGAAAATGTAGATGTTCTAGTTTACGATATCCAGGATATCGGTGTTCGTTCTTACACTTACATAAGCACAATGGGTTTAGCAATGGAGGCTGCTGCTGAGCATGGAATAGAATTTGTAGTGTTAGATCGTCCAAATCCGCTTGGAGGAAATAAAATAGAAGGGAATGTAGCTGAAGAAGGATATTTCTCTTTTGTTAGCCAGTACCCGATTCCTTATGTATATGGTCTAACTCCCGGAGAAGTAGCAAAAATGATTAATAACGAAGGCTGGCTTGGAGATGGGAAAAAGGTGTCACTCTCAGTAGTTGAAATGGAAGGATGGAACCGATCTATGACCTTTGAAGACACCGGATTGCATTGGGTGCCCACCTCACCCCATATTCCTAATGCAAATTCAGCATATTTCTATGTATCAACCGGAATAATGGGAGAGTTAGGAGTATTCTCAGAAGGTGTTGGTTATACTCTTCCGTTTCAATTATTTGGAGCGGAATGGATTGAAGAAAGAGCGCTTGCTGAAAAAATGAATGCGTTGGGAATCCCCGGAGTAGATTTCAGACCTGTAGTTTACAAACCCTTTTATGGAAGAGATGAAGGAAAAACCTTACATGGAGTTCAGATACATTTTTCCGATTATACACAAGCCGAACTGATGCTTCTTCAATACTACTTCATGCAGGTTCACAAAGAGCTTTATCCAAATAAAGATGTTTTTGACCAAGGTAAAAACAGGTGGACTATGTTTGATAAAGTTTCGGGATCGGACGAAGTAAGAAAACGATTTATGCAATCATACAAAGTGGATGACATCCGGGATTTCTTAAACAAAGATGTGGAATCATTCAGACAAAAATCTAAACAATATCATCTCTACGATTAATAATTATGAAGACATTTGGGGTACTTTTTTTAAGCCTTTTTTTTATAAATACAGAGGCAATAGCTCAACAAGATAGCCTTAAAACAGACTCATTATATCTGAATATTGTAATTCCTGAAGAGGATACCGTTATGTATTCCTTTTCAAGGTACAGGGTAGCAGCGAATACACATCCGGAAGCAAGAGCCTTTATCAATGGTAATGAGGTTAAGGTTTACTCAAGTGGGGCTTTTGTGGATATTATAGACCACGAAGCAGATA